>NZ_JBALBZ010000206.1:0-266784 GCF_036919495.1 Nostoc sp.
CCTTTGACATACACCAGGCCATCAACCTCTGGGGAAAATCTACCTGAACGACCGATTAATTCACCACTTTCAGGATTTTCTTGCTCAATCAGGACATCGACGATTTTGCCTACTTCCTGTTGATTTTTCTTTTGAGAAATCGGTTGCTGGAGTTCCATCAGTTGGTATCGGCGCTCGTCCATCACCTCTTGGGGCAACTGATTTGGCAACTTGTAAGCTGGAGTTCCTTCCTCAGAGGAAAAGGTGAAGACACCAACATGATCGAATTCATGCCGCTCAACGAACTCTAGTAGATGCTCAAAATGCTCGCTTGTTTCTCCTGGAAAACCAACAATAAATGTTGTCCGCAGTACGGCTGTTGGTAGCGCCGTTTTGATGCGATCTATAATCCCATCATTTACCTGTCCTTGCCAAGGACGGTTCATGGCGCGGAGAATCTCTGGATGAGAATGCTGCAAGGGCAAATCCAGATAAGGCAAGACGTTGGGTGTTTCTTGGATCGCCGCTATCACATCTGGGGTCAGTCCTGTGGGATAAGCGTAGTGCATTCTAATCCACGGTATATCTACTTTCCCCAAAGCGCGAAGCAATTCGGCTAATTTTGGCTTACCGTAAATATCCAAACCGTAATTAGTGGTGATTTGGGAAATTAAAATAATTTCCTTTACCCCTTGACTAACTAACTGCTCTGCTTCGGCGACTATAGATTCAATAGTACGCGATCGCTGGTTTCCTCGAAGATGAGGAATGATACAAAATGCACAACGATAATCACATCCTTCCGCAACCCTGAGGTAAGCTACGCCCTCGGTTGTAGTCCGATAGCGCGGTGTAGTTTCGTCGGCGATGTAGGTTGGTTCGATACTAACCTGTTTAACCCGTTCGCCAAGTTCAACACGCTCAATTACATTTACAATTTTGTGATAATCACCTGTACCAACCACCGCTACTGCTTCCGGCAACTCTTCCAAAAGTTGTTCTTGGAAATGTTGCGCCATACAGCCAGTGATTACGATTTTTTTGTTTGCCTCTGCCAGTTCTACCAAAGTTCTGACAGATTCTTGCCGGGCTGCTTCAATAAAACTACAAGTATTAACAATAACGTAATCGGCTAACTCTTCATTTGTATCTACACCGTAGCCTGCTTCTACGAGCATTCCCAGCATGTGTTCTGTATCAATTCGGTTTTTCTCACAGCCCAGGTGAGAAATGGCAATTGTTGGCTTGTCACCCATATTTTGAAAAAATCTTCATTTTTTTCTTCCTGTAATCAAACATTCTGGCGCAAAATTAAGCTTTTTTGCTATCAGCATCCTCATGAAAACAGCGCAGTGGCAAATATCCACTGTCAATAACTGTTCGTGTCATAACCCTATTAATAAATAAAAATAGAGGTCATGTTATGATATTCCTATCAATCTGTTCCCCAGGGTAAATTGAAGTGTCTTTGGGTACATTTGACACTTGTAATCTTTTTTAACAATTCGCCTATTGGTATTTTACATTACCATAGCGTGTGCGTTGTTAATTTACCCATCGGGAAGCCGCCCAAAGGGCTTGTTGTGAGAAGTCGCTACCCTCCGGGAAATCGACGAAAGCGACTACGCTTATAAAGCAGTAATGCTAGCCTGGCGATTGGCAAGTCCTACGACTGGGCGCGGACAAGACGCCTAAACCACGGAAAGCTGCCTTGCATCTAGTGAGTGGCAAACTCCTCTTGTAGCCAAGTTTTATCTTAACATATCTTATGGGAGGTTGGAGGCCAATTTCCATCTTAGGAAGGAGGCAATAAACCGACTATCATAAAACACATTTGACTAGTTAATGAAAAGTCAAGAGTCAAGGGTCATACAGTCAATAGTCAAAAAATTCTAGACTCTGGACTCCGCGAGGCGGATTAAAGACGTGGACTTATATCAATTATTTAAAACTCGCTCACCGATTATTGGCGTGGTTCACCTGCTACCACTGCCGACCTCACCTCGTTGGGGAGGTAGCCTAAAAGCGGTGATTGACCGTGCCGAACAAGAAGCCGCCGCCCTGGCAAGTGGAGGGGTTGACGGGCTGATTGTGGAGAATTTTTTTGACGCGCCGTTTACCAAAAACCAAGTCGATCCGGTGGTTGTGAGTGCCATGACCATTGTGGTGCAACGGATACAAAATTTGGTGACTTTGCCTATAGGCTTAAATGTTTTGCGAAACGATGGCAAAAGTGCAATGGCGATCGCTAGCTGTGTACAGGCGCAATTCATCCGCGTCAACGTTCTCACAGGAGTGATGGCAACCGATCAAGGATTAATTGAGGGAGAAGCCCATCAACTACTCCGCTATCGACGGGAGTTAGGCTGTGATGTTAAAATCCTGGCCGATGTGTTGGTGAAACACGCCCGTCCTTTGAGTTCTCCAAATCTCACAGTCGCTGTGAAAGATACCATTGAAAGGGGTTTAGCAGACGGAGTAATTTTGTCTGGTTGGGCTACTGGTAGTCCACCTAACTTAGAAGATTTGGAACTAGCTTGTGGTGCAGCAGCTGGCACGCCAGTGTTCATCGGTAGTGGGGCGAATTGGGAAAATATTGATACATTGATGCAAGCAGCAGATGGTGTCATAGTTTCCAGTTCTTTGAAACGCCACGGACGTATAGAGCAACCAATTGACCCAATTCGCGTCAGTCAATTTGTCGAAGCTGCACGTCGCAATTGGAACTCCAAAAGTGAAAAGAAATCAGCAGAACAAGTAAAGTTACATTCTTAGGGAGTGGGGAAAGAGAGTTAGGAGTACAGACGCGATTAATCGCGTCTGTACAGGAGTTATGAATTTTAAATTAATTGTTCCTAATTCCTGATTCTTAACTCCTCACTCCTCACTCTTAACTCCTAACTTTTAACATTCCCCATCCCCTAATATTTATGATTCGCCGCCGTTCTACTCCTTGGATTCATAAATGGTCACGTCCATTGATTGCCGCGATCGCTGGATGTGGTGCCCTGATAACAGGTTATCTTGCCATAGAAAAATTAACAGGAGGCAGTGCAGCTTGTGTGGCACAGGCTGGTGTCAAGGGCTGTAATGATGTACTTTCCAGCCCTTGGGCAACGGTTTTTGGTCAGCCATTAGCTTTGTTTGGGTTTTTGGCATATACCAGTATGGTGATATTTGCTTTGGCTCCCTTGGCATTCAACTCAGGGGAAAAGAATAGCCGCAAGCAAGTAGAAAATTGGACGTGGTTGCTGCTGCTAGCAGGTGCGATCGCAATGTCTGTCTTTAGCGGCTACTTAATGTACGTGCTAGCATCTCAAATCAAAGCTATTTGTCCTTACTGTATCGGTTCAGCTTTGTTCTCTGTGAGTCTTTTGGTACTAACGATTATCGGTCGGACTTGGGAAGATATTGGACAAATCTTCTTTACTGCCCTGATTGTGGGGATGGTGACGCTGATTGGCACTTTAGGCGTTTATGCTGGCGTGAATAAATCAGATGTTACACCTGAAATTCCAGGACAACCCACAAAAATTACCTTTACTTCCAAAGGAGATCCTAACCCAGCGTTCGGTTGGGAAGTTACTACGACTTCTGGTGAGGCAGAAATAGCCTTAGCACGTTATCTGGCAAAGGTAGGCGCGAAGGAATACACCGCTTACTGGTGTCCTCACTGCCATGAACAAAAGCTGCTTTTTGGTAAAGAAGCAGAGGAAGTAATCAACAAGGATGTTAAGGTAGAGTGCGCTTCTGACGGACTCAAAGCTCAACCAGAACTGTGTAAAGCCGCAAAAATTGAAGGCTTCCCCACTTGGATCATCAATGGTAAAAGCTATAGCGGAGTCCAAAACCTAGAAGAACTAGCGAAAGTTTCTGGTTACACGGGCCCTCGGAACTTTAAGTATTTCAACTAATCGATCTAGTGTTACGGTGTAGTTCACACCCAGTCAACTGGATGAATACAGCAAAGTCTGTTTCCAGTTGGCTTTTTTGTTTTTGGTAATAGATAATAGGTGTTGTCCAATATCCATTGGTGTCAACTTAAGCTAGAAATAGCTTAGGGACTTCAGATAAAAAAAAATATCCAATAATTTATTGTGGAGTCGTCGTCTCGCCCGCCCACTAAGCAAAGGCGGGCAAGAATTCAGCGCGATCGCTCAGTCAAACACTGCCTACCCCACAACTGAACTCACTTTCAAGAATATTTATACTTAATTTGTGCTGATAGCCACATAAGTCTCAGTTGCTGTTTGGCCAAATAATTGGTCTTAATATATGTTAATACATCATAAGTGCCACGATATCTTGAACAACCTTACTAAATTGAAAAACTCTTAGAAACTCTATTTAGCTCCCCCTTGAACTATGTTAATCCGATAGTTAATAGCTATAGCAAATAGAGAATATTTCTCCCCAGTAGTGTAATGGGAATGAATCAACAGCTAGGCAAGCGTTTTGTGAAGTTAATTTTTAAACTGAAACAATCGCTTGGTCGAGGACACAGAGAATTGATTACTGCCGCCATTGTTGCATTCTGCGTCCTGCTTTTGCACTCCATCGGTTTATTAGAATCTTTAGAGTTGGCAGGTTTGGATCAATTTTTCCGCTTACGTCCAAATGAACCGCCAGAGCAGCGTATTACCATCGTAGCGATTGATGAAGCCGATTTAAAGGAAGTACGTTCCTGGCCGATTCCAGATGCGAATATTGCCCAGTTGTTAGAAAAATTGAACGTCCACAAACCCCGTGCTATTGGCTTAGATATCTACCGAGATTTGCCAGTAGAGCCTGGTAATGAAAAACTTAGTAATACTTATAAGTCAATACCCAACTTGATTGGTATTCAGTTACTGGCAAATGTCAAAAACGTTAATGTTTCACCTCCACTGGGGCTAAATAAGGATCAAGTGGGCTTTAACAATTTGCTATACGATCTTGATGGTAAAGTACGTCGCAGTTTGTTGTATTGGCACGTTAATAATCAGGTACACGAAAGTTTTGCTCTGAAGTTGGCTTTATTGTATTTAAAGTCAGAAAATATTACTCCCACCAAAGCAAAAAACAACCCTGAGTATTTGCAATTGGGTAAGGCAGTATTTACTCGTTTTGAGGCTAATGATGGTGGCTATGTGGGAGCTGATGATAAAGGCTACCAAATTTTGACTAATTTTCCCAAACCCAAATGTCAAAGTTTATGTGGAGAATTTTATAGTTTTCGCCAGGTATCGATGAGAGATGTACTGGGAGATAAAGTCGGAGAAAACTTAATCAAAGATCGGATTATACTTATTGGCACCACTGCACCCAGTATCCAGGATTTTGTATTCATTCCCTACTCCAGCAGTCTAATGGGTACGGCAAAGCTTGTACCTGGTATTCAACTGCAAGCTTATTTTATTAGTGAGTTAATCTCAGCTGCTCTACAAGGACGACCATTACTCAAGGTCTGGCCTGACTTATTGGAAAACTTGTGGATTTTTATCTGGTCTTATCTGGGAACTGTTACGACATTGCGGATACGACACGCAACTAAGAGCATCCTTAGCATCCTAGTTTCTTGCTTGGTATTGACCGTGAGTGCGTACCTTGCTTTCTTATTTGGTTGGTGGATACCGCTCATTCCCTCACTGTTAAGCTTTGGCAGTTCAGCTATTTGGATTACCAGTAATATTGCCCACATGCAAGAAGAGGGGAAACGTTCTAAAGAATTTTTGCATAATGTAATCAACACGATTCCCGATCCAATTTTTGTAAAAAATGAACAACATCAGTGGATTGTTTTAAATGAAGCGTATTGTCAATTTATCGGTTATCCGAATAAGTTGTTAATTGAAAAGTCAGACTATGACTTTTTCCCTAAACATGAAGCCGATGTGTTTCGACAGCAGGATGAGCTTGTTTTCAGGACTCAAAAACCCCAGGAACATGAAGAAGAATTTACCAATGCAGATGGTCAGACTCATCAAATTGCCACTAAGCGATCGCTCCATAAAGACTCAGCTGGCAATTTCTTTTTAGTTGGGGTCATTCGAGATATTACTCAGCGCAAGCTCATGGAAGAACAGCTAAAACTTACTGCTGCTGAACTCTTTCGGTCTAACAAGGAACTAAAACTCAAAGAAGACCACTTGCGCCACTTAGCTTATCACGACCCGCTCACAGGTCTATCTAATCGCAAATTTTTTGCCGAACAACTTTGCGAATCGTTATGTTGGGCGCAACACAACAATTTAGTGTTAGGCCTGCTGTTTATTGATTTAGATGGCTTTAAGCAAATCAATGATACTCTGGGGCACGAGGTAGGCGATCGCTTGCTAATCACTATCGCGGAACGACTCAGCAACTCTTTACGTGCTAGTGATACAGTTTCTCGTTTGGGTGGTGATGAATTTACTGTGATTTTACGCGCAATTCCTAATGTTCAAATAGCTGCTAAAATCGCCGCAAAAATTTTAACTAGTATTAGCAAGCCAATTGTCTTGGACGGCTATGCAATCCGAGTCTCTGCCAGTATTGGCATTAGTGTTTATCCATACAACAGTCAAGATAGTGAAACTTTAATGAAACAAGCCGATGCAGCAATGTATCGTGCCAAGCACCAGGGTAAAAATCGCTACGAGTTTGCTTAATTAGTCAAGAGTCAAGCCTCCAGATTTTTTTCACTTTTTTCACAATTTTTACCTTTAAATTAGCTTAAATTAGCAATGACGACTGGAGGTATGTCCAAGGCACTATCTTGAAAAAGTATGGCATGCTAAAAAGTGGTTTTTTAGGCAAGATAGAGACCTAGTTAGGCCTTTTTACCTGAGACTAAACCTAAGAACATAGGTGAAAAAGGTATTAGTCATCAGAGGTAACTAGCAAATTAATTTTGTCAATATTATTACTAATAAAAATATACTGTATTTACTCGATTCATAGTTTTGAAAATCCTTATGGTATAGTAATTACCTTACTCTAACTTTATATATTTTTACTATAATTAAATTTTAAATATACTCTTAATTAAGTATTACTTAATATTTTTCTGAGTTGTTAGCCAGTAAATATAGTGTTTATACTTATAAGCTTTAATATATTATTAATAAATAGTAGTCTAGACAAAATACTTACTATATCTTATCAAGATATCTAACTTTAGACTGATGCAAAAATGACATATTTAAGAATATCACTTAAGTAGATAAATTATTTAATATGAGCAGATAAAGCTTAATTTACAAGCGTTTCCCATAATTACTTTTACACCAGCAACAATATTAAATTAATTTAATAAAGTTATTTTTTTACAAAAGCCAGCAAATATACGGTAGAAAATAAAAAAACGTTTTTTAAATTAAAAAATAGTAAATTTACTGAAAGCCATGAAGACTAACTTCCGAATCACAACGTTTATAATATTCTGTATAAGTGCTTACATACTAATACCGAAAATTGCCACTGGCACAGGTATGTTTAGTACTACAAGTGCTAATGCTTTTGGCGCTACTAGCAGTAACACCTCAATTGCTCGCAAAGTGAATTCTGAAAATTTAAAAGACATTTATATCCCACCAAATTATGGTGGTCCCGACAGTCAGCATGGTAGCGGCACCCGCTAATAGCAATTTTGGATTTTAAATTGACTCCATGCCTGAAGGCATTGTCATTAAGTTATAGGTTAAAAACTACTGTCACTCAAGTGGACTGAAATTTCCCCTTTCACCGCCTAGTGATAGCGACCTAAAAGCTCACCCATCCTAAGCGCTGCGACCACAGGAGAAGGGATTAAAAGCCTTTGTTAGAAGCCTGTTCGGGAAACTTCAATCAAGATAATAGTGGAGATTTCCACCAATGATGTGTTTGAACAAGTGCATGAACTTGCCAATTTGGATCTGGTTGAGGATAATCTAAACGGTAATGTCCACCTCGGCTTTCGGTTCTAAAAGCAGCACTTTTGAGAATTAAATCAGCTACATCTAATAAATTGCGGGTTTCTGCCCAAAGTCTCAATTGCCGTTCAACATCTGGGATGTCAAAACTAGCTGGTTCTGCGGGACGTAAAGCAAGCAAGAATTGGCTTAAAGGCAGGATAGCGAAATCTTGCTGCCAAGATTCAATAGTAGCGATCGCAGTTTCTAACTTTGATTGCTCCCGACAAATACCAGCACTTTCCCACACTAAACGTGGTAACTTCTCCCTGAGTGCTTCTAACTGTGCTTGCTGGATGTGCCACTCACTAGCATCAGCACTAAATTTCTGTAATGGTAGTACTGGTGTTTCTGACGGTAGCCCAATATTTTCCAACTCAATTTTGTCCATCTGGGCCCCAAACACAATACATTCCAGCAGGGAATTACTGGCAAGGCGGTTTGCCCCATGCACACCTGTACTAGCAGTTTCACCCACCGCGTACAAACCGGGAACATTTGTGCGATTCATTAAATCCGCGACAATCCCACCCATCCAGTAATGGGCAGCAGGGGCCACAGGAATTGGTTCATGGAAGACATCAACTCCCCAATGCTGACAAACTTTGATGATGTTGGGAAAGCGGTGACGAATCTTGTCGGCAGGTATGGGGCGCATATCCAACCACACATGGGCAGTAGCTAAATCAACGGCAGTACGTTGTAAATGGCTGAAAATGGCTCTACTTACTACATCTCTGGGTGCGAGTTCACCCGCAGGGTGGTAGTCAAAGGCAAAACGCCGCCCTTCGTTATCGACAAGGTGTGCGCCCTCGCCGCGTACAGCTTCGCTAATGAGAAAGTGATCGGCACCAGGTTTGGTGAGGGCTGTGGGATGAAATTGTACAAATTCTAAATCGCGGAGGATAGCCCCAGCCCGATATGCGATCGCTACTCCATCACCCGTACTCACCGCCGGGTTAGTGGTTTGGGCAAATACCTGACCGCCACCACCAGTTGCCAATACTACAGCACCAGCCTTTACCCATGTGATATTACCTTGATAAAACAGGCTGATTCCTTGAGTGCGACCAGTTTCGGGTTCAATCCACAAACTCAAAGCCAAAGCTTGCTGAATGACTTGAATATTCTGGCGATGTAATACTTGCGCCGCAAGGGTGGTGATAACTTCCCTCCCTGTAGTGTCTGCGGCGTGGAGAACCCGGTTGCGAGAATGGGCAGCTTCTAAAGTTAAAGCCAAGGCTTGACCATGACGGTCAAAAGCAACTCCCAAGTTAACTAGGGATTGAATACAGTTAGGGGCAAGTTGGGCGAGAAATTCTACAGCTGTGCGATCGCACAAACCTGCACCTGCCCGGATCGTATCTTCAATGTGTAGCGTGGGAGAATCTTCCGGGGCAACTGCTGCGGCAATACCGCCTTGCGCCCAATCACTGGCGGATAAAGCAACAGTTTCTTTGGTAATCAAGCCGACTCGCAAGGAATTTGGTAGACACAGTGCTGTGTATAGTCCAGCAGCACCAGCGCCGACTACTAAGACATCAAATTGGCTAGGAATATCTATCTGAGACAAGGTAATGGGGGAGTTAGAAGTGAGGAGTTAGAAGTTATGAGTTAGAAGTGAGGAGTTAAAAAGTCATAACTCCTAACTCATAACTCCTAACTCATAACTCAATATCATGTCCCACTCTCTAGAATTAGGAGTGGGCTGCTATTTGCTACATTAGCTGCAACGTGCAGTTATCTATAGATACCGTTGTTAAAGCGATCGTCTCCCTCGTTAAAGGCAGGTTCTAGTTCTGTCACGGTGAACTTATCCAAGTTGGCTTGCAGGGTTTGTTTCTGGCGATCGCTCAATCCTGGAAGATCCAATACATCCTCTACATTTTTGTAGGGAGCATTTGTGATGATTTTCTTAGCCAAGGTGGGATAAAGCCCTGGATACTGTTGGAAAGCTCGGACGTTGGTATTATTCAAATCAATTTTTTTACCAAATTCCGTTCCTAGCTTCGCATCTGCCCGATTCTGCCGCTCAATTGCCAGAATTGGGACTTGAGGAAATGCAAAACTGTTGAAACTAGCAGCTTGGGCTATCTGAGTTGTTCCCAGCCATCCCCAGCAACTAAGTAACAAGCTAAACACTGTTAATAAACGCGCCAATTCTTTCACGATTTTCTACCTCTTTCCATCAAACAGAAATAAAAGTTTTAAGCTAACAGCAGTCATTAGTTATGAGTCATTAGTCATTAGTCAGAGCGCCAAGGACAAAGGACAAAGGACAAAGGACAAAACCTGATAGCTTAATCAACACAGCAGTCATCAGAAACTAATATACAGCGTATTAATATCCACAATATTTGCCGTTACTGGGTTTGACTGTACTTTTGCCAAAAATTTTTATTGTGGTAAGAGTGACTGATAGCTGCAATACGGTTCTATCCACGATCCTGAGCATTCCCAACTAGACGAAATCTTTTCGCCGTGGCTGATTCTAGCTCCCAACCATAGATGAAATCGTTCGATGCCTAATACCGCAAACCCTAGCAGGATGAGTTGATAGTAATGAATTGTTATGTAATATTTCTTAACCTGTTAATCATCTACAGCATCATTTTTGATGTACCGTAGACTGGGCTAGAAAAGTTTCGGTTTTGATATTACATAATTTTTTAATATTTTTAGGCTGCGATCGCAGCTAACAAAAATAGGCTATCTACCAAAATCGTGCTTAAAACTGCGCCACTAAAGGCATACCAGTGTTTTTGCTTTCGAGCTAAAGGCAAAATTCCGACTGTCAACAGGACTAAGGCCAGAACTATGGCCCAATTTTGTCCCCAAGGTGTTTGTACTTGTATTAAGGCCTTTTGTAATATTTGCGGTGCCACATCTGCATCTACTATCATAATTTGCCGCCAATAGGGCATCAAGTCTGCTATATAGAAATATACGTCGGTTAAGACTGTACCGAGTAAAGAACCTAAATAAAACCAGTTACCGACTTTGCCCCAATTCTTCGCCAAACACCAACAAGCAAACGGTAATCCTATAGACTCCACTGGTAGATGCCATGCTGGTTCCCAACGTAACCAGCCCCAGTAAATCGCTCCTGCTAACCAACTCCAGCTAAACCCAAAGAGCAAATCTCCCCATACATAAGTTGCAGTCCGTGACATTAAGGTAAAACTTAGCCACACCCAAAATGCTGTCAGCGCTAAACTTAGACTTGGTAGCGATCGCACTATTGGCGCTTCTACAAATACTGGTACTGTTACCAAAAACACTGCCGCCGCAAACACTAACCAAGTTTGTTGGGCAGAAATAGATAAGGGAAGAGAGGGAGAAAAGGAAAGTGTAGATTCCAATTCCCTGATACCTTTGTGCCCAGTAACAGTTAAATCTAACTCTGTATCAATAGAAGGGGTAGAAGCAGTGTAGGAGGACAGTGTATTATTAATCAAAGTTTTTAATATTTGTTACTAAACTTTATTTTATTTAAGATATCACATTTTAAAATCCCCCCCTGGGGGATTGCCTCTGGCATTGTAATTATACTGAAATTTCGGGGAGCGTAGCTGCAAACCAAACAAAACATTCTGTACCAGACTAATTCACTCAAGTTGCCTTATGTACAAAACTCCTTTGTAGTTCGCATTTACAAAGAACTACAGATATATGTGAATGTAAAGGGTAAAAAGTCAATGGCATCAATCGCTGAATATTAAAGTTTGATGAATTGCCAAAATTTCGTTGACTTATTGATGTGGGTGTAAGAACATGGCCAGCGTCTTGGATGATGTTATTGATTTAGTAAAGTGGAATTTTCTCCAATATCAGGTGCAGTAAAAAGTATATAAAATAACATTGTCATCAACTAAGTAATGATGTCTAGAACAGGAAAAAGGTATTAATTGATGGAGTTTATTCAAGCTTTTATTTTGGGTATTGTTCAGGGGATTACAGAGTTTTTGCCAATCAGCAGCACAGCACATCTTCTGATTGTGACAAAAATATTTGGCTGGAAAGAACTAGGTTCTAAAGATTTTGTCGATGCAATTCAATTTGGCAGCGTTATCGCAATTGTGGGCTATTTTTGGTCGCTGATTTATAGTATTGTCAAAGGTGGAATGGAAGCACTAAAAGACAAAGACTGGCAACGTGAAGAGTGGAAAATTCTTGTCGGTATTGTAATAGGAACAATACCTGCCTTATTTTTCGGTTTTCTTTTTAAAGACGTTATACCAGAAAGTGCATTAATTATTGCCATCATGTCAATCATTATGGCACTTCTACTAGCTTTGGCAGAAAAAATTGGCACTCGCAAGCGAGATTTTGATTCATTGCAGATTCGGGATGGTATTTTAGTGGGATTAGCACAAACACTTGCTTTGATTCCGGGTGTTTCTCGTTCTGGCTCAACGTTGACAACTGGTTTATTTTTAGGATTACAACGTGATACAGCAGCAAAATTCTCGTTTTTGTTAGGGTTTCCAACTCTTACCATTGCAACGCTGTATAAGAGTTTGAAAATATTTAAATTATTTCAAGCCCACGAGTTGCCAGATAATATTGTTGGACTGTTGATTGTAGGGATTATTTCAACCTTGATTTTTTCCTACCTATCAATTGCATTCTTGATCAAATACTTAGCAACTAAAAACACTTTAGTTTTCGTTTGGTATAGATTAGCATTCGGCAGTGCTATTTTAGCTGCGATCGCAGCAGGATGGAAAGGATAATTCATAATAGTCGTTAGTCATTGGTCATTAGTCATTAGTGAAGAAGCAAATGACTAATGCCCCATTCTCAATGCCCCCTACCCAATGAGTACAATTAATCCTGCCCGAATTACCAAGGTTCTTCCAGACTCAATAGCCGCAGAGATTGGCTTTGAAGCTGGGGATGCGATCGTTGCTATCAATGGTACACGTCCCCGTGATTTAATTGATTATCAGTTTTTGTGTGCTGATGAAGTTTTGGAACTAGAAGTTTTAGATGCTGCTGGTAAAACTCATAGTCTGGAAATAGAAAAAGATTACGATCAAGACTTAGGACTAGAATTTGAAACTGCCCTATTTGATGGCTTAATTCAATGCAACAATCGCTGTCCATTTTGCTTTATTGACCAACAGCCACCAGGTAAGCGCACCAGCTTGTATTTAAAAGATGACGATTATCGTCTGAGCTTTTTGTACGGTTCTTATCTTACCCTAACTAATTTGCCAGAAAGAGAATGGCAACGGATTGAGCAAATGCGCTTGTCTCCGTTGTATGTTTCTGTTCATGCTACCGAACCGGAAGTTAGAATTAAACTGCTGAAAAATCCGCGTGCGGGGCAAATCTTGCAACAACTCAAGTGGTTTCAAGAAAGGCGATTACAAATTCATGCTCAAGTAGTTGTTTGTCCTGGTATAAATGATGGCAAACATCTGGAACAAACTCTCAAAGATTTAGCGTCCTTTAATAGTGGTGAAGTGCCTGCGGTGGCATCGGTGGCAGTTGTGCCAGTTGGGTTGACACGGTTTCGGCCTCCAGAAGACGAACTCATACCTGTAACCAGGGAAAAAGCAAAAGAAGTGATTTCCCAAGTGCGAATGCTCTCGCGGCAATTTCGTCAAAAACTCGGTTCTAGCGTTGTTTGGTTAGCCGATGAGTGGTTTTTGATTGCAGGTGAGGAATTACCCAGCGAATCTGAATATGAAGAATATCCGCAAATTGATAACGGAGTTGGTTCCATTCAATTATTTATCAAGCAATTTGCCACCGTTGCAGCAGAATTACTACCGCCAAAAGTATATCCTCAAAGAAAGTTCACTTGGATAGTAGGCAACGCCGTAGAAAAAGCATTTCAACCAATTTTGAAACGCTTAAATTCTGTTGAGGGTTTAGAAGTTAATATGTGTGCTTTATGTAGTGATTATTGGGGACAAACTATCAGTGTAACTGGATTGCTAACTGGTCATGATTTGCTTTTAAATCTACAAGAGCAGGATTTAGGTGATGGTATTTTGCTACCGAATGTCATGTTGAAAAACGGGGAACTAGTGTTTTTAGATGATATGAGTATTGAAGAATTAGCTGGCAAACTAAATACAAAATTTTTTCCAGTAGCAGGAGTTGAAGATTTAATCAAAACATGCATTTTCAATGTTGCTTAAGTTTAGTTGTCAAAGATCAGTCGTTTTTCGGAGGTAATTTATTGTCAAGCTGGATGATAAATAAGAAGTAATGCCTTATAACTAATTCGCTGAGGAGTCAGGAGTGAAGAATCAGGAAAAATCTCATAAAAAGGCAAACTCACAAATACAAAAAGCCGGATTCTTCATCTTAAGTTTTAATTTTTTAATTTTTAATAGTTTTAGTATTTTGTCAGCAACGGCGGCGACTGAAGAGCCTGTATTGAGCGTAGTGCATAGCCAAGAAAATGCAAATCAATGGAGAGGCATAACTGACCGCTTGCAGACAATAGGGGTGAAATATTGTGTAATTCCCCTAGCTGATGTAAGGAGTGAGGCAGATTGGGGCGATCGCCGGGTATTATTCTTGCCAAATGTTGAGACATTAACACCAACCCAAGCGATCGCTCTAGAAGAATGGATGAGTAAGGGAGGGCGTTTGATTGCTAGTGGCCCTGTAGGTAGTCTGTCAGCACCGGGAGTGCGCCAATTATTGCGATCGCTGTTGGGAGGTTATTGGGGATTCAGCCTCAGTGAGACAGAACAGATCAAACCTACAAAAACCAATATTTCAGAATGGGCAAATCAAACTGAACTCTTTGGCAAAGTGCGCGGCGGTGTTGTGATTCCTAATGATATAGGCAGTGAATCTCCTGCTGTTTGGAATTCCAAAGATAATCCAGCCGCAGTAGTAACAACTGAGCGTTCCACCTTTATGGGCTGGCGCTGGGGAACAGACACAGCAACAGAGGCCACGTTAGATAATGCCTGGTTAAAAGCTGCTCTCAATCACTATTTGACAGCGCAACCGCCATCGAATCGCATGAAAAAAGTAGCAGGAGGTTCCCCAAACTGCTCGACAACAGTGGCGGCTGCGCCGAGGGGGCAGGAGGGAGGAGGGCAGGGGGCAGGGGAGCAGAGGGGCAGTTCATCCCCCTCATCTCCTTTATCTCCTCCTCCTAACATTGCCACTGCTCCCATACCTAAACCGCTTCCTATAGTCAAACCCCCAAGTTCTCAAGAGGCTATTGACCAATTAGAACAAGCGGTGCGTCTGGATGTTGCACCTAACTCCAATGATCCGATTGATAACAACCAAGCGATCGCTCTCCAGCAAGAGCTAGAAAATCTGATAGGTCGGGTGGAAAGTGCTAATTTAGCAGTGTCAGCCGATGCGGCTAATGTTAGTGAAGTTACATCTGAAGCTAAACAGTCCTCTAGGCATCTGGATACCTACAGATCCCAATCTCTCAAGGAGCAACCTACGCAATTAGCCTCAACTAAACTGGGGGCGCTAGGCATGAGTAAAGAGCAAGTCTTGGCACGGGTAAAGGTCATTGCCAAAAACTTCCCCCTATTGATTGCCCAAAAAAACTATGCTCTAGCCCGTCAGCAGTGGCTGAAAGCTAAAACGACTTTGTGGCAGCAGTTTCCTATTGATCAAAGAGTGGCTCAACCCGAAATTCGGGCAGTTTGGTTAGATCGGGGAACAATTGTTCGTGCTGGTAGCAAGGCAGGACTAGCCCAGATTTTTGATCGCCTAGCTCAAGCTGGGATTAATACTGTATTTTTTGAAACTGTTAATGCTGGCTACACCATTTATCCGAGCCAAGTTGCAAAAGAGCAAAACCCATTAATTCGTGGGTGGGACCCACTGGCAGATGCGGTGAAATTAGCCCATGAGCGAGACATGGAATTACACGCTTGGGTTTGGACTTTTGCTGCTGGTAACCAACGTCACAATCAAATTCTCAACCTTAACCCTGATTATCCAGGGCCAGTGCTGGCGGCTCATCCCGATTGGGCAAACTACGATAATCTTGGCAACATGATTCCCGTTGGTCAGACTAAGCCATTCTTCGATCCAGCTAACCCCGAAGTGCGTAAGTATTTACTCAAGCTCTATGAGGAAATTGCCACTCGCTATAACGTAGATGGTCTACAGCTAGACTACATTCGCTACCCTTTTCAAGACCCATCAGCAGGCCGAACCTACGGCTATGGCAAAGCTGCAAGAGCGCAATTTCAGCAACTTACTGGTGTAGATCCAATAAATATTTCCCCTAGTCAACCAGACTTGTGGCAAAAGTGGACGACATTTCGCACCCAACAAGTTGATAGCTTTGTTGCCCAATTATCACAGATGTTGAGACAAAAGCGACCGAATTTGATTTTATCGGTTGCAGTATTTCCTTTGCCAGAACTAGAGCGAATTCAGAAAATTCAACAAAATTGGGAAACTTGGGCAAGGCAGGGAGATGTAGACTTAATTGTTCCCATGACTTATGCTCTAGATACTTCTCGCTTCCAACGACTGGCCCAACCCTGGATCGCCTCTAAACAATTGGGATCTACCTTGTTAATACCGGGAATTCGCTTACTTTCTTTGCCAACAATCGGAACATTCGATCAACTCCAGTTGGTAAGGGACTTGCCAGTTAGTGGTTATGCCCTCTTTGCCGCAGAGAATTTTAACAACGATCTCCAAAAACTCTTAAGTAGCACCCAAGGTAGGGTTCAATCTACAACAAGTCAACCCATTCCTCACCGCCAGCCTTTTCAAACTGCCGCCATCCGTTACACCGCGCTGCAACGGGAATGGAAATTTGTTTTCCAAAATGACCAACTACAAAGACCGGTTCAGACAATATCAGATTTTAACAACCAGGCAGAAGTTCTACGCAGTGCTTTAAATCAGCTTGCTGCTTCCCCGAATCCTAACAAGTTACTAGTAGCGAGAGCCTCTCTAACTCGGTTCCAATCTCAATTTCGGGTATTGATGAGCCAAGAGCTTAAGTCAAATTCCTATCAAGTCAAAGTTTGGGAAAATCGGCTTGTAACTATAGAAAGGCTATTACGTTACGGCGAACGGCGGTTGCGTCTTTAGTAAAGAGGCAAGGGGAGTAGGGAGCAGGGGGGGCAGGGGAAGAAATAACCAATGCCCCATGCCCAATACCGATACCCAATTTCCAACTAGCTAGATATTAGCTGCTTTGTAATTCTTAACACATTTTTTGTTGTATTTATAAGCTATATATTATTACTTATTTTGTGTCAAAATCTTGGAAAATATTTAACTAAAAGCTTTAAATAACTATTTTTTATAGTAGCTATCGTACAAATATATGCAAACTTTACCTCAACTTTTAAGGTTACTAAGCTTAGAGTCAATTATTGACTCTAAGCTACTGATACTTGTGCTAAAAATAGCCCAATTATATGCGATCGCACTGATGGAAGCACGGGGCAAGAATATCTTCGTTTATTCATCCTTGCAGATAGCATAGTACTCCACCAATTATTATATGGTAATGATTATAGCTTCAGGAACTAGCTTGAAAAAAGCCAATATTTTTGAAGTTATGCATACCTTTACATAACATCAAATACGTAATGTTTATTTATATAAGAGCAGTGTTAATACTGACAAAATAGTAGTTGAATCTATTGCCAGTTGTAGATAACTAAGGTCACATTGTCATTTTCATCATGGCTAAAAATCTCTGCCAATAACTAGCAGAAAAATAGAGAAAACTAGAGGTAACACTAGTGTTAGTTTCTTTGAGTTATAACATCAGATTCTAGTTGAGAGTCAAGTATTCAAGTAGAAATAGTTACTAGTAAGCGTTATAGTACTTAAACATACGACAGGCGAACCTGCTCGTCTCATTGGAGTTTCTGTGGATATTACCTTTTGTGTACAGGTAGAACTATTATTTCGTGAGAGTGAAAGACAATTTCGCCCCATCTTCAACAGTTCCTTCCAATTTATCGGGTTGCTGATAACAAAGGATATAGTGCTAGAAGTTAATCAAACAGCACTCTACTTGGGAGAACTACAGCCACAAGATGTAATTGAGCGTCCATATTGGGAAATATGGTGGACGTTACTTGTCAATCAAGAACATCTGCAATATTTACTTTCCTCCAGCCCAGCAGTAATTTACACCTGCAAGATTTATGCAATTGGTAACACATTTATTACGGAAAATGTTGTCACTACCAGGAGTAAACAAGTGCGGAAAATGCTCAAAAAACCTAGCTTTGGGCTAATGAACTCCATTCGTTGTTAGAATCCTTTTCTTGCACCGTTAATATTAGATATTGGATTAGAAATGAAAATTTTAAGAATCGGATATATACCTATTTAGGTAAAACTTTGCGATAAATATATGGGTAGAAGTACAATTTTTTTGTCAATTTTTGCATAACAAATAAAATATAAATTGAGGTTATTTATGCCCAAGATTTTAATAATAGAAGATGAAGAAGCAGTTCGTGAAAACATTTTGGATTTGTTAGAAGCTGAAAATTTTGAAACTATTGCTGCGGCTAATGGCAGAATCGGAGTAGATTTGGCTATCTCCGAAGTTCCCGATTTAATTCTCTGCGATATGATGATGCCACAACTTGACGGTTATGGTGTACTAACAGCGTTACGTCAAAATCCATCAACGGTAACAATTCCCTTTATTTTTCTCACTGCAAAATCAGCAAAATCTGACTTCCGCCAAGGGATGAATATGGGTGCTGATGACTATATAACTAAGCCTTTCACTCGGGCTGAGTTATTAAGTACCATCATGAATAGATTGGAAAAGCACGCTACTTTAAAAAGGTATTTTTCTCCTCAAACTGTAATTAAAAACTTGTCTCCAAAGATGCAGTTATTAGAAATCAGTTTACACCGCGCTATTAACCAACATAATTTTGAAGAGTTTGAAATTTATTATCAACCAATAGTGGATATTGCTTCTGGGAAAATAGTAGCTGCTGAAAGTTTATTACGCTGGCGAAGTCCAGAATTAGGGCTGATTTACCCGACAGAATTTATTCCGTTAGCAGAGTCTACAGGTTTAATTGTTCCACTTGGCAAATGGGTATTAAAAAGGGTCTGTCAACAAATAAAAATATGGCGTGACTCTGGAATATATCCCCTAATTCTTGCTGTCAATTTGTCAGTAATTGAATTCAATCAGCCAGGTTTGATTGAGAAAGTAGTCAACTTTATAGATATTAATGGTTTGGAACCACATTACTTAGAGCTAGAACTCACTGAGAGTATGATTATGCAAGATGTAAATAGTGCGATCGCAACTATGAGCAAATTGCAATCATTGGGTGTAAAAATTGCGATCGATGATTTTGGTACGGGCTACTCTTCATTAATTTATCTAAAAAACTTACCAATTAATACATTAAAAATAGACCGTTATTTTATCCATAATGTTGCAACTGATCTACAGAAATCAGCCATTACTAAAGCATTAATTCAAATGGCTCACAATCTTAATTTAGATGTAGTTGCTGAAGGCGTAGAAACAGAAGCAGAACTGGCTTTTTTACGCCAACAAAACTGTAATTTTATGCAAGGCTTTCTATTTAGTCGTCCATTGCCAGCAGCAGAATTTGAAAAAATTTTATTGACTAATCTATGAAGATTGGGCATTGGGCATTGTGAATGGGGAAATAAATTAAATCAGTGAACAGTTAACTTTTCATTGATAACTGTTAATCGGGTGAACTCAGAAAAATCGGACTTTAGACTGGCGACAATTATTAAGTATCAAGTCTAAAGTATGAAAATTGTGTCATAGTGTCTACTGCCATGAAAGTCTTTGCGCGTTTCTTGCTGCCAGTTTTTTTACTAACCCTGGTAGCAGGCTGTAACCAGACTCGCGCTTCCTCAGATAATCCCACACCAGAAACACCTCTACCTTCTGCTCAACTGACACAGAATTCTACACAGTCAAAAAATACCGTTCGGACTGAAGCACTTTCACCCACGCGCATCCGGATAAATCTGAAGAATTTACCAGCACCCTTCGCAACAGAAAGTGCCTCTAAGCGACCTGAAGTTGTGCCCATTCCGGAAAACCCAGTGCTGCGCGTACCACCAGGCTTTACAGTTAACGTCTTTGCAGAAGGTTTAGATGCCCCACGCTGGCTAGCTTTAACTCCCAGTGGTGATGTCCTGGTGACTGAAACCGGGCAAAATCGCATTCGTCTGTTGCGTGACAGCAACGGTGACGGCGTAGCTGACGTTCGAGAAACCTTTGCTAGTAGGGACAATGGACTTAATAGACCTTTTGGTATGGCTTTTGCAAGTAATTCCTTTTTTCTGGGAAACACAGATGCTGTACTACGTTTTCCTTATAAGAAAGGTCAAAATAAAATTACAGACAAAGGAGAAAAGATCGCCGACTTGCCTGCTCAAGGTTATAACAACCATTGGACGCGCAATGTTGTTGTTTCGCCCGATGGCAATAAATTATATGTTTCAGTAGGTTCAGGAACCAATGTCGATGAAGAACGTCTACCACGGGCTTCAGTACAGGTAATGAATTTGGATGGTTCCCAGCAGCAAACTTTTGCTTCCGGCTTGCGTAATCCTGTTGGTTTAGAGTTTCATCCTGTCACTAAGGAACTTTATGCCACTGTCAACGAACGCGATGGAATCGGTGATGACTTGGTTCCAGATTATCTGACACGCGTTAAACAGGGGGCATTTTATGGCTGGCCTTATGCTTATCTGACACCAAACAATCTAGATCCGCGCCAAAAGACCAATGGCAAAAGTAAACGCCCCGACTTAGCAGCCCGTACCCAAACGCCAGATGTCTTATTCCAGGCGCACTCAGCAGCATTGGGTTTGCAGTTTTATGATGGTAAAACGTTTCCAAAAAAATACCGTAACGGTGCTTTTGTAGCTTTTCGTGGTTCTTGGAACCGCGATCGCGGTACTGGTTATAAAATTGTGTTTGTTCCCTTCGATGCTAAAGGGCGATCGCAAGGCTACTACGAAGATTTTCTCACAGGATTTTTGCTAAATCCTTCTGTACCAACCACTTGGGGACGGCCAGTAGGTTTACTCGTGTTACCAGATGGTAGTCTACTGCTAACAGAAGAAGCCAATAATCGGATTTATCGGATTCAGTATACGGGGGGTTAAGCAATTCACGCATTCAAACATTTAAAAATTCACGGATGGGATCTGTTGCCTGGAGTAAAGTTAGAGCAGTTGTCATTAATAGAAATGTTCTGGCTGCATCTCCCTATCCAGGTTTATCCCGTTTAGGGTAAATTACTTAAAAATAACTAATACTCATCTGGTTGAGAAATTAATTATGACTCCCAATGAAAATAATACTCAGTCAAATATCAACGAATTGTCTCCACATTCAGGTACACGATACTGGGGTGAAGTACAGGTAATTGAGGAGGGGGAAACTTATAGAATTAGTCGTCTTGAAATTAAGCCCAGACACGGAATTAAACCACAAATTCATTATCATCGCAATGAACATTGGGTTGTAGTCTCTGGTGTAGCCAAGGTGACTTGTGGAGAAAAAGAAATATTACTAAATCGAAACGAATCAACTTATGTTCCCGCAGCAACCCTACATAAGGTAGAAAATCCTGGACAGATTCCGCTAGTTATTCTGGAAATTCAAAATGGTGAATATTTGGGCGAAGATGATACGGAACGCCCCTATGATTTTTTAAATTTGGTTAAACCTGTTGCTGATGGTCAGTAAGGGCTGGGGATGAGGGGATGAGGGGATGAGGGGGATGAGGGAGCAGGGGGAGCAGGGGAAGAAGAACAATGATTATTGACCAATGCCCAATGCCCAAATTAAAACCATCCTTCTTGTTCCAGGGTTTCAATCAGCTGTAAACCACGAGGATCACCCACTCCTAACAGTGAGGCTTTAGCATCTGCCCGAACTCCTAAATCTTGGTCTTCGGCAAAGGCTTGAATTAAAGCGTCGATCGCTGTGGCATAAACTACATTAGAAGGCAGTTCGCGGCACAGTTGACCAATTGCCCAAGCACTGTTACTCCGCACTGCTTCCACGGGATCTTTAACTAAGGCTTCAATTAATGGTGGTATTGCCCCTATAACCGCTTCATAACCCACATCTGCCATTTGTGCTAAGGCGCTAGCAGCCCACAAACGCACTGCGGAAATGTCAGTTCTAAGGGCATCTGCTAGGGGCGGTAAAGAACGGCGATCGCGACAGTTTCCTAAAGCCCAAACAACGCCTTTACGCACATAGCCATTCCAATCACTGTTTAGTTGAGCAATTAACGGACTCACTGCCTCTGAACTAGGATTGCGTCCAAGACCATAGGCTGCACTCACGCGCACTAAGGGACAGGTATCACTTAACAGGCGAATCAGATAGGGGGTAGCACGCGCATCTTCTATATCACAAAAAGCACGCGCCGCTAACATTCTTTGCTGTGGTTGGGGATTTTCCAGCAAGGCTAGCATCACTTCTGGATCAGGTTTTGTCACAACTGATTCGTCAGTTAGCGGCTCTATTTTATCTAGGGGGCTTTCTAGCTCCTCCTCAATATCGAGTAGGCTGAGATCGTCTTCGTCGTACATAATTTCATTTCAATCCCTTTTCGGGATTAACACATAATCCCCCGCGTCAATAAGTTAAAGCTTTATAAGTATTAGTTGCGTAATTATACACTTTCCTATTCTCCTCGTTGAGTTTTATCCAAACGAGTAACGCCCTAGCTAAGACGCTTAAGTATGTTACTGCTATTTTATAATTTATTTTTCTGCACTCAGGAATTTTACCATCCACAGGGATTGGGTTTGATAACCTAACTGATTGTAAAGATTTAATGCAGGTTTGTTAGATTGAAATACTTGCAATCCAATCTGGCGATCGCCTCTTTGAATAGCCCAATTTTCCACATATCGCA
Organism: Nostoc sp.; assembly: GCF_036919495.1. Taxonomy (GTDB): domain Bacteria; phylum Cyanobacteriota; class Cyanobacteriia; order Cyanobacteriales; family Nostocaceae; genus Nostoc. Next base: position 22,787 of record NZ_JBALBZ010000206.1, read on the forward strand.
TCAAAGCTCTACCAATACCCCGTCGCCGATGTTCTGGTACAACGTAGAGGATAAAGATATGAGCATGACGGTTCCCATTTACTTGATCTATAGAATTGCCCACCCAGAGGCAGGCTATGGGTGGATGGGGATTGCTAATTGGGAATGAGGCATGGAGAGGAATTTCCCCCTGCTCCCCCTCTTCTTCTACCCACCACAAGGGCGTATCACTAGAAAAGTATTGTTTAACTGTTTGCTCTAGGTGAGAAAAATCCTCATTCTCATTGGGAAAGAGATCCTCGTAAGTTCGCTGCATGAATTTAAGCAGCAGCGATCGCTCCAAAGTGGAACCACGGCGAATAATATACCCCGGTAGTAGTTGCTCAGACACTTAAATATGTTTATTGACTTAGCTAGCTCGCGTTATGTGCTGCTGGTGGGAAATAAGTTGGAGTAGGTTGATAACTTACCCCCACCTGTTCAATTGGTGCGGGTGCTGCCATATCGGAGGGTAAAAATATTCGGGCGCTGACTGCCACTAGGGCAAATAAAAATACTAATACTGCAAGCAGTGGGGCGATGTATTGACGAAAAATAGCCATATTTTAATTGCAAGAAGCTAGGAACTTTTATGAGAACCTAGCTGAAGATTTGTGAAGTATTCTTGATTTATTTTAGCAATTTTCTGTGTATGGAAATGGGGAATGGGGCATTGTTATTCTTCTCCTGCTTCCTTATCTCCCCCACTCCTTGCTTTTGCACTATTGGCGATCGCGCTCCAAGTCGTCAAGGACTCTCTCACAATACCAATTCTCCGGCATCCCAGGATAAGTCTCCTTTGCCTGTTCAATTAACCGTTCGGCAGCCGCAGTGTCACCGGATAATTTAGCGATTAGCCTGTTTTTGAGATAGCTATCAGATACACCATCGTCTACCTGGTTTCGTATCTCTTCATTTATAGTTGATGGCCGGGACTGATCTCTCCGCAACTGCCAAAATAAAACGTAATAAAGTGTACCAAAAATTAAAATTAGGCTGAGTGTTCCGAAAAAAGTTAGGAGGTTAAATGCTAGAAATCCTAGAACTAACTGCGACAGAACATATCCAAGTAATAAACCAGTGAGTAAGAGAATAAATGTGCCGACAGCAATAACTACTTGATTCCCCATATATCCTCTTGTTAGTCGTCTAATCCTGGTCTGGATAATACTACCACTGGCTTTGGATTCCAAGGGGCAAAGAATGGCAATAATAGTAATCCCGGCAAAGCAGCTATTGCTGTGAGTAGAAAGAATGTAGACCAGCCCGTGGCTTGCGCCCATGTACCTGCTGGAGCTGTGAGAATATCTCTACTAAAAGCTTGCAAACTCGAAAGTAAGGCGTACTGTGTAGCTGAAAAGCTTTGGTTACAAAGACTCATTAAAAATGCTACAAAAGCAGCAGTTTCTAAACCTGCACAGAACTGTTCTATATTAACAGCAGCTAACATTAGATAGAAGTTTTTACCGACTACTGCCAACGCAAAGAAAGCTAAGTTGCCGACAGCTTGTAGGATAGCGAATATCCAGAGCGATCGATTAACACCAATTTTTGTCATGACTGCTCCTGCTGCCAAGGTGCCAATAATAGTGGCGAAAATTCCTAATGCACCAGGAAATGCGATGTCGCTTTGAGTGAAATGTAAGCCTTTATTTAACAAAAATGGTGTGGATACATTCTTTAGTAAAGAATCCCCCAACTTGTAAATAACAATGAATATCAGGATTAAAAATCCTTGTAGCCAGCCATGACGCTGGAAAAATTCAATGAAGGGTAATTTAACGGCGGCAGATAAAGTCTGAGGCGGGCGATCGCGTAGGACTGGTTCTGGTGCAAAAATAGAACTTACCACCCCTACAAGCATCAACAGCGACATCAACAAGTAAACGGCTTGCCAAGGCATTCTATCTGCCAAAAATAGGGTCACATAACCGGTTACGAGAATGGCAATGCGATAACCTAATAAGTAAATAGATGCTCCAGCACCTCTTTCTTCTACTTCCACTACATCAGTGCGGTAAGCATCAACTAAAATGTCTTGGCTGGCGCTAAAAAAAGCAACGGCTACAGCAGCAATTATTAAAGGTTGTAGCCCTTGGGATGGGTGTTGTAGTGCCATTGCAGCTATACTTAATAGTAATGCTACTTGTGTAATTACCAGCCAACCTCGACGCCGCCCCAAAAAAGGCGGTACAAATCTATCTACTAAAGGCGACCAGAGAAATTTTAAAGAATAGGGTAGCTTGACTAAACTAAAAGCGGCGATCGCAGCCAAGCTAATTCCTTCTTTGGTCAACCAGGCTTGTAATGTCTGACTGGTTAAATATAACGGCAACCCTGATGAAAAGCCCAGAAATAACAAAGCTCCCATTTTCGGGCTGCCAAAAATTCGTAGCAGCGATTTATTTACTTGCACAATCTGGAAGATTCCTTTTTATTTAATTCAATTGCAGTTATCTTGCCATAACTGCTGTCTAATTTCGTGTAAGCACACAAACCTGCTAAGATTTTCTTGATTTAAGATACGTATCAGCAATACTCTAACAGTGTCATTATTGATTAATTTTCCTTAATGGAATAAACCTGATGCCCTCTGATTTCTACTCCGTGTGCAGCAAGGCATTTTTCCCAACCTTCACGCGTACCAATGTCGCTTTTGCTATTGAGTAATCCTAATTGCTGTTCTTGTTGGGTGAGTTTAGCAAATTCTTCGTAGCCTGAGTAGTTGCTGGTAACAAATGTTTCCTTACGGTGTAAAATCGGCGGATTTGCCCTAGTTTCGTAGTCTCGGTGAGTTATGAATAGGGTTTTTAAGTCAATACCTATGCTGGCTTTTAACGCTGGGTGGGGATCAGTGTCGAAGTCAGGGTAAAACAGATAGGATATTTGCGGCTTATCAGTGTGATATTTGATCAATGTGGCTCCATCTACACGCCCAATAGTACGGCTAGCGCAACCTTCACAAATTCGTAGTATAGGGTCAAGTGCAGCTAATGCCGAAACATGGACGTAAAGCGCACCGCGTGTATGTTTACCAATTTTGCTTTTTTCGCAAGCAGTTTGAATCACCCCAGATTTACCTAAGCTGAAAAGCTTTTGGTCGGCTACAAGACACGCTTCTTCATAGCTACTAAAAAAGGCTTTGATATCGTGACGTATTTCTGGCGCTAATTTCTGCCATGCAGGACGTTTATCAAAGTGGGTGAGGGCGAGATAAACTTGGATATCTAGAGAACGACGGTAAGCGATCGCATCCCATTCTGCTTCATCAGTCGCTTGCAAAACTACACCAAAGGCGCGGCGAAAGTTACCAAATTCGCTCAGTAATTCCTGTTCATTTTCCAATTCGCCTTTAACAGGTAGTCTACCGCGCTTGGTAAAAAAAGCCATTAAGGGTTGCAGTTGTTCTTCATAGTCTTCAAAGCGTTTAGTGGGAATGCGGACTCGCGGTGTAGAGGTGGTAGAAAAGAAGCGGATAGCTTTGTAACTTTCTTTTTCCGCCTCATCTCGAAAAACAAAGTAAACGCCTAGTGCTATGGGTACTGCATCTACATTTAAAACTTCATCAATATAAGTTTTGAGTTCTTGTTGTTCGTAATATTTCTGAAAAGTATTGCGGCGCGTCACAATGCCATCATTGTAAGCAAGTTGGGTTTTGCTGGGAACGTTAATCAGTATTTGAGCAGCGACAATTAAAACTTTCCCGGTGAGTTCCCAAGCTTGGATCAAGCTTTGACGGCGTTCCTCTGAGTCTTCAATGACGTTGAGGACATAACCCAAGTTGACCACATCGGCGGCGATGCGTCGTACATCGGGATAGTAGTAAGGGTCCCAGCCTGCGCTGGTGTAACCTAAGTTTTTTACTCGCCAGACATCGCCACCGTAGCCGCAACCGTAGTCAAAAAAAGTGGTGTCTGGATTCAGGATTGCCCATTCTATTGCCAATCGCACGGGGCGAGATATGTCAGTGCGAGCGATCGCAGCTCTATGACGCTCGATTTCTAGCGTTTCAGGCATAATATTAATTGTCAGTTAACAGTGAACAGTTAACAGTCAACTAATATCCTTTCAATTTTTAACCACTAGTTCAATTAAATCTTCAATTTTCTTGATATTTGGATCGCCTGCTAAGTAGCCAATTCCTCGATGCAAATGTAAGCGAAATTGGGTGGCGAGGGTTTCTTTATCGGTGGGATAACCGTCATTGTGACAGCGTTGCTTCAGGGCGAGGAGGAGAATATCGGACATTTCGCCGCCAAAGACGCGCCAAGTCATTTCGACGTTGCTATCCTGGGGAATTGGGACGGGGGAGGGTGCGGTTGATTCTGCGAGGGAACGACAAAACGCCCAACGGCATAAGATATTCCATTGGTCGATTTTGGTGCTGCGCTTAAGTTTGGTAAGTTGGTCTTTGGCTGTTTGGGAGAGTTTTATTCTTTCAATGGGTGATTCCATTATCTTCCTAAAAATTGAGGTAGTTTTTGCTTATAAACCCAAACAGTAGCGAACCGCAGTTTCGACTTCAAGCATCTTTGAGTCATAAATTTTGCCAACTGGATCAGCAGGAAAGCGATCTGGATCTAAAGAGCGAATTTGAAAACATAAAAATACTGTTTCTAGTCGCAATCCACTGTCACCTGGAGAGACTCGTATATTAGTTGGATAATCACGCTTAATATTTGTTCCTTTCGTAGCGACAACTACAGTCACAACCAAAGGTAATTGATTGATAGCGTCTATAGATAAAACTAAAACTGGTCTTGTTCCTGCCTGTTATCCACCCAGCACTGAATTAAGATTAACAAAATAAATTGTCATCTTTCGATGAGCACAGCTTTTCTAAAACATCCATTTCTGTAACACCAAATTCATTATTGATAGAGGTAATTTCTGTTTTTATATCTAAATCACTAGCCATTGCAAGTAGTTGTTCATTAATATATTTAATATCAGTAAATTTATTTGATATTTGCTTTCTTTCCTGAACTTGCTTTTCGATACGTTCTAACAGCCATCCTAATTCTTCTAAGGACAAAACACGCAGGTCATGCTCTATTTTTATTAAATGTGGTGAGTTCATAATTGCTCTCTTTTCCAAAGGTCGTTAGATATATTGTAAAGATGTAGGCTTCAAAAAATTGCGTAGTTTACCGCCGCAGGCATCGCTCAATTTTTTAACAATATTAGGACTTACGCAAAATATCTCTCAAACTCTCATTTCTCCGTGCCCTCTGCGCCTCTGCGGTTCGTTATTCCGTAACTCGTGCGTAAGTCCTAAATATCTACTACCAAAAATATCCTGGCTGAATAGTTGTTTGGCGGGTGGTGGAGTCGTATTTGAGGAGATATTCACGAGCGATCGCTTCGTTTTCTCGCAGTGTTTCCACTTCTTTCTTGCCAATCTCAGTATCCGTAGATAACAAAATTACTTGGTGGCTGGCGGATGGAAAGTAACGTTCAACTAAGTTGCTACGGTGAGAGGAGTCTAGTCTACCTAATGGGGTATCGATTGCTACTGGTAGGCGGTGTCCAGAGACTTTCGCTAAACCCCAGAGGAATGCGATCGCAAGTAGTTGTTTTTCGCCTGCTGATAAACGATGTTTAGGAACAGGTTTACCATTTAAATCATAAAGCAAAAGGCTAAAAGTCTTAGTATCAATGGTAATGCGATGCACTAAATCTGATTTATGGAGAAGATAAAGGAAACAATTTTTAACTTCTTCCTCTAATTTATTGAGTTTTCGCAGGGTTAATTTTTCACGAAAAATCTTGAGTGTGTTTTGAACTTTCGCTGCTGAGGTAATAATATGTTCGCTATTTTTATGTTTAATATTTTCTACAGTATAATCACTTAATTCTCTCTTTGACTTGGCAATAATAGTTTCTAATTCAGCTAAACGACGGCGGATTGTTTCGTAATTTGCTTTAGCTTCAACAACTTGATTTTGTGCCGCTTCTAGTGCTTGACGCAGCTTTGTATAATCTTCTGGCGCTGCTGCTGTTTGCACTTGCCTTTCTAAAGTATGAATTTCTTCTTCTTTATTTTTGAGAATAGCTAATTTATCTTTTGCAGAAACTTTAGAATTTTGTAAATGATATATGAGATTATCTAGCTGACTTAAAGTTTCATCATCGGCTAATAGCCAAGGTGCTTCTGTCTGGATAGTCTTTGCATATAAACTATCTACATCTTGGATTAAAAATGATTGGATTTTATCAACTTCTATCGGAGAAATTTCTACTTGATTTAGCCAAGTAAGTAAACGCTGATCTCGCTCAATTAACAAATCTTTAGAAATCTGTACCTGTTGATGGCGAAATTCTTTTTCCCCCTGTGCTTGCACCTGATTAAGCAGATTGGGAATTAATGCTAGAGGTAAAACATCAGCGGCCAATTCACACATCGCCTGACGTACTTGTTCAATTTCCGCAGTTTTTGTATCCTGTTGTAGTTCTAGTTGATTGCGTTCTGCTGCAATCTTTCCACCTTCAGAAATGAATTTATCAAAGGCTTCTTGCTGCTTTTGTTCTAATTCTTCTACCTGATTTTTGAGAATTTCTACTTTCTCTTGTGTGGTTTGATAATCTTCTTGCTGTTGGGTTAACCTAGTTTCAATTTCCTCTAGGTTTGCTAAATCCTTACTATTCCCAACTTCTTTAAGTTTACGGTTAACTAAAATATCTAAATCAACTGCTAAACGGTCTGCCAATTCTAGCCCTAAAAGTCCACGAATTGCGTCTACTACAACTGGTGGTGGTGTTTCCTGTTCTGCAAGTTCTTTAACTTGTTCACCATCAAAGAGAAATAAATTAGAAATTCCTAATGGCAGAAGATTTTCAATATATTCATCCCAGATATTAACTAAAGCATCAGGCCATGTATCACTGTCACCTAAAATTCCTAATGTATCTTTACCGTCTTTAGGATTTTTTGTCCAACTACGAACAACACGGTATTTTATTGGTTTATCGTTTTCAATATGTTCAAAAAGTAATTCAATCCGGGTGTCTAGAACTGGATCTATTTTGTTGTTAACACATTGATTGAGAAAATCGCTATAACTTAAATTACCACGGGTAGAACATTGGGCACGAGCGCCATAAAGAGCGAGACGAATGGCATCCATAAGGGTGGTTTTTCCGCCGCCATTCATTCCACCTAATAAAATAATTGGGTGTGAGCTTTCCTCATCAATTTTTGGGTTAAGGTTGATTAGCTGTTTCCCCCTGTAGGGGCCAAAGTTTTGTAATACGAGTTCAAGAAATATCATTGATTTTTAAGATTAACATGAGTTCGACAGCGATCGCAGAAGCAGAAAGTTTGTGATGAAAGGAATCAGATAAAATTAATTAGATGGTTTTGTCTGACGCATTGATAAAAAATATTGTCTATGAAACATAGATAATACCATCACTAACTGTTAAGAAATGCGATTGTATCTGTCTCGGTGTTGGTAAGCGTAGCTAGATTTGCACACCTCCAGCTTGAAAAATCTGTTCGGCGGTTAAATTCAATTCTGGGAAAGTAGGCGATACAATATGGGTATCGCCTTTAAATTGAGTAACTTGGTACTCACCATCAATTAATTGATAAATGGATATAGTCGGCAGCTTAGGATTGCCAATAAATTTCCTAGCACCTATAGCGGCATAATCTATAATCCAATATTCGGGAATACCTATAGCTTCATAATCAGCTAATTTTTTGTAGTAATCATCTCGCCAATTAGTACTAACAACTTCAATAACTAAGGGAATAGATGTAGCTTGAGATACAGTTGATTCTTTTTTCCATAAAGGCTCATTCACTAAATTTGGTCGATTGATTATTAAGATGTCTGGTGAATAAGCTGATTCACCTTCAGATGGCTTGACTAATACAGTTTTTGGAATGTAATAAGGTAAATTTAGACGCTTGATATCAGCAGATATTTCTAGTGCCAAAAAACCAACAACATCCTCATGATCTCCCACTGGTTGAGCCATTTTAACAATCACGCCATCATGTAATTCGTATCTCCCACCCTCCGGCCGCCAAGCTGCAAAATTTTCAAAAGTTACTAATTTGTGTATGGCTTGAATCATATAACCTCGTTTTTTTTAAGATAATCAAACTTTGTCAAGCGTTCTTTAAGTAGTTTGGTTGACTCCCATTTTCTATTATTATGAATTTTCCTTTTTAAATTTCATACTTGCCCAAGTTACCTGCTCATCACTTTCACTTTCAGCTTCATCTACTTCATTGATTGCTGCAACATCGCCCAAAGTCATCTGCTTGACTTTTGCAACATCACCTTGACTAACTGCTTCGCTTAATTCGCGTTTCAAACGGGCATTTTTAATCGCATCTTCTGGAGAACGGGAACTCGTATTAAAACATTTTTCTAAAGTATCGTATATTCCGACGCGACGAGTCTTTTTGCGATACTGGCGTTCTGTGTCTAACAATTTCGCCATGAGTTCCAAGTGCATCGCGTCACCTTCACAGATTTCTTCTAATACTATCCACTCATCACGACCTAGTAGGCTATAGTCAGCACCAGGACGGGGGTCTTGAAATTCTTCGCCTGTCACTTCTTGATAAATCCGGGGTAAGCTATCATCAAATTCGTGTTTTTCTTCTAGCCAAATGCGGCGAATTTCGCTCATTTCTTCGAGAGTAATTAAGGTGATGTCGCGCATATTTTCTGGCGCTGTCCGACGGGTTTTTGTTTGCGCTTCTAATAATCGTCTGAGCCAATGTTCCCGCCAATATTTGGTATAGGGGCCATGAATTGGTTCAATAGAAGTTTCACCATCTACATGACGTTCAAAAAGTTGGACTTCTCCCCAAATACGGCGGAAGTCTCTTTTATCGCGGTCATCTCTATTATCTAATTCATTACGGATATCTAATAGAGGCTGCATCCATTCTTTCTCTTCATCATTTTGAATCATTGCCTCCATTGATTTATCTTTACTAACAATTGTGCAAACCCAGCACCCAAATCGAGAATCACCACAGCTAGCAGTAGAAGTATCAACAACTAGAGGACATTCATTATCTGCTGTTGCACCTCGATACATGGTGAACAAGTCTTTGTTGCTATATTCCCAAGGGTTTCGCCATTGATTTAGGTAAATCCAAACTTCATCAGTACGCCAATCTTCGATGGGGCTATAAATTAAAGAATTAGGCAAGCTTGCACTATGGTAAAGCAGAGATGTCGGTGAGCTTGTCTCAGAAACGAGGCGGTCTTTTAGGCTACCTGCTTGATGTTTTTCCATTGAGATAGCACGCTTGATACTTTCAGCCTTGCGCGTACCTAAAACAAGAATAACTTCCCCATTTACTCTAACTACATCACGGATAAAGTGATTAGAAGGATGAATTTTCAGACGGTCTGTACACCAACGAAATTTTCCTCGCGGCGTTGGATAACCTTTACCAATCAAGCTTACCCAGAATGTCTCTTTGATTTCTGGGTGTAATAAATGTGGCTCAATGGGCATTTTCTGTTCTTGAGCAGCAACTTTCATCCTTTCTAAGGATTTGCGTACCCAAACAGAGACTACAGGGTTTTCTACTAGTGTGTCAGTTGTAATAACATGAATAGTCTTTTTTCGCTTTTCAACTGGTAGTGCTGCGATCGCATTCCAGATAAGCTGTAAAGTGGCAGTACTATCTTTACCACCGGAATAGCCTACTACCCAAGGTATCTCATCTAAACAATACAATTCTTGAATTTCAATGGTGAGAGCTTGGATGTAGTCCACTAACTCTGCTACAGTACGTGTTTGCTGGTTTTTATTTTCTGCTTGTTGTGCTGTAGTCATTTCTCCTTCTCTCTGGAAACACTGGCATAATATCCCGGCGAATAGCGAATAGGGCGAATAGAATTCGCGGCTATACAGACAAAACCCAGCGACCTGGGTTGAATAAAAGTTTTTAAAAACTTTACTACTAATATCCAATTTTTTGGATAATTAAACAACATAATCTTATTCTGTTTTTAAAATTTAACATGAAAGATAGTGCATCTGACCCAACGGCTGACATCGCTAGAGAATACCTGGAACGGGAAAACAAGGAGAAACAGGTACTAGCTTTACTCCTGGAGAAGTTTTTAGGGAGAAAAGATCAGATTCTCGTTCAAAAAACCGAGATGGGGGGTACTGAGGCTTATGTTAGCTCTGTCACCTTGGAATGGTTTGCAGGCCGGGTTCACTTCGCCTCTGGCTTACCTCTGTTTCAAAAAAAATATAATTCAGAGACTGATAATGTCGAGATTGACGCGGATAGTATTGATGAAATTCAGCAGCGTCCCCTAGATTGGTCACGTCAAGCGCCGCTAGTGCAGTATTTAGCGGCTAGACAAAATCACAAATTTCCGCCAGTGCTAGTAGTAATTAATCAACCGTGGGTGGATAATCCCAAAGCTGCTGAGTGGGATAGCGAAGGACGCGCCACAAAGTCTACTACTGATTTTATAGCCTTAGATAAAGACGCTAAAGTAGGTCTGCTAAATATTTCTGAGGATGATGTGACTATTTATGCACTAGATGGTCAACACCGATTAATGGGGGTTCAGGGGTTGATGGAGTTAATTAAAACTCGCAAACTCCAGCGCTATAAAAAAGATAAAGGTGCTGATGACAGTTTTATTACAGTCAATGATTTGATAGAAAAGTACCAAGTAGACCTTGCTTACTTGCAAAATTTACCCAAGGAAAAAATTGGTATTGAGTTCATCTGTGCGGTAGCGGCTGGAGAAACTCGCACTCAGGCGAGGCGGAGGGTGAGATCGATTTTTGTTCATGTCAACCTGATGGCTGCACCCTTGACTAAAGGGCAACTAACACAGTTGAATGAAGATGATGGTTTTGCGATCGTTGCTAGAAAAATTGCAGTTACACATCCATTATTAGAACAACGGCAAGAGCGCAATCCCCGTGTTAATTGGAATAGTGCAACAGTGGCTTCTAATTCTACAGTTTTGACCACTTTGCAAGCTCTACAAGATATGTCTGAGCGATATTTGGCTCAAAAGTTCCCTCACTGGAAACCCTTGGAAAAAGGTCTAATTCCCATGCGTCCAGAGGATGAAGAACTTGAGCAAGGAATTGAAGAATTTAAAAAGCTATTTGATTCTTTGGCTAGTCTTTCTAGTTATAAGATTTTAGAACATGAGGATACACCAGCTTTACGGCGCTTCAGCTTTGAGAAGGATGGAGGTGAAGGAAATATGCTTTTCCGTCCAGTTGCTCAAGTTGCATTAGCGCAAGCTTTGGGAATTTTGGTTTTTAAAAAAGGTTTCTCACTCGCAGATATTTTTAAGAAACTGCGGAAGTTTGACCAGCAAGGTGGTTTTAGTGGTATGGAATATCCCCAATCTCTTTGGTATGGGGTTTTGTATGACCCAAATAAAAAGCGTGTACAGGTTGCTGGACGAGATTTGGCGGCGAAGTTATTGGTTTATATCCTGGGTGGAATTCAGGAACAGATGGAACGTGCTGAACTTCGTAAGGCTTTGGCGGATGCTAGAACTGTGGAAGATAAAACTATAGGTTTTGATGGTAAGTTTGTTGAACCGAAAGCGGTAGGACTTCCACCTATCCTGTAATTATGAATTATGCTTGAAATATATTTTGGCGATGCCATTGCAGCGCTTCCAGTTCTGGAAAGTATTGCTCTGTATTTGGTAGAAGTATTGTTTCACCATGAAAATCTTTCAAAGGTTTAGTATGGGGAGATGCTTCTTCCAAATCATTACTAACTATAATTTTGTATTGCTCATCTACAGTAAACCAACCCCTATCAAATGCCCAATGATGATTTTTGCAAAGAGCAATTCCATTATGAATTTTATTATCATAAAACTGTGAAAATGGCTTGATGTGTGCGCCATCCACAATATTTTGATTTATTTTTTTAGTTACTTTTAGTCCGCAAAAAGCACATCTGTAATCATAAACGTGTACAATTGCTTTCCTAAAAAAAGCATTTCTAATAACTGCTCGTTTCAAACTCCACCTTGGATTAGGCTTTAAATTGCCTGTTTCAATTATTTTTTCTATATCTACCGTGTCATCTTGAAAAGTTTGATTTATTTGTAAAATAGACTCTATATCATTTTCATTATCAGAAAAGAAAGCTGCCACAAGTGCATCAATTAGTTCTTTTCTGCAAAATTCATCTTGCAAACAGTTAAATAATTCACCGTCTAGATATGCGTATTCAACAGCCTCTTTTAGTTTGTTAATTGTTTTTGGCTGTAACCCATTAAATTCAGGCTTAAATTTCAAGTACCAAAAGCCTTCATTTTGCAAATGAAAGAAAGGATAGTGTAAACCACCTTTGTAAGATGGAGAACCGATTACATTCCAATACCTCTCAAATGTCTGAACTAATTCGTCTGAAACCGGAATCTCGTTAATAGTAATAATACCTCGTACAATTAAATCAATTACAGATAAAAGTAATATTGGTTTATATTGAGCATTACCACGCTTCCGGCTACTACTCACATTTAATTCAGCAAAGCATTTACAATAATATGCTATATTTTTCATATTTAATAAGTTAATTAAGCAAGCGAAAAAATCAAGTTAAGAATTTACTAAGATCAAATTCTTCTTCTAGCTGTTCTTTTGTTCCTTTTTCAGAAATAAGAACTAATAGAAGTCGCTCTGAGTAGTCAACAGAACCGCGCAACTCACTTTGTAAAATTTCCAGTCCTGCGTTAGCATACTCTTCAAATATTTGAGTACGTTTATCTTCATCTTGTTCTTCTCTAGATGAAAGTATGTTGATATCTTTAGTTTCATTGATTCCTAATAATTTAATGATTAGGTCATATCCCAATGAAGCAAAATTTTCTTGTGGAATTGGAGATGGTTCTCTTTTTGTAGTTTCTCCCAAAGGAACGCGCTTTTTATATTTAACGCCCAATGCTGCTGCAAACACCATAACTTCTACATAAGTTTGAAAAGGCCCAGTTGTGTCTTTTGATGCGACTAGAGACTTCACCAACTCAGCCTTATCTTTAGCAACCCTGATTCTATTTGCAGCCATTGTTTTAATATTTACATTGTTGCTATTTTAACCGAAAGTCAAAAGCGATAGTAATTATTGCCACATTATTTTATACTAGTATGTGGGCGATCGCTAAACAAACAAATTATCCACTAACATAGTCCATCCTGGCACTGCGGGTTCAGTATAAGCATAACTATTTTACCAAAATTAGCGTAGCTTGCCGCCGTAGGCATCACACCGATATTCCCGACTCCGCTAACTTTCATCTTTATAAATCTCGCTACGATGTTTTACTTTAATTACAGTCACTATCAAAACATCATCGTCTATTTCATAAACAACTCGATAATCTCCTACTCGAATACGATATGAATTATCATCACCTTGTAATTTTTTTACCCCGTTTGGACGCGGTTCTATTGCCAAGTCATTGATTTTAGTTTATATGCGTTGTTGTACGTCTATAGGTAGTTTTCTAAACTGCTTTTTCGCACCCCTTGAAAATTTAACTTCGTAACTCACGCAATATCCTTGTTTATTTCGTTTCTTATTTCGTTTTGAATTTCATCCCAAGATACAGTGCCATTAATGCGTATATCTTCCCTAGCTTCCTTAATATCTTTTAAGTCTTCTTCATCATCTACATCATCGATTCTTTTTAATAGTGCGTGAATTTCAACTAAAGTACTGTCATAAGCTTGATGTAGCAGTACGTTGATATCTTTAATTAACTGTTCTCTTTTGTGTACTGTCATTTTTAATCATCCGAGCATGGGTTTACTTTTTCTGCCACTTTCTCTAGTTTCGCCTAAACTAAAGTTGCAAATTGAACATCCTCATAAACCAAAGAAATAGGAAAGTGAAAATCAACACTAGTTAAATGAACTTCATCCCCCTCTTCATAAGGATGTAACTCCCAAATTCCTTTGTCATTTATACGAAAGCAATCTAAACTTATTTTTTCAGCATCAATGAGGACATATTCTTGTAAAGTCTGAATACACCGATACTGAAGAAATTTTTTGCCTCTATCGTAAGCTTCTGTACTTGGGGAAAGAATCTCGACAATTAAACAAGGATACTGAATAAATTTAATCGCTTGTTTATCTCTTTCATCACAACTCACCACAACATCCGGGTAGTGAAACGGCCCGTTCTCGGTTACTCCTACTTTTGCATCTGCCATAAAAGCCCGACAGGAACTTCCTCGGAGGTGACTTTTTAATGCCGAAGCTAAGTTTAAGGCAATACTAGTATGAGGAATTGTACCCCCAGTCATAGCAAAGACTTCACCATTGATATATTCGTATTTAATATCTTGGTGTTCTTCCCATTCCAGGTATTCCTGGGGAGTAATATACTTTCCGTCTGGATTCGCAACCATAACTTTATCCTTTAAACATTACGTTCCACCGCGATAATCTCAGTATATTCAAACTCGTTCGGACTTTGTTTCAGCAAAGGATATCTTTCTCCACCCAACTCAATATAATCTTGTTCGCAATCTGGCTTAGAAGAATAATAAGTAAGTACATATTCTCTACCAATTCTCTCTGTCATTTCTGCTTCAACTTCACCCCGCCACTGAGTCTTAGTAACTAAAACTATCAACTGATTTGCTAATTGGGGAATTGTCTTTGCAATGTGTCGCCGCGAATTCTCATCCAAACTACCGAAGGGTGAATCCATCACAATTGGGAAAGTGCTACTATCAGGAATCATCATCATTTTTCGCTTCTCACTCCATTCGCGCACTTTGTCAATGATGCTGGCAATAAAGGATAAACTGAGAATTTGATTCTCGCCCGTGGATGCTGCAACTGGTGCTTCTATACCTGTAGTATTTTCTACTAATGTCAGTTCATATTTTTCACTAATTTTAGGAATATATGGAGTTACAGAAATCTCTGTAAATATCTCTTGTACTCGCTTTTCTAATTGCAGACGAAATTGTTGTTCTTGACGATTTCTAACTTCCGTTAACCGTTCGATTGCATCTTGAGTGGCGTTAATCCGGCGTTGTGCTAAAGTTTGCTTGTCTTCATTCAGCTTTTGTTTAGCAATTTGTTTATTTAAACCTTCAATTTCAGTTGTGAGTTGAGCAATTTGCTGCTGATTTGCACCCTGTTCTCGATTTAATTCATCAATTTTACTTTCAATTTCATCTAAGCGTTTTTGCAAACTGCTAATTTCTTCATTAGCATCTTTTCGCAACCTTTCT
Organism: Nostoc sp.; assembly: GCF_036919495.1. Classification (GTDB taxonomy): domain Bacteria; phylum Cyanobacteriota; class Cyanobacteriia; order Cyanobacteriales; family Nostocaceae; genus Nostoc. The sequence goes on from NZ_JBALBZ010000206.1 coordinate 38,044, forward strand.
TGAATATTGTCTAAATCGCCTTCAATTTGAGATATGCTTTGCCTTAACTTATTAATTCTGGCTTGTTCTCTATCAACCTCTTCCCAAAAACCTATTGCTTGCTTATCAATTTCATCTACTTGAGCTATCATCCGAATTGCAGTTTCTTCCACCGCCGAAGAACCTGCTTTATTTAACCAGGTACTCACATGAGTATGAGAATGATTCCCTTCGTGTAACTCTGCACCACAAATACAGCGCTGAGAATTGAGTAAATCATTCACAAATTCTCGTGAAATTCCTGATGTTAACTCGCCGCGCTGCTTCAAATCATTGATAATTCCTCGAAATTGGGATGTAGTTTCTGAGAGTAAAACGGTATAACCCCGCGCGGAAATAACTTTTTTTAGCGCTTCCTTAGTTTTTTTATATTCTTCTTGATTCGCCGCTTTCTGCGATTCTAAATCCTGCCATCTTTCTTGCAATTCCTTAGCTGCACTAAGTTCTCGTAAACGGTTACTTGTTTCTTTTTTAAAAGTTTGTTGATATTCTAACTCTTCTTTAATTTCCGTTTGCCGTTTGGTAATGCGTTCGCGTTCCCGTTCTATTTTTTCTTGCTGTCGTAATAGTTGTTTAGTTTCAGAATCACCAATAGCTTTTAACTCATTTTCTAAAGTTTTTTTAGCATCTCCCAAATGTCTGATGGAACGGTTGATTACTTCTACACCCAAGAAAATTTTTGTAGCTTCCGCAATTTCAGCTTTTTTATCAGAACGGACTATTTCTTCAATTCGTTCGCCGTCAAAGAAAAAATATTGATGTAGAGTAGCGGGTAAAATTTGATTAATTATATCGTCTGGTTGCTGAGTTGGTATATTCCATTTGCCATCATCCCCACCAACCCACATCGTTAATTGAGTTTTGCTAGCGTCAAAATCACCTTCATTTTTATAACCCCGACAGGCGCGTTTAACTCGATAGCGTTTACCTTCATGTTCCCAGCCAATTTCTACCCAACATTCTACAGCTTGACCTTTTTGAGTTTCTGCGATCGCACGCTTATTAACTAACTGTTCTATCGATGCAAATGCCGCACTAAATTTATCATACAATACCCACGTAAAGGCATTCAGTAAACTAGTTTTACCAGAACCATTATTGCCATGAATAATCGTCGTGTTTTGAGCATCTCCCCCAGCCAGGATCATCTCTGGTGTCGTACCATAAAAGGAGCGAAAGTTGCATAGCTTGATTGAAGTCAGCTTCATCGCACCTCTTCCTTGATAATGTCCAAAATATTATCATTTATATGGCTGTTAATCTTTTTATCTAGCCTGCCTTTTTCCAGCTTCCATACCCGCTCGATAATTTGCCGTACTTCCGGCGGAGCGCTGGTTATTGGCTCCTGTACATCATCGATATTTGTCTCTTGTGACATATCGGATTTTGAAATAAAGTTTTTCTATATTTTAACTTTCTCTAGTACTGAAATAGCCTCCGTAAAGCCACTGTTTGCTTTATCTTTAAAATCCTACTTTTATTTGAAAAAGGCTTTATTATTTAATTGTTTTCTGTTATTATTTATTTTAAGTAATCTAGATAATAATGGGATGTAACTAACTTTAAAATTTTTAATTACATCCCATTATTTAATTCATAATTTTATTATTTCATACTTAATGCTTCTTTTTTCAAAACTAAAAAAATTTTACAATTGCTCATCAAATATCTAATAAACCATATCGCTTTTGTAAATCAAGTAACTTCATTCTTGCTTCCCCTGCATTATCAGCCAAATCAGCAAACTCCACAAAGCGACGCAATTCCTTTTTCAATAGATTACGCTCAACTTCTATAGTTTCTCTATCTAAATCTGGTGGTAAAACAATCATGTCAAATATAGTGGCGCGTTCTTTAGCCGGATGAGGACGTAAAACTCGCCCCCGTCGTTGAATGAATTGGCGAGGATTACCAGAACTTGATAAAATCACCGCAGTTTGAATTGCCGGAATATCAACACCTTCATCTAAACAACGAATTGCGACTAAACCTTGCAATTCCCCGCTTTCAAATTGATGGCGCAATATTTCCCTTTCTTGTAAAGTTGTTTGAGCTGTATAGGTGCTTACCTTGTACCCCAAATCCACACCCAGAATTTTAGCAACAGCTTTAAGTTGGCGTAGCGATGAACGTTGTCCCGCATCTTGGGAACCATCACTGCAATAAAAAAGAGTATGAGTAGTTTCGCGGCGAGTTGCCATTAAATCTCGCAAGGCAGTTAATTTATTTTCTGCTGCACCAATTAATCTTGCTCTTTGCATCAACAACGGCTTTAAATCTTCATTATCTTCAAAGTTTCCGCCATTTTCTCTATCTCTATATAATAGCGATCGCCCAATTCTTTTAGTTAACTTTAAATAGGCAATACTTTCTGCTTCAGTTAACTCCACCAACACCGGATAATAGAGATAATGCACCAAAGCACCTTGAGCGATCGCATCCCTCAAAGTAAACTCAGGTTGGAGAACTGGGCCAAAATAATCAAATAAAGATTGCGTACCAAAATCATCAAAATATCTTTCCGGTGTGGCAGATAAAGCTAGTCTCAACCCAACAGTGCGCGGTAAACTTTCTTCTAACTTAGGTGCGCCCAAATTATGCGCCTCGTCCCCAATAATTAAAGTTTTGGCGGGAAAATATTTGAGTTGAGACTGAAAACCATCTCCAATTAAAGTGGAGTTCGTAGTTATGACAGTAACAAACCGTTGAGAACCAGAACGCAGATTATAAATTTGAGTAGAAAGTTGACTTTGCCAAGTGCGTAGATTCTCGAAAGCTAAAATGGGTTGTAAATTAAATTTTTCACACTCTCGCGCCCATTGGGTGACGAGATGACGATAGGGACACACTACCAACAGAACTTGTAAATTAATCTGTTGGTAGAGTTCACAGGCTACTGCTAGTGCGGTAATAGTTTTACCACTACCAGTAGCCATTTTCAGCGTGCCTCTGCCATTGTTGGTAAACCAGCTAGCGATCGCTTCTCGCTGATATTGCCGTAATTGCAGAGACACAGGCATTCTTGGGCATCCTGGTAATGGTTGCGGAGTGTAATAACTGCCCTTACTTTCCCTTGCAATTGGTAATTTCAACCGGAAAGTGGGCAGTTGCTGCACTGAATTTTTCGTCAGGTACATATTTATTTAGTCATTGGTCATTGGTTGGTAGTTATCTTTCCCACTCCCCATTCTTCAGTTGTAACCTCGCCAAACACCGATGAGAGAACCTTGTACCTGCACTTGTTGAGCCATGACTTCAATGGGATTGTACTTAGGATTTGCTGGTTTGAGGGTAACGCGATCGCCTTGACGATAAAAACGCTTTAAAGTAGTACCGAACCCATCAACTCTAGCAGCGACGATGGTGCCATTTTTTAAATGATTTGGTTCTGCTACTGGACGCAGAAATACCACATCGCCATCAGTAATTAAATCTTCAATCATGCTATCGCCAGCTACCCGCAAAGCATAGGTTTGGGGAGGTAAATCGAAATTAGAAAAGTCTAAATGATCTACAGCATCAGTAAACGGTTCGATTAAACCACCAGCAGCGATCGTGCCCAAAATTGGTACACCTTGCTTCACAGGACGCAAAATCCGAATCGTTCTTGCTTGGCCTTCAGTCCATTCAATATATCCTTTAGTGCGTAAATGCTCTAAACGGCTTTGAATTGGTGCTGGTGACTTCAAGTTCATCGCTTGCATCATTTGCCTAATTGAAGGCGAATGCTGGTGCGATCGGATGTATTCTGCCAACCATTCGTAAAGTTCTTGTTGAGCTTCAGTTAAACGTTCCATAAATTTGTGAGAAGTAATTATAAATGTCTCTAGAACATTAGTACTACAAAAAACTCCCCATAACAAGAGAAAAATAAAAATATGAAAATCAAAAGCAAGAATATTCTCTTTTCTTTTACCAAATTTATTCTTGATTTTTACAAATTTTAAGTAGTTAAGAGCCAGCTGTCCACTCGCCATTCTGACTCTTAACTTTTGTACAGACGCGATTAATCGCGTCTCCTAACTCTTTTCATTTTGCCCCTAAAATACTTGCAAGTAAAGCTTTTTGAGCGTGCAAGCGATTTTCTGCCTGTTCCCAAACTCGTGATTGAGAACCTTCAATAACAGCTTCGGTAATTTCTTCACCACGATGGGCTGGTAAGCAGTGTAAAACAATTGCCTCTGGTTTTGCAAGGCTCAATAGCTGCTCCGAAATTTGATAAGGCTGGAAAATTGGCATTCGGTTGTCTGCTTCTGCTTCTTGCCCCATACTCGCCCAAACATCAGTGTAAAGTACATTAGAATCCTTAGCTGCTAACTCTGGATCATGAGTGACGAGGACTTCCGTTTTGTTATTAGTGATCGCTCTTGCTTGTTCTACAATCTTAGAATCTGGCTCATATCCGCTAGGGGTGGCAATTTTAACATTCATCCCCACCAAAGCACAGCCCAACATCAGAGAATTAGCCATATTATTGCCATCACCCACGTAGGTCAAAGTTAACCCAGCAAGGCTGTTAAAGCTTTCTTGAATCGTCAATAAATCAGCTAATACCTGACAAGGATGTTCTGCATCAGTAAGCGCATTAATTACCGGAATCTTGGCATAGTGAGCAAAAGTTTCTAAATCTTGCTGTGCAAAAGTGCGAATTGCCAAAATATCCAGATATCTGTCTAAGACCCGCGCCGTATCCTGTAAAGGTTCCCCGCGACTAACTTGAGTTACATTAGGGTTGAGATCGATTACCTGTCCACCCAGTTGATACATCGCCACAGTAAAACTTACCCGCGTGCGAGTTGAAGCTTTGGAGAACAACAACCCCAAAACTTTATTACATTGCAACTTCAACTGTTGTGATTTAAGTTGAGTTGCCAATTGCAGGAGTTCTTGAAGTTCCGTAGGACTTATGTCCCCTAGACTTAGTAAATCTCGTCCGAGCAATGCTGCCATGCTTGTAATCTGTAAAAAATAATTATATATTTCTGTCCCTTTATTCAGCTGTGCTAAGAAAATACAGTTTTATACCTGCACCCAATATTTTTGCGCCCAGCCCAGATTGGAGTTAGCTTTTGCCATGCATCCTAATTTATTAACTTTATCAGCGAGCAAAATCACTACAATTGCAACGCTAACTCAACCATCTAGATACACAAAAGCAGCAATATAGATATTTTTTAGCAATTACAGCTAGACAAATAAATTAATTATGCTACCATAAGAAATTGTGGTTGCTACTTGAGAAAAATCAATAAAATTGCCAGCATAGCACAGTGGTAGTGCATCCGACTTGTAATCGGAAGGTCGCGAGTTCAAATCCCGCTGCTGGCTTTAAGTGATACATAAGTATTTGAACTGTCGATTATGTACAGTAATTCAGCCAATTGGCGATACTGGAGTGCATCATATCTTAAAGTGCAATATGACCGTAGAATGGCATGAGGATTTTCGTCCATTTTCTAGTCGGGAATATCAGCCTTTGGTGGCTGATATCCCAATGGCTTATGCTAGTTTCTAAAGTTGATGTGCGGTTAGAAAAGCTTGAACTTCAGCATCTGTAGGTTGAGAAGCGATCGCACCTGGTTTAATGGTAGTCAGTGCCCCAACAGCACTGGCATAAGTAACGATGCGTTTTGCGATTTCAGCATCCCGCAAGCTGTGGATGCCATGCTGACTCAACTGGTGGATGAATCCTGCTAAAAAGCTATCCCCTGCGCCAGTCGTGTCAACTACGGGGATGGAAAAGGAAGGTAATTTGCCTTCGTTCTCACCCAGACAGTAGCTGCAACCGTTTTCTCCATCTGTTACTAGTACTCCTTCAATTGAAGCAAGGCGGTAAGTGATGGCTCCGGGATCTGCGGTTTCAAATAGCCATTCAGCTTCTTCTTTGGAGAGTTTGAGAAAATCCACTCGCTTAAATAATTCTGGAATTTTTTGATGAGCGATGTTTGGCTCGTCCCAAAATACAGGACGCCAGTTCACATCCAGGACAATCTTCAAATCGTAATGTTCTGCTAACTCTAGGGCGCGGTGAATTGCCACTTCACTTTCAGGATAGGCTAATTCTAAAGTACCCAAAACCAGAAAATCTGCCTCTTGAAATAGCGAATTTGGCAATTGTTTAGCTTGCAGGCGAGTATCGGCAAATTCTGCGGTATCATACTTACCAAATCCGGCGAAGGTGCGATCGCCTGCTAGATCCCGTGTAACATAAACTTGCCGCGTTGGTGCTGTAGAATGGCGTTGTACCCCCGTTGTCTCCACACCTACATCTTGTAATAGCTTGACCAGTGCATTCCCTGCTTCATCTTCACCAACGGCTCCGATAAATCCTGCTGGCGTCCCCAGCTTAACTAAAGCACAGGCTACGTTAGCTGGTGCTCCTCCGGGATACGGAGTCCAAGATTTTACTTCTTCCAGCTTTAGCCCCAATTGATCGGCTAAACAATCAAACAAAACTTCACCGAGACACAAAACACGGGGATTGCTCATTTTATTTTAGATTTTAGATTTTGATTTTGGATTAGTAATTTACAGTATAAAATCTACAACAATTCTCGCTAATCTGTCGCCAGCCCTTCATAGAATTAAATGGCAATTTTTATTACTCCATAACATCTATATGCTTATGAATATCGTCTAAATGTTGTAAGTATTAATACTAGCTCTTTGTAGATAAATTAGTGTAATTTAATGCTTGTGTGATGCTATAGTTTATATTTTTGCCAATTTTAAATCCAAAGAAAATATTGACAATTGGATTACTGCTAAAACTTGAAACCCCTCCCAACAAAAGAATCTTCTAGAATTAGAAAGAGTGATTAAGTACATATACCAAGGGAGGATAGAAATAGTCATGGCTGGTGGCAAGTCTGAGACCCCCGTTAGTCTGTCAGACAGAGAACTGCAAATTATCGACTTAGTAGCCGCTGGCTTAACTAACCAAGAGATTGCAGGAAAACTGGAGATTAGCAAGCGTACAGTTGATAACCATATCAGTAATATTCTTACCAAGACCGAGACGGAAAATCGAGTAGCTCTTGTTCGCTGGGCTTTACAGTGGGGCAAAGTCTGTTTGAATGATGTCAATTGCTGTACTCTGCCTAACCAGATTGAATAAACGATTTATTTAGTAGCAAGGTAATTGCTCTGGTCTGGTATAATGGCAAGCCAATCTTGAAGTTTACTGATTATTTCCCTCTTCACGCCTAAGTTTTCAGTGTGAACACTCTACCAAAAGTTCCGAGTCCTTCACTCAGCCGGAGTTTATGTTAGTGGAGCCAGCTGACCCTCGGACTCGGAAACTATAAAAGATCAGAATTTCTTACTAAGCAGAACAAATGTAGGAATGGGGAAATGAGAGAGCAGGGGGAGTACGGTAAGCAGGGGAAGAAGAATTATTACCAATGCTCAATACTCAAGTGTAAGGGGGAAGTGAAAGGCTTAATGCAGGTTCTTTTTCCCCTTTTCTCCTTGCCCTCTGCACCTTGTCCTGTTTCCCCATGCCAATGCCCAAACTCAAAAATCATCCACAAAAATTAGCAACAATTCAGTGGTGCAAGCGTTACATTTGAAAGAAATCTATGTTGCCCCATCGGCTTTGGGAGCAGTGTTCCAATGAATACTTCCGCTTCTTTTGAGGGTAGCTCGTCTCCCTTTAAATTTTTGAACTTTGATTTTACGACACCTGTATCTGAGAAAATTCCGAGTCTTGAAGACCGATTTTCAGAGTTTCCGCAACCCACACAAGATACTGACTTACTCAGACAGCTATCGTTTATTCCAGGTTTGAAAGAAATTCTGATGATACGGCAGGTTCATGCCTTAGAACACGCTACTGTTTGGGTTCTTAGCGAATCAAAAAGTGCCTATCCTGCCAAAGGTGAACCTACTAACCTTCAATTAGATAATGAACTATTAGGCGGTTTGTCTACTGAGCAGGGATTCTACCTCTATGGTGAGGTGAATATTAGTGATTTGCGGCGTGCGGTCATACTTGCTCGACATCGCCTCACCAGTGGAGAATGGGATTTGGCTGTACATCCCCGTTGCGGCACAAATTTATCAGTAGCAATGCTCTTAACAGCTGGACTAGCTGTTGGTGTGCATCTGTTACTACCATTTCGACCAATCGAGCAACTTATCGGTTTGGGGTTAGCAGCAACGACAGCCGCCGAACTCGCACCTGATTTAGGTTCTATGGCACAGCGTTACCTAACAACAGCCATTCCTTTTAACCTAACAATTGACAATATTACTCGTACACGCGACGTTTGGGGGCGTCATGCACATTTTGTTAAAGTGGGCTGGCAAGAGTAGGGATGAGGGGGATAAGGGAGACAAAAAATTTTTCTCCATAGTTTTCTCCATCTAGTACAGGTTTTATTACAGCCATAAAGCCCAAAATTAAAGCATGAGTGACTTTTGACTTTTGACTTCCGGCTTGCGGCACTCCCCTAAAAAAATTATGAGAAAACTTTACTTCTTACTTCCTGGTACAGATGGTAAATTTGCCTGTGGTGGTCTTTGGGCTGAGTTAAAAGCCCTTAATTTGGTTCAGCAATTCTGTAGTGCTGATGTTGTAACTTACCGCCAACGAGAAAAAGGTAAGCTTTTTATTGATGATTTGCTAAAAGAGAAAAATTTAAGTGATGTAATTTTTATCATCAGTTGGGGATTTGATGTAGCTCAACTCGTGGCTAAACTTAAGCAATACAATGTTGTTTACCATGCACATAGCGCAGGTTATCCATTTAGGCTACCTCCAAGTATTCCAATCATCACTGTTAGCCGCTATACAATGGGATATTGGGGAGAAAAATCACCTAATTCTCTAATTTATTATTTGCCAAATCAAATTTCTGATGAGTTTCAAAATTTGGGGCTGGAACGGGATATTGATGTTTTAGTTCAAGCTCGTAAATCTTCTGAGTATTTAATTAAAGAATTGATTCCAGCGTTACAAAAACGTTGTAAAGTATTGGTTGTTGATTCATATATAGAGGATTTACCTGGACTATTCAACCGAGCTAAGGTTTACCTGTATGATTCGGCTGAGTACTGGGCACAACAGCGTGTTAGCGAAGGATTTGGTCTACAACCAATGGAAGCTCTTGCCTGTGGTTGTCAAGTATTTTCTAGTGTCAACGGTGGACTGGCTGATTATTTAGACCCTGGATTTAATTGCTATAAAATTGCTGGATATTCTCAAGAATATGATGTCCAACGGATTCTAAAAGTTATTGATTCTTCGGTAGCTTTTAGTTTGTCTGAAGAGTTTTTGGCTGAATATCGGACTGAAAATATTATTAAGCGTTTCCAAGTTATTCTGGATGAGTTAAATGAGTTTTTTGATCACAAGATACAGCAGCCATCTAATATTAAAAGTTTAACGAGAATACGTGTGGCAAAATTACTCGCTCAGAGGATATATGGGAAGTTGAGGAAGAAATATTTTAAGGAATAGAAATGAACCGCAGAGGCGCAGAGATCACAGAGAGAAGAGAGGAAATTGAATGAGTCGGCGGTTATTAGTTACTGGGGGTGCGGGGTTTATTGGGGCGAATTTTGTGCATCACTGGTGTCAGGTTTATCCAGGTGATCGGGTGGTGGTGTTGGATGCGCTTACCTATGCGGGAAATCGTCTAAATTTGGCGCTGGTTGAGGGAAAAGAGAATTTTCGGTTTGTGCAGGGGGATATTTGCGATCGCACCATCATAGACGAGTTATTATCAACGGAAAATATAGATATCATCGCCCATTTTGCTGCTGAATCTCATGTTGATCGTTCAATTCTTGGGCCTGCTGCTTTTGTGCAAACTAATGTGGTAGGAACTTTCACCCTGTTAGAAGCTTTTCGGCAACATTGGGAAGCAAAAGCACAACCATCTGATTATCGTTTTCTACACGTTTCTACAGATGAAGTTTATGGTAGTTTGGGCGCAAATGATCCAGCTTTTTGTGAAACCACACCTTACGCTCCTAATAGTCCCTATTCAGCCTCGAAAGCTTCTAGCGATCACTTAGTGCGTGCTTATTACCATACTTACAACCTTCCGACAATTATCACAAATTGCTCTAATAATTACGGCCCTTATCAGTTTCCTGAAAAGCTAATTCCCCTGATGTGCATCAACACTTTAATAGGTAAGCCATTACCTGTTTATGGTGATGGTAAAAATGTGCGCGATTGGCTTTATGTGGGCGATCATTGTGGTGCTTTAGATGTGGTAATCAATCACGGTCAACCAGGGGAAACATACAATATTGGTGGCAATAATGAGGTGGAAAATCTCAACCTGGTGCAGCTTTTGTGTCAGATGATGGATGAATTAGCACCTGATTTACCTGTGCATCCCGCAAAGCAGTTGATTACTTTTGTCAAGGATAGACCTGGACATGACAGGAGATATGCAATTAATGCGAACAAGATTAAAACTCAACTTGGTTGGACACCTTCAGTAACTATTGCTGAGGGTTTACGTTTAACAGTTGAATGGTATCTCAATCATCGTGATTGGTGGGAACCTCTGCTGTCTGCGGAATATCAAGCTTATTATCGCAAAAATTATCTGTAGAATTACCTAAAATAGCTATCTCGTTAATTTCCCGTACACGGACAACGAACGACGCGCAAGGATGACAACAATGTGCCGTAATCGTTGTCTTTTGCATATTTCTGAAATATCTCGGTCAAATAATTGTCGATTTCTTCCGGGTGCTTACGGAAGTATTCTTCTTCAAATTTATCGAGTGTTCTAAATTTTCTCACAGCTTAGGTACTCTCTTTTCAAAAAATTATCTGGCTCCCACAATTTCTCTAAATAATGACTATCCTTGAATATAAGAGAATCAGAGTAAATTGCCAGCAGGTGTCAAATGCTGCAACCAGAACAAATATTACAAGAGCGTTATCAAATCCAACGCCAACTCGGCAACAATGGAATTCGTCAAACTTGGCAAGCATTAGATTTACAAGCCTCTGATGGCGAAAATTCGACCGTTGTGGTCAAACTTTTGGCCTTTGGCGGTACTATCCAGTGGGATGATTTGAAACTTTTTGAGAGGGAAGCACAAATACTTAAACAGCTAAATCATCCCCACATCCCTCGATATATAGATTATTTTTGTATCGACGATCGCACACTCTGGTTTGCTTTAATACAAGAATATATTCCTGGTGAGTCGCTCAAGGAAAAACTTGCTATTGGCGAAAGGTTTAGTGAAAAGCGAGCTAGAAAAATTGCTGTTGAGGTTTTAAATATTCTCATCTATCTACATGAGTTAAATCCAGGGGTATTGCATAGAGATATTAAACCGAGTAATTTAATCTGGGGTGAAGATAATCGGATTTATTTAGTTGATTTTGGTGCAGTTCAGGATAAAGCGGCAAGAGAGGGCGTTACTTTTACCGTTGTCGGTACTTATGGCTATGCCCCAATGGAGCAATTTGGTGGTCGAGCCGTTGCGGCTTCAGACCTGTATGCATTAGGTGCGACTTTGATTCATTTGTTAACAGGAACTTCCCCTTCTGATTTACCCCAACAGGATTTACGGTTGCAATTTGCAGACCGAGTTAACTTGAGTCCCAGTTTTGTCAATTGGCTACAAAAGTTGATAGAACCTGCTCCAGAACAACGATTTACTAATGCCCGCGAAGCGCTAAATGTTCTCAAATCTCGTTTGGCTATCAAATCTGCAAACAAGAATCAGCTTTTGCCGCTAAAAGAAATAATCAACAATTCTGGATGTGGGATAAATAATCACAATGAAACAGTCCCAGAAGAAATTCTCGGTTGGAATTGGGGCGCATTTCTCATGCCTTGGTTGTGGATGTGGCCGAATCAAGTGTGGTGTGGAGTGTTCTGCTTTATACCAAAGTTTTCGTGGTTTTTGGCGATCGCATTCGGTGCAAAAGGCAATGAATGGGCTTGGAAAAGTAGACGGTGGAACAGTATTGAACAATTCAAAGCGCATCAAAGAGGCTGGGCGATCGCTGGTATTCTAATTGGAGGGCCTATTAGTATTATGATGTGGGTTCGAGCGATCGCTTTGCTTAAGGCTGTACTGTAAAGCAGTCTTTTGGGTAAATATCAAGGAAAGATTTTTTAGGCAGATAAGTATAACAATACTGCTCGGTTAAGAATATTTGTAGGTTGGGTTGAGGAACGAAACCTAACCTACAAATATTCTTAAATAAATAAAACATATCCCTCTCCGACTCGGAGAGGGACAGACTTGAACTTTAGTTCAAGGCAGGGAGAGGTTCGTCGAACTCACGTTAAGTTGACTACCCTACCAACTCCATTTCTAACTACTAACTTGCGATTCAACTACACCCACGGGACAAGAAACATTTGTCCCTCCCAAACCACAATAGCCGTTGGGATTTTTAGCCAGGTATTGCTGATGGTAAGCTTCAGCGTAGTAGAATTCCGGCGCATCCAAGATTTCTGTAGTAATCTTGCCATAACCTGCATCGTTGAGGGCTTGCTGATAAGCTTCTCGCGATGCTTCTGCTAGCTGCTTTTGACTTTCGGAATATACATAAATTCCCGAACGGTATTGAGTGCCAGCATCATTACCTTGGCGCATCCCTTGGGTTGGATTGTGGCTTTCCCAGAAGACTTTGAGCAGTTCAGAATAACTAATTACTTTCGGATCAAACACAACCAACACAACTTCATTGTGACCGGTTCGCCCACTACATACCTCTTCATAAGTGGGGTTGGCTGTGAACCCAGCAGCGTAACCCACTGCGGTGGTGTAAACTCCTTTAAGTTGCCAGAATTTGCGTTCTGCACCCCAAAAACAGCCCAAGCCAAAAATTGCCTTCTCTAATCCATCGGGATAAGGGGGTTGTAAGGGATTCTTGTTGACATAATGAGCCGCAGGTACTGAGATAGATTGTGCCCTTCCTGGCAAAGCTTCCTCAGGTGTGGGCATAACTGCCTTTTTGCCAAATCCGAATAGTGCCATTGATTTTGACTCTGATATATATCTTTACCTTATTTACTATTGTAAAGATTCTCGCGATCGCTTGGGGTTTTCTCAGAGTCCTAAATACAGACTTTTACTTCAATGGGCTTTGTTAACCTTGTGGCACTAGTCCATGCTATTCATCAATATTATGAAAATTATAAAACTTTTCAAGGATAAATTGGCGTCAGAAGATACTCATGGATAAAATACCAAAAATTGACCGTCAAAGGGAGCATCAAGCGAACGAACGTACTTTTCTTGCTTGGCTACGCACTTCAATTGCATTGATTAGCTTTGGTTTTGCTATTGCCCGATTTGGTATATTTCTGCGCCAGTTGAATATTGCTATTACTCAACAAGAACCTCCGGTAAATCCATTATCCAATTCAGAAAATTTGGGTTTGGCTTTGGTAATTTTTGGAATTTTGGCTGTTGCGTTAGCCGCGTGGCGATACAATCAAGTTTTCTGGCAAATTGAACGAGCAGATTATAAACCAAATAGGTTAATGGTTTGGATAATGACCGGAGTAGTAATGATTTTGGGACTTCTCAGTATTCCTTTGCTTTTAAGGCGTGATAAAGTCCCTCCTCATTCTCCTGTTCCAATTCAACCACAGTCCCGAAATTTGCAAATATCAACCCTAAACCTCAATGTTAACAAGGGGACAATTACTACTCTATACAAACAAATATTTTTGTTTTTGAAATAGCTCATTAGATAATGGCTAATAGTATGCTTACTATTCGTTAATTATAGTAAATCTGCTTTTTAATACCAATTTTTTATGAAGCTGCATATAATTCGATCCTCCCTAGCCCCCCTTAATAAAGGGGGAACCGGAAAAAATCTATCAAAGTCCCCCTTAAAAAGGGGGATTTAGGGGGATCAAGATATATGCAAATTCACATTAAATTGGTATAAGATGCAATTACGAATTATATTCCCTTTATTTTATCTTCTTGGAAGAAGTATTGATTTAAAGTATGGCAGATCATGTTACGTTATGCGCTATAATTCATAATTCAAAATATTTACCGATACTGAGCAATTTACGACAGATAAGAGCCATCCTCCAACACATTTTCTACTGGGAATTTAACGTTTTTTGGTACTCTACCTAAGTAATTACATTGTCGTCCCAGAGTCGCTCGTACCATTATGTAAGAATGTAGATATTTACCCCACATGAGTAACATCTAAGGAAGTTTTTATGAAAATAGCATATATAATTTTGGCACATAAATATCAAAAACAATTAGTACGTCTTATTTATAAACTAAACACAGATGATGTTTCATTTTTTATACATATAGATAAAAAAGCCGATTATAAAATTTATCATCATGTACTGACTCAACTCAAGGATTTTCCAAATGTCTTTTTCATAAAGAGATACAATTTAACATGGGGAAGTTTTGATATTGTCAGAGCTAGTCTTGAAGGAATAAAATCAATAGTTGAAACAGGTAATTATTTCGATTATGTCATATACTTATCGGGTCAAGACTATTTGATCAAGTCAAATGAACATATTAAGAAGTTTCTCCAAGAACATAAAGGGAGAGAATTTTTAGAGTATTTTCCACTACCTTGTGATAAATGGTATAAAGGAGGTTTAACAAGATTAGGAGCTTGGCATATTCGTTGGAAAGATAGAGATTTTTGTATCCCAGAAAAGCGGGAATTTAAATCTCGCATTAACTCTTTTTTATATTCATTGTTGATTTTACTTTTACCGAAAAGACATAAATTTACTGAAGGCTTTGCTCTTTATGGAGGTTCAGCATTTTGGTGCTTAACAGGAGAATCCATAAAATGGATAAATGATTTTGTTAAGCAAAACCCTAAGTTTATTAATCGTTTTAATTACACTTATTGTCCAGATGAATTGTTTTACCAAATTCTAATTGTAAATTCACCTTTTAAGGATAAAATTATTAACACTCGCTTGACATATCTAGAGTGGTCTAATGTTAATGCCCTTCACCCCAAAATTTTAGAAAAAAATGATTTTGATAAAATTAGAGAATCAGAAGAATTATTTGCCAGGAAGTTTGATATGACTATAGACCCGGATATATTAGATATGATTGATAAAATAATATTGAGTTAATCATAACTTACAAATAAATTTTGAATTTTGGTCGTAGAGAAGAAATAATAAATGTTCTCGACTATTGAACTTTAGACAAAAAAGAGTGGTTCGCTTAAAATAGCCGCGAACCAAACGTATTTAAGAAGAAACTGCTAAATTAGCGTATGAATATGCGAATTTAGAAAACTTTAAATAAGTTTTATATAACGGAATGCGTTACACAAGCATTCACTAAAGGTAACAGAGGCCCTAGTTGCTCTTGTCCATTCACGGCCAAATCGCTGTGACATAAATAAACTCTCTTGGATACACGAGACAATAAATCTGTCAAGATTCTTTGCAATCTTTGTTCTTCTGCCAATTTTTCATCTTCTGCTGTCCAAGGTTCGCCTAACCTGTCTCGCAGGAAAAACGGCGCACCAAACAAAGTTGCTGCACCACCTTTGGCCCATAGAGGTGAACCAGCATCCAGCCAAAAATGCCAACGGTGCGATCGCCTACTAGATCGATATTGAAATATAGTTGCTAGGGTGACAGCTTTTCTCGCTCCACCAATAGGACGCACAGGGTAAGGGTTGGCGGTAATAGTACCACGTCGCAGTAATTGAATAAATTCGATAATAGTTGTGTGAGGCGTTGTCTCAACTGGGGCAATTTGTCGTAATCTGGTGTCAATTTCCCAGTAGTGTTGGGCGGTTTCTAATAATTCTCGCAGTGCTGCTAGTTGTTCGTAGGGGAGATTACTACCATTCCACAAAAAACGTTGAATTGCTCTGTCTAAGAGAGAAATGGGGCTAGGAATTAACCGCAGTTCTTGTTGCGATCGCTGTTGTTCTAACCACTGTAATATCTCACTATAGGCTGTAGTCGCTGCATAGCCGATTCTATCCCAGCGCTCGAAGGCTGATACTGGTAGCAAGTTGGGGCGATCGGGATGCGGTACAAAGCAGTAATCTGCAATCAAACCAGCGCGTACCGGATCAATATTTGTAGAGACGCGATTCATCGCGTCTGTTCTAGATACCCGATTCATCGCGTCTGTAGAGTTTTCTGGTGTTTGTTGTTTCCTACTCAACACAACTAGCATTTCTGCCACGGCATCCCGATCTACTAAGCGTCCCAAGCCGGGATAAACTAGTGCCAGCATGGTGAGTAATGCGCGAATGACGGGTGAACTAATTAACGGACGTTGGTCATTGAGCGATTCTACTTGAATGTTTTGCTTAACCAGTATTTCTACTAGAGTATAACGAGCGATCGCATCTAAACCTGGTGCAATAATCGCTACTTCTTCTGGTTCTATTTGCTGTGATTGAATGGCATCAGCAATTACTTCTGCTGTTTGCCGCAATAGTTGGGCGCGGGAGGTAGTTTGAATTGAATGCACCGTTTTTGGTAAACTCAACAGTACCATCGGTTCTGTGAGTAATTCCACCATCTGTTTAGCTTGCTCACCAAGGGACTCTGGAGGGGGCCCTGTCAAGATTTCAACCCGACAACGTTCTGCTAACCCTTCTAGGTAGTTGGGATCTGCTCCCAATCCTAATCGCACTGCACCATCGGGATTGTAACTAAACGCCCCGACTGCACCTTGATCTAATAGCAACTCAAACAAAAGACGCGCTACGCTAGGATAATCATCAACATCATCCGCCAGTACCGCCTGATAGCGTTTAGTTAGGTGCTGCTGGTAATTGCGATCGCTTAATAAATGCTGACTATACAGTTCAGTAATAATCCCATAAGTTAGTAACCCCCTCTCTAAACACCAGTTACGCCAATCTAGGAGCAAAGAGGCCAGAAATTCTGGCTCTAAAGTTGTAGTATTTTCCCCCAAACCCCTTGTCAAAATCTGGGCAATATCTTCGCAAGGTAAACCACTATAAGCTGCTAATTGCAATAAGTCTAGAATGCGACGCACCAAGCGAGATTCATTTACTCCCGCAACACGTAAAATTTCTTCGTCTAATTGGGGACGCCAGAGTTTGGTTGCTAATTCTTGCTCCGTTTCTGGGCGCAATCTTACCGGAAACTGTGCTTTCAGGCTCAAGGAGTTAATTAGCAATGGCCAAAATAAAATAACTTCATCCTGGAAAAAACCTAGTGGTGTCTTGGCACGTACCGGATATTTTCCTAATGTAGATGTAACAATTATATCTCCAAATTCTCGCCGATTATCATCATTAGCAGCTAAGACTAAAACTCCTGGCTCTGTTTGTTTAAGATATAAAAATTCGGGTGTATGAACGCCTTTTTTACGTCCTGATTTTTTAGTATAAAATGATTCAACATACTGTTTCTCAGGTTGTACCCAACTACAAAATTGCTCTACCAAGCGAGCCGTCTTACCACTGCGGCTAGTGCCAACAATCCAAACCGAATGAGAAACCACAAACTTTCTCCTTGTAGATTTGCTAGTATACCTCGTGCGTTAACTTAAGGTTAATAGTTACCAAATAATGCTGGATGATTGTCTCCAATGAAAAACTCTGTTTTTAGCCAAAAAATCTATTCTTTCTTACTTGATACTTACCGATGGTACTTACAAACTCCTGAACGTTCTTTAAATCAAGCTTACGATGCAGCATTAAAGATTAAGGAAATAGAAGACAAGCATTTCAGTGGTAATAAAATAGACACTGACTCCGCCATATACAGTAACAGCGTGATGGATTATTTTGAGTCAGACCTAAAAAAGCTATTAAAAACTGTGAGGATGCGGCTTACAGAGTTGAAAGCAAGCCGTTGGTTTCTAAATGAAGAGAATCAAAAAGCTGCCGAGAAAACAGGTATAGAGTTTCTCAGTCCTTCTTTGGTTTTGGAAAAGCTTAACTTTATCGATCAAGTTATATCCAAATACAAAACACTTTCCGATCAAACAAGTTCCAAAGCTTTAGTGGTTCAGCCTCCAAATCTAGCAGTTAACCCTGTGATATCTGACGAAAAATCGCTGCTCGTCAATAATCCAACGTTGCCACCCAAAATAACAACTCAAGACTGGGAGACAAAAGCAAGACCAAAGGGTAAAGTTGATACAACAGGCGTTTTACCCCGCTCTATTTTAAGTACTATCACTCGTCTGCAAGTTGAATTAGATCCTAATTCAGAACAAGAAGTAATCCAAAGCTTTCGTCAAGCTCAAAGAAGAACAATAATATCTATTAGGTTTATTTTACTATTAATTATCGTACCACTTCTAACGCATCAAATAGCAAAAGCTTTTGTAGTAGGGCCAGTTCTTGAGAAGTTTAGAGACACAGAGCAAATGCAAATATTCCTCAATTCCGAAATGGAAGAGGAAGCCCTTGGAGAATTAGAAAGATTTGAAGAAAAACTCCATTTTGAAAATTTCATTAAAAATGCCCCGCCACTGTTGCCTGAACAGATAGAAATTGAAATGAAAAATAGGGCGGTTGAGCTTGCTGAAGAATTTCGTCACGAAAGCTCTAATGCTATCAAAAATGTTTTTGCAGATATTTTTTCGGTAGGTGCTTTTATCTGGCTTTTACTCGTCAGCAAGTCTTCTATTGCTGTGATTAAAGATTTCTTCGATCGGATTGTCTATGGACTTAGTGATAGTGCCAAAGCATTTATCATCATTTTGTTTACCGATATATTTGTAGGTTTCCACTCTCCTCATGGCTGGGAAGTACTCCTAGAAGGTGTATCGCGTCATTGGGGATTACCAGCAAATCGAGATTTTATCTTCTTATTTATTGCTACATTTCCAGTGATTTTAGATACCATATTTAAATATTGGATATTCCGATATTTGAATCGGATATCGCCTTCAGCAGTTGCAACTTATCGGAATATGAATGAATAAGAAGAGGGGAGTAGGGAATAGAAAGTGGGGAGTGGAGTAAGATTTTGGTATTCTCAAATAATTACATTATTTTTGAACTTGAGGAAAGTGGGATAATATGAGAAATTTGAATTTTGATGGAAAAAACACTTGCTAAGTTAGGAAAATTTAACAAAGTTATTGCTATCAGCTTACCTGTAGTTTTGTCAATTTTCCTGGTGCGTATGCAATCTTTAGCGCATCAGGAACTTAGTCTGCCTGAATGTCGCGTGAAAAAGTGGAATATACCAGTTTCATTGACTGTTGAAAAACAAAAATCACCATTAATTCAGAGGTTACCAATCACTTGTTGTCAAGGTGATACCTCTTGTTTTGATGAACTTGTCTATGGAGAAATACCAGACAAAAAGGCGCTATTGAGTGCGATCGCTCGCAGTCTCCAATATCTGCAAACAGCTAATGCTGCGGCTGCTTATCAAAACTATCCGGTGGCACAGATTAGGCGCGATCGCGTTTTAAAAAGCTTGAAAAGATTCCGCGAACTCCTACTAACAACTAATTCTGCAAGAGAATTACATCAAGCCATCGAACGGGAATTTGTTCTTTACCAGTCAGTCGGTAAAGACAGCAAAGGTTCCGTTTTGTTCACCGCCTATTATGAACCGCTTTACGCAGCCAGTCGCGTTCCCACACCAGAATATCGTTATCCTGTTTATCGATTACCTCCTGATTTCAACTCCTGGCCTAAGCCTCATCCTACCCGCGAAGAATTAGAAGGAGCAGATGGTTTACAAGCTGCAAAAGGAAAATTACGAGGATTAGAGTTATTTTGGTTTCGCGATCGCCTCGAACCATATCTAGCTCAAATTGAAGGTTCAGCTAGACTTCAGCTTCCTGATGGTACTCAAACAACAATCGGCTATGCTGGTCACACTGCTTATAATTACAAAAGTATTGGGCGAGAATTAGTCAATGATGGTAAATTACCGTTAGAAGGCATAACTTTACCAATTATTCTTGACTATTTCCAAAAGCATCCCCAAGAATTAAATATTTATATTCCGCGCGATCGCAGTTTTGTTTTTTTTCAAGAAAATCACGGTGAACCAGCCCAAGGTTCTATCAACGTACCACTAACAGCAGAGCGTTCTATCGCTACAGATAAATCCCTCATGCCTCCTGGTGCTTTAGCATTAATTCGTACTTCCATTCCCTTTGCTAATCCTACCGGAAAAATGGAGGAGCGCATCGTTAGTCGCTATGTTCTTGACCAAGATACCGGAGGTGCAATTAAAGGCGCAGGTAGGGTAGATTATTTTTTAGGTACTGGGAAATTAGCAGGCGATCGCGCTGGTGTTACAGTCAGCAATGGACAATTATTTTATCTATTACTCAAATCCAAAAATTAAACACACTCGCATTTTAATACTAAGAATCCCGACTTCTTTAAAAAGTCGGGATTTATAACCTTTCGGCGTAAATAAATTCCACATTCCAAATCAATGAAATGTTTAGGGTAACTACGAATTACGAATTACGCTTCTATATCCATTTCACTATCATCATCGTCATGATCGTAAGGGATATCATCAAGGTCTATCATTTCTGAAATTTCTTCTACTTCATTTAAATATTCAGATTCTTGATGTTCCCGTTCAATCAGACGACCAGTTGACTTTAACCATTCCAACAGAATAAACTCATTACTTGTACGAATTACAGGCGCTCGCTGGTTACGAGGTTCTTCACGCAAAGGGCTTATAGGCATAAAAAAAAGTCACTTTGAATTATGGGTCAGTGTGCAAAAACAGGAAAATTGTCCACTAGGGTCAAAAGCCTTGTATCACAAGTCTTTTCTCAACAGATAAAATATGAACCATTGAGTTTTTTGTTCTCTTGTCCGTCTAATTACTTACCATTAAAATGCCTTCGCGTCAGTCATAATAAAAAATCTTCAAACGGACGCGATCTCACAAGGCATTTGATACCTTGGGGAGAGTTTCATACATATCAGATGGTAATGCAGACAATCTGTTCGCTACAGCGACTGCATCAGCTAAGTTACTAAATTGACACCGGACAATTTCTTGTCCATTTCCTGACGGGAATCGCTTCCTGGCTTTGTTAGATACAGCACAAATAATCGCTAAAGCTTTGGCGAACCCATCTTTTGTCAATATTGTTTCTTGAGCGAACCCTTCAACAGGGATAAGGCAGACCTCAAATCGATAGCCAGGTCTGGGAGAAACAGCTATGTCGATATAGGGTTTATCTTCTTTCCTGATTCTGCGTAAATATTGGGCAGTTGAATTAGTATCATGCAAATCAGTCCCAAGGGCATAAGTAAAAAAGCAATCTTCTGTCAGGGATTCAGGACGGGTAATTATATCCGTTGGCATAAGTTCAAGTATTATTCGTATGTTGTCTGGCTTTGTGATGCACTTTGCTGTCCAATCCCACTTAATTAAGCAAAAATTGCTGCCCACATCCCCGACTTCTTCAATAAGTCGGAGATATAAATTTAGCTTAAGTAAATAGCATTTTAGTACAGGTTGGCAGAAATAAACCTACCATTCCAAACAGCAAGGAAGCCCAAAATTAAAGTATTTTGATTTTTGACTTCCGCCTTGCGATACCAGTTTCACCCAATGTATTCTAATACAGCAATATAAACTGACATAAAACACCTCTAGAATGAAATGGTGTAGACACCTCCAGAATCAAAGGGTGTAGAGATTTAGATTCGGAGAGGCGTCCATATAGTCAGTCACATGACCGAAAATATTTCTCAACATAGCTAATCATAACATAGTTGACCGTTGAACTTTTTTTAACTCCTCCGATCAATACATATTCCGTCACCAAGAACGGTAGGTTGTATTCAATTGCAATTTTTAGATTAGGAAATATATTTATTAAGTAGTTTTAATTTTTACTAAGCATATTTATATGTAAAGGATAATACAGTCATTGCGATCGCATCATCTCATAAAGTAGAGACGTTAATTGGCCTTCAGTACCAGAGCCAAAGTTTTTCCGCCTATCCTTGGCAACATCTTTTAGCAAACTGTAAAATAGAGCGTTGCTGATAAAAAGTATGAATTTTGTTTCGCGCAAACGGGCAAAAACAAACTTTCCAAGCATTTAGCTTTTGAAACTTCATACTTAAATTCAGCAACGCCCTTGATAGCTGTTAAAGTCCGCAAACAGAATTAACAGCTATTCTCCGACAGGCTGCTAGGTTAATTTATAAACCTAATTGCAAGGAGAAGTAACTAATTCACGCAAGTATTCAGAACACGCCTTTAGACGTAGTTTTAATGGTATCGGGAAGAGGAGCATATCCGAGAGAAGTAGCTTTGGCATCCCCAGCCGATCCGAAAGCCGAGTTGATGAAGGTTTTAAAACTATTTGCTATGTTAGCATCTGAGTAAAACAGCAAATAACTTGCTGTGGAAATGGGATAAGCATTTGGACGGGTTGGATCGTTCAAATTCTCAATTTTGATCAGCTTATTATTAGTACCGTATTTGACGACAGTCCCACCTAGAATAGCCTCTGTTATTGAAGCTGGTGTGGGAGAAGTGTAATTCCCTGCCTTATTACGTAAAACTGCGGCAGGTAGATTATTACTTAAGCGTGTAGCACTATCCACATAGCCAATTGCACCAGGAGTACTTGCGATCGCCTTGGCTACAGCACCACCACCAGTAGCGCCAATGAAAGCGGTTGGCCAAGTAACAGTTGTACCGGCTCCTCTATTCCATACATAAGCTGATGGAATACCTGGAGTCGCAGCAGCCTTACATGCAGTATTGAGATGACTGGTTAAAACAAAAGTGCTACCACTTGAGTCACTACGACGTACAACTTTGATGGGTACATTGCCTGCTATTACGCGACCGTTATCTGCACTAATGCTCTTATCGCTCCAATTTGTGATGCTACCGTTCAAAATACCACAGTAACTAGCTCGTGAAAGCTTGATTCCACCTGCTGGTACAGTCAGACCAGTAGTGTTATAAGCTAATGTGATTCCGACACCGATCACAGGCACTTGAACGTAACCACGACCGCCAGTAACTTTTTCTGTTCCTGCTACGGGGTCATCACTAGCTGCAAAAGTGATTGGGCTAGGAGTACCAGCTGGTGGGGTTTGAGTGAAGAAAGCATCTAACCCTTTGCCACTACCAACTGGAGAATATGTGAATGTGAAGCCCGGAGCTACTGTTTGTAGACCTGTAAACAAAGCATTTACAGTGCTTGCACCTGCACCATTACCTAAGGTCGCAGTCTGAGCCAGAGATTTCTGAGTAGCAGATTGACTTGCTACTAAACCAATTGTGATGGCAAATACAGACACTGAACTTACCAAATGGTTTAATCGACGATTAGAATAAAAAGCCATATCAAGCTCCTTGCAAATTAATTTCCGGTTCAACACCATATCAAATGCAAATCAAGTGTCAAACTGGCGATTATAAATAACCTTTTATAAACACAAATAATTGGATTAAAAAGGTTATTTATAACTCAAAGTTTGCACAAAACTCTGAATAATGTAGAGCAGATTAAAGACAAACTTTTCAAGATGTAGAGGGCGTTAAGCTATTGCTCATCCACTCTAAGCCACGCTGAAGTTTACTCAATTACTTATTTTTAGGACTTACGCAAAAATTGCTAAAAAGCTTAATTTATCGAACCGCAATCGCGCTTCGCGTCTCGTTAGAGAAGAACGCCAAGGATTCGTAGAGTATGCGTAAGTCCTAATTTTGTATGGCAATTTTACCTAAATCACGAAAATCACTTTCTTTAATATAGATGCACACAGCTTGGCACAATCTGCCGCTTAGGTGCTAAGTAAAGAAAGTCATGATTTTACGAATCTTTTAGGATTGCTATAGCTAATAGCTATTAAATTTTGCCAACAAAATAAACAGTAGAATGTTAAGGTAAAGCCAATATCATGATTCCATTATGAAAAGATTAAGGAACTTAAATATAATATTCCTGGAATTTATAGGTGTTTTAAAACGGTTTTTGTAGTATTATTTATTATCTTGCCAGAGAAAAATTTTAAACTTTCGCTCTTAGCAAACTTACGAAAGATGTGATTTAAAACTCATTCATATTTAGTATTTTTTGTCAATGGCTAAGTTCTATAAATAGCCCTTTCAGGTGACTAGTAAAATCTCTTTTTTTCTCTGCGCCGTGCCAGTTGCTTCTCCCTTGGCGTTAGCCTCTCCCTTTGGGAGAAGGGGAGACGCTGCGCGAACAAGTCGGGGAACCGCAAGGGTGCACTGGCTTCTCTGTGCCTCTGCGGTTTAAAAGTAATTTTCTAACTACAGAGGCGCAGAGAATACAGATTAAAGAGCTTAAAGAGGAATTTCTAATCTAAAATTGTTATCCACCTTGAAAGGGCTGTCCTATAAACTTTGTTATTGATTCTATCCAGATAAGGCACCCTGCACTTAGTTTTAAAAAAAGCTTGCCATTTCTAAGTATTTTCTCAAAAATCAAATAGGATTGCGATATTTAGGCAAAAGGATAAAGTGTAGTCCATTTCCTGCTAGTGACGGTAGACTGAAATTAACTACATGCGAATGGTAGTGTTAAGATAATCAATCTCCAAAATTATTCTCAAAGGGCTTTGCAGATGGGATACTTTAGCTACAACGCTGTGAACTCCCCAAACTTGTAGCCATTAATGTAGTATATTTTGTAAGGTCTTATCCATACAAAACAGTGGCTTGGAGTAATAAAATGTTTACTATAGAACTTGTAACAGTGCTCCCAAGCATTGTCTCGCGTTTCTATCGGATTTACCAACCTCTAATTGAGGCAAAAGCGTTGGCATAGAAAGAGCTTTAGGAGGACTGTAGCAGTTCTGGTTTAAAGCTCGAAACCTAGTTTCTCAAACCATGCATACTTCCCTTTTAAAGCAAAATTAATATTTAATTAACTTAAATGAATAATAATTTGTATCCAACATGACATTCTACTAAAAAATTTATAATTTTATTAAAAATAAATATTAAATCATGTTAAATTGACTTAAATATTGTAAATTTTTAGACAATAAATACTCAAGTACACCATAGGAAAATTAGCAATGTCTAGACAAAGTTCTCACAAGAGAACCTTTTTCAAAGCTTTAACTGGTAGCGCACTCAAAGGATCTCAGAATTTAAGATTGAGGCTGAAATCCAGCTTGATTATTCTGGGGGAATCTGTACCCTTTTTGATTGCTTGTGCTGTACTTGTAAGCGTTATCAGCCTAAATAGTCCTATTTTGCTTTTTTGTTTACTATTTGGTAGTTTAATTGCAGTCATCACTCAGCAGATTGGGCAACAGGTAAATTTACCAAGGCGATCGCTAATAATATTACAAATTTTAGCAGCAGCCGTAATTCTGAGTTTATATTGGTTAGACTGGTTTGCAGCCCCTGCACAAGCACAGTTTTTTGGAGAAGCTGAAAAGTTTTTCAAAAAAAACTTAGGTGGAGCATCAACAGCTGGTGGTGGTAGTGAGACAGCAATAAGTTTGATATTTAATGTGTTGCGGGCGATTTACTTACTCTATATTGCAATTTCTCTGGTTGGTGTGATTAACGCAGTGCGTAAGGATGAGGATTGGCAAAGTATTGCCAGAACTCCTCTATTAGTCGTTGTTGCTGTTACCATTGCTGATGTACTCACACGCTTTGTAATCGGTCCACAAGGGCAGTAAATAATTTTAGATATTTCATATTTCAAATGTCTCAAGAGCGGGAACAAGATTTTCGTCCAGTCAATCAGGTTTTAGGAAGCCAACCCTCATTAGGGCCAATCCCTGCCGATCAAATTCTTCCTTGGACGGTAATTGCCTTAGCATCCTACTTCATTATCAATGGAATTTTTGGTGGGATTTTCCAAGAAGAATTTCAAAAGTGGTTGTGGACAATATTAATGACTGGTTGGGGAATAGGAACTTGGTGGATTTTAACTGGTGGTAGGAGTTGGAGTTTTTTAAGTAAATTTATAGGCGTTCCCGCTTGGACAAGAGGCTTTGCTCGTTATCAAAGCTTATTGGAAGTTAACCATGAAGCAAAAAATCGGAAAACAAAGCGTCGGCGTCGCCGGAAATGAAGGTAGATTAACACCATTTGAAGATGCCTTGCACTTGGCGACAATGCTACGTGTTGCAATGAATGGACGTGATATTGGCGCTTACCTTTTGACAAAAGGCACTCAAAGAGATCGGTTTTGCTTTGTTTTTGGTTTTGACTGTAAGGGAATTCATACCACCTTAAGAGCCGAACAAATCGATACACTCTTTAATAACATTGAAGCCGGATTGAAAGACATTCCTAGCGGTGAAAGAATGACACTGCATTTGGGATCTTTTAGTTCCGACAAAGAGCGCCAAAAAGAATTAGTATCGCTAATCAGAAATGCGCCATCACGAGATATCAAATATTTGTTGATGGCAGAAAGAGCCAGAGTCAAAGAATTGACTATATCTGGTGTTCGTAAGCCGAAATTTTTGCGGATTTATGTCACTTACACCATTGAATCCAACTCCAGAGATGCAGATGATTGGATAGAAAAGCTTTTAGTTAGAGCTGAATCATGGTGGTTAAAATTCAAAGGCGATCTTTCAGAAGTAGAAAACCAGCGCATTGAAACGCTGATAAACAATGCTTACAAGCAGGGTTTTCTACGCTGGGAACAAATTTTATCTAACCAAATGGGATTAGATGTCAAGCCTTTGAAAGCTGATGAACTGTGGGAGGGTATTTGGAAAAGGTTTAATGATACGCAGGCAATACCGATTCCCCAATTGCTGACTTTAGATGAACAAGGACTACACGAGCAAATTAATTCAGATTTAGCTAGTACTAAATTGCTTCTAGACAATATCCACGGCACAACTTTGCTGATGGAGTCTAGCGTACCTTGTGCCGATCGCCGTTGGGTTAATGTTAACAATCGTTATATTGGCGCACTGTCTTTTCTGGAAAAACCCGGAGGTTGGGCAAACAAATCTACTCAACTGCGATATTTATGGGAACTGTTAGCTAGAGAAGCAGTAGTAGATACAGAAATTTTTTGTGAGTTGACTGCGGCAAATCCAGCAATGGTGAAAACTACTTTGCAACGAGTCTTGAAGCAGTCAAACATGACAACAATCATGGCTCAAGAAAAAAGTAAAACTATTGATGTCAACGCGCAATTAAAGTTGAAGAAATCGGTAGCAGCACAAGAACAATTATTTGAAGGTGCAGTCCCGATTTATACGAGTATCGTTATTTTGGTACATCGTCCAACTGTCGATAAATTAGATGAGGCAACAAGATATATTGAAAACTGTTTTCAACGTCCAGCAAAATTAATTAGAGAAACTGAGTACGCCTGGAAAATTTGGCTGCAAACTCTCCCAATAGTTTGGGAAGGTTTATTAGCAACACCTTTCAATCGTCGCCAGCTATATTTAACCAGTGAAGTTCCCGGATTAATGCCTTTAGTTTTAACTAAACAGGGTGATAAACAAGGCTTTGAGTTGATTGCTGAAGAAGGCGGGACACCCATACATTTAGATTTGTTTAATCAACACAAAAATTTAGCTTTGTTTGCCACTACTCGTGCTGGTAAATCGGTATTGGTATCAGGGATTTTAACTCAGGCTTTGGCACATGGTATTCCGGTTGTGGCATTAGATTTCCCGAAACCTGATGGTACATCTACTTTCACAGATTACACAGAGTTCATGGGGGTGAATGGAGCGTATTTTGATATCTCCAAACAATCGAATAACTTATTTGAACAGCCAGACTTACGATCGCTAGATCCAGAACAACAGCGCGATCGCTTTAACGATTATACCGCCTTCCTAGAATCAGCTTTAATGACAATGGTTTTAGGATCGTCCACTGAAAGTCAAATTTTATCGCAAACCGTGCGATCGCTCCTCAATTTAGCATTAGAAGCCTTTTTTGCTGATGAGGGCATAAAAGAGCGATATCGACAGGCGATGGCGGGAGGATTTGGCACTCAGGCTTGGCTGAAAACTCCTACCTTAAAAGATTTTCTGTTTTTCTGTTCATCAGAACACTTGCAGCTAAATACTTTAACTGGCAGAGTAGAAGACGCCCTTAGTCAAATTCAGCTGCGCTTGCGGTTTTGGCTTTCTAGTCGCGTAGGACAAGCCATTTCTGCACCATCTAGCTTTCCTACCGATGCACAACTTTTAGTTTTTGCTCTGAGAAACCTATCAGATAGTGAAGATGCAGCCGTACTATCTCTGAGTGCCTATTCAGCAGCATTACGACGCGCATTAGGTAGTCCAGCTTCTATATTCTTCATTGACGAAGCACCAATTCTATTTGAATTCGAGCAAATTTCTGACTTAGTTGGCAGAGTTTGTGCAAACGGCGCTAAAGCCGGTATCAGAGTCATCTTATCAGGACAAGATCCTGATACAATTGCCAAATCTAAGGCTGCATCTAAGATTTTGCAAAACTTGACAACACGATTGATTGGACGCATTCAGCCGGTTGCAGTGGATAGTTTTGCAGATATCTTAAAATATCCCCGCAACATTATTGCTCGTAATGCCTCAGAAAGCTTCTTTCCCCGCAAAGAAAGCGTTTATAGCCAATGGCTGTTAGATGATAACGGTATTTATACATTCTGTCGTTATTATCCAGGTTACGAACAATTGGCAGCAGTTGCTAATAACCCTGCTGAACAAACTGCACGTAGTAAAATGATGCAACTTCATAGCGATAAATATGAAGCAATTTCTGCATTTGCACGTCAGTTAGTGGCTAATCTGCGTAGTAGTTAATCGGGTTCTGTAAGCAGTTAACAGTGATTCAAAAAGTTAAAAATCATAGTTAAAAAGCTAAATTACCTTTTTCAGGCACAAATGTATGCGAAAAACTACCATTTTTACTCTTACGTTGCTATCGCTGGCAATTCTGCCAGTCATGGCACAACAAGATCAAACGCTAGTAGGCCAGGTTTGGACTGATTTTCAATCATATTCCAGAGATTTGCAAGATTACTTTCAATATAAGAATGTAAACGAAAATTTAAACCCTGAATCAAATAGTCAAAATACTCTGAGTACTAACAGTAACGCGGGAGAATTGAAAATACCTAACCCCGTCACTGCGGGGCAAGACGTTCGTGATTATGTGATTCAAAACTATTATAGTTCACAGTCTAGAGCAAGCCGCTTTGAAAATAATGCAGCAGTACGGGGAAATTTAGCTAGTAATGAACTCAATCGTTTAATGACCCGTGGAGTGGCGGTAGGTGTTCTTGGTAAAAATGCACAAAGTCGGATAAAAGGAAAGTTAGAAAATATTCAGTCGGATCTTTTTGACAATTCTAATTCTGGTTCTGGGGTAAATGACCCAACACAAAGCTTAAATTGTCCTGGTGATATAGCAAAAGACCCAGCAAGCGTAACTTGTAACCTTACAAAAGCATTGATAACTACATTGCTAAATCCAAACAGCGAAACCATTCTAATGCAAAAATTACAAGCAAAAATCGTAGCCGAAACATTTGCCCAGTCAATACAAACGAATCAGTCTTTACAATATTCTAATTTAAATTTAGCAAATATTTCTCAGCAGGCAGAAGAGGCGAATCGCGCTCGGAGAGTAGATACATCTACAGAAGCGGCGCGGCTTTTACGAGCTACATCTCAACTAGATTTGTTTGGCAGACAAAAAGTTGGGAAGTAAGATTTTAGGATAAAAAAACTATAATTTTCCTTTCCATATAACTTTTAAAATCCTTAAGAGCTTGTTTGAAAAGTGGTTGTCTGTGATTTTAGGCATTTATTGATCCCTCTAACCCCCTTAAAAAGGGGAAAAAGAAACCTAAGAGGAAGCCTTTTAAGGCTTGTTATTACCCACATCTTTTCAATCACTCGCTTCGTTACTATCCCGCTTAGGAATAAATTCCAAAGCTAATAGCTAAAGTCCTCTCAATAGGACTAAATACAATCAATATTTTCAGCGATGTAGATGGCTAGTAGACCTTGTGAAAACGAAAATTTCAGTCCACTTAAATGGACTTGAGCTATTAGCCTAGAACTTTAGTTCTGGGCGGGATATGAGTAAGTGTTACACTTTGACTGTTACAAAAAAATGTTGGTAATGACAAGCCTTTTTAAGGGAAAAACCGAAATAAACCAACAGTAAGTCTAAAAACAGTTTGTTAAAGTGCGTTAGTGACAGCGTAACGCATCGAAAAGATCCGGAATGATGCGTAACATTTATAACGCACCCTACGATATAAAAAAACAGTCTATTAACTCAAAATGCAACTTGCTATTCAACTAATTTTTGCCCAAATAGAACCCCAACTAGGCATTGATGAGGTTCTCACTAAGGGTGCTGTAACTTCCCAAAGTATTGCCGACGGTTGGAATAGTCAATGGTTGAATTTATTACAAAATACCGGCAATGGTACTTTGTATGGAACGCTGACAAATCTGGGTATTTTTTTTGCAGTAGGAACCCTGTTATTTTTTATGATACAATTCCTCAGAGACTTAATATCCTACGAATATAGTCGTCCAATATCAGCTTTAATCTGGCCTTTTGTAGTGGTGATTCTCTTAAGTAATTCAGGTAAAGGAAGTATCCTTTCTAATCTGACACTGGGATTACGGGGTTATTTAAACACTCAAGTAGTGGTATCACCAGATGCGAGTAAAATGTACCAAGAAGCACTGAATATGAGTGTTGCTGAAGAAGTAACTGGTTCTTTTCTCCGTCCTTGCCAATCGCTAACTGGTGAACAACAAAGTAAATGCTTTGCCCAAGCTGCTGTGAGAATCAACATTCTCTTGCAGAAATATAGGTATACATACGGAAAATATAGACCCTGGATAATTAGACTACAAGATAAGGTAAATGAGATAAATAATATTAGTTCTGTCCGTGGCATAGTATCAGAAACATCATTTAATTCTTTGTTAGGTTCTACAGTGCAAACAAGCATCAAAAATTTTTTAGTTTCTTTGCAATATGCCTTCCAGAATTTAATAGAAGCTACTATGTTGCTGATAGCACTTTTAGGGCCAATAGCTGTAGGTGGATCTTTACTACCTGTAGCTGGTAAACCAATTTTTGCATGGCTCACCGGATTTTTATCTATTGGAATTGCCAAGATTTCATTTAATATTATTGCTGTTGTGACTGCCGCAGTTATTGTAAATGGGCCAGGTCAAAATCTTAATGCCGATCCAGATTTAATGTGGTTCATAATTTTTCTGGGGATTTTAGCACCAATTTTATCGTTGCTTGTAGCTGCTGCTGGCGGTTTTGCACTCTTCAGTGGTATAAGCAATACAGCTTCTTTAGTAAGGGAGAGGATATAAATTCAAAATTAAAAATGAATAAAATTTTGATAAGTGTCGTAACTGCTAAATTATATGTAAATCGTAATTAATATCAGGGCTATTTCATTCTCATCTGGCCCGCCTCAGAATGAATTCACCAGTCTAATAGCGAAAGTCATCTTTAGATAACTGCGAAAAGTTTCTAGTCCATTTTAACGGACTTTAGCTATTAGCTTAGAACTTTAGTTCTGGGCGGTTTATGTATAGAATGAAATAGCCGTATAATTAATATATAATAACTGAAGTTTTATGCAAAAGAGGTGAGTAAATGGTGCGTTTGCTAGAAAAAAGACAAAGAACGACGGCAAGTGTTTTGACAATTTTTGCGCTCGCAACCTTCAGTTTACATATATTAGTTTTATTTTTATTCTTATTACAAGGGCTAAATATTCGCCAACTCAGTCTGAGAAAAGCTCCTAACTTTGTGCAATTAATAGACGGTAAACCAGTAGCTAATATCGATGATTTAGCAAGAGATCCAGAAGCAATTCGCCAATTCATCAGCAAAACGATGATATCAATGTTTAGCTGGTCTGGAACCTTACCACCACAAAATATCGAAGAAGTTGCAAACCCCAAACCAGATTTAGGAGTTCTTATTCAAACACCGCAAGGGAGTAGTCAAAAAGTTAGTACCAGTAGTTGGATAGCTAGTTTTGCCTTATCCGAAGACTTTCGCAAAGGTTTCTTAAGCACAGTTGCAGAAATGACACCAGCAGAAGTTTTCTCTGAAAATCCCAGCCTAATGATGACATCACAATTAGTTATTAAGCGGGTTTATCCGCCAAGACAAATTGCACCAGGAAAGTGGCGAGTGGGTATGGTCGCCGACTTAATTCAAAAAAACCGAGAAGGTGGTGCAAGACTCATAACTCCTTTTAACAAAGATTTACTGGTACGTGCAGCAGATTATTTTGGTAATCCCCAAGGCGACAATGGCACAGATTTGCAAAAAGCAATTTATAGTGTCCGCGCTGATAGATTAGAAATTTATGAAGTTCGTAACTTATGTTTGCTTGATGGCAACAACAGCCTTAACAATGATAAATTAACCCAATGCGGGGCTGGACAAACATCTGATAGCTTTATTAGATGAGTAGGGAGTAGGGAATCAGCTTTTTTGAGTTAAGCGCTTTTTTAAAAAATCAAATAAGACCTATAGATTTCTAATTCACTAATTTTATATAAATATAAATAAATGCAATTACTCAAACCAGAAAATAGGAAAAATAACCCATTACCACTGTTAGCAGTAGGAACATTTGGGTTACATGTATTAACCTTGCTTTTACTTCTATTTCACGGGTCGATGTTACAGCAGTTAGGTCGTCAACTCACACCTCAAAGCTTAGTGCAGCTTGTTGATGGTCGCGCTATAACCGTAGACCCCGAACCAAATTTAGAGCGACAGCCAGAGGCTATTCGGCGGTTTGTGGGTGAAACTATGAGTTTAATGCTTACCTGGTCAGATCAACAGCCGCCAACGCAAGTCTGGGAAATTACCTCCCAACTAGTAGCTGATAATTTTAAAGAAAAACTTAAGTCCGAACTTACGAATTTAAATCCAGATAGCCAATTTGAAAATGTTAATAGAGGAGCAGAGAATGTATTAGTAATTCAAAAAATATCTCAACCAACAGAAATAGGTAGTGGACAGTGGAAAGTGGAGATGTTTGCTAATCAACTAGTCTTTAACGGTTATGATAGGTTGGGAAAATCAACTTCATTTAATAAACAAATTTTAGTTAGAGCAATAGATGAACCCGCAACTTCCCTACCAAATGCAGCACTACCATTGCAGTTCGCAGCTTACCGCCTTGGTGAGGCCAGACTAGAAATTTATAATGTATGTGATATCAAAGATAAAAATTGTTCTGGAAATCCCAATCAAGCTTTACCATGACTAAATACTCAACTCCTGCGGAAACACCTGCT
The DNA here is from genome assembly GCF_036919495.1 of Nostoc sp. Taxonomy (GTDB): domain Bacteria; phylum Cyanobacteriota; class Cyanobacteriia; order Cyanobacteriales; family Nostocaceae; genus Nostoc. The sequence continues at coordinate 71,303 of NZ_JBALBZ010000206.1, forward strand.
CAAAATGGATTTACTCTAAACACCGACGCTCACCAACAAGATGTAGAATCTTTTGATTGGGAATCGCGGATGTCAAGGTTAGTCGGTTTTGAAGAAGAATCTTCTCCCTATACCCAAGGTTCAGAAGACTCTGCAACTTCACAAGAATCGTTATCTCTTCCACAAGAAGTTCAGACAAAGCAACCCCTCTCATCTAATCCCTTTGCAAAGTTAGGCTTGGTAGGAGCTGCTACCTTTGCGATCGTTTTGGTGGGTGGTGTGTTTTTGTCGCAGTTAATGAGTAGCAATCCTAAGCCAAAAACTATTGTTCCTCCACAAGTGCGTGAGCAGCCAACTAATGAATCTACTACTCAACAACTAGCAGGCGAAGTAGATACTCTGAAAACGAAATTAGCCCTGACTGAACAAGCACAGATGGTGAAAGCCGCCCAACAACAACTTAGAACTGCCAAATCAACGCCTACAGTAGTCTTAAAAGAACCGTCAGTTTCTTCCAGAAGAATGATCCCAACACCCCCACCAACAGCTTACGTGCCTCGGACAGTGACAGTTGAGCGCATCGTTAAAGTACCTGCATCTCAACCTTTGCGATCGCCCCAACTACCAGTTGTGAAGCCAAACACTCAACCCGTAGTCAATATAACTCCACCATCTCCACCAAGCCCATTGCAAGAGTGGAAAAGGTTAGCAAAGTTAGGTAGCTACGGTCAACTAGATGCTACGAATCAATCTAATAACATCGCAGCAACTCCTGAACCTGCAAACAATCCGCAGCCGCAGCAACAACAGACACCACAACCGCAAACTCCTGCTCCTGCGGAGAGTCAAGCGCAACCCGTGGGACAGAAATCCTTAGCAATCGGGACTAGTGCTAAAGCTGTGTTAGCAACAGCGATATTTGGGGAAACTACTACTAGATCAAGCGGTGGTGATGAAGCAGCCGGAGGGAAAAACGTATTTGTGATCAAATCGCAAGAAGCACTTAAATCTAAGGATGGTACTACCGTTATACCTGCAAACACCGAGTTCCTAGCTGAAATTAGTTCCATTAACGAACAAGGTCTTATGCAGATGAACGTAACTAAACTTATCTCGCAAAATAATGGCAACCCTACCGAACAAAGCTTACCCAGCAATGCAATTATTATTCGCGGTACCCAAGGTAAACCTTTAATAGCAAATAAATATCCCGGCCAAAGTTCGTCCATAGCATCAATGGATGCAGGACTATTCGTTTTGGGAGGTATTGGTAAAGCCGCAGAGTTAATAAATCGCCCTGATACCACACTCGTGTCTTTACCCACCACCACCACCACCACTAATAGCGACGGCACCACCACCCCCGTCACTACTTCTACTACTGGTACTATCACTGAGAACAGACGCAACCTTGGAGCTGCGGTTCTGGAAGGTGGTATGAACTCTGTAGTACCCCAAATTGCCCAACGTAATCAACAGGCGATCGCCCAAATGTCACAACCAACTAATGTTTGGTTTATAAAAGCCGGCACAAATGTTGAACTATACGTTAATCAACCAATCTAGTTTTAGGAGATAGGATTTATACCAATTTTAGATTTTGAATTGAGTAATGGTAATTGGTAATTAGTTTTCTTTTTATCTTTTCTATATTTTCTTGTTCTATCTACCAATCTTCCCATTTGCAACCATGAAAAATAATATTAACTTGTCAGGAAATACCCTAAATCATTCTTATTTCCTACCTATAGCTTCCTTAATTTTCTCGGTTGCTATGTTCTTGTTGGTAGGCCGCGCTGGTGCTAATAACGCTGTTCTGCGTTCTATATTTTCCTGTCAAGCACAGGGTTTAGGGGGAGCAACACCTACGATCGACGTTTGGTATCAACAAGGAACTAACTTAAGCTTTATTCCGGCTGGAGAAGTAATTAAAAAAGTTTGGTTAAACGATCCATCACAGGTAACTATAGACTTTGATGGCCCAGTATGTATGCAGTTTGGTCAAGACTCTAATAGTAGTGGAGGAGATTGTAAAAACTCCGCAGCGAATGTAATTCAACTCAGACGAATTCAAAAACTAAATATTCCTGGGCTTCCTCCCACTAGCAATACACTTTTAACAGTTGTTACCGAAGGCCAAGGTAGAAATAGGTTATATACTTTTCGAGTGATATATAAAACAGATAACCCTGAATATCACACTTTAGCAGTTTTTGCCGATCCTTCTGGTCAGGAAGGAGCTTGTGCTAAAGTTCCACAATAAATTTTTAGCAAAAATACTCGACAGCGAAGACAACTGAAGTTTCTCTCCACAAAAAGCGCTGAAGTCTACCTATGTCTGCATTGTGGCTTTTCAAAAGGCTTGCTCTAATTCCTTCCTTATTTATAAAAATGGCGGGAATTAGAGCAATACGTTTAGGTTAGCCTCAAAAACCATAAATTGCTTGGTTTTGGTTCTAGCTTGTTTCCCATAGAGGTACGAGGTGAAACCCAACTAAATCAATGAAAATGTTGGATTACCCTGCAAGAAATCCCTTTGGGTCTACGTTCCTCAATGCAAGCGTATTGGGTTAGAGAGAATCTAACTCTTTGGGCAGTTTTATTTCTTTATAGAGCAAGGTTAGGCTTGAGCTTAGGCATTGCTGTAGTTCAATCAATTGAAAAACCCTATGACTCAACTGATTAACCAACTCAGGCATTTTCAGCCTATTTTCAGCCTATATGTTTATAAATCTTCAGATAAAAACTAACTACAAATTCCAAATCTGTGTAAATATAAAGAAAAGCTTAAGAGGTTACAGACTCATGGTCACTGCCAAAATGATGCAACAGCTTTGGACTGTAATCGAGTCTACCCAAGTCAGCACCCTGCTCCAGTTTGACGATGCTGCTTTAGTACAAGTGCTTCTTCAGCAGTTAAAAGCGAAGCAGGCTATTGATCCCCAGGCAGATAGCAGCCTTAATACTTACATAACATCTAAACTGCCCCTGATTCGTGATACGGCTGAAGGTCGATTATCCTTCGGGCAAGGTGGCAATCATTAGTACGAGAAATCAAATGATTCCTCACAGCCAAGCATACGCTCAGAGTTCAAACAGTTGAATATTATGAATAACTGGCTAGTAATTGCCCTAGTAGCTTATCTAATTGGAGCAGCGATTGAAGGGGTGACTACAGCCAGTCAGCTATCTCATTCAGTGCCAGAATTAGCTAAAAACACACAAGCTCACCCTTCAGATTCTGCCACTGAATCTAGTTCGACTTGGCGAGTTGTGGCCGCGATCGCCTCAGTAAGTATATGTGGAGCTTTTTTGTGGCCTTGCCGCCTTTTCCACCGTTTAATTAAAAGCAAGGTTAATTCGTAAGCTTAATCCTCATCTGTAGAATAAAACTGTTGGGCATAAAAACGGGCATAGCGTCCTTCCTGAGACAGGAGGGAGGTATGAGTACCAGCTTCAACTAACTGTCCTTGTTCTAGTACAAGAATGCAATCAGCCCTACGAACGCTGCTCAAGCGATGGGCGATAACAAACACGGTACGGTTTTGCATCACTCGCTTGATGGCTTCTTGAACTAGTGCTTCTGACTCCGAATCTAAGGCAGAAGTAGCTTCATCCAAGATGAGAATTCGAGGATCGTTGACGATCGCTCTGGCAATGGCTAATCTTTGGCGCTGTCCTCCAGATAGGTTAACTCCGCGTTCGCCAACCCAGCTATGGTAACCTTGGGAAAACTGGGTGATGAACGAGTGAGCGTTGGCAATCTTTGCTGCTGACTCGATTGCTGCCAAATTTAATTCTTCTTGACCATAACCAATATTTTCAGCGATCGTTCCCGAAAAAAGGGTAATGTCTTGGGGAACAATGCCAATTTGATGGCGCAAACTTGTGAGTGTGACATCGCGGATATCAATATCATCAATCAGAATTTCACCCGCCTGGGGGTCATAAAAACGAAGTAAAAGGTTAATTAAAGTCGATTTGCCTGCCCCAGAAGAACCAACCAAGGCAATGACACTACCAGGAGAAGCGTGCAGACAAAGATCCTTGAGGACTGGCTCGCTGGGATTGTAAGCGAAACTGACATGACGATACTCTACTTTACCAGCAATTCGTGGCAGTTCCTTAGCATTGGATTTTTCAATTAAACTAGGCTGCTTTGCCATTAATTCAAAGATGCGTTCAACCGAAGCTTCGGTCTGTTTATACTCGTTGTAATTGCTAATCATCAAGTCGATTGGCTGAATCAGTAATGCCACAGCAGCTAAGAAACTGATAAAGCCTTGAGATGTCAGCTGATTCTGAGAAATCTGCCATCCTCCCAAGAGAAACAGCAGCATAATGCTAACTGCTTCCAAAAAACCAACAACGGGAAACTGAAGAGATTTGAGTTGTTGAGCGCGATACTTAGTTTGGCGATTGCGTTCTGCTTCCTGATTGAATCGCTTGACTTCATACCCTTGTGCTGCAAAAGCTTGAACAACGCGAATTCCGCTAAATACTTCAGTTAACAAAGCCGATAAATTGGAAACTTGATTTTGACTCTGGCGAGATAGCAAGAGTAATCGCTGACCAAATAGCCCGATTAACCAAGCCATCAAAGGAGCCAAAATCATACCCGCAAGGGTAAGTGGCCAATTCAGGTAGAGCATGTAAATGGGAATCGCAATTAACTGCAAGAGATTGGAAAGAAACTGATGGGATAATTTATCTACAATCTCGCCTACGCGATCGATATCTTCAGTCAGTCGATAAGTGAGGTCACCCGTCTGTGTGGTTTCAAAGTAATCCAATCCGAGTTTGTGCAGGTGAGCGTAAACCCGCTTACGCAAATTCAAAACCATATTCAGAGCGGCAGCAATCATAAAGACATTCTGCCCGTATTGACAAAGCCCTCGAACTAAAAATACTACAGTAGCTACTCCGAGCCAGTAGGCAATTTGGTTAACATTTCCCTGACCAACAAAAAAAGCGACCTGACCTGCTAAGTAGGGTATTGCTAGAGTGAGCAATACAAATCCTAAGATACAAGCGAATCCCCGAACTAACAGCGGCCATTGGGGCCACAGATAAGGTAACAGTTGCCAGTAGCTAGAGCGGACTTTCATAGTTCAATTCTTTATTGTTATCCTTACCGAAAAAAGGCAGGGGGAGCAGACTTCGATTACGCTCAGTAACCGGGGGAGAAATCAATTCAAAATTCAAAATTCAAAATTAAAGAACTTCTGCCTCCTGCCTCCTGACGCAATTTGTACTAAGTACAGCATTTTATTAATTCGTAGCGAATTAAATTTGGCAATACCCTGCAATGCCAATGCATCGCCTGACAATGCCAATGCATCGGCTGACAATGCCAATGCATCAGCTAACAATGCCAATGCATCGGCTAACAATGCCAATGCATCGGCTAACAATGCCAATGCATCAGCTAACAATGCCAATGCATCGGCTAACAATGCCAATGCATCCCCTTGCATTAAAAACGCTACGATTTTACCCAAAGCTGTACTAAGTTTCTCCTAAAGAGGTTAGCAGAAAGTGGGCTATTCTCTCAGATGCACCGGGCGGCCCAAATAGCTCAGGGCCATTTTGTTGACACTTAGCGAGATAGTCTGCATCTTGTAAAGTTTCAACCACTCGGTGGGCCGCTTGTTTGAGAATCTCTGGTGTTGCTGGCCCAGTGCCGATAGTTTGGGCAGAAATGCCCAATAGCCGCGTTTGCGCCTCTGCGAATTGATAAGTAAATTGAGGCCCTTCTCCAGGAATCTGGATAATTGGTTTGCCGATCGCTACCGCTAAATCCACTGCCAACCCTGCCATCCCAATGACGAGGTTAGAGTAATATACAATATCGTTGAAGGCATCTGAGTAACATCTGACTTCTACAAGCGGTGATTTCTCAGCAGAACTTCCTGAAGGAGAATAGGTGAGTACGCCTTGAGTCAGTTGCCAACCTTGACTTTTAGCAATGTAGTCTAGTTGCTCCATCAAATTTGGTACTAAGGCGGCGCGAAATTGGAATCCTGACTTAGGCATCACCTTGGCAATTTCTACCACCAGTTGCAACTGCAAACAGAAATTTCGCGCTGCTTCTGGCATCCGTGAACCTGGCAAAAGAGCGATCGTGGGAATGTCCGGTTTCAGGTGCAAATCTTTATCGGCGGGAACGAGGCGATCTAAAGCCGGAATCCCACCAAACCGAGCTTTAGCTATACCTTGCCGTTGGAGGTCAGAAGCTGTATAAGAATCTCTGGTGAAAACTGCCAGACATCGAGAAGAATTCAGATCGTGCCACAGCAGAGGATTGATAGGCAATCGACCTTCATAGAGGGCAGAAAGACAAGAGATAAAAGAGACGAAGGGGCGCTTTGTTAAGTAAGCAAATGTCTGGGAGACAAAATCCCCAGTAGCCATAATCAAATCGCAGTTCGGAGCATATTGCAACACCGCTTGTAATTGTCGCCATGTTAGCCCAATCAATCCCGATTGAAAATCTTTGAGCAAATAGAGGCGCTTCATGTAGAAGAATCCTCCAGAGGGCATCGTTTGTGTGGGGCCAATAATGGGAATGTCCAAGCTGCGGTAAGCTTTTCCTTCCCCTACAATCGGCATTGCTGCCATCTCTATGGAAGGACACAATTGGCGTAGGGTCTGAATAACATGAGAGGTGTGGTTGTCCTCTCCGTGGCCGTTACTGATAAACAAGATTCGCTTAGAAGACATCTTGGGTTTTGGATTTGGCTAAAATGCTTAGTGATATTTTTACCTACATTGGGTGAGTAGGTTAAGAAAGTAAAAGGGACTGAGATAGTTGTCTGTCAACCAGAAAGAATGGTTGAGGATGAAATGCAGATGAATGCAGACGGGAGTATTTTGAAAAAATCCGTTAGCAAATCGATACTATCGAAAGCTGTTTGGCAATCATGAGGTTGTTTCAGGCTTTTCTTAATTATCCTGCGATGCCTACGGCGGTAAACTACGCAAATAGACGCTTTGCGTCGTGCTTTATTACAGGTAGATTACAAAGATTATTCCGGGTGTTCGATCAAATTCTTTTATATACAACTAAATACTGGAGAAACTGTTGGGTTAGATGGCAAAGTCCTCAAAGGTTTATATCAGATTGAATCTTGCTGCTTAGTCTAAACTCCAGAAGAGATATCACGCTCACTCAAGGGCAAGCTTAGGGCATCGCTTGGGGCGAAGTATGTACCAAAAACTCATTATGTAGTTTGTTCTGGTGTCGCTACATTTTGCCCAATTTTTGGTTCTGTTCCCGCAAGCAACCGTTCAATATTAGGGCGATGGCGCAAAATTACATATAATCCACCGGCAATTCCAAACAGAATATATGGTAGTGGTTGATGCAAAATTACCATGAAAATGGAAACTGCGATCGCACCTGCAATTGAACTCAAAGAGACAATCCGCGATATCGCCACGAAGATGGCAAACACACCTGCTGTTGCTAAACCTATCTGCCAACTCATAGCCAACAAAATCCCCAAACTGATAGCAACGGATTTACCACCAGTAAAGCCCAAAAAAATTGATTTACTATGTCCCAGGATGGCAGCTAACCCAGCTATGGTTATTAACCACGGTTGCCATACTTGTGCATCTACCGTAGGTGGGATATAATTTTGAATCGGGTTAAAATTGAATAACCAGTAGACTAGAGCGATCGCTAATACTCCCTTTAAGGCATCAAGTACTAAAACGAATGCTCCTGGCCCTTTGCCCAAGGTTCTTAGTACATTAGTTGCTCCAGTGGAACCTGAACCAACTTGCCGAATATCAATACCTTTTAACTGCTTCACAGCAATATACCCGGTGGGAAAAGAACCCAATAGGTAAGCTATAACTACAATTGCCCCGCACAGAGTTAACCAAATAGCCATAATAAAATTCAAAATTTAAAATTTAAAAAGTCAAGAGGTATTACTCTTGACCAATGACTAATGACTAATAACTCATTTAAAAGTCATCATCATAGTTTCTCACGGTTTTGGGGTCAGGAGCAAAAGCTAACCACAAAGGAAATTGCAGCAGTGACAAACTAATTTGCTCCTCAGAATCATCAATGATAATTAAGGGCAGTTGATTGGCTTTGGTCAATCGGTCTGCTTTCTGAGCCAGAGCATCAGACGCTTCAAATAATACCACGCCCCGGTCTGGGCCGAAATCTGGGCGACCGATTCCTAGACAGTCTTGCAAGCCGCGCCGCCATTCACCCAATCGCTCTGGTGTATTAGCTAAGACTAAAGTACGGACGCGATCGCCATACAGCTTGTGTAATATCGAAATTACAGCTGAGGCAATCAAAATATTTTGTAAGCGGCTACCCATTGTCCGCAAACTACCCCGTCCCCCTTGGGTAAAGAACCAGTTAGAAACTCGTTCTGCGTGGATTGGTTCAAAGGTACGGCGCAGTTGCCAGGCTTGGCCATAGTAATCTGGTTTATTACGGTATTGGTCAATTAGGCGGCGAATTTGCTTAGTAGTATCTTGAAACTGCTGTTGGGCAAATTGCGGTATTCCAGGTTGGGTTTCAACTGGTTTAGCCTCTTTTTCTTTTACAGATGGTTTTTCTCGTTCCACCACACTTGGCGTCAGTTGCAACTGCTCGGCAGCAACGGCCAAATCCTGTAAGCTACCAGTGAGATAGTCTTTAAAACCCTGCACCCGAATTGCCAAGTCTTGGGATGTACCAGCAAAAGTGGTTCGCATCTCGTTGCGGATACGTTCTTGACGGCGTTCTAGTTGTTCTACAGAAATTTGCAGGGTTTGTTTGCGTTGTTCTAACTGCACCAATGACTCTTGCACAAGTCGTCCCAGTGATGTCTGAGTTTCACCCACTTGTGCCTGAAGGTTTTTGTAAAAAGCTTGCATCTTGGCTATTTCTTCCTTGAGAGCAGTTTCAGCGCTCTGCAACTCTGCTACTCGCTGCTCTGCTTCTGTATATAATAAATAGTTTTCTGATCCCAGTGCGGTATTTTCCGGTTCCGACTGCGCTACAAACTCGCCATTTGAATTTTCTGTTAGCTCTACTGTAGAATCTACCACTTCTGCATTAGAGATAATTGGCTCAAAAGTTGTGTAGTTCTCTGATGAGCTAGTGGCTCCTGTTTCTCCCACTGACTCAACAGATTGATTGAGTGGATGTTCAACTGCATTGTTCTGTTCTTGTTTTTCTGCCAACCGCTCATCAATTGGTTCTGGGGTTTGAGATGCCTCTGAGTTCATAAACAATAGTGTAATTCCTATGACGCGAATAAATAGCTTTCAGAAATATTACAATTGAGCTGCCATAAAAGTCCTGAGTTATGAGTGCTGAGTTATGAGTCTAGAGCGAAACGACTCAGCACAGATGAAACTTAGGATTAAATACGCGGACAACGTTGTTCTAAGCAAGTTTTCAAGGTATTGGGATCAAATAAAATCGGCAAAAAGTGAATACTTTTAATTTCTTTAAAGTAAAACAAAATGGGGACTCCATTCCAGAATATCCGCCAGTTTTGCCATTCCTGGTAGGGAAAGCGCCGAATCAATTTTTCGCCTCTGTAAATATCTAAGTCTGTGGCGGTAAATTGCAAACGCAGCGTTAACGCCTGAAACATGAGAAACAAACCAAACAGCGTAAAAACGGAGCCTACCCACGGTTGTATCAACAGTACTGGAATAGCGGCAATCACCAATACTATAGGTATATTGTAACTAGGCTTGAGTTCCACAGTTGATGTGGAGTTAGGAACAAATGAACTGGTCACAGTCTTAAATCCTGCTTTATTTACTAGGCATCTCTCTCTTTTATTTTAGGAGTCAGGAGTTAAGCGTTAGGAGTTACGAGTTACGAGTGAGGAATTTTAACTTATAACTCTTGTAGAGACGCGATTAATCGCGTCTCTACTCCTCACTTTTATAGCCCTATGAATGCACTGCCAGTCCCCTGAAACATTAACCAAGAAAGAAAAAAGTTGCTAACAAATATAATTAGCAAGGCAGTCACAACAGCACTTGTGGTTGACTGTCCTACACCTTTGGCTCCTCCTGTTGTCGTCAACCCCCAACTGCAACCAATTACGGCGATTAAAGTGCCAAAACAACACGCCTTAATCAAGGCACTAACAATATCCCAGATACCAAGAAAGTTACGGGCTGAGTCTAGGAATGCCGTATCAGACAGGTTGTAGAGATTTGTTGCAATTATTAATCCCCCGAACATCCCTGTTACCAAAGACAAGAGGGTTAAAATTGGTAGCATTAAACAGCAAGCAAGGACGCGAGGAATAACTAGATAATCGATTGGATCTGTTTTCAACATCAACATGGCATCGATTTGTTCTGTGACTCGCATAGTACCGATTTCGGCCGCAAAGGCAGAACCGACTCGCCCAGCCAAAACCACTGCTGTCAACACCGGAGCAAGTTCTCGTGTTAACGCGACAGAAAGTACTCCACCGATAATGTTTCCTGCGCCAAAGTTGATAAATTCCCGCGCCACCTGAATGGTAAACACTGCGCCGACGAAAATAGCCGTCAATAGCGCAATAAATAAGGAATCTGGCCCAACTGCTGCCATTTGTTGCAAGGTGTTGCGCCGATGGATTTTGCCCCTCAATAGGTGAACTAGTACTTGCCCACCCAGAAAAATCGCCGCCAGCAGTCGCTGACTCCATTCTCCTAAACTAGATTTGGATGTAGTCTGGTTCAATGTTCTGTAGCTAACTCGGTGACTGCCTTAAGAATAGCGGAAGTCATTGGGATAGGGAATGGGGAATGGGGAAAGAGAAGGCAGAAGGCAGAAGTTCTTTAATTTTGAATTTTGAATTTTGAATTAATTTCTCCCCCTGCCTCCCCTGCCTCTTCCTCACTCCCCACAGTGCTAAATATTAACTTTGATTAAAGATGCTCTCAGAAAGTGAAACTGTTATTAAAGGTGTTGCAAACCACGAAATAGAACTAATTTTAGCTATAAACTTGATTGTGCAAGGGTTTTATAAATTAAAATCATTTTTAAGATCCCCAGCATGTGCTGTAGCTAGTAGCCGTTTATTTTAATGAAAACTTAAGATTTTTGACAGATTGGTTGGTCAGGAGCGATCGCACGTATTGTAGAAAATGACGAACTGCTATCTAGCTCTTGTCATCTCTACTCACGGAGTTTGTCTTAAATGGCTATTTTCACTAACTTTCTCCGCTCTCTACTACTGACGATCATTTTTAGTTTTGTCGCCCCCATGTTACTAGTTGGCGGCGGATTGTTCATTTTACCCCTCATTGGTTACTTCCCCGGCTTACAAGAGTTAACTGAGGCGATCGCTACTCAAATTATGCATTTTCTCGCCGCCTTTGGCAGTGGAACTCCCCTACGTGGATTATTTGTGATTAGTTTGACCTGTAGTTTCGTCGGCGCACTGTTTGATATGTACGTTTACTATCGGTGTCAAATTTTACGAATTGATTCATAAGCAGTAGAAATAGCTTCGTCAGATGCTCATGGGCTGTACAAAATAGGGAAAAGTGATATTGCCAAAAGTGAAAGTACTATTGGTTTTAATCTAAAATAGGGATTAGTTTTGCTCAATAAATTTTATTAATTAAATTGAGTACCGGAGTTATTGATTAAATATTTATTATTCATTAGTTATTAGTTATTAATTACTGACAACTAGTACAGGTGCGCGACCCTAGTAAAACAATCCTTAAAAAGTTAAAAACCCAGAATACCAAGGGTTGTATGATTTTAATTCCGCAAAACAGCTAAAATAGTCTGTGCTAAATCATCGTGCTGGACGCTAGACTAGAGTGTGGTGTTTTGTGTTATCTGCAATCTTTAAGGACTTCATTAGTATCCATTGAGAATATCAAATAAAACTCACTGCAAAATATAAAAATTTCCTTAAAATACTGATGCTCACAATGCCTGCTCATGTTTCTTAACAGAGCAAAAGAGGCCGTCTGACCGTTGGGCATCTTATATTGAGTTTATTACGAGGTATGTTGACAGCTCATGATTTGGCCGTTTAAGCCCAAGTTTAGAAAACAAATTGCGCGAATTGAAATTACTGGTGCGATCGCCGGTGCTACCCGCAAACGCGTCCTAGAAGCCCTGAAAACTATAGAAGAAAAAAAGTTTCCGGCATTATTGCTCCGTATCGATAGCCCTGGCGGTACAGTTGGAGATTCCCAAGAAATCTACAGCGCCCTGAAGCGTTTGCGCGAAAAAATTAAAATCGTCGCTAGCTTTGGCAATATTTCGGCTTCTGGAGGAGTCTACATCGGCATGGGAGCCGAACACATCGTAGCCAACCCAGGTACAATTACGGGTAGTATTGGTGTGATTCTGCGTGGAAATAACTTGGAACGCTTGCTAGAAAAAATCGGTGTTTCCTTCCAGGTAATTAAGTCTGGGCCTTACAAAGACATATTGTCTTTCGATCGGCAACTGACTCAACCAGAAGAAAACATCCTGCAAGAGTTGATTGACACAAGTTATCAGCAGTTTGTCCAAACGGTAGCTGATGGCCGTTCTTTAACAGTAGAAGCTGTGAAAAGTTTCGCCGATGGCCGGATTTTTACTGGACAGCAAGCCCTAGAGTTGGGTGTTGTAGATCGTCTGGGCACAGAAGAAGATGCCCGTCGCTGGACAGCAGAACTAGTCGGACTAGATCCAGAAAAAACTCTCTGTTATACCCTAGAAGAACGTAAACCTTTATTAAGTCGCCTTCTACCAGGAAGTCGTCAAGTTTCATCAGGAATTCGATCTGGAATTGATTGGCTCGAATTTGAAATGTCTACTAGTGGTTTACCCTTGTGGTTATATCGACCCTAATATGAGTTAGGAGTTAGGAGTTAAAATTGTCAATTTCTCACTCTTAACTCCTAACCCCTAACTTTTTTGTTTTAAGGAGGATTTGGGCGTGGAGTGGCAAATGCGGGCTATTCGCGGAGCAACAACCGTTTCAGAAAATACCGTTGAGGCAATGCGAGAGGTAGTGACAGAACTTCTAGATGAACTAGAAAACCGGAATCAATTCCAGCCGACGGACATGATTAGTGTGACTTTCTCTGTGACACGCGATTTGGATGCTATTTTTCCAGCTGCGATCGCTAGATCCCGTCCTGGTTGGGATAATGTGGCCATGTTGGATGTGCAGCAAATGCACGTCGAAGGCAGCTTACAGCGCTGCATTCGGTTCTTAATCCACGCTTATCTGCCAGCTTCCGCCTCGGTTCATCATATTTATTTACGCAATGCTGCTAGCTTGCGTCCCGACTGGAGTTTGCCCCAGTCTTTACAAACATCACAGCCAGCAGTTAAGTCAAAAGTGTAAATTCTTTAAATAAAATAAAAATTTATGTAACAAAAAGTATAAAAATATAATTTTGTACTATTTTGACTGCTAAATCTGCTGCTGGTGGAAGAATATTACTACTTTGTCGCAGTGATTTGAAGTCTATTGGTGAGGCGATCGCGTCTAAAATCAAGATGTTGAGTTGTGAAGGTAGTTTGCAATGAATCATCAAAAACAACTCAGTGCAATGCTTGTTCCGTTCTACTTAGGGGAGCAACGAGATTCAGAAGGTCGCACAATTCAAGAGATGTGGACTTGGGATTTTGAACAATTGGAGTGCATCCACAATTACATTCAGTGGTTGTTCCCTTTGTCTGAGCGAAGTGCATTCAATCGTGATGCACCCATTGTTGATGAGAAAGTAATTCAAGCATTTCAAAGCAACCCACACCTACGTCAAAATTTGCTGCGTTCCTTCACAGTCATGCTTAAATTTTATAGGTTGCAACGCTACCAGAGAAATGACGGAAAAATAATTGTCAGCCAGTCAGAAGACTATCCGAATCGTAAACCCGAATGGGTCTGTATATGTAACCACAATTATCTTCGGATCACCCGTATATTAAAGTGCTTAATAACATTTGGATTGGAGAATGAAGCCCAAGCATTTTATGAATGCTTGCGGCAAATCTACCGTGAGGATAGCGATCGCATTGGAAGTGAAACATTTCAGTATTGGACAATTGCAGTCAAACCCAATGCAAAAATGTAACAATCTCTTTGGATGTCGGCAGCATTGAAGTGGTTTGGTTTAGACTCAGAGCCTGATGCACTTTGAAGCTATCTGTAGGCGACGGTAGAAAAATAGCGATCGCAGTTTACTACAAAAATAGAAATTATAGTGAAATACGTGTTCTACATCCTAGATGATGAGAGTTTAGGAGCAAAAGGTAGTCTGTGAGGCACATACTAAACTATATGACTGGATGAGTTTCTAGATCATTTTCCCAGTGTCAGCCGTGAGCAAGCGATGTCTACGATAGGCTACGCCTATGCCGCTCTCGAATTAGCAAAGGAAATGCTGGTGTGGAGGAATAATTCGGTTCGATTAAAAGTTTTTTGATGAAAACTATTGATCGCCAAAGACGCGATAAATCACCGTCAAGACAAAGGACTGATTATTGTAGAGACGGCGATTCATCGCGTCTCTTGCCTTAACCGAACAGTATTGGGTGTAGAGGAATAATTCGGTTCAAAAATTAATAATTCTATTGAACAATAACCTCTAAAGAGTACGATTGTACCAATTAAAGGTGCGATCGCTTCGAGAGGTTATTTTTATGGTTGTTGAAAAATATTTTTAGTTTAATTGAGCGTAATATTCTTCACAACACCGTTGCTATGTTCAAACTTATTTTGACTTAGCGGTAAAGGCTCTTGAGAAAGGGATTCTAAAAATTTAACTGCTTTTAGTAAAGATTCTCCCGATAATTGTTCCAGCAGTGTTATTCCTCTTGAGCGAATTTCTTCAGGTGGAGTCATGGGTAAGTTGACCTCATTTATATCTAGGTTCAACTGTAATCCAAGTTTTTTGTCCTCCTCTCTTCCTACTCATAATACACGCAGTTTTAATACTATGTAACTAAATTTTCTTTGCTGAGTTTTAGATAATTTTGCGTTCTTTTGGGCGAAAAATCAATCTTTTACTTTGCTCAAAATTCTCAATTTCTCAGTTATTGAAGAGATTTCTACTGATGGTTTAGAGCGATGATTGTAATAATTCTTAATTTTGCTGTGCTTAAGTTGGCAAACTTCCATTGCTTTAGAAGTATTACAAAGTGTACTATCTTGCTGTGAATAAACTTTCAAATTCTAAGGATTAAATATATGACAGCAGGGATAATAACAGTAGACGAATTACAACAACAAAATCAATTAATAGAAAACCAAAATCAATTACTAAAAAACCGAAATCAATTACTAGATGAATCACTTAAAAAACAAAATAATTTAGTAAAAGGTAATTTCTTGACAGACAATCAGGGACATAAATCATCAATTAGATTGATGTGTTTTTTTGCTCTTATTACAGCAATAATTTTTGGTTCTTTATCTCTGATTAATGCTCACAAGTCAAGTAACACAAACAACAACTCCTCAAGTAGTGATGTAAACATGACATTTATTTTCTTGGTGGCAGCTTTTGCTCCCAAGGCACTTCAGAAATTCGCAGAAATCAAAGGTGAAACAGAACAAAAAAAAGAGAATGAGATATAGTGCGGAATCATGAAAAAATTATACTCAAAAGTTTTTATTTTCTTCCGCAATTTATCAATGAAGGCAAGAGGCAGAGGGCAGGAGGCAAAAAGAAAACTGCTCTCTGCTTTCTGCCGCGAACATAGAGAGCAAGGGTTTAAGCCTCCTTCAAAAGGTTTTATTTTCTTCTGGAATTCATTAGTTTTATTTGTTATAGCATTCAAGCTTCCGCCACCTCCACCATATACATGTTTATTTGAAATTTTGGTTACAATAAAAAAGGAAAAAGAAAGAAAGGAGAAGGAAAAGGAGAGAAATTTAAAATTAAGCGATGTTTTTTCTGTAATATCGATATTAATATTATTGATAGGATTATTGATAATATATGTATTTGTCCTACTACTATGGCAATTAATAATTGATTTTTATCACCTTTCTGCCAATGCTTGGAATAAAGAACATATTTCCTTAGGACAAAAGATTATCCATTTGATTTTTAACATGGATAATTTTATCTATATTGCTAGTATAGCTAGCTTCGTAATTTTATTATTTTTACTAATTTTATTAATGGTTTATATTATCTTGCCAACCCTTCTGATCACATTAGAAAATTTCAGCTTACTGAGGAAAAAAATAGCTTTGGAATGTGAATATTCGGTTCTCCAGGTTGCCTAAATGTATACTTCTTAAAGTAAAACGGTATTACCTTTCCTGTAACAACTTCCGTCTTCCTTGCAGCAACTTCCGCCTTTATGTTTGGGTGTTTCGCGCAGTCTGTAGCAGTTTCCGCCTTTAATATAACGTGAGTTTAATTACTGCGATCGCTTGCATCCATCACCAACCAAAATTACTGATTTGGCTTTCTTTTGAGAGCGATCGCCTACCTGATTTACTTCCATTGATACCCAGTGTTGGCAATATCCTAGCAACGATCGCTCCAAGTGTGGTTATTCAAATCAAAGATTTGTGTAGAGTTCTTGCACTAAAGCATCCATTTCAAGCTTCTTTTAATCTTGGGTTCCTGAAACCATTATCAAATTATTCGTTGTATTCGGTTGAAGTTCTCTAGAATCTTCTGTTTGAATGAATTCATCAAACAATTTGAAAAACTCATCTAGTGCAGTGTGTTCATCTTGGGAAAAAAATAAAATAATCTGATCCCAAGTCTGATTGGAAGTTAAATTAAATCTCTGCTGAATCCAGGTTTGAAATTCTGAGAATTGCTGTTCTTGAGGTGTTTGAGGAATTCCCATCTGGCGACGGGCAAAGCAGTAACCTGCCACAAAAGTGCGGAGATTTGATATGGAAGCTCGTCCTAAATACATAGCAGGACGTTTCCGTATATTGTCAATTTACCAGTGCTAGCCATTAGTGGGCGATCGCTGTATATAGCGGTTCTCGTTTTGTGAGGTACATCCTTAGGGGCACGGCACTGCCCATTGGTGTCAACTTAAGCTAATAAGTAGCTAAACTTTCAGCTGACTCACCCGCCTCGAACTAAAGTTCAAAGCTCCAAGCTAAAGTCTGCTGAAGTAGACTAAATATTCCTAAAATTCTTTAGTCTACTTCAGTAGACTTTAGCTATTAGCAAGGAACTTCAGTTCCTTGCGCGACATGGGTTTCAGGTTAAGTTGACACCAATAGGCACTGCCGTGCCCCTATACTAGTGATGTAATCTTGTACCGCATCTAGAATGGGAACCGCTATACAATAACTCTATTCTTTTTGATGATGAAACCGAATTCCTAAAAAGATGTCGTAAACAAACTCAAAAAAGTCCTTTTTCTGCAATAATCCTGAAGTTTGATAACATCCTTTTTCATCTAACAGGGGCTTCATCACATAGTACGCAGGCTGATAATTATACCAAGGAATAGAAGGCCACAAATGATGAATTAAGTGGTAATTCTGTCCCATAATCAGAATATTGAGAACTTGGTTCGGATAAACGCGAGCATTTTTCCAGCGATCGCGCTCCGCAAAAGGACGATGGGGCAAATAGTCAAAAAATAATCCCAGTGCTATCCCTACCACAAAAGCGGGTATAAACCAAAAGTTTAGAATGTAACCCAAAAAGTGGTATTGCACTGATATATAAACAATTACACCGACAATTAAGCGGCTGATAAACCATTCTAATAGCTCATATTTCCGCCACAGTCGCCGTTGAAAGAAAAATACCTCATGGTACAAAAATCGCACCGCAATCAGCCATAGTGGGCCACCCGTAGAGACATAATGATCTGGGTCGTCTTCGGGATGATTGACATGTCCATGATGCTGTAAATGCACCCGCGTAAACACTGGAAAAGCAAAAGCTAGCATTAATGCACTGCCATGCCCTAACATCGCATTCATCACCCGGTTGCGATGGGCAGATTGGTGACAAGCGTCATGAATTACCGTCCCAGCACAATGCAAGGCAATAGTATTAACGCTAAAGCACAGCCAGTGCGGCCATTCCCAAAGCCAGTAACCAAAGTTAGATAACACCAGCATTGCTACAGCTACCAAAAAAAGCACTAACGTGGGATTAAAATCACCAGGAGGCGCTAAAAATTCCTTTGGCGGGATTGTCAGTGGCTTTTGTGCCTCCGATGCGATCATCTCTAACATTGACTCCTTCTTAATCAAACATTACAAATATACGATAAAGATTAGGAAAGAATAAAATTTTGTAAAGTTTTGTATAGCAATATTTATTTATAGCTTTGCATATCAGTAGATGAATAACGCTATGATTCCAGACGAGGATTAGTCTTTACTGATAAGCGGGGTATGACAATTGGCAAGAAGTTGATGGGATAAACACCTTCGTTGGGAAGATGGACACAAGATTGATGTACTATATCTAGTCTATCCCACAGCCTCCACTCTCCCATAAGCCCTCTCTAACTGCTTATATCTATTGATATAGCAGTGACTGAAAAGGAGATGCCATTTAAGTTACGATGACTTCCCAGATAGCTCCCTAACTTCAGCCCCTATGCAATTAAGAGATTCTCTACGCCGGACAAAAATTGTCGCTACTATTGGCCCCGCCACTAGCAGTCCTGAAATGCTCAAGGCGATTATTGAAGCGGGAGCCACGACGCTGCGGCTAAACTTCTCCCACGGAACTCATGCCGACCATCAGCGTAGTATTAGGTTAATTCGGCAAACCGCCTTTGAATTAAATCAGCCAGTGGCAATTCTCCAAGACTTGCAGGGCCCAAAAATTCGCTTGGGGAAATTTGACAACGGGTCTATAGTTTTAGCAAAAGGCGATCGCTTCACCTTGACAAATCGTCCAGTTGTAGGTAAGCAGGAAATTAGTTGCGTTACCTACGATTATTTAGCTGAAGAAGTCCCAGTTGGAGCAAAAATCCTCCTCGATGATGGACGAGTAGAAATGGTTGTGGAGGAGATTAACCGGGACAAAGGTGATTTGCATTGTCGGATTACCGTGCCTGGAAAACTTTCTAACAATAAAGGCGTAAACTTTCCCGGCGTTTACCTGTCAATCAAGGCAATGACCGACAAAGACCGAGAGGATCTGATGTTTGGTCTAGATCAAGGTGTAGATTGGGTGGCACTTTCCTTTGTCCGCAATCCGCAAGACATGATCGAAATTAAAGAACTAATTTCCAGTACAGGCAAGCAAGTGCCAGTGATTGCCAAAATTGAAAAGCACGAGGCCATTGAACAAATGGAGGCGGTTCTGGCTTTGTGTGATGGCGTAATGGTTGCCAGAGGTGACTTAGGGGTGGAATTGCCAGCTGAAGATGTTCCGGTACTCCAAAAGCGGCTAATTGCTACAGCAAATCGCTTGGGGATTCCCATCATCACTGCCACCCAGATGTTAGACAGCATGGTGAGCAATCCCCGTCCCACTCGCGCTGAAGTATCGGATGTGGCAAATGCAATTTTAGACGGCACCGACGCGGTAATGCTCTCCAATGAAACTGCTGTGGGTAGCTTCCCAGTAGAAGCAGTGGCAACGATGGCACGAATTGCCGAGCGGATGGAGCAGGAGGAAGCCCAACATTTGAACTTACGTTCTTCAAGAGATGCCCGCCGCTCCATTCCTAATGCTATTAGTCAAGCTGTGGGTCAAATTGCCGAACAACTTGGCGCAGCAGCAATCATGACCCTAACGCAAACGGGGGCAACCGCTCGCAATGTCTCTAAGTTTCGTCCTCGTACACCGATTTTGGCAGTGACACCCCATGTAAATGTGGCGCGGCAGCTACAGATGGTGTGGGGAGTCAAACCGTTGTTGGTGCTAGGATTACCTTCCACTGGTCAGACATTTCAAGCTGCGATTAATGTGGCTCAGGAACTTCAGTTACTGTCCCAGGGAGATTTAGTAGTGATGACAGCTGGCACACTCCAGGGTATTTCTGGCTCTACAGATTTGATTAAGGTAGAGGTGGTGACGGCAGTACTAGGTCACGGAATTGGACTAGGACAAGGTTCAGTAAGTGGCCGCGCACGGGTGGCCAATACTGGTATGGATGTGAGTAACTTTAATCCTGGAGACATATTAGTTGCACCCCGCACTAGTGCTGATTTTGTGGAAGCAATTCGGAAAGCTGCGGGTATTATTACCGAAGAAGAAAGTCTTACAAGTCACGCAGCAGTAATTGGTTTGCGTCTCGGTGTGCCAGTGATTGTCGGCGTGAAGCATGCAACGCAGGCGATTCGGGATGGGGCGATTATAACCCTGGATCTGCAACGGGGTTTGATTTACTCTGGGGCGGTGAGAACAGCTTAGAAGTGGGGAGTGGGGAAGAAGCAGGGGAGCAGAGGGCAGGGGAGAAGAATTAATAACCAATCCCCAATGCCCAATCCCTTTATTAAACAGTTGCGATCGCTACCCCAAGCCATCCAGCAAAGTTTTGCTGCTGTGTGGAGTTAGGATGCTCAACAGGCTTTACCTGATACCGAGTGGGATGTGGTGAAGCGAGGATGATGGAATAAGTACAGAGTTCGTCTTGGTGGAAAACTGCGACTTCAATTTTATCATTTGGTTGGTAATCTTTCAGGCGATCGCTTAAGCCACCCGCCATTAACTTAATTCCATCAATTGCTAATAATTCATCACCTGCACCAATTCCCCCTATTTGTGCAGGTGAACCAGTTTCCACAAACTTAATCATTTCCCGCCCATTCTCTGTATTTATTCTCACACCCAAATAAGGTTCTTCCTGCTCATCGGCTACCAACTGCAAGCCAAAGGGTTCTAAATACTGATTGAAAGGCAAATCATCAGTGCCATCAATGTAGCGTTTAAAGAAATCAGTCAAATCAATTCCGGCAACAGATTCGATAACTTCTTGCAACTGTTCTGGAGTATACCCAATTTCATCTTTCCCAAATTGCTGCCACATTTTCAGCATCACATCGTCGAGGGAGCGCTGATTGTCGTGAGTAGAGCGAATCAGTAAATCCAGCAACAACGATACCATTTCTCCCTTTAAATAGTAGGAAATTTGGGAATTCCCGCTATTGGCATCCGGGCGATAGAGTTTTATCCAGGCATCAAAACTCGACTCAGAAAGAGGTTGTACCTTGCGCCCTGGTGTCATTTCATATCTGGTAATTTCTTTGCCCAAATTATTCAAATACCATTGAACATCATAAATTCCTGCCCGCAAAGGAATTAACAAGTCATAGTAACTAGTAGTACCTTCACAAAACCATAATGATGGTGTGTAATTTTCTTGGTCGTAATCAAAAACCTCTAACGCTTTTGGGCGGATTCGCTTGACATTCCACAAGTGAAAGAACTCGTGTGCTACCAATTGGATAAAGCGATTGTACTTATCTTGAGCGCGAAATCCAAAACGCTGGTAAATTAAAGAGCAAGAGTCCTTATGCTCCAAACCGCCAAAAGCTTGGCTAAATAAATGTAGTAGAAACACATATCGTTGATATGGCAAACCGCCGAACATCTGTGCTTCTACCTGAATAATTTTTTGAATATCAGTAATCATCTGCTGGGCTTGGAAATTTCCTTGCCCCCAGATTGCCAGTTCATGGGGTTTTCCCAAAACCTCAAAATTATACAATTGGTGCCGACCAATCTCAAAGGGAGTATCAACAAGAGTATCAAAATCGCCAGCCAAGAAAGTATTTGTTTGCTCACCAACGGGTGGCAAGGCAGTAGTTACCTGCCATTCCGGGCGTGGTGGTACGATAGTGACGCGAATGGGTTGCTTGTCCCAGCCCGTTATTCTAAAAAATAGTGCCGCACCGTTGAAATAACCGTGCGTAGCATCTAAGTGATTTGTCCGTACCGATAGCTCATTCGCAAAAACGCGGTAACGTACAGTTAATTCTGAAACACCCTTTTTATCTATCTGCCAGTGATTTTTACTGATCTTCCGCCAAGATAAAGGCTTATCCTCTGCAAAAGCCCCAAAATCCTGTAAATTCTTGGCGTATTCCCGGACTAAGTAGGAACCGGGTGTCCACACCGGTAGTTTTAAATCGAGAAGCGGCGAGGGGTAATCCACAAGGTGTAAAGTCACCTCAAACAGATTGGTTTCTGGTTGGGACATTGCCACCAGGTAATGAATCGTTGGCCCGGCTTCCCGAACATAGATATTGGAACGAGTTGCTGTTGCTTCAGTCATCTTGTGTGCTGAGTTAATACTCAATGATTAATGGGATTGGTGATTTCTCTTATCATGACAAATTCGCCTTTTAACTTTTAACTTCAAATCGAAACTGCGGCTATTTGCTGCGGCTGGTAGTCAGAACCAAGTTTGTTGGCACAAAACCCAGTATCCCGTACTTGATTTGGTTCAATTGTTTTTCCCCAATCCAAAGGAGCCGCTATATACTGTATCGCTCCTTGCTGTTTAAAATCTGCGTTCCAAAAGTTATTAATCTTAGCTTGATTCATATTAAATGCCAGTTGCCAATTATTAACCTTGGTATTACCCTGATTTGTAATTTTGAAACTGACACAAAATCCAGTTTCCCAGTTGGAATTGATCTCAGTAGTGACTTTTAATTGAGCAGTACTAGTAGTAGATGGGGAGACAGAAGGAGAAGGTGTTGGAGTTGGGGAGACAGAAGGTGTTGGAGTTGGAGAGACAGAAAGTGTTGGAGTTGGGGAAACAGGAGGATTACTCGGTTGAACTGGTGGTTGAACTTGTACAACTGGGAGCAGTTGGGACAATAATTGCTGCTTGGGTAGATCAACACTTTGCCAATCATCTAATAAAATTCCGCCTGTATCACTACTATTAGGATTCCAACTCCAGTAAGTAAAGTTCAAGTTATTTTTTTGAATGTATTTTACCAACTCATTTTGCCAAATACCTTCTTTGGAATTTAAGTCTACTTTCCGTCCCCCAAACTCCCCAATCAAGATGGGAGCAATATTCTGACTAGCGATATAGTTAAATCCTATTTGCCAGCGATCAATTAGATTGTTAGGAAAGTTAGAGTCATAAAAGTAAGGCTGATTGTACACTCCAGCGCCGTACTCATGAGGAGAATAGACTAGCTTATTAGAAAGAGATAAGCGCACTGGGTAGTTTTTTACACCTTCAAGATTTCCACCATACCAATGCTGTGGCAATTTTTGACCGGGGACATTCTTTTCCACTCCTTCAACGACAATTAGCCAATTAGGATTCACGCCCAGAATCGCATTACCTGCACGTTCTGCTGCTAATCGCCAGTCAGTACTTATATTGTTATCACCCCAGCTAGCTTTGCCGTGGGGTTCATTTTTTAAGTCTGCGCCAATAACGTTAGTTTGATTCTTGTAGCGGATTGCTAACATTGTCCAAGTATCGATCCAGTCTGCTTCGGTAAAGCCGTCTCCATACCACAATTCTGGAATTTGCTGGTCGTTGAGGCGGTGGCTGTCGAGCAGCATTAGCAATCCTTGACGTTCTGCTTCCTGAATAACTAAGTCCATTACCTCTAAGGGTGTTCTACCTTGAAGTTCTATATTGCTACCAATTGTATAGTCAATGCCACTTACATTAAGCGATCGCAATGCTGCCACAGAATAAGGTAAGCGAATGACGTTATATCCTAAGTTTTTAATCTGTGCCAGCATTTCTTTATAATCTCGTTGCCATAAACCGTGAGGGGTGTGCGTATCAGTTTCCATACCAAACCAATTAACACCTCTAAGCAGTACGACCTTGCCTTTTGCATCAACAATAGAGCTACCACTTGTTGAAAGTGGTAGCTCTATTGGCATCGCAGCCCTAACAGCATCTAGCTGAATACTAGCAGGTGTCTTAGTCAAGATAATTACTAAAAATACTACTAGACTTAGGGAAAATATCAGTAATTGCTTATGTAATCTCACTGTTCTTGGTTTATTTTTATCGATAACTTGCATACTATTATTACTTTTTTAGTAGGGCAATATCTAAGTTGAATCAGCAAAAAAATATATGATGCTTTTTACGAGGAAGGCTATTTTACAGCATCTTTAGCTAAAAAGTATTTTGTAAATGTGATTTTTAGCCGCCAATAAATATATGTACTCTAATTACAATGCATTTATTTGACTGTTATTTGTATTATTTAATTAACTTTCCATGCATCTGGCCATTCTAGTAATCTTAGAGCAATACTTGACTACTATTGTTTCTGTATCCGTAAAAATTGGATAGTGGAACTCAATAACGCTAAAATATTCGCTGGATAATACGTAAGCTGTTACGTATATAACTTGCATTATCAGGGCGGGCAGGATGCCCACCCCACAATCATCTTGAAAAAATATTAGTGCAAATTAAAGGCGCAACAGCTTATAAACTTCTATTTATGTTTTGCATTTGCCTTTGTATAATTTGCAGTGGTTGCTTCATTTACAAAAAATTTACGTAATTTACTGAGTTCTTCATGAGTTTTCTATTGAACATATCTCGTATAGAGAATAACTTAGATACTAAGGCAGTAAACATATTGAGTGACCGTGAAAACTCTGTATAAGCTAGATGTTATAAGCGGTAATTATATCTGCTGCAATCTACTCATAGTCTTTTATTTGACAAAAGCTTTCTAAATATGACACTTTCTGCACTGCAAAAATTTTTACTACCACCTGCGATCGCTTCTCTAAGTGTATTTTCTTTAATGTCATTTCCCCTTGCGACACTAGGCGATAAACAAATTGGGATCAAATTTCAGGAAGAACCTATTTTTTATGGCAAACTTAGAGATATTGCTATCCCTTACGTAGTTTTTGCAACAGCACTTAGTATAGGGTCTGGAATGTCAGCACTTGCTTTCTGTGGTTGGCGAAATTCTTCTTCCAGATCAGCGAAAATTCAACAAGAATTATCTAATCTAAAGCAACACCTACAGCAAAAAGAGACATTACTAAAAGAATGGCAAGTTTCCGAGCCTCGATTGCAAATTTCTGGATTAAGTGCTTTTTTAGATGATGAGGCACCTTTTGACCAAGCTCTCATCTCAAAAAATGCAATAACTGCATCTCAACCTATTGGAGCGCAAACCCCGACGGAGATACACGCACAGCCAGTAAATCCTGTATCAAAGGTTGCAACTCAACAAAATCCTACTACTAGAGATATTGCTGCTACTTCTGCGTTTGCATCTGCCCAGACTTTCCTTGGCTATGCTCAAGAAAATCCCAATAGTATCAAAGAAATTACTGCTGGTGAAATGAATCAAACAGCAATTGTGCCATCAGAATTTGAAGACTTGCAAAAACAAATTAAAGAGATGATGCTACAGATGCAAGCAATGCAGGACAATTTGCAAATAACGTCTCAAACAACAAAGACTGAGGTAGAATCCCCAGCTAAATTTCAGATTTATTATAATACTGTCCTTTAAAATTTACTCAAATCAATGCCCAATGAATTAGTGGTTATTGGGTAATTAATATCTGGATGCCAGCGCTCATATTGAGGCTGGTATTTCAATTTTTATCTATCAAAAAGAGATTGATGGAAGGTTTGAATACCCCATCCTCCATGAAGTAGTAAGTAGGGTAGGGTAAATAGAGACAGAAGTATTTATATGGGGTTGATGCCCTTATCCCTCTCCTAAGCAAATATAGTTTTTTAGGAGAGGGTTATAGCTTTTCCTAATCAAATGAGATACAACATCATAGCCCCCTCCTCGCAAGCGAGAAAGGGGTTGAGGATGGGGTTTAGTACCTAATCAACAGAGAACCGCTATAATTCTTACCGGAGAAACTCTGAAGGAGTCAGATAGGCATTCGTTTGCCTATTTTTAATCGGTGGAGGTAAGGTACTTTTAGAAGTTATGGATTGCGGCGGGATTTGATATCGGTTTCCCCAACCACCATTCAAGTCTTCCGGTTGCCGACGAGGTGGTATTGTTTTCCCCGTAGGTAGGGGTACTGTTAAAGTTTGGCTAACTTGTAAATATTTTTCACCTTCGTTAGTAAAGCGAATCAAGTTGCTTTCAAGCTTTTCAAGCTGTTGATTTTCTAACTTTAACTTTTGAGAGTTTTGATTATCTGGCTGTTCTGACTGAGTAGCAGGATCGAAAATAGCTACAAATGTAACACCACCTTCTGGAAACAGTCGTATTTGTGCTGGATTTGCTTGCCAGGCTTCTTGAAAACTACCATTGGGTGAAACTTGCCACAGATTCAGCGCAGCCTCCCATTTTCCCTGTTTCACTTCCACAATTTGACGAGCCAGAATTGAACGGTTAGTATTCGTGTCTGGATTCAGTAAAGCTTCTGTTTGTCCTGATAGTGGACGCAAATAACGCACAGCGGCCACTGTAATCTTGCTAGATTCGGGCAGATTGGTACTACCGACGATATTGTATATACCTTTACTTGATATAGGTTGTACATCTCCGATTTTCATCTCCACCTTTTCTTGTACTTTTTGAACACAGCCATAACTGGTAGCTAAAAGTATTAGGCAAGTACCTATCTGGGGATTAGTAAAAAATAAAGCTTTAAATTGAGTCAAAATAGTCTTTAAATCAAGATTTTGCATGACAAAAGGCACATTATCTAGTTTTTTTGCAAATAAGCTTAGGTTTTTACCTATTATGCCCAATTTGTTTTTAAAAATAACAATTTTTATCGACTCTTAATCAATTAATTTAAAATTGCAAATTTTATTCAATCTAATGGTTAATACTCATTTCCTTTGCTAAAGTAGCGACATTGAATAACCGAAATATGTAGTTGTTACCCAACTAAGCTGATGAGGCAAACAGGACTCGATTGTTATAAATTTACTTTTCCAAACCAGTACCACAAGGTTTATCCACTGCTTTGTACTGTCGTTGTCTCGATTTGCTGGGTACTGGCAGTGAGCGAAAAATCTTCAGCTCAAGTCAACCCATCTCAGCTAAAGACTATCGACTACCAATTGGGTTTAGCAGAACCGCTACCAGGGACTGAATTACCCATTAATAAAAGTCAACAATCTCAGTCTGGGTCGCAAACATTGCCTCCTCCACGCGTAACGCCTGGTGTAGCAGTTGCACCGATCGCTAATCCAGTGTTGAAAGTTGTGGAACCCAAACCAGTCAACGATCTCCAAGAAATGGAGAGTGTCTTCATCCAGCAGCAGGTAACTGGAAAAGCCCCGGCAGCAGCATGTAGTTCTGTTGCACCAAGAGTGGCAGCAGGTGGGGACACTTCTAACCTGAATTTAGGATTGCAGGGACAGATGAACGGCTCGGAGCCACCAAGTAGTTCAGCCCCACTGCCACCACTCGCCAACTCGTCTGCAACCCCAGAATCAACTGCACCAGCAGCACCAACTTTTAATCAACTATTCAGTTCTCAAACAGCCCCCCTATCACCACTTCCCAACTCGGCTGCAACGCAAGAATTCACTGCACCAGGAGTAGCGCCAACTTTTAATCAACTACTCAGTTCTCAAACAGCCCCTCTGCCACCACTTCCCAACTTGCCTGCAACCCCAGAATCAACTGCACCAGGAGCAGCACCAACTTTTAATCAACAATTATCCAATCCACAGACAACACCATCAGTCCTTAGTACAACTCCCACTCCAAGCACAGCAGTGCCAGTTACCCCATCGATAACTACTCAACAACGCCGCCAGCTTCCTAGCAGTAGTTTAAGGGAACCCTCTTTACAATTCCAAGGAGTTTATATTAACCAAGGTGGCGACACCTCAGCGCGGGCGAGAGTCAGCGGAGTCTACCCACTGTCTCCTCAAGCTTTGATTGGGGCAACCTTGGACTTAACAAGCCAAGGCAGCAACCGCAACTTCGATGACTCCCGAAACGATGGTTTGAACATCAACGAGCTTTATTTGGCGACTTCACTAGCAGGAGTACCTAATCTGCGGTTTGTGATCGGTCAAATAGATTTAACGTCTTATTTTGATCGCAACAGCTTTGCTAAAGATGGAGCCAGTCAATTCTTTAATCCGGTGTTTCAAACTAACCCAGCACTGGCAGCAACAGGAATTAGTTCCCGCACTGGTTTCTTAACTGATTGGAGTATCACCGACAATATTGAAGCCAAAGCAGCAGTCTTTTCATCAGCAGACAAAATCGGTGACTTTTCTTTAGATGGATTTGCTGGCGAAATCGGTATCCGTTACGGCAATGCAATTATTCGTGGTACTTATGCCAGCGATCGCGACGCTGGTGTTAATGATAGCTTCCTTGAAAGCTATAGCATTGCCAGAGGTAACAATCAATTTGGCACTGATAAAAACGATCGCGAAGAAGCATACGGTCTAAACGCCGAAGTCTTTATTCCCAATCTGAAATTAGGTTTATTTGGGCGCTATGGTCACTACGAAAACCGCACTTTAGGAGAGGGTGCCAATACTTACGTCTTGGGAGCTAGTTTTGTGGATCTGTTTACCCCAGATGACCGAGTAGGAATAGCTTATGGACGCGCTCTCTCTAACGATCAGCTACGTCGTGGAAATAGTCCCGATGTATTAGAAATGTTCTATGATTTTAAATTTATTGACAATCTCCGGTTAGGCTTGTCGGTTCAAGCGCGTGATGATTTCTCAGAAACAGTCTTTGGTATCAGGGTGAAATCAGAATTTGGTATCACTCCCAGAGGGAGAATTACTCAATGAGCCAAAACAATATAAATAAAAGGCAAAAGGGAAAAGCTAAAAAAATTAAATATCGTTCTCTTTTTACTTGTTCATTTTTGTTTTTTACTTACTTGTTAACTGTGCCACCTTTGGGCAGTATTGCCCCTGCTCAAGCACAGAGCTTATCAGCATCTGCACAAAAGGGTTTTGGATTCTTAAAAAAAGGCTTGATTAATGATGCGATCGCAGCCTTCCAGCAAGCCCTTAAAAGTCAACCGCAATCTTCGCAAGTTAGGTTAGGATTAGCGATCGCCTATCGCAAAGCCGGACGTATTCCCGAAGCTTGGAGTGCTTATCAACAAGTACTGGCAGTAGACTCTAACAACCAACTAGCTTTAAAGACAGTTGGTATATTGGCTACTTATCGTCCTGAGTGGAACTTAAAAGGAATTGAGGCTCTAACAACTTTATTAGAGTTAAATCCTAATGACTCAGAAGGTCGTCATTACCGTGCTCTACTCTACTCTTATCAAGGACGATTAAGCGAGTCCTTGGCAGACTACCAAATTGTGCTGAACAACAACCCCACGCCAAAGGCAGTTGTTGATGCAGCTCAAACTTATAGTTACAGTGGGGATTTTCCTAAAGCACTGGAGTTGTTTAACCGCTACCGCACCACCGGCAAAGCCATTACAGAATATGCAGCACTAGCCTACGGTCGCACCTTACGAGAAACAGGCAATCCTGGAGGGGCAGTACAGGTGTTAGAAGCGCAGTTGCAGCGCTCCAATAAACTTAATGAGATGGGGTTTGAAACCCGTAAAGAACTAGCTGTAGCATACCTTGCCAATCAACAACAAGCTCAAGCGTTGGCGGTTTTAGATGTATTACAGGGAAGACCAGAGGCGATTTTGCCCTTAGCGCGATCGCTCAATGAAATTCGCAAGTACACCAATAACCCCACACTCACCCAGCAAGTTTTCAATCTCTACCGTCAAGCACTGCAAACTAATCCTAACCCTTCCCCCAAACTACTGCGCGAAGTCGCTGATGTCTTTACTGGGTTCCCCGAAGGACGACAAACAGCACTGCAACTGTACCAACGGGTGGCGTTAGAATTTCCCAACGATCAAAGTCTGGTGGTGCAGCAATTAGCTTTGGAAAATCAGCTAGGTTTACTCGGTAAAAATGACTTGAAACAGCGTTTGACTACTGCAATCCAATCAACGCCGAGCGATCGCGTCCAGTTGCAACAGCTAGCTAATGCTTTAGTAAACATTGATGTTCCAGACCCAGAGTTTTTACCTGTGTACCAAAATCTTTTACAAATGGGGGTAAACGTACCGTTTTTGAATTTCCGGGTGGCGCAGATGTATGTGCAGCGCCAAGAGTTGAATGGGGCAAGGCAAGCTTTAGCAGCTTATACAGCTACCCCCGCAGGTGCTAAAGACCTGGCGCCCCAATTACTAGCAGCAGAAATTGAGCGTCGTGAGGGTAATCTTGAAGCTAGCGCCCAGCGTTACCAAGCTGTGATTGCTAGTAAGCCAAACAATAGCGATATTATTGATGCTGCTTTGGGCGGACTGGCTGGAGTGCGACTGCAACAAAAGCGTTTTGATGAGGCTGTGACAGTTTATGACCAATTAATAGCTCGTAATCCTCAAAATTTGTCGATTCAACTAGGGCGTGCTAGTATCGCCTATCAAGCCAAGCGGATCTCCCAACAAGAAGCAGAGGCAGTTCTCAACAATTGGTTAGCTACACAACCTGCAACCAATACTCCTCCAGAACTATACAGTTTGATAGGAGCGTTGCCTACTGATCCGCAAAAAGAAGCTTTATATAGTTATCTGGTAGAAACTGACCCTACTTCTATACCACTACAACTGCGACTATTACAGGTGATAGCAAAACGCAATCCTGCCCAAGCACAAGCGCGGATGAAGCAGTTGATTGCCCGCATTCCCAACACTTCTGACTCATACCAGTTGCAGGCAGAGTTGGCTCGCTCTGTAGGTGATTTGAATTTGGCTAGCAGTACCTATCAGAATATTTTGGTGCAACAACCAGATAACATCGATGCCTTAGCGGCTTTGGGCGGAATTCGCTTTGAACAGCGCCGCTTTGAATCAGCACAGGAGATTTATGCTCAAGTGTTGGCACAAAAACCGGAAGACAAAGGCACACGCCGCGCCCTTGCTGGATTGAATGCAATTTTAGATCAGCCTTTGACAGCACTGGCACAGCTAGAACAACTGCAATTAGAAGCAGCCGCAGAAGGAGGAAACGATAGCGATGCATCTCGGCAAATACAGCAAATCCAAACAGACTTTCTGCTACGACGAGGATTTCAACCCCCTTGGGAAGATTATCAACGTCGAAACAGTAATTAGCGATCGCTTAAATCTTTTACACAGGACTTACGCACAGGTAACGGAAAATCGAACCACAGAGGCGCAGAGGACACGGAGAAATAAGAGTTTGAGAGATATTTTGCGTAAGTCCTATTACAAATCAAACTGTTCTTAGGATGTGGCACTTCCCAAAAGTGGCAGCTATTGTCTGCCTGATTGGTTTATCTGCCTGTGTCTCTAGTTACTCGGCAGCAAACCCCAAAACGCCGGATGAACAAACTCCGGTGGCAAATGTCCCCACTGAAGGTAATAGTCGATTATTAACCGATCTTCCTAAATCCACCCCCAACCGGGAATTACTAGTCCAAAGTTGGGATAGCTACCGCCAAAGATTTATTCAGTCAGATGGGCGGGTGATTGATTACGAAGCAAGCGATCGCTCAACTAGTGAAGGTCAAGCTTATGCTTTGCTAAGAGCAGTACTGATTAACGATCCGGCAACTTTTGCTCTGACTTTAAACTGGTCGGAAAATAACCTCCAGCGCCAAGCTGCTGGTAAACGCACAGATAGTTTGTGGGCTTGGAAGTGGGGACGAAAGGAAGATGGTAACTGGGGTGTCATCGACAGCAACTTTGCTAGCGATGGAGATATAGATGCGATTACTGCCCTGATTTTAGCATCACGGCGTTGGCATCAACCGGAATACCTGGAACTAGCAAAACTCAAACTGCAAGATTTGTGGAATTTGTCCACTATCTCAAAAACCCAAGGTGAGCGCTATCTGTTACCAGGGCCTGTAGCTGCATTCGTCCCGGATGCATCTACCGTTTACCTAAATCCCTCTTATTTTGCACCCTATGCTTTTCGCATCTTTGCACAAGTTGACCCCCAACATGATTGGTTGAGTTTGGTAGACAGCAGCTATCAAGTGCTAGAAAATTCCGCAACGCTTTCTAGCGTCGGTTTACCCAGTGATTGGGTAGCTCTAAATACCAAAACAGGACAATACCAAACCCTACCAGCATCTAGCAATCTGAAGAGTTTGTATAGTTTTGATTCCTATCGAGTCTGGTGGCGTTTGTCGTTGGATGCTACTTGGTTTAAGTCACCCCAAGCACAGCGCTATCTAGTGACATCGACTCAGCATTTGCAAAAACTGTGGAGTAAAAAATCGATACCAGCACGCATTGATTTACAAGGGAAAGCATTAGTGGATTACGAAGCTACATCCCAATACGCTATGTTGTATGCCGCCATGCAAGTAGTGAAACCAGCGATCGCTCAAGAACTGCTTGTAAAAAAAATACTACCTCAATACAAGCAGGGAATTTGGGGAGACCAATCTGCTTATTACACCCAGAATTTGGCTTGGTTAGGATTGCTACCTCCAAAGACAATTCCCCAGCGATTGCTTAAATGATATCCCCTGATGCTGAGTTAGGGTACAAGCTTCCCAACTAACTTTTACTCCCGGCAGACTGGCTTCCGTTGATTTTTTTTTAAATCTGATGGGATGATTTTGAAGTTCTAAAAGCAACAAAATATTTGTGCTTTTTACGTAAACAATTTAAGTAAATTCACACTAAAATCACGCTCTACCATGAAGCAATTGTTTCATCTTTCCCAAATTAGTAAAAAAGCAATTATTGTTACTTCTTGCTTTTTTTTGTTTCCTAATTCATTATTGAGCGCTCAAGCTCAAACCAAAAGCGATCTGCAACAAGAAGTAACTTTATTAGCTCAAGCAACGACATCAGAAAATACTAGTAAAGCAGACTTAAAAGTTCCTAGTGCCAAGAATCTGACAACTTACACCCTAGAATTTAATCGTAGTCCGATTGTGGGCAACCGAATGCGCTTGCGTGGGGTTTACTCAGAAGGTCGTCTTGCCTTTACTCGTCCTCGTGGCTGGAAGCTAGATCAGGGTAAGGTACAAGCTTTAATCCGTTTTCAACACTCACCATCGCTGTATGCCAATCGCTCTAACCTGACTGTGCTATTGAATGGCATCAGTGTTGGTAGCGTACCACTCAATCGTAAAGAGTCCCAAGTAGGTCAAGTACTGTTCAATATCCCACCAAAGCTGCTGCAAGACTACAACGAACTCGTATTGGTGGCACAGCAGAATAACACCCTCGAATGTAGCGACCCTACTAGTCCCGATTTGTGGACAGAGATTCTGCCTGATTCCAAATTAATCTTTAACTATGAACAGCAGCCGATTCCCCTGAATTTCAGCCGCTATCCTTATCCTTTCTTCGACGAATTCGGCTTAGAAACTAACCAAATTGCTTATTTGCAACCAAGTCAAGTCGATCAATCTTGGCTGACAGCAGCAGCTCGCTTACAAGCGGCATTGGGGAGAATCGCAGACTTTCGCCCGATTCAGACGAGCTTGGTGTCTGATGTTGCAAATGTGAAGGCAAACGATCGCTTGGTCATTATTGGTACTCCAAATGAGCAACCAGCCTTAAATACTTGGAAGAATTTGCCCCTGAAAGTCGTCAGCAATCAAATTCTTGATCGTGATAATAACCCCGTACCAAATGAAACAGGGGTGTTAATTATAACTAAAGCTGAGAAAAGCGGGGTTCCGGTTTTAATTGCGACTGGGAACAGTGCAAAAGCTGTAGAAAAGGCAACTCAATTTTTATCACAGCCAGACTTGCGAAAAATGGGTACTGGTCAGGTGGTTTTTGTCGATACCCTCAAGGAAACTTCGACACCAGGACTCCGCCAATGGCCTCGTTATTTGCCAGAACAAAATTCTTTTAAACTAGGCGACATTAAAACCCAAGTAAATGGTGAGCCGTTTAGTGATGTGACTGTACGTGGAATCGGAGCGCCACCAGTTGAAATTGATTTTCGGGCTTTACCAGATGATAGATTTCTCCGGGGTAGTTCGATGAATCTGGTGTACAGCTACGGGCCGCAGGTTAATCCGCGAACTTCTGCGATCGAAGTTTTACTGGATGGAGTTTTCATTGGTGGGGCACGTCTTGATTCTGAATCGGGAGAAACTCGCAAAAACCTGAAAGTTAATTTACCGGAAAACTTGATCAAACCCAACTCGAAACTGCAAGTTTTCTTGCGGATGAATCCGAGAGAACCCTTTGATAAACAAAACTGTCTTCAACCACCAGATCAACAACTGACAGGTACGGTGCATTCTGATACTAGCTTCGACCTGAAGCGGGAAATCTCTACACAATTACCAGACTTGAACCTGCTGAAATTCGGTTTCCCCTTTGCGGCACCACAGGATTTGTCTCAAACAGCGATTGTTGTGCCACAAACCCCCTCGAAGACAGATATTTTGACCTTGTTGGCTTTTAGCGAACGTTTGGGAAGGCTTAGTCAAGCAGATGCTATCAAACTAAATGTTTATACACCAGATGCTTTGCCAACACAAGCCCGCAAAAATGACCATTTGGTAGGAATTGGAACGCGAGAAGAGTTTCCTTTTCCCGAAGTATTTAATTCCACTGGCTTTAACTTGAGTCAGGCATATTCCCGTTCCTTTGCCAATGCTGTGGTTCAGACCCCGCAGGATACACAAGGGATGATTAAGCAGATTATCTCTCCTTGGAACAGCGATCGCGTCGTTCTAGCTTTAACTTCTCAAACCGAAACTGGTTTAGAGCGAGTGCGACAAGTCCTCAATCAAGACCCGTGGTTCTTCCAACTCAAAAAGGATACGGTACTAATTAGTAGCGATCAAAAAGACGCAGTTTCCTACGATGCTGATGCCTATCAACTACAGTTTTTCCAAAGCGCTCCAAACACTCGTCGCTTAGAAAATACCACTATCCTCAGTAAAGCATCACGCTTTTTACAAGAAAATTGGCTATTGCTACCTCTAGGGATTTTCATCGTCTCTCTAATTCTTTACGGAATTCTTCAGTTGTATCTCAAGCGTTTGACTGCTGATAAAAAGTAAACACTTTCGATCAAGTATCGCCCATTTTAAATTTTAAAATTTAGATCCACAATGTCATCTTCCCCCCACACACCACCCCGTAAATCACGCGATCGCCAGCGCTTAAAATTGAGCAATTGGTTGATTGATATTACTCCCCGATTTTTTGACCGCACTCTTCAAAAAGTGGGCGTAAAACAGTTTAAGTGGTTTATCTTGCTGCTATTGATACTCTCTCTACCACTGATTATTACCCCGATAGAAGTTTGGCAGCAGGGATTAGTAGCATTGTTTCTCGTGCTACTTGGTCAACTGGTGATACACGCTGAATTTCAAGAGTCTTCTTCAGAAATCAGTCACTATTACCACTTGTTTATGCTGTGGCTGAGTATGGTAACAACGCTGCGTTATTTATATTACCGCACCAGCTACACCCTGAACTTTGATGGTTGGCTCAACAGCATCGCTTGCGTATTCTTGTTCGCCGCCGAACTTTATGCCATCCTCACCTTAGTATTGGCATACTTTCAAACCCTGAAAATTCAAGAACGCCAACCAGTTAATCTAACAAACATTCCTCAACAGGAATGGTTCAAAATTGATATCTACATCCCCACATACAACGAAGATGTGGAGATTGTTCGCAAGACGGCTGTGGCAGCCTTAGCCTGTGATTATGCTCCTGATAAAAAAAAGGTTTATGTCCTTGATGATGGTCGTCCAGAAAAGTATAAAGAGAACGACCCACGCCGAGAACAGTTTAGCAAAAGACGGGAACAGCTACGGCAAATGTGCCAAGAACTCGGCTGTATACACATGACGCGGGACAATAACGACCACGCTAAGGCTGGTAATATCAATACCGCCTTTTACAAAACTGACGGTGATTTAGTGTTGATTTTGGACTGTGACCACATCCCATCGCGGCAATTTCTCTTGCATACAATGGGTTTTTTCTTCGATCCCAAAGTATCATTTGTCCAAACTCCTCACTGGTTCTATAACCCTGACCCCTTCGAGCGCAATTTGCTTACCAAAGGTAGAATACCCGCAGGCAATGAACTGTTTTATAAGGTATTGCAAAAGGGTAACGATTTTTGGAATGCCGCCTTTTTCTGCGGTTCGGCAGCATTAATCCGCAAATCCCACGCTTTAGAAGTTGGGGGAATTGCAGTGGAAACCGTGACGGAAGATTGCCACACTGCCTTACGATTGCATTCGCTGGGTTATAAGTCTGTCTACTACGACAAAATTATGGTGGCTGGTTTAGCGCCAGAAACATTTTCTTCTTACGTGGGACAACAAGTGCGTTGGGCCAGGGGGATGGCGCAGATTCTGCGATTAGAAAACCCAATTTTTAATCCGAAGCTGAATCTAACATTTGCACAACGGATTTGTTACTTTAGCGCGACTTCCCACTTTTTATATGGCTATCCTCGACTAATATATGCGATCGCTCCGACACTATTTCTATTATTTGGCGTTAACTCTGTCCAAGGTTTGGGTTTAGAAACTCTAGCCTATGCCCTACCCCATATTCTCCTGTCCCTATTTACTAACTACATCATTTACAAAAACGTCCGTTTCTCTTTCTGGAATGAAATTTTTGAATTTGCGATGGCTTTCCAGGCTGGGTGGGTGACGATGTTAGCGCTGTTTAATCCGAAGCTGGGTTCATTTAACGTTACCGACAAAGGAACATCTATAACTAAACGCACCTTTGATTGGGAATCGATGCGTGGTCTTTTGGTGGTGACAGCACTTGTAGTCTCTTCGTTGCTAGCTGTTCCCTATTGGCTACTGCTACATCCTGAAGATTGGCAAGCGGTCTTAGTCAACACCATGTGGTCTGTTTTTAATCTGGTTTTGCTGATAGCTGCTTTGCTGGTTGGCTTTGAACAACCACAAGTACGGACTGCCCACCGTTTACAGCGTCGCCTCCCCATCTTAATTACCAGTAACGGTCAAACAATTATGGGCAAAACGCTGAATATTTCAGAAACTGGGGCATTAATTTCTTTAGAAACTTGGCCCAATTTATTGGAGGAAGCGGAAGTTGAGGTGATGGGAGATTATACTGCTAGCGCCTCTTTAACAGCGCAGATTGTCCGAGTCTCTCCTATTAATGACACAGAAACGCTTTTAGCTGTTGATTTTGTGAAGCTCAACGATGCCCAACGCGATGCTTTAACTCTAGTTTTGTATTCTGATGTCCGCGAGTGGTATTCTCAAAAGGGCCAGTATGTAGACCGACCATTCGCTTCCCTTGGATTCTTAGCCACAAGTCTGACTCGCGCCTTGCGTGACGTGAAACAACCTAGCCCTAAAAAGGTACGCAAACAGGTAAATAGCCATAGCCGACTCTACTGGGATGGTAACTTCTTCTTTGCAGTAGCCACAGAATTAGGAACAACGGGTTTGCGCTTGGAAATAGAGGATACAAAAGCCGTGTCTTCTCACAAAATGCTAGGACAACAGGATTTGCACACAATGCGAACTGTTAAACCATTAGTTGGTTTACTGTTGAATGAGGATGAGGATAACCTCTCATCTAACCGATTTGTTGCCGAAATTTATGCAGTAGAAGAGACAAATGGCAAGATTACACTCGAATTAAATTTTCCAGAAAAATTCAAAGAACGTCAGGACACAAAAATCAAACAATTGTTGGAGGTTCTGTAGCAGAAGTACTTGACTAGATTTTGACCAGCGCAAACTCCATTTAAGTCCAGATGTTGCTTGCGCTTGGGAGTGTTTTAAATTGCAAAAGTTAATTCAATTATTGTGGGGTGGGTAGCGCTCAGTCGAACGCTACCCACCTCACAATAATTGAATATTTTTTGATTTGTCAGTCTTTAAGAACTGTTAGCAATCACACTTTGCCAGCCAAGTTCATCAACTGTTTGAAGTTTACGAGATAAATGATGTTGTTTGCGCTGTCAATTTTGATCCACCCTTTCTCATGCAGCTTTTCCATAATTTTGGTGGTTTCTTCAACACCAATTTCTGTTACCTCTGCTAAATCTTTGAAGGGAATGTTAAAAATTTCCTTTCCAAAATTCGATTCATGACCATAGCTTTCGCCTAAAGTCACTAGAGTATGGGCAAGTTTGACTGCTGGTGGTGAAGATCGCATTTGTAAGCGCAAGTTAATTTGCCGCAACCGTCGCACCATAAGTTGTAACATCCGATGATGTAACTGTGGATCTTTGAATAATATTTGAATAAAACGCTCTCTAGATACACTCAACAAATTCACAGACGAAAGGGCTATGACATCGGTTGAGCGTGGAGATTCATCCAAAATTGCCATTTCTCCAAAAAAATCGCCCTTACCAAAAATTGCCAAAGCTACTGAATCTTCCGCGACGGTACGCCGGACTTTTACCCAACCTGAAACAACGAAGTAAACGGCGTTACCCCAAGCATCTTCCATCACAACGGCTCGCCCAGATGGGTATTCATGTTCAATTGCAACGTTGAGCAGCCATTCTAAAGTTTGGGGAGTGGCTGTACTCATTAAGGGGAAAAGTTCACTAAAAACCTCAGTCTGCATGAAATATTTATAAAAAATGGATTCAAGAGCAGGAAACTAACTTTGTCACTATAAATTTGTTTAGACCGTAATCTTATTTAGAATACGGCAGCAAAATCTCTATCTATTTGAGTTTAACTCTAAGCTTGATCAGTCTAGAGTTCGATTACAACATAACAATTATGTATAAAATTGGAATCAGCGATTTCACTTACAGAACTATGATTTAAGGTTTAATCAATTAATCAAAATTTTAGTTGTAGATATAAAGCTTATTAGTATAAAAAATATATCAACCGAAAATTGCTACGATACATAACGCGTTCAAAATTAATCCTCTGCTTTTAAGCATGGTTCCTTTTGCTTCTGCCTTTTGAAGTTCTAATCTACTAACTGAGCCATGAGGGGTTGAACTTGTTATGAATTCTCCCCTGTTCGCCATCTCCTAGTTTGGTACACCATCTTAATTGAGCAACTAAATACCTCACAAGCTACTCCTGGGTTCTTAAAGCTTGGGCTGCTAGATAGATTTTTGTCCATTCACCTAGCACTTGATGGGTTTTGAGTTTTAACTGTTGGCCTATTGCTTCTATTGAGTTACCTGCTCTCCGCAAATCTAGAATCTGCCGCCCCAGAGGAGTCAATTTTTCATCCAGTTGCTGCCATTGGTTTTGGGTTAAACCCAGGTTATGTTCTTGCAAGGAAATTGAGAGCCAATTGTCTACTAGCTCTGGTTTACCTTTGAGGGCAAAAACACGCACAGCATGGTAACTAATTTTTTCTCGCAGACGGTATACTTCTTTAGTCGGCTTATTTAATTTGTGGGCGATCTCTTCTTGGGATTTACCTTGTAAATATAATCGTAGCCACTGTAGTGCGTCTGTTCCCAGATTTTCTTGTAGATAATTTTCAAATTCTTTTTGTACTGACTGACGCAGCGCAAGTTGTTCCTCTAGCTGTTGTGCTTCTTGATATTCTGCGATCGCCTGACTATCGACTAAGTTAACTCGATTGTCATTGTCGTCAGTGAGAACTTCTTCTGACACCAGTCTAATTAAGTCACGACCCGGCACTTGGGTTAAGCCACCGCGCTGAGTGCGACGCAAGTAATTCACGAACCGATAAGCTAATAGGGGTTGATTGCGGACTGGTCGCAGACAATATTCTTCTACACTGGCAAATAGCAGAGCATCTCCCAATCGTTTATCAGTTGTATATTTGGCAATATCAGCCATTTGCTGTTGCATCTGGCTGTCGCTTTGCAGTAATTCTTGGAGTACTTCTTGCAACACGTCTATAACACTACGCTGGCGATCGCGGCTTAGGGCAACCCAAGTCTGAATTTTATTCCGTAATGTTACTAAACTCCCCAATCGCGTTATCAAGTTCCGATAAGCACGTTCTCGCCCTAGCCCCAAATAGCGTTGACGTAAGATTCTCCAGCGATATTCCATCGCTTGCTTGGCAATATCGAGTTCTTTAGGGTTAAATAGATCAAACCGTTTGGAGTCAGATCCCAATAACCAGAGAATAATGCTATGCCTAGTAGCTTCATTTTGGTCTGGACATTCCGCAGCCAAGCGCTTTCGCCAATCTAGAGCTAGTTGTTTCACATCTGTTGTCATAGTGAGATTGCGCTCCTCGAAACTTAATTTTGAAGTTTGCATCACAACCCCCATTTGTCCCACCTAATTGTTTAACTGGCAACTTGCCCGGATTTCATGAATCTCATGAAAATAGCTCAGTGATTCCACTTTTATTACGTCTTAATTCACTATAATTATGCAGAAATTTCTATATTGATGTTTTGCTTACAATTTCAAAATGCCCTAAACTCATACATATAAAGCTTTTGGAGCTATTTTTTAATTTAACTTTTGTGTAAAGTTATGTTTTGTAACTGAGAATAGAAATCTGCCGACAGTGGTGGGGATAAACCTTTGCGCGAGGTGGGTTGAGGAAATCTAAACAAGCCCTAGCGTGGACGAGTTCCCCAGAATAAAGTGAGTACGTGGAAACCCGCAGAATTATATTAAGTTAAATTTGGTAGTACATTTTTAGCCTATTAAGTGTATACACGTAAATTAATGTTTAACAGGATGTTTGGTAAGCCGTTATATAAACCTTAAATAAATTCTTGGATAAATATTATCGCTATAGCGTGAAATCAGACCCAGTATTCCACATGGCGATGTCTACCACAGGCTATTCGGCGTCGCTATTCTGGATAGTAGGGATTGATAGGTCAATTTATCCTTTCTAAACTAGCTTCATCTACAACCGTGGCTCTAACATTAGCAAGTTATTCTTACAGCTTTTAGATTTTCACAAATCAATAGTCAACAATCAATATTGATTTTGACTATTGACTTTGACTGTTACTTTTCCTCTGCTTCAAAATTCAACTTATGCAAAATCTAAAAACAGCAAGAATGCAATCCTCTAAAGTTTTGATAGTCAGAAGTCTGACAAGAAACTTATATTGAAATTCATTTATGGGAATTTTTTTTATTCCCCACAGCAGGTTGAATCTATCGACTGTTTGATCTAACAATGGGATTTTCTACAGATTCTCGATACCCTTGGACTTGTTCTGTGTAACCAATTGGCAGAACAGCTTCAACGTTTTCATGGGGACGAGCAATAATTACCCAGGATTCAAGTGTACCGCCATAAACATTTTCTGCGGCTTCAATACCGGCAGCCATAGCGGCTTTTACTTCAGAAACATCGCCACGAATATTAACTGTAAAACGAGCGCTACCTACTCTGATATAACCAACGAGGGTGACTCGACCAGCTTTTACCATAGCATCTGCTGCTGCTAGCACCGCAGGGAAACCTTTCGTTTCAAGTGCTCCAACTGCCTGTAATGACATTATTAATCTCCTGTATGAATAAACGATATGGGGACTACAAATTAATTGTACGAAGCTTCGCTACAGATGTTGATAGCAAAATTGCTTAGAACATGCGAAATGGTTCTGATTCTTCAGTGAAATGGATTGGTAATATGGTTTCAACATTTTCTGGAGGATTAGGAACGATGTAGTAGGTAATTACTGTACCTACCTTGACTTCCTCTCCAGCTACGATTCCGGCTTCAACAGCTCTATTTACTTCAGAAACGTGTCCCCGGACGGCGACTAACAAGCGAGCGCTTTCCGCTTGACCATAATACACAATTGTGACTGCGGCAGCTTTGACCATTGCATCTGCTGCTGCTAAGACACTAGGAAAACCTAAAGTTTCAATTACGCCAACGGCCATTGGCATGGCATTAGCTCCTGGATTAAGGGATAGGCGATTTTAATTGTACGTGGCTTTAGTCCCAATTTTGACATTTTAGAAAACTTTTTTTGATGTCATAATTTTTGGGGGAGTGGGAAGAGACGCGATTAATCGCGTCTGTAGAATTAGGAGTTAGGAGTGGGGAGTAGGGAGTTAGAATGTTTTGATAGTCGCTGGACTATGTTTTATGTATTACAATTGATATTTCAGAATGTTAGTTTGTGTAATTTTGTTGTTTAACAAAATCAGCGATGCGTGGATGCAAGCTAGTACGATAAACTTAAATTTATGTTTCCGAATTTTCTTCCGACATCTGTTGGGCAACTGACAGAATCTGCTTCGATCGCACTAGCTCAAAGTATTCAAACAACTGCGATCGCTACTCCTTTAATTAATCAACCAGTTACCACAACATTTGTCAAGCAAGGGAGTGGTGGAACTCCTATTTTATTAATTCACGGCTTTGATAGTTCTGTATTAGAATTTCGGCGGCTTTTGCCATTACTGTCTGGAGATAATGAAACTTGGGCGGTGGATTTGTTGGGTTTTGGGTTTACAGATAGACTCTCAGGAATTGCCTATAGCCCAACTGCGATTAAAACCCATCTTTATTATTTCTGGAAAAGTCTGATTAACCAACCTGTAATTTTGGTAGGCGCTTCGATGGGGGGTGCAACTGCAATTGATTTTACGTTGACTTACCCGCAGGGCAAACGCATCTAAATTACTCTTGATCGAAACGAAGGTTAATAACCAACGAAAAAATAAGGATTTCGCGTTTGATTATTTTTTAAGCCCCAAAGCGATCACTTAAAATTTTCGCAATAAGCAAAAGTTAATGACATAATTTTTAACTCTATTGAAAATAGGGCTTGCTTATTGACATGGTGCGGCCGCCCTGGACTTACCCGGAAGTGGTAAAAAAGCTGGTGTTAATTGATAGTGCTGGGTTGGCAGGTGGTTCGCCATTAAGTAAATTAATGTTTCCCCCATTTGATTATTTAGCAACCCAGTTTTTGAGTAATATGAAGGTACGCGATCGCATTTCCCGTATTGGATATAAAAATCAAAGTCTTGCCTCTGTCGATGCGCTATGTTGTAGCGCATTACATCTACAAATGCCGAGTTGGCATCAAGCTTTGATTACTTTCACTAAAAGTGGTGGTTACAGTGCTTTTAGATTTAAAAAAATATCACAAATTGTCCAACAGACGCTAATTTTATGGGGCGATTCCGATAAGATTTTGGGTACTGGGGATGCCATGAGATTTAAAAGAGCAATTCCACACAGTACCCTCGCCTGGATTCAAGATTGTGGCCATCTCCCACACCTAGAACAACCACAAATTACCGCGCAGCATATTTTAGGCTTTCGAGTTTAATTGTAGTTCAAACCTAAGAAATCTTATGCATCTCTTGCACATTATTGGATGTATTTAGGGAGAACGTCTTAAAAAAATATGACGGTATACTGTGGCGGAAGTTTGCCTACCTTTGACAAGGGGCAAAATCCCCTTGTCTGGTTAATTGTGGCTAGCTGGATTTGCGCCAAGCTGTACTAGTCAAGTAACCACATCTCATTAGAACTATCAGGATACTCATTTGGTTGATTTTGTGGTTGATTTTGAGCTAGTGATTGCGATGACCGATGTGATTTTTTGTAGTTAAGTGGATTGTAGTGGTCTTTTACTGGTTTTATAGCACCAGTTTCTTTTACAACACTACCAGCATACTCATCGGGTTGATTTTGAGCTAGTCTTTCTGATGAAAGATGTGATTTTTTGTAGTTATATGGATTGTAGTGTTCTTTTACGGGTTTTATAGCACTAGTTTCTTTTACAGCTACAGCAAGTTTAGAATTATCTTCTGCTGTTTGTTTTAAAGAATTAATTTCTTCGATCAGCTTGGAATTCGCTTCTGCTAG
This sequence comes from Nostoc sp., assembly GCF_036919495.1. Classification (GTDB taxonomy): domain Bacteria; phylum Cyanobacteriota; class Cyanobacteriia; order Cyanobacteriales; family Nostocaceae; genus Nostoc. The sequence goes on from NZ_JBALBZ010000206.1 coordinate 114,885, forward strand.
TTGCAGTGCTGTTTTTTTTGTTTCTTCAAGTTCTTTTGCTACCTGTTGTACTAATGATTTATGTTCGGATGCTAATGTTTTTTGTTTAGATAATTTTGATTGCAAATCAGCAATTTCTTGCCCAAGAGATGCTTCATTTTGATGACTTTTTTCCAGATTAGCTGTCAACTCTTTGATAGTTGCTTCTAAATCAGCCTTAGTTGGAGTTGTGCGCTTAGTAGAATTTGGCTCAGGTGTTTGTGCTGAGGATTCTTCATCTGATGAAGCTTGTTCTTCGGCAATTTCTTCTGCTGTAATTTCGATCGCAGATTCGCCTTCTGAGGATGTAATTTTTTGCGCCTCTTCTTGTAGTAAGTCAGAGAGACTTTGTTTCCTAGCCATTATTATTTTCTCCAATCACGCTGTAATTCATCAGCTGCACGGCGGTAGTCTAACTCCGCCTCCCGTGCATTACTTCCTCGCCATTGACTAATCGCTACACCCTCAAGTGCCGCTCGTTCATGAGCCTTATAAGCACGGATAAAGGTATTACAAGCAGGAATACCTAATCTAGTGAGAGTGTTTTTTGCTTCTAGTGCTTCCCCTATACTGCGTGTATCCACTTTGGTAAGCAGTACCCGATGGGGAGTTCCCACGGGGATGACGGCTTCCTTAACTGTTTCCACTAGGATAGCTAAATCCATTGCGGCTGGGGGTGTAGGCAAAACTAGATAATCTGCGATCGCAACTACCGCCACTAATGCTTCAGAGCGCAAGGCGGGAGGCGTATCCACCACTACTAAATCGTAACCTGTTATCTTACCTAAATTACCTAAAAGTGTCGGATCTGTTTCTTGAGATAAATCAAATCCCATTCCCTGCTGACTGCGCCCAAACCACCAGCTGGCAGAACCTTGAATATCTGCGTCAATCAACAGTACCTTTTTTTTCTTCGCAAAGTTTGCAGCCAGATTGACTGCGGTGGTCGTTTTACCGACTCCTCCTTTACCGTTGAGAATAGCGATGATTTTTGGCACTGCTTGCTTCCGATGCGGCCTTATACCATTTTAGATTTTGGATTTTCAAAGAGCTAGTGGTAATCGCTTTAGGCGCTCCATTTGTCGAAATCATTTTTTAAATTGCTATTACAAGAATATACCGCTTTATGTGGGCCTCAAGAACATGAAAACTCGTAACAATAAAATTCATCAGCCATCAATTCCCCAAACTCCGATGACAGCAACTTCCAATTTGCCTGATGGGCCTCAAATGCCGCGCTGGCTGCGGATGATCAAGTTTATTGGTCAGCCTATAAAATATGTGGATGATTTTGCCAAAATTTATGGTGACACTTTTACCATCAGGAGTAGTCGCTCTAACAACCATATTGTGTACTTTAGTCAACCACAAGCACTTGAGCAGATTTTTACTGCTGATTCCAGCCATTTTGAGGTTGGCAGGGGGAACATAGGACTAAAATTTTTGCTTGGCGATCGCTCCTTTATGTTAGCGGATGGCGTGAGCCACCAGCGCCAAAGGCAACTACTAACTCCTCCTTTTCATGGCGAAAGGATGCGGGCTTATGGTCAGGATATCCAAAAAATAACCCGACGAGTGAGTAATGAATGGCAAGTTGGCAAGCCTTTTAAGATCCGCGAGTCGATGCAAGAAATCACCTTGCGTGTTATTCTGCGGGTTGTATTTGGTTTAAATGAGGGAGAGCTTTTTGAATCACTGAGGCGATCGCTAAGTGACTTACTAGACTTCATTAGTTCGCCCGTAATGTCTAGCGCCTTCTTTTTCAGCTTCATCCAAAAAGATTTCGGTGCGTGGAGTCCGTGGGGCCGGATTCTACAACAACGGCAAAAAATTGATCAACTTATTTATGCTTTACTTCGAGAACGTCGGGCTGAATCCGAGCAAAATCGCCAAGATATCCTGAGTTTGATGATGGCAGCCCGTTACGACGATGGTCAAGGGATGTCAGATGAAGAATTACACGATGAGTTGATGACACTGCTAGTTGCAGGACATGAAACTACCGCTTCTGCATTGACATGGGCTTTTTACTGGATTGACCATTTCCCAGAGGTGCGTGGAAAATTACTAGAGGAACTCAATACGATTGGAGTTAACCCCGATTTGAGTAGTGTAGCTAAATTGCCCTATTTGACAGCAGTGTGCCAAGAAACATTGCGAATTTACCCAATTGCCATGACTGCTTTCGTGCGGGTTGTGAAGATCCCAATTAAAATTATGGGCTACGAACTGCCACAAGGGACAGCAATAGTCCCCAGTATTTATTTAGCGCATCATCGAGAAGAAGTTTACCCACAATCCAAGCAGTTCAAACCAGAACGCTTTTTAGAAAGACAATATTCACCTTATGAATATTTCCCCTTTGGTGGCGGGAATCGTCGCTGTATTGGAATGGCATTTGCTCAGTATGAAATGAAAATTGTCTTGGCAACTATTTTGTCAGAATTTCAAGTATCCCTAGTGAACAAACGTCCTGTGCATCCTGTGCGGCGTGGGTTAACTATAGCTGCACCTGCCGGAATGCGGATGGTTGCTACACATCAGGCGAGTTTCTGATTGCGATAGATGAATTTCTCCATATAAAAAAATTGTAGAGACGTTTTCACAATTGGCGTCTCTACAATTTTTTTATTCGGGTACTAATCAAAATCCCTGTACGAATAAATAGCAGGCTAATTAATAAGGAATAGCTCTCAGAAAGCCACCAGCTAAGTTGAGCGCAAAGAAAGCTAAGATCGGAGAAAAATCCATACCACCTAATGGGGGAATAATTGAGCGGAAGAGATTCAAATAAGGGTCGGTTATCTGGGCTAAAGCAGCAAATGGCTGATTATACCAGTTGATTTGTGGAAACCAGGTCAACAAAACCCGGATAATTAGCAAATAGCTATAAAAGGTGACAAAGGTAACTAGTGTCGTAATCAGTAAACTCATGGATAGCTTTGTTTCCTACTAAGTGTCAAACGCGGTCTTATCTTTTAATTTTAATTTAGTCTATGTCATGATGTTTGCGGATTTAGCACTTACCACACTTGACATTTTCACCACGCTTGAACAAACTTCAAGAGTCTTTAGTGAGGGAGCGGTCATTAGTTGCTTGGGGTGAACCGCTATTAACATTTCCTAGTTGCTTCCGCACATCATCAATTGTGGCATTTAGCTGGGCAATTTTATCTTCTAGCGATCGCCTAGCCGTTTCTATACCAATACTCTCGCTTTCTGAGGCTTTCATCTGACGCCGCTTTGCTGCTATTTTCTTGGCTTCGGCTTGGCTATCCGTTAGTTCTGTCTCCTCCTCTGCTAGCAACTCTGGATTACGTCGAGAAGCAATAAGTGCCCCGATAACACCGCCAAATACGCCACCGACAAATGCCCCTGCTATAAAACCACTGCCAAAACCATCTCGTTGACTCATATTACCGCCTTCAACAAACCTTGCAACTTTTACAGTAGTTATGCTATTTTCCTGCCCTAGCTGCATACTAGCTTAAGTCCCAAAGATGCGATCGCCTGCATCTCCCAATCCCGGTACAATATACCCCTTGTTGTTAAGTTTTTCGTCAATAGTCGCCGTGTAAATTATTAAACCTGGATAAGCTGCACTCAGTTTTTGCAAAGCTGGTGCAGCTGCCACTACGCAAACAATCCGGGTCAAGGTCGGATCGGCACCCCGTTGTGTTAATTCTGCCATTGCCGCCATGATCGACCCTCCTGTTGCCAACATAGGATCGGTAATTAACACTCGTGTTTCGGGGTTAAATTTTTCTGGTAACTTGTTCAGATAACAATGAGGTTGCAGTGTTTCTTCGTCTCGCGCCAAACCAAGATGGTAAATAGAAGCTAAAGGCAGTAAAGTCTGCGCTCCCTCAAGTAATCCTAGTCCAGCCCGCAGAATCGGCACTACTGCCACTGGTATTTGCGGATCAATCACGGTTGCCAAACAGGTATCCAAGGGACTCTGCACCGTCGTTTCTTGGGTTGGCAACCAGTCTCGCGCAGCTTCATAAGTCAGCCATCTTCCCAACTCAGTCATGGCACTGCGAAATAATACTGAAGGTGTGCCTGCATCACGGGCAACTGCCAGCCAGTGTTTGATCAGGGGATGGGGTGGAACATAAACCCGCAATTGTAGCGTCATAGCCAGAAATAAAGGCTTTTTTATTGTATAAGAACTGAAAACACCATAATACTCTTTCCTGCATCCGGCTGACAGATGATAATTAACACTATCAATTTTATTGATAAATTTTTTCATTAGTAGTTGACATTAATTCTCAATCAAGGCTATATTGTTATACAGTGTTCTCCTCTCTTTTAAGGATCGGCAGACGGGATTAGCCAGCAGCAGCAGGCTCGTCCCTCTTTTTTTTGTTGAGGATTGGGGATTGGGGATTAGGCATTAGGCATGGGGGAGAATAACTAATGACTAATGACTAATAACTCAAATGCAAGATATTGATGTGATCGTGATAGGGTCTGGGATTGGCGGATTAGTAACAGCAACCCAGTTAGCAGCTAAGGGAGCGAAAGTGCTGGTACTGGAACGTTATTTGATTCCAGGTGGGAGCGCTGGTTATTTTGAACGCCAAGGCTATCGATTTGATGTTGGCGCATCAATGATTTTTGGGCTGGGACAGAATGGCACTACTAATTTACTCACCCGCGCTTTGTCAGCTGTGAATGTTAGCCAAGAAGCGATCGCAGATCCGGTGCAGATTCACTATCATTTACCCCAAGGTTTAGACCTGAAGGTTGACCGGGTTTATGAAAAATTTTTGCAAAATCTTATTGCTCATTTTCCCCATGAAAACCAGGGGATTCGTCGCTTTTATGACGAATGCCAAAAAGTATTCAAGTGCCTCAATCGCATGGATTTGCTGTCGCTGGAAGAACCTCGGTATTTACTGCGGGTATTTTTCCAACATCCTTTAGCGTGTCTCGGTTTAGCTAAGTATCTGCCCCAAAATGCCGGGGATGTGGCGCGGCGCTACATTAAAGACCCGCAATTATTGAGATTTATCGATATGGAGTGTTATTGCTGGTCGGTAGTTCCATCAGACATGACACCAATGATTAATGCTGGGATGGTCTTTTCTGACAGGCATTATGGCGGAGTTAATTATCCTAAAGGCGGGGTGGGACAAATTGCCCAAAAACTGGTGGAAGGTCTAGAGAAGGCTGGAGGTAAGATTCAGTACCAAGCTAGAGTTACGAAAATTCTCACAGAACAGGGAAAAGCGGTAGGTGTACAACTGGCTAATGGTAAAGTATATCGGGGTAAACGCATAGTTTCTAATGCTACACGCTGGGATACATTTGAACAATTACTACCAGCAGAAGAAATGCCACATAATGAGAAAAAGTGGCAACAAAATTATCAAAAATCTCCAAGCTTCTTGAGTTTGCACATCGGAGTAAAGGAGTCAGTTTTAGCTGTGGGGACAGAGTGTCACCATATTTTGCTGGAAGATTGGGAAAAGATGACAGCAGCAGAAGGCACTGTTTTTGTTTCGATTCCCACATTGCTTGACCCAGATTTAGCACCAAATGGATATCACATCATTCATGCCTTTACACCTCACTGGATAGATGATTGGAAAAAACTCTCTCCAAGTGAGTACGAAGCGAAGAAAGAAGAGACGGCTTGGCGAATTATTGCTCGCCTAGAGAAGATTTTTCCCGGCTTAGATGCTGGATTGGATTATTTAGAATTGGGGACACCTCGCACCCATCGCCGCTTTTTGGGTCGTCAGGATGGCACTTATGGGCCAATTCCCCGGCGCAAGTTGTGGGGGTTATTGAATATGCCCTTTAATCGCACAGCTATTCCAGGGCTTTATTGTGTAGGCGATAGTACTTTTCCGGGTCAAGGGTTGAATGCAGTAGCTTTTTCTGGGTTTGCTTGCGCCCACCGCATTGCTGTAGATTTAGGATTGTGAAGGCTCCAGTGTCAAAGCTGCTGCGATCGCTAATTAGCATTTTGATAGCAATCGTTGTCATGACTAACATTTTTTAAATCTTGGGTTCGTTATACCAATTCTGTATAGAAGAAGCGCTTATGGTGCAAGAAATAAAGAACGAACCGCCAAGAGCGCCAAGTACGCCTTCGCGTTGGCGAAGCCTCTCGTAGAGAAGCGTCTCGAAGAGAAGAAATAAGAAATTAAGAGATTTGGCGCAGCTTTATAAAGAAACGGTAAGCTGTTACGTATATAACTTGCATTATCAGGGCGGGCAGGATGCCCACCCCACAATCATCTTGAAAAAATATTAGTGCAAATTAAAGGCGCAACAGCTTATTACCATTCCCGCCTCGGAATAAATTCCAAGGCTAATAGTTAAAGTCCTCTCAAGAGGACTAAATACAAAATTTTCAGCCATGTAAAATGGAAAATTTCAGTCCACTTGAGTGGACTTTAGCTATCAGCCCAGAACTTAAGTTCTGGGCGGGATATTGGGTAAGCGCGAAACTTTGACTGTTACACAAATGTGGTTAACGACAAGCTTTTTAAGGGCGCTATTAGAGCGAACCCCAAAGATTTATGGTGTTAAGTTATAAGCTTAATTTGACACTAATGACCACATGCGCCTCTAGGGGAATTAGATAATTGTGATTTTACTTGCAGCTTTAGTAGCCTTTTCCCTTGCCTCTTGAACATTCACACCCTTCGCTAAAGCTACGCCCATTCGCCGATATGGATGAGCATTAGGTTTGCCAAATAATCTAATATCTACATCTTTTTCTGACAAAGCATCGGCTACTCCATTAAAAGCAATAGAATCAGATTTTTCTGAGGCTAAAATTACCGCACTGGCTGATGCTCCTAGCAGTTCTATATGAGGAATTGGCAAGCCTAAAATTGCTCGCAGATGTAGTTCAAATTCATTGAGATTTTGTGAGATTAATGTCACCATTCCCGTATCGTGAGGTCTGGGAGAAAGTTCAGAAAAAATCACTTCATCTTTGGTAATGAAAAACTCAACGCCAAAAATTCCGGCTCCTCCTAAAGCATCAGTAACTTTGATGGCTATTTCTTGAGCTTTTAATATTTTGTCTTCAGAAATTTCTGCGGGTTGCCACGATTCTTGATAATCTCCTCGTTCTTGGCGATGACCAATAGGAGAACAGAAAAGAGTGGGTGCATTCCACTGTTTAATTGTTAGTAAAGTTATCTCAATTTCAAAGTTAATAAATTCTTCTACGATGACCTTTTGACTGTCCCCTCTAGAATTAGCGATCGCATAATTCCAAGCCTTCTCAACTTCACTCTTCTCCTGCACTACAGACTGACCCTTACCAGAGGATGACATCACAGGTTTAACAACATTACTAAACCCAATTTCATCAGAAACTGCAATCGATTCTTTTAGAGTTGTTGCATACCCATATTTAGCCGTTCTGATGCCTAATTGTTGATGCGCCAGTTCCCGAATTCTATCGCGGTTCATTGTATAGTTAGTGGCAGCCGCAGTCGGTATAACTGTAATCCCTTGCTGCTCAAATTCAATCAGTTTTTCTGTTCTGATTGCTTCAATTTCTGGTATAATAAAATCTGGCTGATGTTTTTTTACTACAGCTTCTAAATCATCAGCACTGAGCATAGAAATAACTTCATAAGCATCAGCAACTTGCATCGCTGGAGCATTAGCGTAGCGGTCAACGGCAATCACATAATTACCAAGACGTTGAGCAGCGATCGCAAATTCTTTGCCTAGTTCTCCTGAACCCAGCAACATCAATTTTTGGGGTAACTTAATACTCATTAACTTATCCAGCCAATTTCAATTTAATCATCTTATAATTTTTTGTGTTTTCATTACCATTTTTTCAAGAATTAAATCTAGCTCCGCGTAGTTGTAAATCTTGACGTTGCAGTTCATTTAGACCAATACCTTCGCCAAGCTGACACTTATCTACTAAAGTCTCTAACCAAATAGTCTCATTCAGAGTTGCACCTCGTAAATCAGCATTTCTCAAGTCAGCTTTTGTAAAATTTACGAATAATAGGTCTGCATTTACTAAACTAATATTTTGCAGATTTGCTTCTGATAAGTTTCCTCGAATGAAGTTTATACCATCTAAAATTAACCCAGATAAATCTGCTCCAATAAGATTAGGAAACTTTAGCTGACTCGGATATTTTAAAAATCGCATCATACAAATGATATTTGCTTCATTTAGTCGTATTTTAGTTAAAAAGTCATAACGAGCTATGCCCAGTTGCTTAAGAATTTGTAGACGCTGTGGGGGACTTTGTTCTAAAAACTGAATAGCTGTATGGCGTAGGTCTTGAGTAGGGATATTTAACATGATTTTCAGATTTTCGTGATACTTGTGTCAATAAAAAAATTAACAGATAATGTAAGCAAATAATAGATAATAATACCGATAATGATACCTTTTATAGCGTCTGCGGTCGGTGGTACAGCAAATGGAGTAATGATGAATGCTTGCGGACATTCGGTGATTGCCTTCATCAAGGTTTGGAATAGGTCATAATTTAGCAAAAGTAGGTAAAGCATACGCTCTACCTACTTATTAATTCTTATTCTGCTACTTAGGAAAACCTTGCAAATTAAACCTTCATTTTTTCCTCTAGTATCAAGTTATTTCTGATAGTGGTGGGATAACGTTATTAATCCCATTACCAGACGAACCATTAATTGCATAACGGTATTCGGGAACTGGATATCCAGCTTCGTTAAAGGTTTCACGGATAGCTTTATTAGTGTCGAAGTAAACCTGCCAGTAGTGGTCATTATTGCAATAAGGACGTACTGCTAGTACAGGCCCTGCAAAGTTGAAATTCTGAATTTCAACATCCGGTGCTGGATTTTGAAGAACATTAGGAATTTGGCTAATTTTCGCTTTTAAAAGTGCGATCGCTTCGTTATGTTTGACATCATGATGGAGTTGCGCCACTAGATCAACCCGGCGGTAAGGATTGGCAGAAAAATTCTGGATATTATCAGCAAAGATTTTATTATTGGCAATAATCGTCAATACGTTATCAGGTGTATTAATACTAGTTGTGAACAGTCCAAGTTCTGTAACAGTGCCTATGACACCTGCTGTTGTGATGAAATCACCAACTTTGAATGGTCGAAAAACGATTAAAAAAGCTCCGGCTGCAAAGTTCGCCAATAGTCCCCCCCATGCTGCACCAATTGCAATACCAGCTCCTGCTAACAATGCAGCAAAGGAAGTTGTTTCAACCCCAAAGAAGCCGAGAATTGCCACAACTAGAATAATTCTCAACGTAACGCCAATGATATTCAGAAAATAGTTAATGAGTGTTGGATCAACCTGTTGGCTTCGAAAAGCACGTCGCGCCAGCTTTAATGCAAAATCAATCAAGCGTTGAGCAATCAGCCACAGAGCGATCGCACCTAAAATTTTCAGCCCAAACAGAGTTAATAGTTGACTAGCAACTACGCTAATTTGCCTGAAATCCATAATTTTTTTGTTTGTGAATTATTAAACACAATAAACATACAATGAATTAAATAAAAATCTCCTATAAATACTTTTTTTTAATTTTTGGTATGCTATGCAGTCAAAAAACAAAGGGTTCTCAGAGAATGTCTGAAAATTTTTGAATGAATATAAATGCTTTCTTTTGCGGTAGACAGCATTAGACTGATTTGTACTGAGCGTTATCGTTGGCGAGCCTCTCCTAGAGAAGTAGCACTCACGCCGAAGTCTTGCCTGCCCTAAAAATTCAAGAGACATCATAGTAAATAAATTAAAAACTCCATCGGTACATTTTGCTAGGTATGATATTTAATCTATAAGCATTTACCTAGTAATAATCAGCTATGACCCAGAACTACCGCATTACTCTACTACCCGGCGATGGCATTGGCCCTGAAATTATGGCAGTGGCGGTAGATGTGCTGAAAGTCGTAGGGAAGCAATTTGATCTGAAGTTTGAATTCCAAGAAGCCCTTATTGGTGGTGCAGCAATTGATGCCACAGGGGAACCCCTACCATCTGCTACTCTAGATACCTGCCGTAACAGTGATGCTGTATTACTCGCTGCCATTGGTGGTTATAAGTGGGATTCTCTGCCATCAAATTTACGCCCAGAAGCAGGTTTGTTAGGGCTACGTGCAGGTTTGGGATTATTTGCCAATTTGCGCCCAGCGAAAATTTTGCCCCAGTTAATCGACGCCTCAACTTTGAAACGCGAAATTGTGGAAGGCGTGGATATTATGGTGGTGCGTGAACTCACTGGCGGGATTTACTTCGGTAAACCTAAAGGGATTTTTGCCACAGAAACTGGTGAGAAACGCGGTGTAAATACAATGGTTTACAGCGAATCGGAAATCGAACGCATTGGACGAGTCGCGTTTGAAGCAGCCCGCAAACGTGGCGGAAAACTTTGTTCGGTGGATAAGGCGAACGTATTAGAAGTATCTCAGTTATGGCGCGATCGCATCACCCAACTTTCACAAGAATATCCAGATATCGAACTCTCTCATTTATATGTAGATAATGCTGCTATGCAGTTGGTACGCGCTCCCAAGCAGTTCGATACTATTGTCACAGGCAATTTGTTTGGTGATATTCTTTCTGATGCTGCTGCCATGCTCACAGGTAGTATTGGGATGTTACCCTCAGCTAGTTTAGGCGCTTCTGGGCCTGGTGTATTTGAACCAGTCCACGGTTCCGCCCCAGATATTGCCGGACTTGATAAGGCAAATCCTTTAGCACAGGTTTTGAGTGTGGCAATGATGTTACGCTACGGTTTAGACCAACCAAAAGCGGCAGATCACATCGAACAAGCCGTATTGCAAGTTTTAGAACAAGGCGATCGCACCGGAGATATAATCTCTCCAGGAAAAAACCTTTTAGGTTGCCGCGCTATGGGCGATGCACTGATTTTAGCTCTCGAAAAAAAATAATTAAAATGCCACTTGGGCAATTTGGCAACCTTTGCTATAAGTTTCGGGTAGACTAAAGGGAAATCTAGCAATCAAATAACAGTCGATAGTGTACGCATTACGACAAGGTCAAGTAAATTTTACCGCCCCAAAGAACCAATCGCCTTTGATTGATCCCGCCCTAATCAGAGCCGCCGGGCAGATATACTATACTCACTGTGAAGTACATCCCGAAATAGCTGGGCAACCTTCCGGTGTAGCAATTAATCGTGTGACTCATCGAGGTAAAGTTATTTTTACTAACCAACCAGTTCTTTTACCTCAAGAATGTTTTGTGCCCTTGAGTCAAATAGAATCGCACATGTATTAGTTATTGGTCATTGGTCATTAGTCATTGGTCATTAGTTCTCGACAAAGGACAAAAGATAAACGACAAATGACACAGGACAAATGACAAAGGACAAATGATTGTATGGACATTTTGTTCGCCATTTTGGCGAGTGTAATGGTCTTTGCTTTAGGTGCATCTATTGGCAGTTTTATCAACGTTATTGTTTATCGGCTACCTGCTGGGTTGTCAATTCTTTGGCCGCCCTCTCGTTGTCCTAAATGCTTAAACCAGCTAAAAGCTTACGACAATGTACCAGTATTTGGCTGGATTTCGTTAAGAGGACGCTGTCGATATTGCAAAAGCAAAATTTCTGTCCGTTATCCTGTGGTAGAAGGGGTAACGGGCATAATTTTTTTACTAGTTTTTTTGGTATTCCAAGTTTCGACTTTAACAATAGGCTATTGGGCTTTTTGTAGTTGGTTATTGGCGCTATCGCTTATCGACCTAGATACAATGACTTTACCCAATCCACTTACTCAGTCGGGTTTGGTGGTGGGAATTTTGTTTCAAATGGTGGTTGGTTTTTTACCAGAGGCTAGTTTCGTGGCATTGGTAAATCACCTGATGATGGCAATAGTAGGTGCAGTATTGGGCTTATGGCTATTTGATGCGATCGCTCTATTGGGTTCAATTGCTTTTGGTAAAACTGTAATGGGTGCAGGTGATGCCAAGTTAGCAGCCATGATGGGAGGCTGGTTAGGCTGGAAATATTTGCTCTTAGCTAGTTTTATTGCTTGTGTACTAGGAGCGTTAATTGGCAGCAGTGTAATTATGGGTAGACGCAAAACTGCAAGTCAAGAGACATCGCTACCAAGGTTAGGACAAAAGATGCCTTTTGGCCCTTTTCTGGCTTTAGGATCTGTGATTACTCTATTTAGCGGCGAAGCCCTTTTGTCTAGCTACCTGCGGTTATTCTTTCCAGCATCTTGAACTGGAGTGGGGAGCAGGGGGAAAATTCCTCTCCTCTGCACCCTTCCTCCTGCCCCTCTGCCTCTTCTCCATGCCCAATGCCCATTCATAATAAATATTTATAGTTCGTGACTGTAACCAGCATTACCCCATCTACCCTTGATATTTTGATAATATTCAGCTTGTGACTTGTATTACCCTTGTGAACTACCCTGCCGTCTAAACGGATGTAGCTCTCCCAATTCATCAGGAATATCAAGAGAACTCCGTAGTTCCATTCTACTAACATCCCTCCAAGGGCAGAAATCCTGATTCCCAAGACCCAAATTTTTTACCCATAGCTCTGCCTTACTCCTTCCCTGCGGGACGCTGCGCGAACGGAGAAGCAAGCTACGCGTAGCGTCCCGTAGGGAAGGGTTTTCTTGCAACATATACCTATAAGCTTGGTTTTCGCTTGTGGCATTGATGGTCAAGACACTAACTATAATATCCGAGAAATCGGTATTCCTTATATATCCTGGATGCAATCGTCATCAGCTGCTCACAATCCCCACCTTATGAATACATTGTTCAAGTTAGGTCTTGCAGAGAAGGTGGGGACTTCCGTAATCCGTTAACGACGATTATCGTTGGCAATCACAACTAGTGCAACAGATGCTGATTGATCATAACCTAGCAATACAAATCATTGATTTGGGTAGGAGGGGGAAAGCATCTTATTTGGAGGTTGATATTCTCATGGCTTTGTCAGTATGTCCATATAATTAAGTCTGCTGAAAAAAGAGCAAGAGACTTGTATTGGCATAAGTATTTTCGTTAAGCTGGCAACCAAAGATGAAAATTAAGGTCTGAATTGCTTAAAAGCGTAGTTTGACGATGTAGCTATTAGTCATTAGTAAAGACAAATGACGAAAGGCTAAGGATAATCCGATACGGCTTGACATGTTTTCGACCTCATACCCACTTAAAATAAAATAAAAAATGGCTAACAACGAAGAATCACGCGGTTTAAAGTCTCTATTTGATTGGTTTGCAAATCGACGGAAGTCAGGATCTACCAGCCTCGAGCGCCAAGAGCGTGAAATTGCTGATGGGCTATGGCATAAATGTTCTAAATGCAGTGTGTTGGCATATACAAAAGACCTGAAAGCCAACCAGATGGTTTGTACTGAATGTGGTCATCACAATCGGGTAGACAGCGATGAGCGCATCCGTCAATTGATAGATCATAATACCTGGAAACCGCTAGACGAGCATTTACGTCCAAGCGATCCGTTGGAATTTCGCGATCGCAAACCCTACAGCGATCGCTTGCGGGAAATGCAAGAGAAAATTGGCTTAATAGACGCGGTTAAAACTGGTTTAGGTCAAATCAATAGTTTGCCCATTGCCCTTGGGGTTATGGACTTCCGCTTCATGGGTGGTAGCATGGGTTCCGTTGTGGGAGAAAGACTCACCCGCATGATTGAGCAAGCCACTCAACGGCGCTATCCTGTTGTGATCGTCTGCACCTCTGGTGGCGCGAGAATGCAAGAAGGAATGCTCTCCTTGATGCAGATGGCGAAAATCTCCGCAGCCCTACAGCGCCATAAAGATGCGCGATTATTATATATTCCTGTATTAACCAATCCCACAACGGGCGGCGTTACCGCTAGCTTTGCGATGTTGGGTGATATCATTTTGGCAGAACCCAAGGCAACCATTGGTTTTGCCGGTCGGCGAGTAATTGAGCAAACCTTGCGAGAAAAATTACCCGAGAATTTCCAGACTGCTGAAGATTTACTCCTGCACGGTTTTGTTGATGATATCGTACCCCGTACCCAATTAAAGAACACCCTAACCCAGCTGATTGCCCTACACCAGCCTGTACTAACAACACCTCAGATGGTGCTGTGGGAAACAATGTCCTTGACTTCTTCCGCCGCAGAATAGTCAAAAGTCAAAAGTGATGAGCTAGGAGTGAAGAGTCATGAGTGTAAAATTCATAACTCCTCACTCCTAACTTCTAATGTTTTGCTTCCTTCATGCTCTCTCTGGCTCTTTGACAAAAAGTAGTGGGATAAGCGCTGCTAGTCGAAATAGACTAGAGACGGCGAACAACCCCAGTAAGCCTCCAAACTGAGCAAATTGGACGATGAGGCTGCCTATAGTTGTGCCTAAAGCACCACTCACTCCAGCAACGGCAGCTGCGATCGCAAAATAGATAGACTGATTTTTAATTGGTGCGATCGCTAATTGTATATTGTTGTTACACAAGTCAATCGCCGCCCAAGTACCTCCAGCCAAGATGTGTAACAGGGGTAACCACAACCAAATGTCAAGGCGATCAGCACCAATCCCCACCCAAAGCAGTGGTGTGGCTGCAACCAAAATCCCTATACAGATCAGGATGGGACGATTACCTATCTTGTCTGCTAATTTGCCCCACACGATGAGCATCAGCAAAGTTGCCGCCGCCTGAAGGCTGTTGTAGATAGTCACATAGCTCACGTCTAAATCGAGCGTGTCGAGCATATAGAGGTTAAAAAAAGGACTACTGAGGTTAACAGCAAGGGCCCAGAAGCTGAAATACAGCAGAAATCTCAAAAAGTTAGAGTTTTTCCAGATACTGGAAGCTGGCGCAACAGGTGGGGTCGAATCCCCATCTGAACTATCCCCCTTGTTCCCAGCTAAGAGGTCTCTTGCCTCTTGTTGAATCTCATTTGTTTGAGGTAACTTGCCATAAGAAGTGTTTTGCGATTGCGGATTCATATCTACCTGAAAATATTGACACCCCAATCCCACAATCCCAAACACTATACCTACCAGCAGAACCACCCCATAGCCTTGAATACTTCCACCATACCAATGTGATACAACTAGACCGGCTATTGGTACGCAAATCAAATTGGCGAGGCTAGCAGCACTATTGCGTATCCCAAAATACCTGCCTCGCAATTGCCGGGGAACTATCATTGCTACCCAACTTAGCCACGATGCCGCTCCTAATCCTCCCAAAAGATTGCTGAATAGAACAATCAAGAGTGTCAACATGACTAACTGGTGAGTATTAATCACGCCCAAGGTGATGCCGACAATACCGATTACTAGAACCAGCCATAGCAGCCGACCAATTCCGTGTGTCCGAAGAGAATATTGAAAGCGGCTGGTGCTACGTTCAGACAAGTAAGCACCCAACGGCTGAATAAGATTGACCAACATGGGGATAGAGCACAGCATCCCAAATACCACTGGACTAGCACCCAATTCCACCAAAAAATTGCTGAGTAAAATCCCGCCAGTTCCAAGAGAGTAAACCGCTGCTAAGACAGAATCTGTAGTGGAGGCTTTTAAACTAGTGCGAATCGCATCCTTGGGAATTCGAGAGGTTGGAGAAAGTGCTGTGGGCGGTAAGGCAATCTGGGGAATTTCTAGAGTCCGTGGTGCAGTTGTTTCAACCTGAACAAAATCCATAATGTATGTTTATGAGTAAAACATCCTGACATAAATCCGGTTGTTGAGAAACTCAGTATGCTTTCATCAGCATTCTTGATAAGTTTTCGTTATTTTAGCTTGCAATTTTCAACCAAAATTTCAAATAAGTAAAATCTCACTCCTTAATAACACAAGGTACAAGTAATAAGAGAGACTGTTATTTGTCTGTGGTCAAGAAAAGATTACTTAATTTTTTGGGATTGGCGATCGCGATCGTCATTATTGGCGGTAGTTAACTACGCTACACCGTGCTAGGTACGCATT
This sequence comes from Nostoc sp., assembly GCF_036919495.1. Classification (GTDB taxonomy): domain Bacteria; phylum Cyanobacteriota; class Cyanobacteriia; order Cyanobacteriales; family Nostocaceae; genus Nostoc. The sequence goes on from NZ_JBALBZ010000206.1 coordinate 130,825, forward strand.
TTTGTTAGCAGCAGCGATTGTTGCCATCACCTTAATTCAGCAGCGACTTTTTGGAGACGAACGGATTTGACCAAAGGATGATTGTCCATAGCATGGTTAATGCCACTTTCATCTTCATGATGCGGCAGTTTTTCGTTAATTTTCCTAAATGTAATTAATTAAAAGTTAAAAGTTCTTCCCCTGCTCCCTCTGCTCTCCCCACTCCCCCTCCCGATTCCCAAACAGTATTTTGGGCAACAAATTGCACTCCTAACGTGATATTGGTATTACAGCGACTCAATCTCTATCTATCAGTTAACAAGCATTATGGGTTTTGCAGACCTATCAATCGCAGAGATAGCAGCCGACTACAGCATTCCTGTAGAAAAAGTGTTTTCTCTGTGCAACCAACTGGGAATTCCTTACAAACACCAAAAGACTCGTTTGGCGTTAGAAGATGCAAAGGCAATTATTTCCCAAATATCGTCTGAAATACGCCCAAAAGGTACTAGCGACTCGATGGGCGATGATCGCGAGGTCACCTGAAGGGTTATCTCAGGCTTTGGCTAATCATTGATAGCTAATGATAAAAAACAATCAGTCATTAGCAATTAGCAGCTTGGAGATTGAGAATCGCTTTCTTAGCTGTGTCGAGCGTTAAAATTTTTAAGGGGAAACATGTTTAGAAGACTAATTGGCGTTGTTGTGGTTACTGTTTTACTCTCGTTTCAGTTGCTTGTTGGTAGCGCGACAGCAGTGGAACTCGACAAAGCTACCCGGACAGTGCCATTAAATACTCAGGGTGATACTGTCGTACTTAGCCTTAAACAAGTCAAAGAAGGCAAACGTTTATTTAATTACGCTTGCGCCCAATGTCATGCTGGGGGAGTTACCAAAACAAATCAGAACGTAGGACTCACTCCAGAAGACCTGGCACTGGCAACACCCGACCGTAATAACATTGAAGGCTTGGTGGATTATCTGAAAAATCCCACTACTTACGACGGGGAAGAAGAGATTTCCGAAATCCACCCTAGTATCAAAAGCGCAGATATTTTCACAGAAATGCGAAATCTGACAGATGATGACTTGGAGGCGGTCGCCGGTCATATTCTCTTACAACCCAAAATTGTTGGCACTAAGTGGGGAGGCGGAAAAATCTATTACTAAATCCTGAAATTAGTGCTGAGTCATTGGGGCATAGGGCATAGGGCATAGGGCATAGGGTATGGCATTCCTTATTCCCCATTCCCCATTCCCCATTCCCCAGTTTTCACTAAAGTTTTGCTGCTTTCATTCTTACAGCAGCACAAAAATTTTTCAAAAGTCAAAATATTCCTAAAGAAAAATAAAAATCTCTCATTTTACCGTTTGCCTTTATTCACAACCTTTTTGGGCTATCGCAGTCTAGTATTTATTACTGATTACACAGCTTTTTGCAATAAATTTCTCCCTATTGTTAAAAAAAAAATGTATCTATGACAGATTGTCATACTTTGGTGTTGATTTTATTTAAAATGAGAAAGGAAAAAAAATTGTTTGTTAGGAGAGAGCCATGAAATTGATTTCGGCAAGCTGGAGACGTCTTAGTTTAGCTGTGTTGACAATCCTTTTAGTTGTTAGCAGCTTTGCTGTTTTTACTCCCAGTGCTTCGGCTGAAACCTACAAGGTGAAATTGGGTAGCGATAAAGGAATGCTGGCATTTGAACCGAAAAAGTTGACAATTAAAGCAGGTGACACAATTGAATGGGTCAACAATAAAGTTCCTCCCCATAATGTTGTGTTTGATGCTGCCAAAAACCCCGCCAAGGATGCCGCTTTAGCCAAATCTCTGTCTCATAAGAATTTGCTGATGAGTGCTGGTCAAAAGGAAACAACCACCTTCCCCGCAGAGGCACCTGCTGGTGACTACACCTTCTACTGCGAACCCCACCGTGGTGCTGGCATGGTTGGTACAATCACTGTCCAAGGCTAGAGTCCTCATTCACACGAGATGATTTTCTGAGCTTTTATTCTCTGAAATTATCTCATAGCAACACATCACACTCCTAGAGTGACGCATACAATGGATAAATGGCGGTAACGAGTCTTATCCTCCCCTAAGACGCTAAGTAACCTGTGGCAATAGAGGAGTAAACTCGTTACCGCCAATTTTGATCAAACTTGACTTAATCAGGCATTAATCGCGTTTATACTCTTGCTGGAGGCTTGTTGCGAGGAAATTCTGTTGAGAATACTTTTATTAATTCTACTGTTGGCGATCGCTCTATTCAAATTGACATTCATTAGTCCAGCACTAGCTGCCGAAATATCTAACGGTGCTAAAATTTTCGAGGCTAACTGTGCTTCTTGCCATATAGGTGGCGGTAATATCCTTATTAGCCAGAAAACCTTGAAAAAGGAAGCATTGTTAAAGTACTTAGAAAATTATGATCGCGACTCAATCGAGGCGATTATCCACCAAGTACAAAATGGTAAAAATGCCATGCCTGCCTTTAAAGGTAAGTTAAGTTCTGAGGAGATTCTGGAGGTAGCTGGTTACGTTTTTCAGAATGCAGAACAAGGCTGGTAAAGAAAGAGTGTTCCCTAACCTGCTTTACGCTTTAGTTTTATATTTACTATCCTTTGCTGCTTAGGTGTTGGCTTAACACTAACACCTAAACAACTAACAGTTTAGGCACTTGCCAATAAAAATCAGCCCATCCCGTACTTTATAACCTGGGGTGGGCTGAATAAAAGGCAACTATGCCAATGCTCAGAAAGTACTAGCTTTCAAATTGCTGTGCCATTGAGCTTGTATCTTAATCCAAAATAACCATCTGGTAATTATTTGTCTGGATTAGACATTTGTCTGTTTTCCTTCAATTCACGCAACTGTTCTATTAATTTTCCATCCGATTCAGTAGAGGGTGTTAGCTGATTCTTATTGACTCTTGGCAACAATAATGATTCGGAAGTAGTAACCGCCGATGAAGGCATGAACTTGTTATTTCTGATGTGCAGTTCAGGGAATGGTTCAGAAGTAACTGCTGGTGAAGTCGTAGGTTGATTGCTATTGACTCCCGTTGCAGATAATGGTTTAAGAGTACCTGGTGAAAAGGATGCAGGCTGGTTATTTCTGATTGGTAGTTCAGATAATGGTCTGGGAGCAGCTGTTGGTGAGAAAGCAGGCTGATTATTTCTGATTCGCAGTTCAGGAAATGGTTTGGGGGTAAGCTGATTGTTATTGATTCCTGGTGCAGATAATTGAGTAGTCCCAGTGGTGTTGCTAATGTTGTTTTGGAAACTTAGGTTAAATGGATAGGAACTAATCCGTTTATCTCCCTTGGGGGATTGCTTGTTGAAGTATTCCCTTGCTTCTGATTTCAATTCCGGGGAAACTAACTTATCTTGAAACTTGATATCTAAGACTTTACCATCAGCATCTACCACTAATACACCCAAAACAGCACCTTCAAGATTCGGCTTTTTCGTAGGTAACGTTTGGCGAATAACTGGTTTTTGTTCGGCGTTGGGGTATTGTTGCTGGACTTCTTTTCTCAGGTTTGCGTAAGAGTCTAGCTGTGCTATAGCCAGTTGAGTTCCTTTGGCAGATAAATCGGGTGCTTGTGACGCAGTTCCTCTAATTAAAGTTAAGCTATCCCCAGCCCTTGGAGCTTGTTTTAGAGAAGTTATCAACGGGTTTTGAGCAATTCTAGACCCATTATTAACCGATTGCGCCATCTGTGGTATCGTATTTACCTGTGCTGTTGTAATGGGGCTAGTGCCAGGTAGGTTTGGAGATTGGGTATTTTGCAGAATATCATCAGGTATTTTCTGCGATTGCAATTCTGGTAATCTATTTACAGCAAGAGGCTGAGGTGCTTCGTATTTGCTCTCACTGACATTCACAGGAGAAGTTGCTGGAGAGAATTTAGGGCTGGTATTAAATTTAGGGCTGTTATTGAATTTAGAACTATCGAATTTAGAGGCATCAAATCGCAAATTATTACTAGGAATCATCCGCAAAGACTGCCTTGTAGGCAAAGACGAAACTCGATAGTTATTTGATGATGCGGGTAGCGGAGGCAGTACTAACTGACTGGATGGCGCTGGCGCCACTGGAGGTAATAGAGTTTGGGCACTAAAGTTGGGAGCAGAAAGTGGCGCTATTGGAGGAAGTTGTTGTAAACCAACTTGGGGCGTGCTTTGCGGCAAACGGCTTTGGTCGGCTTGGCTCAATTCCAAAAGTCCAACTGTTTTTGATGATGCTGTATCTTTGGGTTTGTTAGAATCCATAGGCATCAATGGCACAATCATCGCGATCGCACCGTGGATGCCAATAGAAGCTATAGCTGCTATCCCAATTGGCTGGCTTAAAAGTTCTGGTATATTTCTAAACAGGGAGACGTAAGACATAGCTGTTATCGTTCACTCGGCTCAGTTGCAGTTGACTAGCGTTTTTCTCTTTTTTGATTATCTTGCAAGATATTGCGAGATATGCATCCTACTAAGGAAATAATAACTTCATATCCTGGCAATAAAAACGCCAAAATTGCCATTTATTCAAGTTTTTAATTGATCTAATGACGCTGTATCATGTGTTCCAATTTGAGCTTGCTAAAGAGATATTTTAAAAACGACTACTTTGGATTTCTTTTCTTATTGTTATGACGCACACAATTAAAATAAATATCCGAGATATTAATTAAAGCTTAACTGAAAGCGCAAGTTTGAGCAGATAACAACATCTCTTGAAGTTGCCTCGTTTTTTCTCCTGTTTTCCAATCAACTACGCTTCTGTAACAGATGGCACACTTATTTATCCAAGACTAGCCCCTATGTGAAAATACTACCACATCAGCAGCCCCTAAATCTGTTGCAAATTGTACAATTTTCTTGAAATTCTAGCCTTAAACCCTACCAAAGCTATTTCTATTTGGGTTTTTATAAAAGGAGTTAGTCATACGATCGCAATTCTAACTTTTGACTTCTGACTACTTCTTCGTCAAAAAAGTTCAAATCCTCATCAATACTTTGCATCCAAAATTTAAAATGCCGTTACCGACAGTTATTGTACCTGGATATCTAGAAAGCGCGATCGCTTACCGCCAACTAGAACAATCCTTAGAACAGTTAGATTTTCCAACCGTTACAGTACCATTACAACTGCGTGACTGGCTACCCACTATTGGAGGAAGACCTGTAACGCCAATTCTGCAACAACTTGATCTTACAATCAAGCATACATTAGAGCAACATAATGCTACTCAAATTAACTTGATTGCTCACTCAGCAGGAGGTTGGATATCCCGCATCTACATGGGAGAAAAGCCTTATTTAGGACGCGGTAATGTCAAACCATCACTCTGGGAAGGGCATCCCCTGATTGCTACTCTCATCACCTTGGGTACACCTCATATTAGTCAAGAACGCTGGACGCGCTCCAATCTAGATTTTGTGACCAATAACTACCCAGGAGCTTTTTACAAAAACGTTAATTACGTTTGTGTGGCTGGCAAAACTATCTTTGGCCAAAGGCGACGCGGTAGTTGGTTAGCTTACAGTAGTTACCAATTAACCTGTGGTAAAGGCAACACTTGGGGAGATGGAATCACACCCATTGAAGCTGCTCACCTGGAAGGGGCAGAAAATATAGTGATTGAAGGTGTAAGGCATTCTCCGAGAAGTCCTGGGATTTGGTATGGTTCAGCAGAACCCTTAAAAGCTTGGGTGCAATATTTGATTTAACTGATATCTGATACTAGTCCTAACAATCGTCTAGTAATTCATTGCTAGGCTATCGTCTAAAAACGACTATTAAACAATTTCAGTCCACTTGAGTGGAATTGGGCTATTAGCCTCAGACTTAAGGGACTTCCAAGAAATAAATTATTCCAAGAAACGAACCACAGAGACAAGGCAGCGCGGTCTTGGGGGTTTCCCCCATGAGCGACTGCCGCGCAGAGAACGCACAGAGAAGAAATAGAGAGAGTTTTTGCCTCAGTTTTGGAACATTTTTTTATTTGGAAGTCCCTTAAGTCTGAGGCGGGCCAGTAGCGCAAGGCGAAAGTCAAAAGTATTGTATTTCAAGTTCTTGCGTCATTTTAAATGGTATGTTTATTTCCGCGCTATTAGCTCATTGAGAATGGTGTTATGTATTTTATTTAAAAAACTATATTTTTATTTGAGTAATGCAACATTTATTAAAATTTCTTAGCTAAAATCATAATAGTAATAAATACCTAGTTAAGAACAGGAGGGGTGAGCTATGCAAAGCACCCAGTTCGACAGGATTTTGCAACGAGTAGCGACGATAATATCGGTCGTGATTCTGACTTTGTGCTTAATTTATATCTCTAGCGGAGTAATGCTTTCTTTTTACTATGAACCGACAGCAGGCGGAGCTTATAACTCATTGAAGATGATTAATACACAACTGCCATACGGCTGGTTGTTTTGGAGAGCGCATGATATTGCTGGTAACGCGGTAATTGCGATCGCTCTGATTCAAATTGTAGTGATGTTTTTAGGTCGGCAATTTCGTAAGAGTTGGCTGGCTGCTTGGATTAGTGGGATTTTATTGATCCTAAGTGCGATCGCACTTAATTGGACAGCGATGATCCTAGATTGGACTCAGGAAGGATACTGGCGTTTTAACATTGAACTAGGAACTATCGAAGCTATTCCTTTTATTGGTGGACAACTGCGCGAGATCCTAACTGGGGGTGGAGCTATTAACACAGTTACTATCCAACACCTTTACACAATTCACAGTTATCTGATTTCCGTAGCAACCCTAATTCTTGCCATAGTTCATTTATCTGCTTTACTGTGGCAAGAATGGGAAATATATCAAGAAACGCCAAGACCAGAAATTGATAATTCGCAACAACCGCCAGAAGGCGAATTTATTCCTTCCCAAAGCTAATAAAGAGGAAAGGGGGCAGGGGGCAAGGAGCAGAAGTCCCTAAATTGATTTATTGGCCTGATCTTGGACGCATTATTTCTTGTGCTATGCATCTTGAAATAAATGAATTTATTTGCTCTGAAATCCTCTATTGGTGGGAAATTACAGCATCTTCTCCCCTGCCCCTCTACCTCATCCCCCAGGAGCCTCACTAGCTGAAAATTGAGGTAATTGGGCGAGGGATAGGTCTTCAACCTCTGGTAACTTTTCTAGAGAGAGGGGAGTGGATTGGGTAGCACCAGATAAACGTTTTAAAAGGCTAGGTCTGGGGTCATGCAACAGGTAAATAATGCGATCGCCAATTTCCCACTCTTGGTTAGCTGGCATTACCTGTAAACGTTCTTCTCGTTCTATCAATAGCGGTATCAACACCCCAGTCCGAATCTTTTCTTGGATGCGATCGCATTGAATAGAAAACTCCAACTCATCTAGCGTAGTTGTCCCTAGCTTGACGCGCCCATCATTCAAATATTCATTCCAAGTTTTAATCGCTAAATCTGGGATAAAAGCTTGATTAACTTTATTACTAACCGAAATATTCGCTTGCGGATCGCGAGGGAAAACAGCTAAGACGCGCGGTGGCTTAAATTCCTCAGCTGCTCGTTGAGCCAAAACAAAATTCACCTCGCCATTACTAGTCATAGCCAAAAACGTACCCATAGAGCCAAGCCCTGCCTCTTCCAAAACAGCAGCATCTAGCCCACTACTAGCAATCACCCGCAGATTTTGCGCCTCAGCTTGCACAAGACATTCGGGGTCAGTATCAATCATGACCACGTTTTCTCCTCGTTCTTGAAAGAAGCGGGCAATCAAAAGACTTAACGGATTACAACCTACAATCACTACTCCAGTTACGTCTTTGGAGGTGATTTGCAGCCATTTAGCAACCCAGCCAGCTGTTAGCCCTTGGCAGACAACAGTCATGATAATTGTCAGGAAAACTAAAGCTTTAATAGAATCACCGCCGTTAATGCCGCGCTGTGTCAGCGAAATCGCAAAAAAAGAAGCGACAGAGGCAGCAACAATTCCTCTAGGAGCAACCCAGCTTAAAAACAGTTTTTGTCGCCAGTTTAAGTCACTGTTCCAGGTACACAAGAGGATATTAATTGGGCGAACGACAAACATTAATACCAAAACTGTGAATAAACTACCCCAACCCAAAGCAAACACACTGGCAATGGATAAATCAGCAGCTAATAAGATGAACAGCACCGAGACGCTGAGAATTGTCAGCTGACCCTTAAAGCTCCTTAACAGGCGTTCTTCTGGGACTGAGGAGTTAGCAAAAACTGCTCCTGCAACTACCGTTGTCATTACTCCCGATTCACTGCGGATGATTTGGGATAAGGTGAACAGGCTCCAAAGTATCGCCAATACCACTAAGTTTTTTAGCTCGAATGACAGAAAACTGGCGCGTTTGAAAATCAAACTCATCAGATAACCGCCAGCACCACCAATTGCCGCACCAACAGCCAGGCGCATCAGCAAACCAACGATCGCATTAATGGGGTCAGCATCGCCGTTTAAAATCGTATCAAGGACAACGAAGGCGAGGATAGCCCCTACAGGGTCAATTAAAACCCCTTCTCCTTCCAAGAGTGTTGCTACTTGCCGATCTACATTGATTTGTTTGAGCAAAGGGCCAACGACGGTTGGGCCTGTTACCACAACAATGGAAGCATAGAGAAAAGCTATCTTCCAGGGGAATTCACCCAGCCAGTGAGCAGCCATACTCCCACCAAGCAATGTGATCAGCGTTCCTAGAGTGACGAGCAATTGTAAGCTGACTGAAACTCTACCTAACTCGCGCAGATCCAAGTTAAGTCCGCCTTCAAACAAAATGATTGCCGTTGCTAGGGCAACAATAACTTCCAATCCAGTGCCTAGCAAATGGGGATGCAACAGCCCGACGCCATCAGAGCCAAAGAGAATGCCTAACAGCAATAACAAAACGATGCTAGGTATCCGAAAGTATGCAGCCAGCACTTGGGCGCTAATGCCTGCAAGGACGGCGATCGCCATCTGTAGGGTAATTTCAAAAGATGCTTCCATGTTGTAGATTTTGAGCGATTTATTTCAAAATCTTTTATAAAAAACCGTAGATATTAACTTTACACGGTACAACATCATACCCTCTGTCCATTGCTGAATTTAGCTTTTCTATCTGAGTGTCCCTTTAAATCCCCAGCGGCGGACGCTGATAAATTCTGCGGTAAGCCGCAGAAGCATCTAGAGAATTCTTTTGGTGTCTCCATGTCTTTGTATCCTCTTCAAGCTTTTGCCTCCACCCAGTTTAGCCGCCACAAACTTTTTTTGGCAAAAGCTGTTGACAAAGACCAGGAAATTGGTTAACTTATAAAAGGTCTGAGTCCGATGCCCCCATCGTCTAGAGGCCTAGGACACCTCCCTTTCACGGAGGTAACGGGGATTCGAATTCCCCTGGGGGTACTGAAAAAAATGAAAAAAGCAAAATTATTTTTTGCTAAAAATATACGAAATTAAACTATCATTCAGGTTTATTCCTGAATGATAGTTTAACTATACATAAGGTTCTTTGTTGGCTAACTCTTCGACACGTTGGTGAATAGCCAGGAGATTTGACCGCAGGTCTTTGCTCAGGCGGTTTTCAATGATTCCCACTGGCATAGTGAGTTTAGGCCAAACTTGAATTGTGTAGCAAAGATTTGTTCCTACATACTCACCGAAAGAATAAGGCTCTAAGCACCAGCTACCAGAAAAGCCTTTAAAATCTCCCTCCACCATGCGGAAGTTAATTTCTTTAGGGAAGTATTCTTCCAAGTCTAGAACTACCCGCGCACTAAAGTTAAAACTCAGTAAGCGTTGGGAGCCTACTTGCTCTAGTCTAATTCCACCATTGGGATGCTCGATTAGACGACTTTTGGCGAGGTTAGGGAGAAAGTCAGGCAAGGCTTCATAATCTGTCAGAACCTTCCAGATTTGTTCTACTGGTTGGGGAATTTGGACTTTGGCGGTGATTTGTCGCTGTCGCTCTGCTATTTTCTCAATTTGAACTTCTACATTAGCTGCCTCGACTGCATCAACAATCAAATCCCCTTCGAGGTTAATGTCATCACTAGGAGACTGGGAATCAAGGTTCTCTGTTGTGTTCTGTTGTTTAGTCACTTTCAGAATTATGGTTTGCTTTCGTCAGAAAATTGGGGCAGAGTCAGGGTGAAGCAAATTTCGCTCTGTTCAGAATCCGAAATTGGGAGACTTTCAACTGCGATCGCTCCATTCAGATGCTGCACTAAAGACTTGACTAAAGCAAGTCCTAAGCCAGTCCCTGGAGTCCAGCGCCCTTTTCCGCGACGGAACTTGTCAAAGATGTAGGTCGCTTCTTCTTGAGATATGGCGTGTCCTGTATTCTTCACCTTTATGATAACTCGATCAATTTGTTGATCAACTTGGTGAAAGGCTTCAAGGTGGACAGTCGTATCATGCTCTGAGTATTTACAAGCATTTGTTAACAACTCTTGCAGGATGCGGTCAAAACTCTCCACTTCAGTTTGCAGTTTTAGTGATTCTTCTGGTAAATCTACAGAAATCTTTAATCCTTTCTCTGCGAGTTTTTTCTCGAAAGATGCTGCTATATTCTGAATTCTAGTATTTAAATCTATAGATTCTAATTGCGGGGCTTCGTGAGGCGACTCTAGTTTCTGGAGTGTCAACAAGTCATTAATCAAGTTGATTTCTTTTGTACATTCCTGCTCTAGAATATCCATGTATCGAACCTGACGCTCTGGAGCGATTCCTGGCAAACGTAAGTTCCGAATTGACATCAGCATGTTTGTCAAAGGATAGCGCAAGCGATCGCTCATGTTGCTCAAAAATTCATCTTTGAGTTCATTGAGTTTCCGCAGTTGCTCAACATACTGCCGGGTTCTTTCATGCAACTTTGCCTGGAGTTCTAGACTACTCTGTAGTTTCGCCGTCCGCTCATCTACCAAAGTTTGCACTTGGCGCAATGTCTGTGACTGAATTATGGCGTTACTTACTTGAGCACAAACCAGTTCCACAAGGTTTAATTCTGCTGCTTGCCAATTGCGAGTGAAAGATTGCTGTAGCACTAAGAATCCTAAGATTTTACCTTGACTCTCTAATGGCACTAATAAAACCGCAGGCAATTGCTCTATTGCAAATAATGGAGCAGCTGAAGAAGTATCATTTTGCTCTGTGTAATCATCAAAGATTACCGATTTTGCAGAATCTATGAAAGCACGCTGGCATAAACCACACTCTGAAAGCAAGAAAGACTTATCTTCTAGGGTATCTGGTTTAGTAGTGCGAGAAATTTGTGTTTCTTTAGCCCATTCACCAACCACTCTAGCTTTCGCTTTAGGAATTTGTTTTTTAGCCTGAGTCCTAAATAGTGGGTCTGTATATTTTAGTAATATGAGCAAACCCCGATCTGCCTGTAGAGATTCGGCAGTAGAGGCGATAACTAACTGGAGCATTTGATTAAGCTCCAAGTTGCTACGGCTCAGTAATGTTAGTTGCTTGATCAAGCTTTGATACTGATTGCTCTTTTGCAGATACTGTTGTTGATGAGCAATTAGCTGGGCTTGTGCTACGCGAGAAAAAGCGATCGCGCAAGCCGATTCCACCTGTTTTAGCAGTTGTTTTTCAGATTCACTCCAATCATAGGGTTGGAATTTAATCAGATTAATCACGCCATTATTATTGCCACCAAGCCGGGTTGGAATTGCCAAAACTGCTTTTATCGGTAGTGGCAAATATTGACACCCAATTACCAGACTGTTCTGAATTATGGAAATATCTTCAATAGTCAATGGTTCAGCAGCACATTGCAGCACTGGCGAGTGCATAAGCAACTGTTCCATCGAAAACATTTCTTCTGGATATGGTAACGCTAGATACTCATCAGCACACCAATTACTAGTAGTGACTTCGTCGGATGCCTCACCCGTTATTGAAACCAAGCAGCAGCAATCTACTTGAAAGACAACTCCTAGTAATTTGGCAATATCTTGCAGCATCAAGGCCGTAGCAGAGCTATTGGCAATGATTTGGTTAATCTTTTCTACCAACTTGTGGGCAGGTTCTTCCTGATGCTGCATCAGCTTGACTTGGTAAGGTTGTAGTCGATCTATGTCATCTACATAATGTGGCGGCGACGATAAAGGCTTTTTCATTCTTGGCACGCCCTCGGATAATAACTCCATTGTTTTTGCACCCAACCTCTTGGTATATTCTTCACCGTTAGTTGTGTTGCTCCACCTTGATAATTGACAATTCTTGTATGAATACTTTCTCTCACCTGTTATAGCCCTTTTCTATGGGAGATGGCCAAGTTCCCGTTATATTAAGCAAATTGCTACATAGGTAGTGAGATACTTAGGATATTCTAAAATGTCCTAGCCTGATTATTTTTGGCTGCTTTATCTTATTAATATTGAGATAATTAACTAACTTTGACTTAGAATATCCTGTCTGTAAGTATACATAAACCGTAATTTCTCTAGAATCTCAGGGAAAATCCCCCAGCCCTAACCGTAAAAGCACTGAATCTATTTTAAAAATCTTGTAAAATTTTGTTATTATTTTAGTCTTAAAATTCTTAACAATAAGTTTTATTCATTAGATAAAATAAAGCTAAATTCTGAATGCAGCCCAATTATTTAGCAAAAATAACTGAGCTGCATTGCCTGAATATAAGATTATCCAGCCAAACTCTCGACACTTAGAGGAACCATATCGCCATTCCTGGTCAGCCCTAACAACATCGGTTCTTGGGGTTGAATTAGTTCACCTGTGAGTACACAGCGTTCTTCTTGTTGAGCTGTGGCAGCGATGCTAGCTCGAATGTCGGTTCGGGAAAATCGAGGCTTCCATTCACCTGATTTTTGCTGGACATAATTCCAAAGGATATCTCGGATCAAAGCTTGATATCCCTGATTGCCAGCTATTTCTTTAAGCTTATCTTTCAGTTCTCGCTCTAGACGGATGCTGGTAACTTCCATATCGGTGGTTGGGGTGCGAGCGATCGTATGCATCACTATTTCTCCTTAAAGGTATAGACAAGATAGTAATACAAGTGTAGTATGTTTAAAGCGATATTCAATAGGTGAAATTTTCTGTGAAATCCATTTACCCCATCTCTATTTCAATTTTGTGTGCCACCAATTGCCGAACCGGTTGGGAATCGGCTGCTATGGAAGTGGAGTATTTATTTATGGGCGATGGTAGCCGAAATTATGGGCAAATCACAGAGGGTAATTATGACTTTAGACATCTCAGCATTAGTGCGCTGATTGCAAAACCAGAACTAGATGAAGAAACAGGGGGGTACAGAGAAAGGAATACTGTACCAATATGAGACCAGAAAATTTTCCGGTCAATTCTAACCCCCGCTTCACTAAAAACTTGAAGCGGGGGTTTTTTTATAAGGAGTTAAGCTGTGACGATATCTTCAATGCGCGGCGCGAACGCAATGCAAGTGTTAGAGCAATCTGTGGTGGTGTTTTCTCAAAATTACTTGCCACTGTGTCGGATCAATATCAAGCGGGCGATTGTGCTGTTATTAACAGACAAAGCTCAACCGCTAGGTTTTACCACAGAAGGCGGATGGCGAGTTCACTCACCCAGTTTGGTAATTGATGTGCCAAAACACATTCGCTTAACAGTTACTTCTAATGAGCGGATGTGGAAAGTTCCGCCAGTGAATCGGCGGGAAGTGTTGCGACGAGATAATCACACTTGCCAATACTGCGGTAGCGGCAAACATCTAACGCTAGATCATGTGATGCCGCGATCAAGAGGCGGTTCTCACACTTGGGATAACGTAGTCACAGCTTGTGAGAGATGTAACTCCCGTAAAGGTCATCGCACCCTGTTTCAGGTTGGTATGCAACTGCGTACCAAACCAAAAGCACCAATCCACCCCGCGATTTCTTTTGCCGAACAGTTTTGGATAGATATGCAAGGAAGCCTGGAATAACAGGAGAGCATAAGGAATGCTGAAATTAACTTACACTGAAAGCAGCTTTTATTTGGAATGTCTCACTCTGTCGCTAGAAGAATGGGTAGCGCAGCGAGTGATTTTAGCCCTGCGAGTTGGGCAAAGTTTATGCATTGAACCCAGTACCGCTTCCTTTTTGCTTCCTGTTGATTTAGCAGGAGTGCTTAAGGCTGAGGTAAAAAGGGATGACGGAGAAATCATTGCCCTCTCTGCTTGCGATGCTGAATATATGGAAGTCACCCTGCGGGGTTCTTGGCTATTAGATAGTTCTAAGGATGCTGTAGGTGTATTTTTCACCACTATGAGCGATCGCGCTGAGTTCTTTTTGCACAAACTCTGGCAAGAATCTCAAGCTTGTGCTTCTGTCATGAGCGAATAAACAAAATAGTAGGGGGACTCAATTTTGGATTTTAGATTTTAGATTTGTTCTGGCGTTGAAGTTCGGGGATAACTCTTGGAGACACTGCCAGAACAGACCTTTTTGGATTTTGGATTCTTCAATTCCATTATCCAAAATTTAAAATCTAAAATTCGGGGAGTAATATTTCTCGCCGTTTATTGCGCCATTTTTAGCAGTTCGGGAATTGTCACAAATCGGTAGCCTTGCTGTTTGAGTCCACTGATGATTTGTGGCAATGCTTGTACAGTTCTTTGGCGATCGCCACCACCATCATGCATCAAAACAATAGAACCTGGTTTCGCACCTTTCAATACATTATTGACAAATGCTTGCGGTTTGGCGTGAGGATCAGTATCGGCTGAAGTTAGCGACCACATAATTACAGCGTCTTTCTGGCTTTTGGCGTAAGCGGCTAGTCCATTGTTTAAAAAGCCTCCAGGAGGACGAAACAGAGCAGTTTTGACTCCTGTAGTTTTGTATATCAGGTCGGCTGTGCGATCAATTTCACTCTTGGCTGTGGCTTCATCCATTCGTCGATACCAATGATGCCAAGTATGGTTGCCAATGGCGTGTCCCTCAGCTACCTCTTGCTTTGCTAGGTCAGGATTTACTTGCAAAGCTTGTCCTACCCAAAAGAATGTCACCTTAACATCATTTTGCTTCAGGATATCCAGCATTTCTAGGGTTGTCTTCGGCCAGGGCCCATCATCAATGCCTAGAGCAATAACCTTCTCGTTATTTCTAGGATGCACCTGATAAACTGTTTTTCCTTGAAATTTAGCTGGGACTGTAAAGGTAGGGTTTTCTACTTTGGCTGGCGGTAGTTGGGCATTAATTTGGCTCTTTGCTGGATGAGCTTGAACTTGTCCAATATGGATTTTGCTTAAAGGCTTGTTCAACCCCAATTGTGGGGCCATACTACAAGCTGTAATCGTAGAGGCGATCGCGACAAAACTAATTATCTGTTGTCGCTTGAGGGAGTTGTTTGTCACGTCAGGCTTTTAAAGATTCACCCAATCATAAGCTGTAGTTTGACTTTTCAGAGGGTTTAGCAACCTCAAATATAAGTGCAGAAGCTTTTATAGACAATTTCAAAAAATTTTTCCGAAACCCCTTGACACCTCTTGTAGTATTTTGTAGTATAAATGTAGTGAAGCGAAAGACAAAGCTTCTCAAGGGTCAAAGTCATGTTCTACATACAACTAAAAAACAGGCGTTGGAATAAACCAACGTCCCCAGTCAATCAAGCTGTTCCTACTTGCAAACCATCGGAAGTAGAAGCAATCAACCAAAAAAGTTTTGAGTTTGCACTCAATAAAACTACAGAATACATCCGTAATACAAAACAGATTTGCTATCTAGAGTTTCGGTTGTTTTTCTAACAGTTAAAAGTAATTTGTCTGAACCTTGAAAACTAAATAATAAATGGGCAAGTTCACCAAAAAAATCTGTGCCTAAAAACCTAAAACATTAGGCACAGATTCCAAAAAAATCGGGGTGTAGCTCAACTGGCTAGAGCATTCCGTTGTCTGCGGAAATGTTGCGGGTACCCTGCGGGAAGCAAGCTACAATTCCCGTCACCCTGGTTGCAGTCCTGTAGGCGAATAGTTTAAGCCGTCAGTTTCTCAAACTGAAGATTGCGAGTGCGAATCTCGTCGGGACTCCCAAATGGTCAGGTAGCCAAGTTGGTAAGGCGTTGGTCTGCAAAACCGATTAGTGCGGGTTCAAATCCCGTCCTGACCTCTGTTGCAGCGTAGCTTAATCAGCAAAGCCCCAGGTTCATACCCTGGTATATGCGGGTGCAAATCCCGCCTCTGCCACCAAATGCAGGGATGGTGTAACGGCAACACCTCGTGACTCCAAATCCGATGTTCTAGGTTCAAATCCTAGTCCCTGTGTCAGACAATTTTAGATTAAAAAATTTAATCCAAAATCTAAAATTTAAAATTTAAAATTGGCTCAATTATGCCCTCGTGGACGAATGGTTAAGTCAGTGTTCTTTCAAAACACAGATGCGAGTTCAATTCTCGTCGAGGGAATGATTATGGGTCGGTGGCCGAGTCTGGCTGAAGGCGACAGTCTGTAAAACTGTTCTTTTTTGCACGCAGGTTCAAATCCTGCTCGACCCACTATGGAGAGGTGGCTGAGTGGCCCAAAGCGTCCTCCTGCTAAGAGGAAACGGGTGTTTTACCCGTCGCAGGTTCAAATCCTGTCCTCTCCGCTTTGAGAGTGTGGTGTAATCGGATAACATCTCAGTCTACGAAACTGAAGATTTGAGGGTTCAAGTCCCTCCGCTCTCGTTACATGATCTTTTCTCCTATCCCCCGGTAGCTCAGTTGGTAGTTAGCGCCTGTCTGAAGAACAGGAGGTCGTCGGTTCGATTCCGGCCTGGGGGGCTTCGTTGCCTCATAGCTCAATGGTAGAGCAAGCGGCTGTTAACCGCGCGGTTGTAGGTTCGAGTCCTACTGAGGCAGCCAATCATTGCCGGGTGGACGAATTGGTAAGTCGCATCGCTCTGAACGATGAGGTTGCAGGTTCAAACCCTGCCCTGGCAATAAAGCTCTGTGGTGTAATTGGCAACATAGCGCCCTTTGAAGGCGAAGATTCCAGGTTCGAGTCCTGGTGGGGCTGCCAAACTTTGCTCTTGTAGCCCAACTGGAAGAGGCTGCCGTCTCAAAAACGGTAAGTTGTGGGTTCGATTCCTACCAACAGTACCAAAACTTGCTCCTGTAGCCCAATTGGAAGAGGTGGCAGACTTAAAATCTGTTTCGTTGTGGGTTCGACTCCCACCAGGAGTACCAATACTAATTCGTAATTAAGAAAGTCAGATTTAATCTGGGTTTCTAAGTTTGAATCTGTTACCAGATTTTAGAGAATTGGTACAAGCTCTCGTGGCGGAATGGAAAACGCACGCTTACCGAGGATCTTGTTTTTTGCAGGTTCAAATCCTGTACCAAAATATCTGGGTGTGGCGCAGTTGGGAGCGCGGGAGTTTTGGGAACTCCAGGTCGCAGGTTCAATCCCTGCCACTCAGATTTTGCCCTTGTAGCCCAACGGAAGAGGCGCTTCGCTTAGAACGAAGAGGTTGCTGGTTCAAATCCAGTCAGGGGTATTTGGTGAATATGCGGGGATAGAGCAACGGTGGCTCGTGGGGCTGCATAACCTGAACATCAGCAGGTTCGACTCCTGCCTGCGTCACCAAAATTAATGCTGGTGTAGCTCAATTGGCAGAGCAACTGATTTGTAATCAGTAGGTTGCAGGTTCAATTCCTGTTACCAGCTTGATGCGGGTGTGATGTAATCGGTAGCATCTGAGTGCGCCATACTCAGTGCGTGGGTTCAAGTCCCTCCACTCGCTTGCGTAGTCCTGTAGCTCAACGGTAGAGCAGTTGTCCTATAAGCAAAGGGTTGCAGGTTAAATTCCATGCCAGGACTACCAAATTTTGGGAGTGTAGCTCAATGGAATAGAGCTTCGAGCTTCTACCTCGAAAGTTGTGGGTTCAAGTCCTACCACTCCCGCCTAAACAAGTCAAAAGTCAAAAAAAAGAATTTAATTATTTGTCTTTCTTTATTATTTTTTACTTGTAGTTTTTCACTTGTTTGATGGGGTCATAGCTCAAATGGATAGAGCGCCTGTTTTGCAAGCAGGAGGTTATGGGTTCAATTCCCATTGATTCCACTGATGGTGTCTGAAGCCAAAGTGGTCGAGGCGCTGGTTTGTGGAACCAGTCATAGCGGGTTCAAGCCCCGTCAGATACCCCTCAATGGAAGATGCTGCTGAATGGTCGGCAACTGGTCTTGAAAACCAGGGTACAGCAAACTGTACGGGTACCCTACGGTAAGCAAGCTACGATTCCTCCATCTTCCTCTTTTTCCACCTGAAGCCGAAAAGCGAGGCGCTGTGCTGATAACACAGAAATAGGAGGGGCAGTACCTCCCTGGTGGATTTATATCTAAGTTTTGTGTTACGAGATTCGCGATGTAATACGATCGCACTTGCTTATTTCTTATTTAAATTACACTAGGGTGGTTGGCATAACTAACGGCTGTGCAGATAGCTCTTAACTCGCAGAAATAGGTTCGACCCCTATACCACCCATTATGAATAGGAACTAGCGATCGCTAATTGAGCATGTTGCAATAATATATCTTTATCCAGAGCATTTACGGGATATTGCGGTGTTACTGCCAGTAGTTTATCGATTCTTTCTTTGGCTGCTTCCACTACTGATTCATCCAAGCTACCCTTGCTGAGGGAATCAACAAAATCTTCGGCAATATGATAAGTTCTTTCAATAGATGATGAGTTGATATTGCGCGAAACAATAAACAGGTCGCAGCCTGCATGAAATGACCGCGCCACAGTACCAGCTTTAATAAACATATCTGAGATCGCTTTCATATCTAAGTCGTCAGATACAACTACTCCCTCAAAACCAAGTTCCTCTCTAAGTATGGTTTTGAGGATAGCTTGAGAAAGCGTTGCTGGTACATCAGCATCCATCTTAGTAAATAAAATATGAGCAGTCATGATTAAAGGAATCTGTACTTCGATTAAGGCTTTGAAAGGTATAAGTTCTCGAAGTCGCAGGTCTTCTAAAGTTAGATTTAGTATTGGTAGCTCAATGTGAGAGTCTTTGCTGGTGTCTCCATGTCCGGGGAAGTGTTTGGCGCATCCTAAAATTCCTGACTCTTGAAGTCCAAAATAGTACTCACGAGCATCTTTTGCAGCAATTTCGGGAGTGTTACCAAAGGCACGAGATCCAATCACGGGATTGTGAGGATGGGAAAAAACATCTGCTACAGGTGCCCAAGATAAATTTATTCCTAGTGATTTAAGTTCTACTGCTGTGGCTTTTGCTACTTCGCGGGCGTGCGATCGCAGCAACAACGCATGAGGAAACCGCGTAATCGGCAGTGGTGTACGAATCACACGACCTCCTTCATGATCCAAAGTCATAAACATCAAATCACGTTCAGTATATTCTCGTATCTGGTTTTGTAAATATTTGAAGCTTTCTAGCCAAACCTGATATGGGGTGCTATCCAAAAAGTTTTTAGCAAAAAAGATCGCCCCAATCGGCTTTAACTGACTGAGTGCGCGTTTATCGTCATCGCTTAATGTAGTGCCGGAAATACCCAGAATCAGGTGATGTCCAAAGCGTTTTAGCTCTTGCGATACACTCATAATCTTTTACCTATAAGTTCTGCGGTAAACAACTGAGTTGTTCAACCTAGAGGGTATAAACTTTTATCCTACATCTTTATGGGGAGTGAGAAGCTTTAAAAGAAAGGTTTTGAGTCTCGTTGTGGAAAGTGCGTAAGTCCTAAATTAGTCTTGATTTTTACATTGTCAATATATCCATCGAAGGAAAATAGAGAGGGGATCAACTAGTAGTCTTTAAGCACTGCCCTAGATATTTTTTCAGAGTAGATACACTGATTCCCAAAGAAATCAATTAGTTTAATACCACGTTTGAGATTACTTATTTTCAGTCAAAGGAATTACTTTTGTTTATCTAAATTTCTTGTAATAAATCTAGAAGAAACGTTTGCCAAAACCTATTACCAACAATGGTATTAGCAATTTTTTTGGGTAGGTGTGCGTAGGCAAAATTCCCTTTAGGAAAAGTTTTTTGGGGAAGCGATCGCACAATAACTGCCAAATGTTACAGTTTGCAACGTATAATGAGAATCGACAAAACCATTAAGAAATATTGAAGGGCATTAGGGTTAAATGCGAGTAGCGATCGCGGGTGCTGGTCTAGCAGGACTTTCCTGCGCGAAATATCTCACGGACGCAGGTCACACTCCCATTGTCTTGGAAAGCCGGGACGTATTGGGTGGTCTTGTTGCGGCGTGGAAAGACTCTGACGGCGACTGGTACGAAACCGGGTTACACGCCTTCTTTGGGGCATATCCGAATATGCTCCAATTGCTCAAGGAGTTGGGCATTGAAGACAGACTCCAGTGGAAAGATCATACGTTGATTTTTAATCAACCAGACAAGCCTGGGACACTCTCACGTTTTGATGTTCCAGATATTCCATCTCCTTTCAACGTGATTGCATCGATTCTTCGCAACAAAGACATGTTGACTTGGGAGCAAAAGATTCGGTTTGCAGTTGGCCTACTTCCAGCAGTGGTTCGAGGTCAAAAGTATGTTGAAGAGATGGATAAATACAGCTTCTTAGAGTGGTTGAAAAGGCAAGGTGTTGACGAGCGAGTAACTAGTGACGTTTTTATCGCCGCATGTAAAGCACTCACCTTTATCAATCCTGATGAAGTTTCAGCAACGATTCTGTTAACTGCACTGAATCGCTTCCTGCAAGAACGATATGGCTCCAAGATTGCATTTTTGGATGGTTCTCCCACAGAACGTCTATGCAGCCCGATCGTAGATTACATCACAGAACGCGGTGGAGAAGTGCGGTTGAATGCCCCCTTGAAAGAGATTTTGCTCAACGCCGATGGCACGGTAAAAGGATATTTGATTCGAGGCTTAAATGGGGCAGAAGATGAAGTTATCACAGCAGATTCTTATGTATCTGCCATGTCGGTTGATCCTCTGAAGGTCATGTTGCCTAAACCTTGGAAGCTGATGGAGTTTTTCAAGAAGCTAGACGGTTTAGAAGGAGTACCAGTGATTAACCTGCATCTGTGGTTTGACCGGAAACTTACAGAAATTGATCACTTGCTTTTTTCGCGATCGCCCCTCCTAAGCGTTTATGCTGATATGAGCAATACCTGCCGTGAATACGCCAACCCCAATCGCTCAATGCTGGAATTAGTTCTAGCTCCGGCAAAAGATTGGATTGCCAAATCTGATGAGGAGATTGTGGCTGCAACGCTTGCTGAATTGGAAAAACTTTTCCCCGACCACTTTGGGGGAGACAATCCAGCAACATTGCTGAAATCTCATGTGGTGAAAACGCCGCGTTCAGTTTACAAAGCGACCCCTGGCCGCCAACAGTACCGTCCCGCACAAGTTACGCCCATTGCCAACTTCTATCTCGCCGGAAGTTATACCATGCAACGCTACTTAGGCAGTATGGAAGGTGCCGTACTTTCTGGTAAGCTGACAGCGCAGGCCATTTCTGAGGCTCTCCCGGTAGCAAATTCCTCAAACCTGCAAACGCTCACCCGACCGCCCGCAACGAATGCTGCAACTGCCTGATTCCCCCCCGCGCATGAAAACGCTGGTCTCTGTAGACGAGTCATACAAACTTTGCCGACATCTCACAGCAAAGTATGCCAAGACTTTTTACCTGGGTACTTTGCTCATGAGTCCGGTAAAACGTCAATCTATTTGGTCAATTTACGCTTGGTGTCGCCGTACAGATGAATTGGTGGATGGGCCCGCATCTGCTATTACCACGCCAGAAACCCTAGACCTATGGGAACAGCAGCTGGAATCGATTTTTGCGGGACAGCCATTAGAAAATTACGATGTCGCTTTAGTTGATACCCTCCAGCGCTTTCCGATGGACATTCAGCCCTTTCGGGATATGATTGCCGGTCAGCGCATGGACTTATATCGCAGTCGTTATGAAACCTTTGAGGATTTATACCTCTACTGTTACCGCGTTGCTGGTACTGTCGGCTTAATGTCAACAGCAGTTATGGGTGTAGATAGCACCATATACACGGCTCCGTGGCAGCAGAACAAACAACCTTATGTTCCCATAGAAGAAGCGATCGCTCTGGGAATTGCCAATCAACTCACCAACATCCTGCGGGATGTGGGAGAAGATGCCAAACGGGGACGAATCTACATTCCCCTTGAGGACTTGGCAAAATTCAACTACACCGAGCAAGACTTCTTCAAAGGTGTAGTAGATGATCGTTGGCGCTCACTCATGCGCTTTCAAATTGACCGTGCCCGCCAATTTTATACCACATCCGATCGAGGAATTAGTTATTTAGCATCCGATGCGCGTTGGCCTGTGTGGGCAGCATCAATGCTGTACGGTCAGATTCTAGAGGTGATTGAACGCAACGATTATGATGTGTTCAGTCAACGGGCTTACGTTCCCCAGTGGAAAAAATTACGCACCTTGCCCCTGGCTTGGATGCGATCGCAAGTCCTTTAAAAAATTAGTCATTTGTCCCTAGTCCTTAGTGTTTTATAAATAACCAACGGCTAATGACAAATGACAAATGACCAATGACAAATGACTATTGACTCTTAAGAGCAAGTCTGATAACATTGATATTCGTGAGTCATGGAGAGGTGGCTGAGTGGTCGAAAGCGGCAGATTGCTAATCTGTTGTACGGCAGGCAACTCCGTACCGAGGGTTCGAATCCCTCCCTCTCCGTTTTCCAGCCTTTAATAGACACCTTTGATACACAGAATATGTTCTGTGTGGAACAATAATACTAATCTAGTGTAAATATTTCTACTCCCAAAGATGGATGATATGATTTATCTTTTGGAGTCTTGATAAGATACAGCTAATTTAAAAATCTAGTTTGAATCTTACTTTTAGGCTCCTAAATATCTGAGGAGTCAAAGTTACTTATGAGAAAAATTAGCGCCGCCTTAACCTTCAGTATAGCTACCCTAGCAATTGGGTTCCTAGTTGCGGCTTGTGGTGATAATAGTACCCCCAATGGCACAGCTAACACCGGAAATACCGCTACCCCAGCAGCAAACTCAACTACTACAAGCAGTGATAAAGGGCTAAAAATTGGTTCCCTGCTACCGACAACAGGCGACTTAGCTTCTGTTGGACAGCAGATGTTAGGTTCTGTTCCTTTACTCGTTGATACCGTCAACGCCTGCGGTGGGGTGAATGGCGAACCAGTTACCTTAGTGCAAGTAGACGACCAAACCGACCCCAGAGCGGGTGCAGCCGGTATGACCAAGCTAGCAACTTTAGATAAAGTAGCAGGTGTAGTTGGTTCCTTTGCCAGTAGCGTCTCTAGTGCAGCAGTCTCTATTGCCACACCAAATAAAGTTATGCTGGTTTCCCCTGGTAGTACCAGTCCTGTCTTTACTGAAAAAGCTCAAAAAGGCGACTATAAAGGCTTTTGGGCGCGTACTGCTCCCCCTGATACCTACCAAGCACTAGCTTTAGCCCAACTTGCCAGAAAAAAAGGTTTCAAGCGAGTTTCTACAGTTGTGATTAATAACGACTATGGCGTTGGGTTTGAAAAAGCATTTGTGCAAACTTTTGAAAAATTGGGTGGAACTATAGTTAATAAGGATAAGCCTGTTCGCTACGATCCAAAAGCCCAGACATTTGATACAGAAGCGGCTGCTGCTTTTGCTGGTAAACCAGATGCAGTCTTAGCTGTACTATATGCTGAAACTGGTAGTCTGTTCTTAAAAGCCGCCTATCAGCAAGGTGTGACAAAGGGAGTACAAATTTTACTGACAGATGGAGTTAAATCACCGACTTTTCCCGAACAAGTTGGCAAAGATGGTGATAAATTCATTTTAACTGGAGCGATCGGTACAGTACCCGGTTCTGATGGTAAAGCACTAGAAGCTTTTAACAAATTGTGGAAGGATAAAAAGGGCGGTGCGCCAGGCGAATACGCTCCTCAAGCTTGGGATGCGGCTGCCTTATTGACATTGGCGGCACAATCTGCTAAACAAAATACAGGTGTTGGTATAGCTAGCAAAATCCGTGAAGTGGCTGATGGGCCTGGTACGGAAGTTACCGATGTCTGCGAGGGATTGAAGTTACTTAAAGCTGGTAAAAAGATTAACTATCAAGGAGCCAGTGGCAACGTAGATGTTGATGCTAACGGCGATGTCGTCGGTGTTTACGATGTTTGGACAGTAGGAGACGATGGCCAAATCAAGGTAATTGATAAAGTTACCCCCAAATAGAAAGTTAGGAGTTAGGAGTTAAGAGTTATCAGTAAAACATTACTAACTCTTAACTCCTAACTCTTAAAAGCCAGTGAAGTTGTAACCAACTCCTACCAATAAACCTACATCAGTTTGATCAAAAAACCCAGCATTCACAGCAGCCGTTGCAGTGAATTGAGGAGTTAGAGGCACATCAATGCCACCAGTTACCAAAAAGGCAAATTGCGAATCATCACCAGTTTTGTAAGCTCCACCCACTCCAATGTAAGGTGCGATCGCTAACGGTTCGCTAAAAGCATCTGCTGACTTAAAGGTAAAATCATAGGTGATAGGAAGTAAAATTGTGGTGTTGTCCCCAAATACGGCTGAGGGTCGCACCGATATAGAATTTGTCAGTCCGATTTTGCTGACTACCGCGAAGTTACCATCGCCCAAAGACGTGTCACCACCACTCAAACCAATGTTAGCAGCCACACCAATATAGCTGCTGCCGCCACGGGTAGTTCTACCTAAATCAATATCCGATTGCGCTACTTTGGGAGCAGATGGTTGAACAGTAGTTTGAGAAGTAGTTTGAGAAGTCGGTTCTACAAACTCAGAGGTAAGTGTTGCAGATGAGGTTGCCACTGTGCCTGGAATGGGTGTAGGCGTTACATTGGCGTTTTCCTGTATCGCAGGGTTTGGGGACTGCTGTACCTTAGCTAAATTTGTTGCTGTAAATGTTTCAATTGTTTCTGTAGAGAGATTTTGGCTTACAGTGTCTAGTTCTGTACTAAACTCGTTGGGAGACGCTACGGTTGCGGAAGGGTCGGTTAATGTTTGGCTATTCACCTTCTCAACTGTCTGGGCACTTGCAGATAAGCCGCTACTCAGGACTGTAAGAGCAGCTATACTTGGCAACCAAAAAACACCTTTACGAAAAAAAATAGTATTCACGTTCACTCCTAAAACAATATTGCCACGAAAAATAAATGGTTTTGTTGATTAAAGTCAACAAATTCGGGCAATACTCAAAATTTAACATCAAAAAATTGGTTTTTCCATTCTGGCTTTACTGGATTTATCTAGTTAATATTTACTATCAAAAAATTAAATACCATATTCTAAATATCTGGAATTTGGCAGATGACAAAAATAATTTTTGCTTTAGGCAAAGAGCCTATTTGTTAAGGAGTTCATTCGGATTGCGAAAACTTTTAACAAAAAACTTAGCCTATATCAACACCTAGCTCCTTAGTCTTTGTGCTGACTGTTAAGCACATTGGCTTCAGTCTGCTAGGGAGCGTTATTGGGATGGTGTATTAAGCTACGGCATAATACAACGCCATCTACTACTCTACGGGTTCTCCAAAGGAGTACAACGTGGTAGAGCGCAACACAGTGCATAGTGTTAACTTAACCTAAAAGTCATATCCTGCAAGGCACTTCAGTTACTTGCTAATAGCAAAATTTATCTCTTTATGACTAAGATATATCCAAAAATCTTTAATCTATTTTCAGTAGACTTTATCTATTAGCCTTTAACTTTTGTTTCAGGCGGGTTAGGAAACTAACAGTGAAATTATTTCGTACTACAAGAGAAGGAGAGAATTACAGGTAGCGACGACTACAAAAGAAGGGCTTCCCGTAGCGTATGGTTGGTGTATTTCCGTCATACTGCACTATAAATTACGCTTTGTAACAAAAAAAGCCGATTATGAAGTTATATTACGAAGCTTGCAAAAATATTTAGAAATTGTCTACAAGGCAAACATAGTTCTAACGTAGAACCTATTAGGAGAGACTTGAGGCAAATGTGATGAGCGGAAATAATACTCAAAAATATCGGTTTGTCTGTACCCTGACTTTCGGTGATATCTACGGTCAAATAATTGTTTGGTTGATTACAATTACCCTAAGTTTGGCATCAGCCTTGGCGCTTATGGGTGCCAAGCGGCCCGTGTACGCTTTAGCAACAGCTGGCCTTGTCGTTCTGCTATCGCTACCTTTCTTGTTGTTTGCGTTTGTCACTACCTTGTTAAATCATATTGAAGTCACTCCTGTAGGGCCTGAAACAAAAATGGAACCCATACCAGGTAATGTGTCTCAGCAACAACCTGTACAAGCGACTAGCTGAAGAGTTAGGAGACGCGATTAATCGCGTCTGTACAAAAAAAAGTTAGGAGTAGAGACGCGATTAATCGCGTCTGTTATGAATGAAGACCTATATCTTCATTTTTAACTTTTCACTCCTAATGTCAAAATTTGTAATAGCATCCCTGTCTATAGGCAGGGATTTTTTTGTAGAGATGTAACGTACTACCTAATTAATCACCTCTCTACAATAGAACAGCAGGGGTTTGCAATCAGGGGCTAATTATGCTGGAACATGATGTGATTATTGTCGGGGGTGGATTGGCAGGATGTCGCGCTGCTGTAGAAATTGCCCGCACTGACCCTAATTTAAATATTGCTGTGGTTGCTAAAACCCATCCAATTCGATCGCACTCGGTGGCGGCTCAAGGTGGTATGGCTGCATCGTTGAAAAATGTTGATTCCGAAGATAGTTGGAAAGCACATGCTTTTGATACTGTCAAGGGTTCTGATTACTTGGCAGACCAAGATGCTGTGGCAATTCTCGCCCAAGAAGCGCCAGATGTGGTAATTGACTTGGAACACATGGGCGTTTTGTTCTCTCGCTTACCCGATGGGCGCATTGCCCAACGGGCTTTTGGCGGACATTCCCACAACCGCACTTGCTACGCGGCTGACAAGACCGGTCATGCGATTTTGCACGAATTGGTTAACAACCTGCGGCGTTATGGGGTGCAAGTTTATGAAGAATGGTATGTGATGCGTCTCATTTTGGAAGAAAATGAGGCAAAGGGTGTAGTGATGTTCCATCTTTTGGATGGACGTATAGAGGTGGTGCGAGCCAAGGCGGTGATGTTTGCCACAGGGGGCTATGGTCGCGTTTATAACACTACCTCTAATGATTACGCGTCTTCAGGTGATGGTTTGGCAATGACTGCGATCGCAGGTTTGCCCCTGGAAGATATGGAATTTGTCCAATTTCATCCCACTGGCTTATATCCCGTAGGGGTGCTGATTTCAGAAGCGGTACGGGGTGAAGGGGCGTATCTGATTAATAGTGAAGGCGATCGCTTTATGGCGAACTATGCACCCAGTCGCATGGAACTGGCTCCTCGTGATATTACCTCACGAGCGATCGCTTATGAAATTCGCGCCGGTCGTGGTGTTCATCTCAATGGTAGTGCTGGGGGCCCCTTTGTCTATCTGGATCTACGCCACATGGGCAAAGAAAAAATTATGAGTCGCGTCCCCTTTTGTTGGGAAGAAGCACACCGATTGGTAGGCGTTGATGCGGTAACTCAACCTATGCCAGTTCGTCCGACAATTCATTATTGTATGGGTGGTATCCCAGTTAATACTGATGGGCAAGTCCGCAGTAGTGGTGATGGTTTAGTTGATGCTTTTTTTGCTTCTGGCGAAACATCTTGTGTTTCCGTACATGGTGCTAATCGTTTGGGGAGTAATTCTCTGCTGGAATGTGTCGTTTATGGCAAGAGAACTGGGGCTGCGATCGCGCAATTTGTCCAAAAACGTAAGTTGCCCTCAGTGGATGAGCAACGA
Organism: Nostoc sp.; assembly: GCF_036919495.1. Lineage (GTDB taxonomy): Bacteria > Cyanobacteriota > Cyanobacteriia > Cyanobacteriales > Nostocaceae > Nostoc. The sequence continues at coordinate 158,610 of NZ_JBALBZ010000206.1, forward strand.
TATGTAACGGAAGCCCAGCAACAAATCCAAGCTTTACTAGAACAACCAGGACAGTATCGGATTAACCAAGTTCGTGAAGCCTTCCAGGATTGTATGACTGAGTACTGCGGCGTTTTCCGCACTGAAGCTTTAATGAGTGAAGGGTTACACAAATTAGAAGAAATACAACAAAAATATCCACAAATTTATTTAGATGACAAAGGTAGTTGCTGGAATACAGAACTTGTGGAAGCCTTGGAACTGCGAAGTTTGATGGTAGTGGGACAGACTATTTTGGCATCAGCTTTAAATCGCCAAGAGAGTCGTGGCGCTCATTTCCGCGAAGATTATTCCGAGCGAGATGATGCTAACTTTTTGAAACACACAATGGCTTACTATTCACCAGCCGGAATTGACATTCAATATCGACCGGTGGCGATTACTATGTTTGAGCCAAAAGAGCGAAAGTATTAGTTATTTTGGCTTTTTAGTACATACCTTTCTTTAATCACTCTGGAAAAAAAATCGAAGGCAACTTTGAAACCTCAGATAAAAATCGCGTTTTAAGCTTTATTTTCTAACTTATGGCTTTAATCATCTATTTTGCCTGAAAGTTTTGTGTAGCAACGATTATTGCTTTTCCTCTTGAGAGAGTGATTAAAGAAGGCTATATTAGTTTGTTTGAATACCGGCGAAAAGCCTTTTTAACCAATAGTTTACAAGCGATATTCTATATCAATTGGACATCAAAGACAACTAAAATCTTCATAGGAAAGACTTTGAGACGTGAAAAGCTAATAATTACCATAGTCAGTACTGAAGACACGTTATTTTATGTCTTGGGAGGGAAAACTAAGTTTAGCTAGCTTAGTTGAATATAAATTTGATGTTTGATCACAACACATTAATTGAACAGTTAGGAGATCCATACACTAACGCCGTGGTAGCACGATTCGGGCGTTTTACTTTCATCCGTGATGAGTTGCTCCAGAACATTGCAACTAGTGCCCTGAATGAGGCTTGGGGTAAAGATAACTTTGTTTTGAAATATTACCTTTCGGCTCATATTTCATGGAGTATCGAGCAAGGTTGCTTTACCCATAGTACTAACCAGCTATATCTAACAGCAGGTCATTTGCAAACAAGGTATGGTACTCCCATATATTTGGTTTTCGAGCAAAACAAAAACAGGGCGAATCAGGCACCGTGGTACTTGGTAACTTCTGGATCTCAAATATCTGCTCCTGAATTACCTGTTCCCCCAAAAATTCCAGAACAGCCGCAGGTTCAACCGGGAGCAGAAATCGTGATGATGCACGATCACATCCTCACTGATCCCAGAGCGCATTCCGTTTCTTGCTAGTACTCCAAGGGTCGCTCAAATGTGTGCAATCGCTGGAGCAATACAATGGTCTATCAATCGAAATTTACATTTTTCATATTGGTACTACGGGAAAATGCATTATCTAGTACCCCTTTATCTTCAAACTCGCGAAGATATTACTCGTGCGCCTGATGCGGTTGCACCAGTACAGGTTAACCTGAATAGTTTGCTAGTACGCACTGTTTTGCAGCCACATATGCCATATGCCAAGGCTCGTATAGCTATCAAGCGTCATGACCAATTACCTTCTTGGCTACTTTCATCTTGGATAGAATACGCGGATCAAGCATCTGAAGCTACAATTGAAGATCCTGAAATTTGATTAACTAAAGTATTTATTGGTATAATAGTTGACCACTTCTCTTAAGATACAAAGTTGGGTTATTTATGAGGCACACTTCCACAAACTACAATTACAGTACCAAAAAATGCCCCTACTCAAGATTGAGGCTTAGATAAATAGGCTAGGTGAAACCTTGAAGTAATCACCAAGCATTTTGGCTTGTGCCTTGCTAATCGAACGCTTACCATTAACAACCTCAGACACCACACCGCTCGATCCAATAACGCCTACCAAGTCAGCTTGACGGGTTCCACTTGCTTGCATGATGTGTTGAAGTATCTCATGAGGCACAGATAAATCCATCGGGTAGTTCTGTGCTTCATATACTTCAATCAGCTTCACCAGCAATTTATGTAAAACTCGCTCCTCTGGAGTGCGATTTTTCGCAAAGGTTAGACGCTCTACCACTGTCAACAGACGTTCATATTCGTCTTCCGTCTCAATTACCTTGGGAGCAACTTCAGCTATCAGATTGCGATAAGCAGTTTCGTCAAAGGTAAAAGTCATTTTTCCATTTGCCTTTATCGTATTCAGTATGTGTAAGAAAGTATTTGTAATAAACTACCTGGTCTTCATAATCAATACCGACAATTAGGCGATAATCATTACCCTTGACATTGAAAACAGTAAAGTTTCCAACTGCTTCAGCATCCTTGTAAATCTTACGAACGTCCTCTAAGTTCTGCCATTCCGTTTTTTTCACAGTTGCATACCAGTTGTCAAGAAGCAGATTGACATCGGGATACTGAGCGGTATCAGTACGAAGGTTGCGAATTGCAATTAGATGCATTTGTTTCTAACTTTTTTGTCATATATTTTCAATGAAGAATTAATTACTTTTAAACCCTCTCAAAATGAGAGTAAAAAGTCAAGAGTAGTTATTATTTGGAGTGCAGGTTAGTTCAGCCTAATCCAGTATTGAAAAAGCTGGTGACAATGATGGCTCACTGGTGTGAGATCCTAGAGACAGTCAATGGAGGCTGAACATAATGGAACAACATCACAAGCCAACGGTTATAATCACAGGTGCTTCTTCAGGGGTCGGTTTGTACGCTGCCAAGGCTCTTGCAGAAAGGGGATGGTATGTAGTGATGGCTTGTAGGGATGTAGCGAAGGCTCAACTGGCAGCCCAATCTGTGGGAATCCCGCATCAGGGTAGCTACACCATCATGCATATCGATCTTGGTTCTTTGGAAAGTGTTCGACAATTTGTGAAGAACTTCCGAGCAAGCGGTAACTCCCTAGACGCTTTGGTGTGCAATGCTGCAATTTATATGCCCTTAATAAAGGAGCCTTTACGCAGTCCAGAAGGTTACGAGTTAACTGTCACCACAAATCACCTGGGACATTTCCTCTTGTGCAACCTAATGCTTGAGGATCTAAAGAAATCATCTTCAGAGCCAAGGCTCGTAATTTTGGGAACTGTTACCCACAATCCAGATGAACTGGGTGGGAAGATTCCGCCGCGTCCTGACTTGGGCGATTTGCAAGGCTTTGCAGAAGGATTTAAAGAGCCAATCTCGATGATTGACGGCAAGAAGTTTGAACCCGTCAAAGCTTACAAAGACAGCAAGGTTTGCAACGTGCTGACTATGCGCGAACTGCATCGGCGCTATCACGAGTCAACCGGTATCGCCTTCAGTTCTCTCTATCCAGGATGTGTCGCAGAAACACCGCTATTTAGAAACCACTATCCCCTATTTCAGAAAATCTTCCCATTATTTCAGAAGTACATCACTGGGGGATATGTGTCTCAAGAGTTGGCAGGAGAACGGGTTGCTGAGGTAGTTACCGATCCTGAGTACAATCAATCTGGTGCTTATTGGAGTTGGGGAAATCGTCAGAAGAAAGATGGCAAATCCTTTGTTCAAAAAGTCTCTCCTCAAGCCCGCGATGATGAAAAAGGCGATCGCATGTGGGAACTAAGCGCCAAGTTGGTTGGACTAGCATGAACAAACAGAATGCAATAATTTGATTTTTACTTGATAATGACCTCTAAAGGTGAGGTGAGGGTAAAATGCAGCGTTGGAGAAGGTTTTGGTTCACCGTTCCACTAAATGCTGATGAGTCAACAGAACATCGCAAAATTTACATACTAGAACGCGAGACACACCTCTGACAAAATTAATGCCTCCCAATTCCTAGAGTCCTTAAGGTGCGTTACACTCTGTTAACGCACCGATGTTAATCGTAAAGATATGCGAGAAATTATCTAACCATTTCCGATGGAAACTGCCATGTCTTCCTTAAAGGCGCATTCCCAAACGCTATATGACACGGATTACTTGCAATGGATAGAAACGACTGTGGAAAAATTGCAAAGTCACGACTACGTGAACGTGGACTGGGAAAACCTCATCGAAGAAATTTCCGACATGGGAAGGAGTGAGCGTCGGAGCCTCAAGAGTAATCTGATTGTAATTCTGGTGCATTTGCTCAAATGGCAATTTCAGCCAGAAAAGAGAAGTGGTAGCTGGGAAGGAAGCATCATTGAACATCGTAGACGTGTTAAAGAAGCTCTAGATGATTCGCCTAGTCTCAAATCCTATCTTGAGAGCGTCTTTGGGGAATGTTATCCACAAGCGGTTAAGCAAGCAAAAGCTGAAACTGGTTTATTAGTGGAATCCTTTCCTCTGGTGTGTCCATATCAGCTACCAGAAGTTACAGACGATGAGTTTTTACCTGAATAAGCACTCGATCGGGCTGTATGTGTCGCTTCGTTCTCTCTACAGTTACACCTTTCTATTTCCTACTCTTGACTTCTACCTGTAATAGATGTATAATTAAAGGCGCATAGAAGGGGAGTAGCTGCTGGCAAAAAACATAAAAGCCAGTACATCTGAATCAACATACTGGCGATGAGCCTGGTTCAGATGGCAAGTAATCAATATTTGAAAGCGAGACCTTCACTAAGTTCACACCGAAAATGTGTAAACTTGGTGAGGTCTTTTGGTTCTCATCAAGCTTCACATCGGTAAACGATTTTTCAGGAGCTTGAGAGAGTGTTAACTGCTTTTACCGCAGCTTTATTACTAATTACAGTTTCAGAACTAGGCGATAAAACATTTTTTATTGCTGTGATTTTGGCAATGCACCACCCACGGCGGCTGGTATTTATAGGTGTGAGTGCCGCTTTAGCCGCGATGACAATCCTTTCGGTGCTATTTGGACAAGCGATATCTTTTTTACCAAAAAGTTATATTCATTACGCCGAAATAGCTTTATTTATTGCCTTTGGTATCAAGCTGTTATATGACGCTAGTAAGATGTCTTCTGCTACTTGTGATACAGAAGTTGTAGAAGAGGCCGAGGCTGCGGTAAAAAAAGCAGATTTGCAGTTGCCAAAGCAAAAAACTTCCTTGGCAATTATTATAGAAGCCTTTGTGTTGACATTTATGGCAGAGTGGGGCGATCGCACCCAAATTGCCACCTTTGCCCTAGCCGCTGGTAATAATCCCATTGGAGTCACAATAGGTGCAATTCTAGGACATGCCATTTGTGCTGCGATCGCAGTTATCGGCGGCAAAATGATTGCCGGACGCATTTCTGAGCGTCAACTCACCCTGATTGGTGGATGCCTGTTTCTAGTCTTTGGTGTCGTTGCTGCCATTGAGGGAGCGTGAGGGGAAGAAGCAAGGGAGCAGGGAGAAAGGGAGGAGAGTTTTCTCCTCTGCCCCCCGCACCCTGCCCCTCTGCCTCTTTCCCATGCCCAATGCCCATTACTTCGGAGTACTTTTCAATGAAGGCGCGGGAGATGCAGCACCATTAGGAATGGGGGAAACCGTTGCTGCGTTCTTGATTTCATCTTTGTACTGAGCAGGTGCTAAAGCTGCGGCGCTATCAAATAAAAGTTTTGCATCTGCGTCTTTGCCCTGTTGTTTCAATAGCATCGCTTTGGCGACAACGGGGCGAAAATCCTTGGGATCTTTCTTAATTGCTTGGTCATATACAGAGCTAGCTTGATCGTAGCGTTTCTGGGAAGCATGAACAGAACCTAACAGCACCTGTACGGCTACTGTATCTACACTTCCTGGCTGAATTGTATTTGCTTGGGCTGCCTTAGAGAGGGTTTCTTGCAGCAAACCAATGGCTGCTTCCGGGCGTTGCTGACTGATTAACAGAGCCACCATTCCTTGCAAAGCCTTCAAATCGCCTGGTTTAGTCTCCAAAATCGAGCGATAAGCTTGAGCGGCTCCTTCGCGATCGCCAATTTGTTGTTTGGCTTGAGCCAGTAGCACTGAATATTCTGACTGTTCGGGATTCAGCTTGGCTAGCTTTTCTAAAGGTTCAATGACGACTTGGATATCAGCTGGTTTAACCTCACTTTTTTCTTTTTGACTCAGTAATTGTAGCCGCGCCTGTAATAAGCCTTTAAGCGCAGTCTGATTTTCTGGTTCCCTTTGCAAAACCAGTTCATAACCCCGTACTTCGTCTTCCAGTTTTGATTTTTGGTCAGCAGAGGTCAAACTGCCTCTGGTACTAGCGGCATTCTGGTTTGAGGGTGGCGTATTATTAAATGCTCCAATTATGGGAATCACCGAAACACCCACAAAAGCAAGAATTGCCACCGCCAAGACGATTTGAACTATCCAACGATTGCGCGGTTGAGACACAGTTTTGTCTTTCTCCTAAATTTTAATGACATTATCATTTACACAAATCGTAAAGTTAAAAATTTCCAAAACTTTGCGGAATACCGCCAATTGCCTGTGAATTTTATAACAATTAACTATTTACACTGCTAAAGTAAGTGATGACTTTAGGAGGAGCCGTCAGAATTGTAGCTATGATATGCTTCCGAAACTAGTGTAAAGGCGCTAAATTACACATTTAGTGTTTATACACTCAATTTAGCGCCTTTAGTATTGTATAGAGTACCCTAGTGTGACTTTGTGAAAAGCAAATATACTTTCATCAGTCGCACAAATGCTCTTTTCAGCTGCCTTTGTAAAATCCCACAATGGGATGTGTCTCCGCCGCAAGGAGTTTTTATGAATTCCGACCTGATGCCGTTGCCTGAATCTTCCAATTCTTCTGCCTCTAACCAGGGCCCAACTAACATAGGGGCAGCCGCTAATGTTCATATAGCAGCCAAGTCCTCTAAACCTGAAAATCCGCCTGTTAACCCCATTGAGACTGACTCAAATGGGAACTTAATCAATCGACAGCAACCGATTCCGCCTCCTAGTGAGCCGATGCAATATCGAGCGATCGGGTTAGTTAGGGGTCGCTATCATGCTAGCAGCGAACAATTTACTCAAGGTACGCTGCTAACCACAGATGGTGTAGAACTCAATGCCGTCCTCCTAGGGCGAATTATGAGCTTAGTCAAGAATCATCTAGACTTAGAAAAAGAACACTTGTGGGTAGTATATCCACGGACAAGACAAGAGAATGACACCTTGCACATCCAAATCGTCGGAGTTTGGGAACCAGAAAATCTGGCAAAAAACTCAACAGATGAAGACGAGTCAGACTTGGAGTTGCAATTACAGACACCCGATAATGGCTTATCCGAAAACTCTGAACTAAGTACAATTCCCGTAATTCCCTCATCAGAAGTTACAGATGGTGGTTTTTCTGTTCGTGGTGAGGTAGTATACCAATCTTTTGACGCTAAGAGCTTGGTAGTCAAAATTAGGCAGGCTGCACGCAAACCAACTGAGAAACCCAAGTATTTTAAGTTGAAATTGAGGGGTGTGCTGACTACTAAAGCAGTAGGAAAGTTTTGGGACTTCCAAGCCAAGCGAGAAGCTGACGTTTTGATAGTAGAAAAAGCTGAGGCGATCGCTGACTTGCCCAAAAAACGCAAACCACCATTCAAGGGTGGACCTCGTGCTGGCGGTGGCGGTGGTGCTGGTGGGAGAAAACCATTCCCCCCCAGACGCAGTAGTGGCGAAACCCCACGTCCTATCAAGAAAACAGGCGCAGGCGGCGACACCTCTGTGGTGTCAAAACCTATACCTAAAACGCCCGCTCCTAAGCCCATCAAGCGACCGAAACCAACTCAAGAATAAGCTATGGGGAGTAAGGGGAGATGAGGGAGCAGGGGAAGTAAATAAACTCCCCCTCATCCCCTTAAAAATCCGTCCGCCGGTCTTGGGGTAGAAAAGATCGCTCCATCGGAATTGGGGAAACTGGTTCTGTCAGGGTAAACGTACCTGCTTCGATCCACTTTTTCAACTCTAGGGCGACTTGCCTAGAAAAAAACAAACTCGCTAAGGGGGCAGAGCGTATAGCTTTGCCCTCAATGGTGATCCTCCCAGATTTGAGTTGGGCGTAACTCACTAAACCAAAGGTGGGACGGACGCGCCGGGGAATGGAAAAATCCACTATTGGGGCTACTAAGTCTTGATCTTGGACGGCGCAGTGTTCAACTACTTGTTCATTTAACACAGGTAGTGGTACACCAACGCCTAACATCAATGAAGGGCCATAACTTTTGAAGTAACATCCCCGCACCCAGTGAGCATCCATTTGCTTGGCATCACCAATTAAAGCTAAAGTGGCGGAAGGCCCAATCGGTGTACGATTAGCTAAACGCTTTTGTAAAGGAAAGTGCTGAGTGCCTTCCCAAGCGACATAGCCAATACCACCGCCTAAAAAAATTCGAGTACCTATACCAACGAGTTGTAAATCGGGATCGTTGAGTAAGGGGGAAATAGCACCGGGGTTAGAGTAAACGGCATTCCCTAAACGCGGTTGTAAAGGGCCGAGATAGGTGAAGAGGGGGCGATCGCCACCATTTACACCAACAATAAAATTTTGATAAAGATTGCGCGGATTGAATAAATAAAACTGATTAATCGTTTCATTGGTAATTGTAGTTTCAAAAGCTGCTCTGGGATAACAATCTGTTACTTGTCCTTGCGCTTTTACGTGTATAGGTTTACCAGCGATCAAATCTTCAATTACATGACCCCCGCCACGTTCTCTGACTTCTTCCCCGTCCATCGTCTCTACAGCAGAACTTGCACCCAAATATAAATCTACTGCCCCAAAACCAGAGTATGCTGGAACGCCATCTAACCAGCACCGACGAATTTTTATCGGGGGGTCAGTGTGTCCGAGATTGATAATTGCACCACTTGATTCCATCGGCTCAAATGTGCCAGTGGTAATTACATCAACTTCTTTAGCTGCTTTAGTAACACCGATTTCTACAACTCGTGCTTTTAATTCTTCAGTTGTCAACACTACCGCACGTTGACGGCTGATTTTCTCGTTAATTTCTGCAATTGTTCGCATCTTATCAGTGCTAGCGCTTTTTGCTGTCTTCCTTTTTGAAGGATATCTTGATAAATCACCGACTCTTGCATAATTTCTTTTCAAAATAGTTGTCGCCAATCTCTGCGCGACAGCTTAACACCCCAGATAGGGTTAAAATGCCCAAAAAAACAATTCAAGTATTGCGAAGTCCAAATCATATATTTTTTCGGACTTGCACACTAGCTATGTCCAAAATATTTTTTATGCCTACGTAAAATTACTATAAAGAAAGTCTTGCATTATCAATCAAATGTATGTATGGTTAGGATTGACTAAGCTAATCGTCATTCATTTTTCCAGACTGATTCGCTTGTAGTAAGGGCTTCAGCCCTGGTGTTATGCAACTTAAATGCTCATCAGCTTAGTACAGCTTGGCAAAAATGATTTTACGTCAACCGAAAGAAACATTTCTAGCTTTTGTACGCATTATAAGCCAACTAGTTAATATTCTTGTGTCTACAAAAAAATGAGGGCATAGGCAACTTAACAACTTGCCAAGACCCTCAAATAAATATGCTAAATTTTTGCAGTAGGGTATAAGTCTAAGTTAGTGCCTGAGCAACTACTGCCGAAAGTGATTCGTTTGCTGCTTGCTTCAACAATTCAGCTTTATCAGTCTGTTCCCAAGGTAAGTCTAAATCAGCCCGCCCAAAATGACCGTAAGCCGCGACGTCCTGATAAAAACGTCCGCCTCGTTCACTTGGTAGGTTACGTAAGTTGAAGGCATGAATTATCCCCGCTGGACGGAGTTCAAAGTGCTGATTGATTAATTCCAGCAAGGTTTCTTCATCCACTTTACCGGTGCCAAAGGTATCAACCAGAATGCTTGTTGGTCGCGCTACGCCAATGGCATAGGATAGCTGAATTTCAACTTTTTCTGCCAACCCAGCAGCGACAATATTTTTCGCCACATAACGAGCAGCATAAGCAGCAGAGCGGTCTACCTTAGTGGGATCTTTGCCAGAAAAAGCGCCGCCACCATGCCGTGAATAACCACCGTAGGTGTCAACAATTATTTTCCGTCCTGTCAGACCAGAGTCTCCCTGAGGGCCACCAACGACAAATTTGCCAGTGGGGTTAACTAAAAAACGTGTTTCCTGATTAGGCTTAATTTCAATGTCACCAAAAACAGGTTCCACCACTGCTGACCAGAGGTCTTGTTTAATTTTGGCTTGTACAGCCGCCTCATCCGTGATTTCCCCAATACTGGCTGTATGCTGGGTGGAAATTAGAATAGTATCAATCCCTACTGGGCGTCCATCTTCGTAGACCACAGTTACTTGGGTTTTACCGTCAGGACGCAGATATGACAATTCACCTGTTTTGCGGACTGCTGCCAATCGGCGAGCAATGCGGTGAGCAAGACTGATGGGTAAGGGCATCAGTTCTGGTGTTTCGTTACTGGCAAAACCGAACATTATACCTTGATCGCCCGCACCAATTTTGTCAAATTGTTCATCACTATCTTGTTCGCGGGTTTCTTGGGCGGTGTTAACGCCTTGGGCAATATCGGGTGACTGTTCGTCTAAAGCCAGCAGAACGCTGGTGCTGTTAGCAGAAAACCCATTATCGGCATTGGTATAGCCAATCTCGGCAATTTTCTGACGGGCGATATTGACGAAATTCACATTGGCTTTGGTGGTTATTTCACCAGTGATTAGCACCAAACCAGTATTAACTACTACTTCAGCTGCGACACGGCTGCTGGGGTCTTGTGTCAGTAGGGCATCCAAAATGGTATCAGAAATCTGATCGCAGATTTTATCTGGATGACCTTCGGTGACTGACTCCGAGGTAAATAGATATCGACGAGACAAAGGAAATTCCTCCTGACTTGAGCGTTTTGGCTGAACTAAATGTAATATTTAGTTCAACTACCTAATTTAACGTGAGTTAGATGAATCCTAACTTGAACTTTAGTTCAAGCCTGCCCCTCTCTGACTCAGAGAGACATGGTTTTGGGTAGTAAAACCTCTTAAAGGTCTTTTGATTCGGCTCGTTAGGTGAACACCATATAAGCAGTCGAACTCACATTAATTTATGAAATCATAACAATATTTATACTTCAGTAGTTAGTATCTTATTAATATCGATAAAAACCACTAGCTATCAGGTAAGTATCTGTAAAGAAGATCAATTTATGCTAATTATTTTGTAGTTAAAAGTATTTAATAACACAAAAAAAAGGGGACACTCAGAAGCGCCCCCACAAACTTTGACAAAAACACTGCTGCTTTTAAACTTGAACTGCTAACTTTGCTTCCGTAGCTGTTAAGCGCTCATAGGCAGCACGCATTTTTAAACCTGTAAGCACTTGGAAGAAACCAGTACCATTATTGGAACCTGGATACTCGCGGTGCTGGAGTAACAAGTGAGTCAATTCACCCTGATATTTAGTGGATGTATTGCTGAGATGGGTTTCGATATAAATTACTTCTTCCAAATTGTCAAATTGACCATCGACCTCTAGTACTGAGACATAGCGGCCATAGTAAACATCTGAACCATAGTACAGTTGCATACCAGGGTAGGAACAGGTCAGCTTGCGTCCACAAGGAGTCCAATTAATTGTTGACCCTTCATCAAATAGGTAGGTTGGGTCAAAGCCTTCCTTACCTTCGCGCTGGAGCATACGTACTCGCAAGACTCTGCGCTCCGTGTCGTTTTTGATCAAGTTCGTCGGTAATACTTGCAGAACCACATCAGCAAATTCTCTTTGTGGTTCGATAAACTTATCAAAGTCAGGTTTGCGGGAATTGATTTGCGCTAAGACATCTTCGTAGCGATGGCCACGTTCAGCCATATCTCGCTGGATTTTCCAGGCAATCTTGACTTCATCGCTAATGTCAAAATAAACACTGAAGTCGATTAGCGATCGCACCCGCTCATCATATAAAGGATGCAGCCCTTCAACAACTATAATGTGATTCGGCTCTATCCGCTCTGGCGGATCAATCAAGCCAGTTTCGTGGTTATAAATCGGCTTATCAATCGCTTGACCACTTTTGAGCGCTTTAATTTGCTCATACATCAGGTCAAAATTGTTTGCTCTAGGGTCTAGTGCCGTTATCCCCGTTTCTTTACGCTGTTTGCGATCTAGGGAATGATAGTCATCCAAGCAAATGACTGTCATTAAATCTTCACCAAACAAATCTATCAAACGACGCAAAAACGTAGATTTCCCACACCCAGAGTCTCCGGCTACTCCAATCAGTACCACGCGTTCCGGCTTATTTGTCATAAATCTCCTCTAAAATACTAAAATTGTCTCAATATTTTTTCACACAGCAGATTCTGAAGCCAGGAGTTTACCCCTTTGGTTTATCCTGCGTTCTTGCTACCTAGCACATCTATAAGACACCAAGCAAGCAAGCAACAAAAGTAATTAAGTTGCTACTCGTCGGACTAGCCTGAATTTTGGTGCCGGTAAGTATTTAATCCTAGTGGTATATTTGATTTTAACAGAAGGGGGTATCCCATACAATATTACTGTCAAGAAGAATTAGGGTAGATCATCAATCATTTTTTTGTTAATTTAGTTGTTAATTTAAAAATGGGGATCAGCACTGCCCATCAGCGTTGCGCCTTTATCAGTCTGCCACTTGTGACTATAAACAAGAGTATAAGGTATAATTTATTATTGCCGCGAATTTTTTGATATTCCTAAATTGTAATTCCTGCTCGACAATACTTAATATATTCAAAGCAAAAATCTATCCAACGAATGAGCAAAGAACTTGCAATAATCAAATTCTTGGCTGTAAATTTATAAATATGCTCAGATAGAAGCGTTGACGTTATGGCCAAGTACTGGTAAAGGTTGACAGATTTTTCACATCAAGTGAAACTGATTACAGTTGCTAAAATCGCGGTTCTCTATATCGTTATATTTGTAGCTTGAATTGTCAGAGTCATGTCATTATCCATAGACAGGTCATGAATATAGCTAACAATATTCCTAGAGAGTAGATTTAAAGAAGTAAAACCAATTGGAAGAAAACCTTCTAGAATTGGCATTTCCGATTTAAACTCTTGGAGTAGGCAAGCGCAACCACAATTTTTGGAAGTCAACTGAGCAGTAGCTTCCAGTAATCAAAGCAGGCTTCTTACAATACCTGTCCTTTTGAGTTGCTCGTTGGGTAATCAGGTAAAAAACTATCTCCCTGATGAGGGTGGTAGTTAACGAAAAAAAGATTAAATTGACTCATTATTAACATTCTCCACAAGACTTATCCTTTACCTTAGAAGGTGAACAGGTGTGTTTTTTGCTATGCCTGCATGTCTTTGGTGAGTGTACTTAGCAAGGCATTAATTTAATGATGCCGTTTTTCCTTCAGGGCCAGTTTTGTGAAACGAAAATCCGCTAAACTAAAGCTGGCAAGGTAGGGGAATAGTTTTTTTTTGAAAAACGGTTAAGTAAATTATCGGAGTGGTAGAACGAATGTACAATCAAGGTGCTGTTGAGGGTGCTGCCAACATAGAATTAGGTAGCCGCATCTTCCTTTATGAAGTAGTGGGTTTGCGTCAGAGCGAAGAAACCGATCAAACTAACTACCCAATTCGGAAAAGTGGCAGTGTGTTCATCAAAGTGCCTTACAACCGGATGAATCAAGAAATGCGACGTATCACTCGTCTAGGCGGCACAATTGTTAGCATCCAACCTGTAACTGCTTTAGAACCAGTTAATGGTAAAGCCTCATTTGGGAATGCTACAAGCGAAGTCAGCGAGTTAGCTACATCTGAGAAAACTGCTAACAGTGAAGGGAATGGTAAAGCCACACCTGTAAATGCTCATAGTGCTGAAGAGAACAAGGACAAGAAAGGCAACACCATGACTCAAGCGAAAGCCAAAAAAGACCACGGTGACGTTCCTGTTAACACTTACCGTCCCAATGCTCCGTTTATTGGCAAGGTAATATCTAACGAACCGCTAGTCAAAGAAGACGGTATTGGTATTGTTCAACACCTTAAATTTGACCTATCTGGCAGTGATTTAAAGTATATAGAAGGTCAAAGTATTGGGATTATTCCACCAGGATTAGACAAGAACGGCAAGCCGGAAAAACTTAGACTATATTCCATCGCCTCGACTCGTCATGGCGATGATGTCGATGATAAAACAGTATCACTGTGCGTTCGCCAGTTGGAGTACAAGCACCCAGAAACTAGCGAAACAGTCTACGGTGTTTGCTCTACACACCTGTGTTTCCTCAAGCCAGGGGAAGAGGTAAAAATTACCGGGCCTGTGGGTAAGGAAATGTTGTTACCCAATGATCCTGATGCTAATGTCATCATGATGGCAACCGGAACAGGTATTGCGCCGATGCGGGCTTATCTGTGGCGTCAGTTTAAAGATGCAGAAAGAGCAGCTAACCCAGAATACCAATTTAAAGGATTCTCTTGGTTAATATTTGGCGTACCAACAACTCCAAACCTCTTATATAAGGAAGAACTGGAAGAAATTCAACAAAAATATCCTGATAACTTCCGCCTCACTGCTGCTATCAGCCGCGAACAGAAAAATCCCCAAGGCGGTAGGATGTATATTCAAGACCGCGTAGCAGAACATGCTGATGAATTGTGGCAGCTGATTAAAAATGAAAAAACCCACACCTACATCTGCGGTTTGCGCGGTATGGAAGAAGGTATTGATGCAGCCTTAACTGCTGCTGCTGCTAAGGAAGGCGTAACCTGGAGTGTTTACCAGAAGGAAATCAAGAAAGCCGGTCGCTGGCACGTAGAAACATACTAAATTAGTCATTAGTCATTGGTGAGCCAGTGCGGTCTTCTCCCAAAGGGAGAGGCTAGCGCCAAGGGGATTTCCCCCATGAGTAACTGGCGTTAGCGAGGCACGAGCGTCACCCGAAGGGTCATTAGTCATTAGTTTTAGACAAAGGACGAAGGGCGAAGGACAAATGACAAAGGAAGCAGGATAATCAGTAGGTAGGGCAAACGCTCTACCTACAATTGTTATTGGTGAAATTGGGTGCAAAATGGGTGTGAAACTAGGAATACTGGGATTAGGCACCGTGGGAACGGGAACAGTGCAGTTGTTGCAAGATAGCGCTGGGCGTCACCCATTGTTGCAAGAGATAGAAATCTATCGGGTGGGAGTGCGATCGCTAGATAAACCCCGTGCAGTAGAATTGTCTACGGAAGTATTAACTACAGATTTAGAATCAATTGTCAACGATCCGGCGGTAGATATAGTTGTCGAGGTGATGGGCGGACTGGAGCCGGCGCGATCGCTAATCCTGAAAGCTTTGAGTAATGGTAAGCATGTAGTCACCGCCAATAAAGCAGCGATCGCCCGCTTTGGAGCGGAAATTTTTACAACCGCCAATCAAACCGGCGTATACGTCATGCTAGAAGCCGCCGTGGGTGGTGGGATTCCGGTGATTCAACCCCTAAAGCAGTCTTTAAGTGTTAACCGTATTCATACTATAACTGGTATCGTGAACGGTACAACTAACTACATCCTGACCCGGATGCAAACAGAAGGCAGCAACTTCAACGATGTCTTAGCTGATGCCCAGCGCTTGGGTTATGCTGAGGCTGACCCCACAGCCGATGTTGATGGCTTAGACGCAGCAGATAAAATTGCTATCCTGGCATCATTAGGCTTTGGTGGACGCATCAACTTACAAGATGTTTATACTGAGGGGATTCGGCAAGTCAGCAAAACAGATATTGCCTACGCCGAAAAATTGGGATTTGTGATTAAATTGTTAGCGATCGCTAAACGTGATACTCCCTCATCTGCCCTATCTCTTAGAGTTCACCCTACATTAGTGCCCCAAGCCCACCCTTTGGCTAGCATCAACGGCGTTTACAATGCCATTCTTGTCGAAGGAGAACCCATCGGACAAGTAATGTTTTTTGGCCCCGGTGCTGGTGCTGGTGCAACCGCCAGTGCTGTCACATCAGATATTTTGAATTTAGTTGCTGTCCTCAAAACCAATACAGCAGTTGCAAATCCCTTATTAACTTGTGGACATCAGGAATACTGCCAAATTGCACCGATGGCAGAATTGATAACTCGGTTTTATGCCCGTTTCCTCACCAATGACCAACCGGGAGTTATTGGTAAATTGGGGACTTGCTTTGGTAACTATGGCGTTAGCTTAGAGTCAATTGTCCAAACTGGCTTTCAAGGGGAACTCGCAGAGATTGTGGTTGTTACCCATGATGTGCCAGAAGGCAATTTTCGGCAAGCTTTGGCAGAAATTCGGGATTTGTCAGCGATCGAAAGTATTCCCAGCTTACTGCGTGTACTTTGAGATTAGTCGGGAGTGAAGCTTGTCAACTTGCTTTGCTCCAATTTTTAATTACCCCAAAGGATTCTTAGCTGTGAGTAAAACTTGGTTAACTACGCAAGCTAAACTAAAAAATAAACTTCACTCCAGCGCGAGGACAGCCCTATGACCTCTGCAATCGATCCATCCAGCGCCCTCACTCATTTCCCCGACCATACGCAGCTACCAGAGTCAGATGGTACTTTCGTGAAAAATTGGCAAGAGCATCCCCAAAGCATTTTACTCACTGACTCGATTACACCTGTCCTGAAACAATTACATCCTGAAGGTGAATATTGTATAGGTCAGGACTTAGGTATTTACTGGCGCTTGACAGATCCGCCAGAACGAGGTGCAGAAGCACCAGATTGGTTTTATGTAGGAAATGTACCGCCCTTGCTCGATGGACAAACGCGGAGGTCTTATGTACTGTGGCGAGAATTTATTGCCCCCTTGATTGCCTTGGAATTTGTCTCTGGGGATGGTAGTGAAGAACGAGATAAAACCCCTTGGCAAGGCAAATTTTGGATTTATGAGCAAGTAATTCATCCGGCTTATTATGGCATTTATGAAGTGAAGAAAGCCAGTGTAGAAGTTTATAAACTAATTGGTGGACAATATCAGTTATTAGCAGCAAATGAGCGCGGACATTATCCGATTACGCACTTGGGAGTTGAGTTAGGCTTATGGCATGGAGTTTATCAAAACGCCGAATTGCCCTGGTTGCGTTGGTGGGATTTGCAGGGTAATTTGTTATTGACTGGTGATGAAAGAGCTGAACAAGAATCCCAACGGGCTGAACAGGAAACACAAAGAGCCGATCGCTTAACTGCTCAATTGCGATCGCTCGGCGTTGAACCAGAAGTTTAAGTATTTGGTTTAAGGGTGCGATCGCGCCAATTTGGGATTTGCCTGGCGAAGGTAAACAAGTAATAGACTAGGTACGTAGAGACGCGAACTTTCGCATCTCTATTATTTGGGGAAATAGTAGGATTGAAATACGCCAGTTAAAAAGTCCAATTTGCTGATGTAGTAACACCAAGCATTGCTAATAACTGAGTGAACAAACAAATGTTAATACTAAGGAGTAAGCGCTGTGACGGATTTGAGTAACTACAATCCAGAATTAGCTGATGAAGAAACTTTAGAAGAGGAATATCAAGAGGAAGAAGTTACTTTCCTGTATGATCCTGATAAAATTAATATTATAACTAGAGAACCTACAATAGAGTTATTGCTGAAAAGAATAAATGAAGAAGGACTTGATTTAGCACCTGATTTCCAACGTCATGCGAATATATGGAAAGAAGATGCTCAGAGTAGGCTAATAGAATCTATTATTATCCGTATTCCCATACCAGCACTTTATATAGATGCCACTAATGAAGATAAATGGGTAGTAGTCGATGGATTACAGCGCCTATTTGCACTAAGGCGCTTTATTCTCGACAAAGAACTCAAACTATCTGGATTAGAATATCTTACAAATCTAGAAGGTAAAACCTACGATGAAATCGATCGCAGATACCAACGTCGCCTTGAAGAAACTCAACTAACAGTATATTTGATCGAAAAAGGGACACCCCTAGAAATTAAATATAATATTTTTAAACGCATTAATACAGGAGGACTTCCTTTATATCCTCAAGAATTACGCCATGCTCTTAATCCTGGTAAGGGAACGAAGTTTTTAACTAAACTTGCAGCATCTCCAGAATTTCAGCAAGTGGTTAAACTTGGTAATAATCGCAAAATGCGTATGGATGATAGGGAATTTATACTAGGGTTTATAGCTTTTAGTTTAACTTCTTACCAAGAATATATAGACAAACGAGATACTTTTTTATCCAAAGCATTATCTAAAGCAAATAAACTTTCGGAGATAGAGTTAAATGAAATTGAAAATGGTTTTAAAAGAACAATGATAGCTAGCAAGAATATCTTTGGTAAAGATGCATTTCGTAAAATATCTAATTATCAGAAAAAACAGTTTCCTGTAAATAAAGCTCTATTTGAATCTTGGTCAGTACTTCTGAATAAATTGAGTAATGAGCAAATCCAAGTTTTGATAGATAGAAAAGAAAAATTAATCAATTTATTCAAGACATATATAGACAACGATAAATATTTTTTAGAATCTATATCTCAGGCGACTGAGAAAGTACAATATAGATTTAGTACTATAGAAAAAATAATTCAGGAACTGCTTTCATGATTACTTCTCTTCGCTTGATCAACTTCAAACGTTTTGATAATCAGTTGCTTGAATTTAGACCTTTAACACTAATATCTGGACTTAACAGCACTGGAAAATCTTCTGTACTTCAATCATTTCTACTACTACGCCAATCTTATCAACAGGATTTATTGCCAAAAATTGGCTTGGCACTAAATGGTGAATTAGTCAGTATTGGTACAGCACAAGATGCCCTTTATGAGGGTGCAAAAGATAACCATATAAGCTTTGAGATTATCTGGGAAAAGTATGAAGGTATATGGGATTTTAATTACAACCCAGATAAGAAAGAAGAAGATGTTTTAAATGTAATTTCAGAACCAAATGAATCTGAAATCCGTAAATCATATATTTTTAGCAAATATTTTCACTACCTTCAAGCGGAACGAATAGGCCCCCGTTCATTTAATGAAATATCTGATTATCAAGTCCGAAGACTTAGACAAATTGGTACTAGAGGAGAATATACAGCGCATTTCCTCTATATTTATGGACGTGAAGCAATACCTATACCAAATCTCAGCTATCCACAAGCAAAGTCAATGAATCTGATAGATCAAGTGGAAGCATGGATGAGAGAGGTGAGTCCTGGTATACGTATAGAAATAGAAGCTAACTCAGCGATGGGTTTGGTAACTATTAAATATTTTTATGGAGATAGTAATCGTTACCGTGCAACCAACGTTGGTTTTGGAATTACCTACACTTTATCAATTATTGTAGCTATACTTTCATCTCCTCCTCGTACACTAATCCTAGTTGAAAACCCAGAGGCTCATCTTCATCCTAGAGGACAAGCCAAAATGGGAGAATTAGTAGCACTAGCAGCTAGTTGTGATATTCAGGTTGTGATAGAAACTCATAGCGATCATGTTTTAAACGGGATTCGTCTTGCTGTTCATGGCGGTATGATTCCCCCACATTATGTCCAGTTACATTACTTTCAGCAACAAGAAAAACAAGGACAAGCTTTGACAGAGGTAATATCACCAAAAATTGATCGTAATGGCAGAATTGATTATTGGCCTGATGGATTTTTTGATGAATGGGAAAAAGATTTAATAACTTTACTTAAGCCAAGGGATGCGTAGCAGATGGACTTGGAAATGGTATTGAATGAGTTATCTTTGCGATCTGTTGCTAATGATATTAAGATGGCTAAACAAAGAATGTCAGAATTAATTCTGACCGCACGTGAAGCAGCAGAGCTAGGTGTTAAGCCAATAATTCGCACTCATCATGAGTTTTACAATACCGTATTAGCAGATAATTACTCGTTATCTAACTGGTTAATAGATAAAACTGTAAATAGAGACGATATACGATTTATTCTGACAGCAGCAAAGACACCTTATCTCACAGATATTCAAGATTCAGATATTGAAAATAAAAATATACTCTCAGATTTTCTCTATGAAGGAGAAAAAAGCGAAGGCTTGGGAATTGCGTATCTACTTGAATCGTTAGCATTAAGCATAAACTCAGATCAAAAATGGCAATTTAATAGCATTTCACTGGAATATACTTGGCTTGAAGATGATAATTTGAATTTAGATACAGTCACAGTTACTCATGCTAGTACCATAAAGAACGTAAAGGAAAATCTTTTTTGGATACAGGAACGGCTGAAAACAGGGGTTCGTGATGGTTGCAATTTATGGCAACGTAAAACAGATTTATTTCCCTCTCTCAGCTTTTGTGAAAGTGTCGGTCAACAAATACAAAGCCTTGGCAATGGTAGCCCTATGTTACGACAAATTGTCAGAAAGTTGTTTGAACTCGAAAACTGTTGTAAGACTTGGAGAGATGGAGATTTTGATTTAGACCTTGTTGCCAGTAAAGTTACTCCAGAAAGTGACTCTAGGCTTCAAAGTTTAGAGGATAAGCTAACCTTTAAGTGTCCTGATGATGTGTATCGTATATTCAGTTTGCACCTAAGAATGACTGGTGCAGGGGCTTGGCGGCTTCATTTTTCTACAGAATTAGGGCTTGGCAAAATCATCATTGGGTACATCGGGCCAAAAATCCAATAATCTTAAAGCCTAATCATGAAAAGCGATCGTCTACGCTTGCTAAACTAAAAAACAAACCTTACTACTGCAAAGGTAGTTTTATGACCTCTGCAACCGATCCATCCACCGCCCTCACCCCGTTCCCAGACCATACGCAGCTACCAGAGTCTGATGGTACATTCGTGAAAAACTTTCAGGAACATCCCCAAAGCATTCTACTAACAGACTCGATTAAACCGATATTGCAAAAACGTCATCCTGATGGGCAATACTGTATTGGTCAAGATAGCGGTATCTATTGGCGGATAACTGACCCCCCAGAAAAAGGCGCAGAAGCACCAGACTGGTTTTATGTAGGGAATGTACCACCTACTTTGAATGGACAAACGCGCAGGTCTTATGTATTATGGCGAGAATTTATTGCCCCATTGATTGCATTGGAATTTGTTTCTGGCGATGGTAGCGAGGAGCGAGATAAAACTCCTTGGAAGGGGAAATTTTGGATTTATGAGCAGGTGATTCGTCCTCCCTTCTACGGCATTTATGAAGTGAATAAAGCCAGCGTAGAAGTTTATGAATTAATTGGTGGACAATATCAGTTATTAACCGCAAATGAACGCGGACATTATCCCATACATCCTTTAGGGGTTGAGTTAGGGATTTGGCAGGGACAATATTATAATATGGAATTACCTTGGCTACGCTGGTGGGATTTGCAAGGTAATTTTTTATTAACTGGTCAAGAAAGAGCCGATCGCTTAACTGCTCAATTGCACTCTTTAGGCATCGAACCAGAAGTCTAATCTTTACCTATTTATTCACATCCAGCAACCGCGAAGTTTCTAACCGACTCATCCACTTCTCTAAATAAACTCGATTATCTTTCTCCTCATTTGGATCTTTAGTATCCAAAGGATAAGGCATCAGTCCCAAAATCGTTGCTGTCGTCACGCAAAACATCGATTTTTGGAAACTCATGCAAATTTGTACCCGCAAATCATCTTCACCCCGAAGACTGCGACGATAAATTTCGTGCAAATACTCTGGAAGATAATGACGCATATCCTGCATCAACAAGGTGGGAGGAATACCCGCACCGCCTATGGGCAAAGGATCGGCATACAATGCGCCATATTGAAATCGAGTTTGATCTGGGGGAATTTGATATCCTTGGGCGTTGTATGAAACTGTACCGTGGAAAGGAGTTCCCCGGAAAAATACTGCTTCTACATAAGGTATTGCTGTATCTGCTAAAAAGGTCAAACCAACGCTTTTGGGAATGATTTCATAGACTTCACCCCGAATTTTGACGGTGTAAGTAATTGGGTTTGATGCATTTGCCACTAACCGTGCTTTAATGTGTTCTACAACTTGGGGAATCGATTTGATTTCGCCTCGATCGTAGCGATCTGATAAGTTGAGGAACATATCAGCCATGACTCGCCAGAATTGACCTAAACCGGTGTAGTAAGCAGAAACGCGCAATTGTTCTGTTAAAAAATCTGGAAACAGTTGGTTAATACCCAGAATTAAGGGATTATTTTTAAACTTTGCGGTGATAACGGCTTGCGCTCTTTCTTTAAATTCATTTGTATCTAAATACGTATCTAGTCCACCGCCACCGTGCCACATCATGCCTTTCATGCAATACTCGGCATATTCAAAATTAATTCGGTCATGCCACCAGTGACGGAGTAATTTCTCAAAAGAAACCTCTCCATTAAAGTATTTAAAAAATGGGAAAAATATTAAAAACTGATGCTCGGCAATATAGTTAAGATTTTTTGAGTAGGCATCTAAAACTACGCCATAGCTTTTAAGAATACCAACAACTTCCAGGACATTTTCTGGACTATCGGGGAGTAATGCGTCTCCTTTTTGCAAACGTTGAATATACTCAGCTAAGGGATTGTGAACTGCTTTCTTTTTAATAGTTACCATTGCTATCTCTCCAAAAACTTTAGGGATTGGGGATTGGGTACTGGGTACTGGGCATTGGGCATTGGGGAGGCAGTGCGGTCTTGGGGTCTCCCCAAGTGGAGCAACTGCCGTCATTGGGTATTGGGAAAACTCTTTCCCGTTCCTAGTCCCTAGTTACCAATCCCTAATCCCCATTCCCCATTCCCTACTCCCCATTCCCCACTTTATCCAAGGACACTGCTACTACTACGTTTTGGCTATTCACCATTGCTGTAATTGTTGGTTCTGTCCAGCGTGCTAACCAACCAGGTTGAATGCCGAAAATT
Organism: Nostoc sp.; assembly: GCF_036919495.1. Classification (GTDB taxonomy): domain Bacteria; phylum Cyanobacteriota; class Cyanobacteriia; order Cyanobacteriales; family Nostocaceae; genus Nostoc. The sequence continues at coordinate 181,374 of NZ_JBALBZ010000206.1, forward strand.
ACAATCAGCACAGCTAAAATCGCAGCAGGGGCGCGATCGCTCCAATACACTCGTGGTAAGTTAGTAACTTGTGCAGACAAACGTCCAAAAAAGGCGCGGTTGAGAAGTATTAGGAAGTAAACCGCAGTTAAGCCTGTGCCAATCATTGATAGCAGCGTTTGCACTGGAAAAACTGGAAAACTACCCCGAAAAATGATGAATTCGGAAATAAACCCCAGCATTCCTGGTATACCAGCGCTGGCCATGACTCCCACAACAATCAAGCTACCAATTACGGGCATACCTCGTTCTGGGTTCAGCAGTCCTTGGAGAACTTCTAAATCCCGGCTTCCGGCTTTTTTATACACAACCCCCACCAGCAAAAACAGCATGGCAGAAATCAAGCCGTGACTAATCATCTGCATAACAGCACCCAACACACTTAATGGTGTGGAAGCCGCCACAGCTAAAAGTACGTAGCCCATGTGTCCAATAGAACTGTATGCCACCATCTTTTTCATATCGGTTTGGGCGATGGCGCAGGATGCACCATACAGTACACTGACTACTGCCCAAGTCGCTAACCAAGGAGCCACATAAGCCCAAGCTTCTGGTAACAAGTTCATGCCAAACCGCAGTAAGCCATAAGTTCCTAACTTCAACAACACTCCAGCCAATAGCACAGAAATTGGTGTGGAAGCTTCAACGTGAGCATCTGGTAACCAAGTATGGAAAGGAACCAAGGGAATCTTAATCCCGAAACCTACCAAAATTCCCCCTAGCAGTAAAAGCTGTGTAGCTAAAGGTAGAGTGGTAGGGTTCAAGGTTGCTAGTGCAAAGCTAGAGGAACCACTCAGCCAAACCATGCCGAGGAAACTTGCCAAAATCAAGATTCCCGAAACTGCGGTATAAATGAGAAATTTTGTTGCAGCATAACCCCGCTTTTCCCCACCCCAAATGGCTATCAACAGATATAGCGGGATTAGTTCCAATTCGTAAAACAAGAAAAATAGCAGTAAATCCTGTGCCAGAAAAGCTCCAGTTACCCCAGCGCTTAATAGTAGTATTAAACAGTAATAAAATTTAGGACGCTGAAGAGATTCATCGCTGCTGTAGATGGCAATGCAAGTTAACAGTCCATTCAAAACCAGTAGTGGCAAAGATAAACCATCTATTCCCAGGTTATAGTTCAAGCCTAAAACATCTATCCAAGGGACAGACTCGGCAAACTGTTGAGTAATTTCTCCTGGATGGAACTGAATTGCTAGTATGATTGTCCACAAGAAAGCGATACTGGCAAAGACTAAAGCCACCCCACGGGCAAATTTACCATTGATGCCAGACGGCGAGAAACCAATTAAAGCTGCGCCGATTAACAGCACTAGAATTAAAACACTAAGCATAGACGGAATTCAGGTTAGGGGAGCAGGGGGAGCAGGGGGAGCGCAGGGGGAGAGTAAAAACTTTTAACTTCTAACTCCTGTACAGACGCGATAAATCGCGTCTCCTAACTCGCTTAAAAAGGTAATTTATCTAGTAAACCAGATGACCAGCTGATGAATAAACCCAGAACGCTGACGACCGCTAAGATGGTCAACATATAGCCCTGAGATTGCCCAGAAATGCTGTATTTTAAAGTTTGTCCGCCAAGAATTGTCGCAAAGCCAACCAAGTTTACTAGACCATCGACTAAATAGCGATCGCTCCAAGCAGATATTTTAGATAGCAGTGCGACTGCACCCACTACCGTTACCCGATAAACTCGGTCAATATAAAAATCATAACCTAACAAGTCCTGCACAAATCTCCACGCCAATATTCTGGATCTTGACCAAGCTTTGTGTAGATGAACTGTAGCCCCTACACCTACCCCAACGACGGTAGAAGTAAACAACGCTAACGCTACATACCAATTAATACTTTCCCAATCTGGTAGCAAGTACCATTGCTGTAGCATCAGAGGCACAAGCAGAGTGAAGACTGTGAGAATCACCATTGGTAAGGCCATCTGCCAACCAACTTCTGGGGTGCGACGGGTCTTCTGTTGTGGTTTACCCCAAAATACTAATCTGAATACTCTGGTTAAGTTCAATGCTGTTAAGCCATTGACCAATAATAAAACCCCAATTACCCAAGGGCTAATATTCACAAAACCGTCAGCCCATGCTAACATTGCCCAAAAGCTTCCTAATGGTAGCAGTGTTACCATCCCGGCTGAACCGACAACAAAGGCAGTAGTTGTGGCTGGCATCCTTGACCATAGACCGCCCATTTCTGTTAGGTCTTGGCTTTGGGTGGTCAAAATTACTGAACCGGAACTCATGAATAATAATGCTTTAGCGATCGCATGAGTTAACAGCAACATCAAGGCTACACCTCCTTGCTGCAACCCCACTGCCAAAAACACTAAGCCCATGTATGCACTAGTTGAATGAGATAGCGATCGCTTAATATCAATTTGAGCTATGGATACTAATGTTGCTCCAATCGCTGTCACCGTTCCCATGACTACTAATACATTTAAGGCAACTGGCGACAGAGCTAACAATGGTTGTAGTTTATACAGTAAATAAGCACCACCAGCTACGACTAGTGAGTTTCTCATTACCGAGGCGGGGTTGGGCCCTTCCATTGCTTCATCCAACCAAAGATGCAGGGGAAATTGGGCGCATTTCCCAGCAGGCCCAGCAATTAACGCCAACCCCAGCAATGTTGATGTCACTGGGCTTAAATTAGCCGTTTGCGCCCACTCATATAAATCCGAAAAGTTCAAGCTACCGGCTAAGGTGGAAAGCGTTACCACTCCCATCAGCAGCAACAAGTCTCCCACCCGTTTAGTTAAAAACGCATCCCGCGCTGCCGTCACTACTAGCGGTTGAGCATACCAGAATCCCACCAGTAAGTAAGTCGAAAGCGTTAGTACTTCCAAAAGGGCATAGCTGAAAAGCAAAGAATCACTGATTGCTAAAGCACTCAGGGCTGCTTCAAAAAATCCCAGCAGCCCAAAAAAACGTGCCAACGACCAATCTTTTTCCATGTAACCCAGAGCATAAACTTGTGCAAGTAAGCTTAACCCCGTAATTAAAACTGTTGCCCCAATACTGACTGCCGAAAGTTCCAAGGCAAAAGATAAGTCTAAATCAGCAGCTTTAAACCACGTCACTAGTAACTTTTCTGGCTCTCTATCCCAGATAATGTTAAATACAAACAGACTATGGGTAAAAGCCAAAACTGTCATCAACAAGTTTATGTATGCCGCAGGTCTTGGCCCGGTTCGCCGAATTATTCCTATTCCCCACGGCAATGTCAAAATTGCACCTAATAAGCTATATAAAGGCACAAACCAACTTGTTGAAAATAGATATTGATCCATTTAAATTCACCTTGACGACTCAGCCTTGATTTTAAAAAAGCTTTTATACTATTATTTTATTTATTTCTTAATTTGAAGTAAAATATCATTAAGTATTTTTACTTTACTTTCCCCTATTAAACTTCAATAAAATATAACTTCACATAGGTTAAAGCATTTACTTGCTTTAAAGTAACCTTTGTTTTTACATTTTTATTTCTACTTTGAACAAAGTAATTTATACGATATATTTGAAAAAATTATATATTTTTTACTTAGTCCTTGTACATATACCAAAAATTGGCATAACCTAGACAGAGCATAAGATATAGCAGCTTGTCTTCCCTCCCCAGATAAAATTACCCTTGGTTATGAATGTCGATTTTGTAAATGTGATAAAGAAATTATAAAGCATAAGTGCCTCCTCTAGGAATCAGTGAACTTTAATTGCTCAGGAGGACAGATAAATTTTTGTTAAGTTTTTTAAAACTTTCTTATCATAAACTATTATAGTAATTTATATTGCCAGGAAGGCCAACCTTTCATATGCTTAATTTGGAAGTGTTTTCTTAGCTATTAAGATAAAGCTCTCCCCGTCAAAAATTTCAAGCGACAGTACAGATTGGATTAATATTGTAGGAGTTCTGCGATGCCAATTGCAGTTGGGATGATTGAAACGAAGGGCTTTCCAGCAGTAGTGGAAGCTGCTGATGCGATGGTGAAAGCCGCCCGTGTGACTTTAGTAGGGTATGAAAAAATTGGTAGCGCTCGCGTCACCGTGATAGTTAGGGGAGATGTATCGGAAGTACAAGCTTCCGTAGCTGCTGGGGTTGAAGCGGCGAAAAGAGTAAATGGTGGTGAAGTGTTATCTACTCACATCATTGCTCGTCCTCACGAAAACCTAGAATACGTATTGCCGATACGTTACACAGAAGCTGTGGAACAGTTCCGTACCTAAAAGCTGTTTAAATAAAGTAATTAACACTCTTTACCTTTTTGAGCATCGCTTTCTTTTGTCCAAGGCTAAAAACTTTAAATAGGGATTAAAATCTAATGTCAATTGCAGTGGGAATGGTTGAAACGCTAGGCTTTCCAGCAGTAGTGGAAGCTGCTGATGCAATGGTGAAAGCTGCCCGTGTTACTCTAGTAGGCTATGAAAAAATCGGCAGTGGTCGAGTTACCGTAATTGTTCGGGGTGATGTGTCGGAAGTGCAAGCTTCCGTAGGCGCTGGTGTTGAATCAGTGAAGCGAGTCAACGGCGGACAAGTGTTGTCTACTCACATCATTGCTCGTCCTCACGAAAACTTAGAATACGTCCTACCAATTCGTTATACCGAAGATGTAGAGCAATTCCGGGAAAATGTGAATGCAATTCGTCCTTTCGGTAGAAGACCGTAATTTGTAATGCAAGTCGCCAAAGTTCGCGGCACAGTAGTTAGTACGCAAAAAGATCCAAGTCTTCGAGGTGTAAAACTACTGTTGTTACAATTAGTGGATGAAGACGGAAACATCCTGCCACAATACGAGGTAGCAGCAGATAGTGTGGGAGCAGGAGTGGATGAGTGGGTACTTGTCAGTCGTGGCAGTGCCGCTCGTCAAGTTATTGGCAATGAACAGCGACCATTAGATGCAGTGGTAGTAGCAATCATAGATACTATTCACGTTGAAGATCGCCTCATTTACAGCAAAAAAGATCAATATCGATAGTCATTAGTCATTAGTCATTAGTCATTAGCTCTCGACAAAAGGCAAATGACAAAGGACAAATGACAAATGACAAATGACAATACAGGAGGAATCTCGAAATGGCAGTCCGCAGCACGGCGGCACCTCCAACCCCGTGGTCGAGGAATTTAGCTGAAGCCAAAATCCATGAAACAGCCTTTGTGCATTCATTTTCCAATCTGATTGGAGATGTACGGATAGGTGCAAATGTAATCGTTGCTCCAGGGACTACGATTAGAGCGGATGAAGGCACACCTTTTTATATTGGTGAAAACACTAATATTCAAGATGGTGTTGTGATTCATGGGTTGGAGCAAGGTCGAGTAATTGGCGACGATCAAAATCAATACTCGGTGTGGGTAGGTAAAAACAGTTGCATTACCCACATGGCTCTAATTCACGGCCCAGCTTATGTAGGGGATAATTCCTTCATTGGCTTCCGCTCTACGGTGTTTAATGCCAGGGTGGGTGCAGGTTGCATCGTAATGATGCACACTTTGATTCAAGATGTAGAAATTCCCGCAGGTAAGTATGTACCTTCGGGAGCGATCATTACCAATCAGCAGCAAGCTGACCGCTTGCCAGATGTGCAAGATCAGGATAAGGACTTTGCTCATCATGTGGTTGGAATTAATCAGGCGCTGCGAGCTGGTTATCTTTGTGCTGCGGATAGCAAATGTATTGCACCAATTCGGGATGAAAACACTAAATCTTATAAGGGTAATGGTGTTACTGTTTTAGAGCTAGAAAGGAGTAGTGAAGTGGCGAGCAATAGCTTGGGTACAGAAACAATAGAGCAGGTGCGCTATCTATTGGAACAAGGGTATAAGATTGGTACAGAACACGTAGATCAAAGACGGTTCCGCACGGGTTCTTGGACTAGTTGCCAACCAATTGAACCGAGATCCATTGGTGAAGCGATCGCAGCATTAGAAAGCTGTGTCAGCGAGCATAGCGGCGAGTATGTCCGCCTGTTTGGTATTGACAAAGATAGACGACGTGTGTTAGAAAGCATCATCCAACGCCCGGATGGTGATGTTAAACCAGCTAGCAATTTTAAGGCTCCGGCTAGTAGTTATAACAGTAGTCATAGCAATGGCAGCTATAGCAGTAATGGTAATAGTAACGGCTCTAACAGTGGCAAAGTCAATGGCGAAACTGTAGAGCAAATCCGCCAACTTTTGGCAGGTGGTTACAAAATTGGCATGGAACACGTAGACGAGCGCCGTTTCCGCACTGGTTCTTGGACTAGCTGCAAGCCAATTGAAGCAACTTCCATAAATCAAGTAATTTCCGGCTTGGAAGAATGTATAGAAAGCCATCAAGGCGAGTATGTGCGTTTAATCGGTATTGATACCAAAGCCAAACGGCGGGTATTAGAAACGATTATCCAACGTCCAAATGGTCAAGTAGCCTCCTCTGGTAGTCAGAAATCATTTACTAGTAGTAGAACCTCTGGTAATGCTACGGCAACAGCTAGCAGTAACCATTTAAGTAGAGAAGTTGTAGACCAACTCCGGCAATTATTGGCTAGCGGGTATAAAATTAGCCTTGAACACGTAGACCAACGGCGGTTCCGTACAGGTTCCTGGACTAGTACTGGTCAAATTCAAGCCTCCTCAGAAAGAGAAGCTATCGCAGCTATAGAAGGACACCTTGGCGAATACCAAGGGGAATATGTACGCTTAATTGGTATTGACCCCAAAGCCAAACGGCGGGTATTAGAGACCATAATCCAACGTCCAAATGGTCAAGTAGCCTCCTCTGGCAGTCAGAAATCATTTACTAGCAGTGCGCCTTCTGCTAAGGCAACAGCAACAGCAACAGCAACAGCTACCAGTACCCGCTTGAGTAGTGAAGTTGTAGACCAACTCCGACAATTATTGGCTGGCGGCTCTAAAATTAGCCTTGAACACGTAGACCAACGGCGGTTCCGTACAGGTTCCTGGACTAGTACCGGTCAGATTCAAGCCTCCTCAGAAAGAGAAGCGATCGCAGCCGTAGAAGGACACCTTGGCGAATACCAAGGGGAATATGTGCGCCTAATTGGTATTGACCCCAAAGCCAAGCGTCGGGTATTAGAAACGATTATTCAAAGACCATAGTAGGGAGTGGAGAGTGGAGAGTAGGGAGTGGGGCATTGGTCATTGGTAGATTAATCAATAAATAATTCTTCCTCCCCTGCTCCCCCTGCGCCCTGCCCTCTTCCCCCTCTTCCCCATTCCGGCTTCCGAGGTTAAAATTTCCATGTCTGTGCCGCTACTGCGCCTCAGCAATAACTTTGATTCTTTCATTAGTGGTGAGGTGACTATTCATCCAAGCGCAGTACTTGCACCTGGGGTGATCCTCCAAGCGGCTGTAAACAGCAAGATCATCATTGGGCCAGGGGTCTGTATTGGGATGGGAGCAATTCTCCAAGTCCATGAAGGAACCCTAGAGGTAGAAACAGGCGCAAACTTGGGAGCCGGTTTTTTGATGGTTGGCAAAGGCAAAATTGGAGCAAATGCTTGCATCGGTGCAGCGACAACAGTTTTTAACTGTTCAGTTGAACCTGGACAAGTAATTGCACCTGGTTCGATTTTAGGAGACACCAGTCGGCAAATTGCCCAAACAGCCCAAACAAAGCAACCAGAATTATCCACGAATAACCCTACGGCTACAAGTGCGGCACCGCAGAAGGAAGAGGAAAATGGCTTAGGGGGAGGTAAGGAAAAAGAAGTTTCCTCAACTAAATTCTCAGCTTCGGCTTTTTTGGATTTTAAACAAAATAAGTCGATTTCTTACTTTAAATCTCCCGCCACTCCAGAAAGCCAGCCTCCTCCCGTAGAGGAACCCGCCAATGATCCTGACTCCACCTTGCAACAATCTGCCCAAGAGTCTACAGAATATGACTCAGACCCCAATCAGCTAGCTACAGAACCCTCTAACGGTTTCGGGACTCAAATTTATGGGCAAGGGAGCATACACCGGCTGTTGACTACATTGTTTCCCCATAGACAATCCTTGAGCGACCCAAATGACGATTAGTCCGAGTAAGTGTTAATTGTAAGTTGTCGGCTTTGTGATTATCTGGGAAAGTTCATAATGGAAACATCTAATCAACGGTCTATGATTACCAGACAGGGAGCGAGTAGTCAAGAAACCTTCCAGGACACTGCTTTAGGTTTAGTTTCTACCCGCAGCTTTCCAGCAATAGTTGGGACGGCGGATATGATGCTGAAATCAGCAGGAGTTCATCTAGTTGGGTATGAAAAAATAGGTGGTGGATATTGTACTGCGATCGTCCGGGGTGGAATTGCTGACGTGCGTCTTGCGGTAGAATCTGGTGTCCAAACGGCTGAACAGTTTGGTCAGTTGGTTTCTAGCTTGGTGATTCCCCGACCTTATCCAAACCTAGATATAGTACTTCCCATCACAACTCGTTTTACTAAATTGATGGAAGAGGGGAATTACAGTCGTCTCAGTAATCAAGCAATTGGTTTGGTAGAAACGCGAGGATTTCCGGCGATGGTAGGAGCATGTGATGCCATGCTCAAAGCTGCTGATGTTCATTTGGCAGCTTATGAAAAAATTGGTGGGGGTTTGTGTACAGCTATTATTCGGGGTTCCGTAGCAAATGTAGCAGTAGCTGTGGAAGCGGGAATGTTTGAGGCAGAACGCATTGGAGAATTAAATGCAGTGATGGTAATTCCCCGGCCGCTAGACGAAATGGAGCAAACCTTACCATTAGCAAGTTGCTGGATAGAAGAACGCGAACCGTTAAACTTACCAGTGAATATTAAAGAACAAGTTGCCGAAATTGAAGTACTAAGATTACCAGATTTAACCAAGCTCCCGACAAAAATTGCCGAAGAATTATGGAATGATGAATGATGATAGATGAATTTGGGAAAATCATCATTCATCGGGAAGTGGAAGGAATCTTACGCTTTTCTTGTTGTTCTGATAATAGCTTCTTAAATCTATAAATAAAATACCTTTGTTTTAATAGAAGTGATAGAGTTTTATCTATAATATATAAAACTCATAATTTTCTATGAGCATTGCTATAACATTTGCAAGTGTTTAGTAATCTAGTTTTATATCGATGAATAGCTATTTACAGGAGAACCACCTTTGAAGCAAGCGACGCTGCACCAGTTAAAGGTATTCGAGGCGGCGGCACGGCACAGTAGCTTTACTCGCGCTGCTGAGGAATTGTTTCTCACCCAACCTACCGTTTCGATGCAGATTAAGCAACTCACAAAATCGGTAGGGTTGCCATTATTTGAGCAAGTGGGGAAGCGGTTGTATCTCACCGAGGCAGGACGAGAATTATTTACTACTTGTCGGCAGATTTTTGAAAATATAGCCCAGTATGAAATGAAGGTAGCAGATTTAAAAGGGCTAAAACAAGGACAATTACGTTTGGCAGTTATTACAACAGCAAAATATTTTATCCCACGTTTATTAGGGCCGTTTTGCAAACTTTATCCAGGGATTGATATCTCTCTGCAAGTAACGAATCACGAGCAAATCTTGGAACGGATGAGTAACAATCTGGACGACTTATATATTATGAGCCAAGTTCCAGACAATATGGATGTGACTTGTGAACCATTTTTAGAAAACCCTTTGATAGTCTTTGCACCAGTTAATCATCCGTTATCCAAAGAAAAAAATATTCCGATTCAACGCCTGTCTAACGAACCTTTTATTATGCGGGAACCAGGTTCAGGAACTCGTCGGGCCGTCCAAAGTCTATTTGAAGAACAAGGGGTGACAGTAAAAGTCAAGCTGGAATTGGGAAGTAACGAAGCAATTAAACAAGCGATCGCAGGTGGTTTAGGAATTTCTGTTTTATCCCGTCATACCTTACTATTAGACGCCTCAGAGTTTAGCATTTTAGATGTACAACATTTCCCCATTCACCGAAATTGGTACATGGTTTACCCATCTGGCAAGCAGCTATCGATCGTCGCTCGTGCCTATTATGAATATCTCCTAGCTGCGGCAAAGAACTTTGTAGAGCAAAACGCTGATACTGCTTCTAGTACATTTGAGCTAAATCACGAGTAAAATAATTCCTAATTAGGAATTACAAATTACGAATTACCTCAAGGGGTTGACGGCTAGACCGGGAAGCATTGACAATTAACCAGCAGAACCATTAAAAATGGGGGAAAACTGGCAGTGGTTAACCCGGAAATACCGTCTTGGCGCAAAACAGTACAAAGCGAGATTGTAGCTGTTACCGTATATGCTGACAGAGCATTGGTTACACGGCGGGGTGTAGTTGATTTAACAGGAATTGAACAGGAACTAGTAATTACCCCAGTGCCAGAGATGGAAACTGAGTCTGTCAGGGTTAGTGGTACTGGTACGGTAGGGGTGCGTTTAGTGGGAGTAAGTAGCGATCGCATCTACACTACTGAACCTGTGGCGGAGATTGCAGATTTTACAAGGCAAATTCAGCAGTTAGAAGCAGAAAAACGTCACCTGCAAGCCCAAGTCGATGCTTTAGCATTGCAGTCTAGTTTTATCGATGGGTTGCGTGAAAAAACAGAGGAACCCTTTGCACAGAGTTTGTCTCGGAAAAATCTCAGCCTTAGCGAAACTTTAGATTTTTTGAACTTTCTCGGAAGCCAGTATAGTGAGTATGCGATCGCATCTGGAGAGTGCAAAACTCAACAGCAGGAATTAGACAAACAACTGCAAGCAGTCCACACCTCACTGCAAATAATCCAAACACCCCATGCTAAAGAGAGTTTTAGCTTAGTTGTAGGAGTTGAAGTTACAGGTGAAGGCGAGTTTGAGCTAGAAATATCATATTTGGTGAATCGCGCCAGTTGGACTCCGCTATATGACTTGCGCTTTAGCACCACCAGCGATATTGTCCATCTGAGCTACCTTGCAGAAATCACTCAAAGCACTGGCGAAGATTGGATTGGTGCAAATCTCACCCTTTCTACCGCGAAACCAGGATTAGGTACACTCCCACCCAAACTTGAACCCTGGTATATTGATGCTCCACGTCCCCAAATGTTGCGACAGCGACGATTTTCTGCCCAACCACCATTGCTACCTCCCATAGCAGAACCGCCTGCTTCTGCTGCTAGAGCAGATTGGCAAGAACAAGACGAAGTTATAGAGGATAGTCTTATCCCAGCAGAAACAGTTACAGCAGAACTATCCAAAGAAGGGAGTGTAGTTACCTTTAAATTAAATGGTGGCGGTAACATTCCCAGTGATGGCGCACCTCATAAAACTACAATTTTCAATGATGATTATCCTTGTAACTTCGATTATGTGGCAATGCCGCGTTTGGTAAGTTTTGCTTATCTACAAGCTAATGTAAAGAATAATCCCAACGGTGCGACTCTGTTACCAGGCAAAGCAAATATTTTCCGCGACAATGTTTTTATTGGGACAACTCAGTTAGAAAATATTGCACCTGGGCAAGAATTCAAACTGAACTTAGGGATTGATGAAGGTTTTAAAATTGAGCGCGATTTGGTTGAACGTCTGGTAGATAAAAGATTGATTGGTAACCAGCGCCGGATTACTTATATTTATCGGTTATTCATTACTAACTTATTAGAGAAAGAAGTAAATCTAAAACTAACTGAACAATTACCAGTTAGTCGCAACGAGCAAATTAAAGTACGTCTGAGCCGTAGCAATCCGCAAATTCAACTTGGTGAAATGGGGATTTTAGAATGGCAGTTAACTCTTCCACCCCAGGAGCGACGAGAGATATCTTACCAGTTCATTGTTGAACATCCGCCTGAGTTAATGGTTGTTGGGTTAGATATTTAAACAATATCAATAACAATAGTTTTTATCTAAAAAACTAAATATCAACAAGCATGATGGAGAATTGGGAGAATTTAAAGAATCAGATTGAAGCATCTATTCAGTTAAAGAATTAGATTGAAGCATCTATTCAGAATAAAATTAAAGCATATCTTCTGTTCCTAGAAATCTCTACTTCTGAACTTGGCAATAGATATTCCTCATGGGCAGGTTGGTGTTAGAACAGTAAGTGAGGTTCGCAAAGCAGGAGGAGATGTAATCCGAACATCAGGAAAAAGCCCACATCATGCTACTTTGAGTGGCTTAACCCCTGAAAAAATTAGCAATCTTCTTACGCCCACATATCCAAATCCAGCACGACAACAATAGTCATTAGAGAAAGCTTATGAATACGCCTAGAATCTTTGCTGATTTTCATAATGCTGATATTCAGGGTCGCCTACGTTTAAACTGTATTGGCACAGTTGAAGACCTAGCTCGTCAGAACATTAAATTGCAAGACGGAAAATTGCTCACATTATATAGTGAGGATTTAGAAGTAGAGGGAGTGTTACAGTATTCCACTGAAGAAAAGTTATGGGTTGCTGTGATTGATTGGAATGCAATCAAACAAATGGATGACCTTGCAGTTCAGGCAAAATACTAAATGTGTTAGTGTGGCACAGTCAACAACTGCACCACAATTATTGGTCAATATCTTAGATAAGTTGCAAAACCTATCTGTGAAGCCTAGTTACCAGAATAGCGGCCAGAAGCGATCGCAAAGGCATAAATCCTTAAGTTGAGACTTGGTTATAAGGTTGTCATCAAAGTAGCGATCGCTTGGCAGCAAAACTGCGAGAATTAAATATAGATCCAGATACTATTTAACCTTTGCGCTATATTGCTTGAGCCTGTTGGCGCAAATGCTATATATCTTCAGGAAGAACCCATTTTGGCGGTTCTGTCATTTTTTTACGCAGGCGTTCTTGTGCCAACTCCAACATTTGATCTAGGGGAGTCTCTTCAATAAATTTTGTAGCGGCCTCTCTAAACTCGATATTGGGGCATTTATTCCCTAAAACACACCCGTTAACACAGGCTACAGCGCAGTTAATTTTTTGCTCCACAATAAATTCCTCTCTCTAAAAGTTATGAGCAGAAACGCGATTAATCGCGTCTGTACAGGAGTTATAATTTTCACTCCTAACTCTTTACTATCAGGCATTACCTTCCAGGTAAATTTTACCTTGGCAGTTGCCATCCCATTAGTCTAAATACTTACCATTTAGAAAGTTATCAGTTATGAGTTATGATTTTGACTCCTAAGTTTTCACTCTTATGAAGGGCGCTCATGTCAGAAGTTTTTGCTACTACTGGAACTATCGCTGCGATCGCTACTGCTGTTGTCCCCCAGCAGGGTAGTGTTGGTATTGTGCGGGTGTCCGGTTCCCAAGCAATGGCTCTAGCCCAAACTCTCTTTCATGCACCAGGGCGACAAGTTTGGGAAAGTCACCAGATTCTCTACGGTTACATTCGCCATCCCCAGACGCAACAACTGGTAGATGAAGCCCTATTGTTGATTATGAAAGCACCCCGTTCTTACACCCGTGAAGATGTGGTGGAATTCCATTGCCACGGGGGAATTATGGCAGTGCAGCAGGTATTACAACTGTGTTTGGAAAACGGCGCTAGACTAGCCCAACCGGGAGAATTTACTCTCCGCGCCTTTTTGAATGGGCGATTGGATCTAACTCAAGCCGAAGGTATTGCTGATTTAGTGGGAGCTAAATCGCCTCAAGCTGCCCAAACTGCCTTAGCTGGTTTGCAGGGAAAATTAGCTCATCCGATCCGGCAGTTACGCGCCAACTGTTTAGATATTTTGGCAGAAATCGAAGCTCGAATTGATTTTGAGGAAGACTTACCTCCCTTGGATGATAAAGTCATAATATCAGAAATTGAGAAAATTGCCGCAGAAATAACTAGGTTATTGGCAACCAAAGACAAAGGTGAGTTGCTACGCACAGGTTTAAAAGTGGCAATTGTGGGGCGTCCGAATGTGGGTAAGTCGAGCTTATTGAACGCTTGGAGCCAGAGCGATCGCGCTATTGTAACTGACTTACCCGGTACAACCCGCGATGTGGTGGAATCGCAATTAGTTGTCGGGGGAATTCCCGTACAAGTGCTAGATACAGCAGGGATTCGGGAAACAACAGACCAAGTAGAAAAAATTGGCGTCGAGCGATCGCGTCGGGCTGCCAATGCAGCTGATTTAGTCTTGCTTACCATTGACGCTTCAGCCGGTTGGACGGAAGGCGATCAAGAAATTTACGAACAGGTGCAACACCGTCCATTAATTCTAGTTATTAACAAAATCGATTTATTAGAAAAAGACGAAAGCAAATATCTTCAATCCAAAATTCCAAATCCAAAATCTAAAATTTTCACAGCCGCAGCCCAAAACCAAGGCATTGATGCTTTAGAAACAGCAATTTTAGAGATAGTTAAATCGGGAAAAGTCCAAGCTGCTGATATGGATTTAGCCATCAATCAAAGGCAAGCAGCAGCCTTAACTCAAGCGAAAATTTCTTTAGAACAAGTACAAGCAACAATTGCCCAGCAGTTACCTCTTGATTTCTGGACAATTGACTTACGGGGTGCGATTCAAGCACTAGGAGAAATTACTGGCGAAGAGGTTACAGAATCAGTTTTAGATAAGATTTTTAGCAAATTTTGTATTGGAAAGTAATCTATCTATAATAGACATAGAACAAATTTAATGAGCGACAGTGCCACCAGTTGGCTTCACCTTTTTGAAAAATAAAACGGCAAGTCCACTGACTAACAAAGCAATGCCAATAAAATAAAAACAATCGTTAAAAGCCATTACAAATGCTTCCCGGCGAACTATATTAGATATAGATGCGATCGCTTGATTTTGTGCTGTACTTAAATCTGTTCCCTTACTGACAAAATACTGCGTCATTTGGTCAATTCGCTGTTGAGTTTCTGGGTTATATAAAGATATTCCATCACCCAATCTATTCGAGTGAAATTGCTCTCTGTTTGCTAATAAAGTTGCTAAAGAAGCAATTCCGATAGAACCGCCCATATTTCGCATCATATTAAATAAACCACTTGCCGAACCTGCTTCTTTTGGACTTAATCCACCAGTGGCAATAGAACTAAGCGGTACCATAATTAGGGGTTGTCCCATTGCACGCACGAATTGTGACCACCGTAATTGATCTAATCCTGTTTCATTAGTCATTCCAGAGTTCATAAATGCACTGATGGAAAATAAAGCTACACCAACGGCTACCATTAACCGCACATCAATGCGTTGCATCAATTTGGGAATAAGGGGAATAATAAACAGTTGAGGAATACCAGCCCAAATTAACACTTCACCAATTTGCAGGGCATTGTATTGTTGAATTTGGGCAAGATACAACGGTAAAATATAAATTGAACCATACAATCCTATCCCTAACGACACATTGACAATACTGGCTAAACCAAAGTTACGTCTAGACAAAAGCCGTAGATTAATAAATGGTTGCTTTCGAGTTAATTCAATATAGAAAAATATCGCCAAAAAAATTACTGCAATTACAGTTAAGCGGACAATCAACGCTGAACCAAACCAATCTTTGCGGCTACCTTCTTCTAAAACAACTTGCAGGGAACCTAACCCAATAGCCATCGCAATAATTCCCCACCAGTCACCTTGTTTCAGTAAATTAATTTGGGGTTTTTCTTGCTTAATTCCATACCAAACACCAGCTAGCATTAATGCTCCTGGAATTACATTTATGTAAAAGTTGTATTCCCAACCAAAGTTTTCTGTTAACCAACCTCCTAATGTTGGGCCAATTGAAGGTGCAAAAACTGCACTAAAGCCAAATGCAGCTAGTCCCACTGATTGCTTAGATTGGGGTAAAGTCGTTAATACAACTGTCATAGCGGTGGGAATTAATACTCCTCCGCTCAAACCTTGTAAGGCGCGAAAGAAAATCATGGAATTGAGATCCCACGACCAAGCACAGCATATAGAAAAGAAAATAAATAGTGCAGTATTTACTACTAAATAACGGCGTAAAGAAAATACCCGTGATAACCATCCTGTTAGAGGAATTACCACAATTTCTGCTACAAGATACGCTGTAGAAATCCAAGAACCTTCTTCTAGGGTTGCTCCTAAACTTGCTTGAATATCTTGCAGCGAAGCATTAGTTATTTGAATATCCAATACCGCCATAAATGCACCAAGCATACTGGCTAATACACCAATCCAGGTTCTTAGCGGTACACTCTCTGGTGGTGCTTGCTGACGAATTACTCCTGTATTAGCCATAGTGTTTTTCCTGTTTCAAACTTAAGTTGTAAAAAATCTCTTATTAAATTTTATCCTTCTCTCTGCACAGCAAAATTAAAATTGGTTCCTATTTAAAATTTCTAAGCTTTGATAATACCCTTTTGCTCATAAATTGGACGCATCATTTTCCTTAAAGCAGGCAACTCTCTGGTAAAAATGATTGACCCTAAAATGCAAACTATACCATCAATTATTAAAGTGTTGGGAGCGCCGATATGACTGGCTAAAAAGCCTCCCAATAAATTACCCACGGGAATCATCCCCAAAAATGACATTGTGTATAAGCTCATCAATCGCCCACGTTTGTCATCTTCAACAATTGTTTGTAAAAAGGTATTGCTAGCAGCAATTTGGAGAATTGTACCTAAGCCAACAAATAACATTGTAAATAAAGAGAGTGGTAAAAATCGAGACAATGAAAAGGCAATTAGACCAATTCCTAAAATTGCTGGTGCTAAAGCAATCAATTTACCAATTCCTAAGATTGTTTGGCGCGTAGTCAGATAAATACCACCAGTTAAGGCTCCAACTCCAGAAGCTGCCATCAAAAAACCCAAACTTTCTGCACCACCTTTGAGAACTTGTTCTGCAATAACTGGTACGAGAATAGTGTTTTGCAGCCCCATGAGGCTAACTAAAGCTGATAGTAATAAGATTGCCCGAATCGGTGGAAAGCTAAACGCATATACAAATCCCTCTTTGACTTTTTGTAAGGGATTACCTTCGGTTACTACATTTTTCCAAGGTTTAACTTTCATTGCCAATAAAGCGGCAATTACAGCAATGTAGCTCAAACCATCAAATAAAAAACAATAAGCAGTTCCAACCCTGGCAATTAGTAAACCCCCGATCGCAGGGCCAATTAATCTAGCACCGTTGATCATCGTAGAGTTGATAGCGATCGCATTGCCTAAATCTTCTCTACGTTCAACCAATTCTGGCACAAATGCTTGGCGGGCTGGCGCATCTAAGGCGTTAATAAATCCTTGAAGCAAACTCAAGGCGATGATCTGCCATACCTGAATCGTACCAGTTAGCGCCAGCGCTGCTAATGTTAACGATTGAATCATCGCCAAGACTTGCGTACTAATTAAGGTACGATACCGAGAAAAGCGATCTACAAATACTCCGCCGAAGGGAGCTAAAAAAAAGCTAGGAATTTGGCTCGAAAATCCCACAACTCCTAGCATTAATGGGGAATTTGTCAAGTCATAAACTAGCCAAATCGTGGCAAGTTGCGTCATCCACGTCCCAATTAGGGAAATACCTTGTCCGGCAAAAAACAACTGGTAGTTTCTTGACCTTAAAGCAGGTAGTAGCGGTTTTTTCATGTCAGGCTTGCTTTATACCAATCTGCTTTCATAAATATCATCTCACCCTATCTCTATACCCCTCTCTTTAGATGTATGAGAATGTCGTAAGCAGAAAGAGGTTTTTCATCCGTTTGCAGCCAACTTGCTATTACTTGACTTCCACAGCAACTTCCGCAGACATCCCCGGAGTAATCCGCGATTCGTATCCTTGAATGCTCTTTTGGTCAAAAACTACTTTTACTGGAATGCGCTGCACAACTTTGGTAAAGTTCCCTGTAGCATTATCCGGTGGTAATAAAGCAAACTGAGCGCCGGAAGCTGGCGAAATACTGTCAAGACGACCAACAAAGGTGTGATGAGGGAAACTATCGAGCTTAATTTCTACTGGTTCTCCTGGGCGCATTTTTTCTAATTGAGTTTCTTTGAAGTTCGCAACTACCCAATAGTTGTTATCCACGATCGCCATTAATGGTGTTCCCGCTTGGACTCGGTTGCCAATTTCCACAGTTTTTCTACCGACTCGTCCGGCACTAGGAGCGGTAATATTAACATAAGATAGTTGCAATTGTGCGTTTTTGAGCGATGCCTCCGATTGTGCGATCGCCGCTTTTGCCGCTTCATATTGGCTACGTTTCACTGTGGTATCTTGTCCACCTGCCGTAGCTTGTTGCAATCCTCCCTTAGATGCTGCCAATTTAGCTTGGGCATTGGTAACATTTTCTTGCGCCTGTGCTAATTGAGACTGGGCTTGAGCTACACCAACTTTGGCAGAGGCTAACTTGGCTTGGGCTTGTTGTACTCCCTGAATCGCGGCGCTTTTCTGGGCGGTAGCCACATCATAAGCTGCCTTGGCTGTATCTAGCTGCTGGCGAGGAATCGCACCTGTTTTATACAATTGGTTGTAACGATTGTAATCTGCTTGGGCTTTTTCCAAATTCGCATTTGTTTGCGCTACCTGCGCTTGGGCCGCAGGAATCCCAGCTTGAGCTTCTTGTACTGCTGCTTGGGCGGCGGGAATCCCAGCTTGGGCTTCTTGTACTGCTGCTTGGGCTGTAGAAATTGCTGCTACCGCACTGCTAACATCACCCTGCGCTTGAGTTGTCTTACCCGTAGTGGTTTGTGAAGTTAAGGCAATATTTGCTTGGGCAGCTTGTGCCTGTCCACGAGCATTTTCTAGGGCGGCTTGTGCTTGTTGTACCTGACTTTGATAGTCCCGTGGATCTAACTTCACCAACAATTGTCCTGGTTGCACCAGTTGGTTATCATTCACCAGCACTTCACTTACAGTTCCTGGAATGCGGCTGCTAACTTGGTGAATGTTTCCGACAACGGTAGCGTTATCCGTTTCTTGGTGGATGGAGGCGTACTGCCAATAGTGATAACCAAAACCACCTGCGGCGATCGCACCCACACCTAATGCTGCCAAAATTAAACTATTCGGTCTTTTCCGCTTCGGTGGAGCTTCTTTTTCTTTCTCTATCTCAGGTGTTACGACAGGTGATTCTGCTGTCACAGTTTCTAAAGTCTCGGAATCAGGAATCAATTGTTTTTCGATAACTGGGGTTTTGTGTCCGTTGCGTCCGTTAAAAGTATTAGTTTTCATGATTCTTAACTTGTTTCTTCGTGCAGTAATTTGATTGATAGGCTTTTATTTAGAATGCGTAGTATTTCCTGAAAAAAATTCTTATTTCCTTAGTATGCGTATTATTATCTCAAAACAAATCTTCACAGCACCTCCCCCGGTCGGGTGATTATGGGATCATCATTAGGAGAGGTTAGCGATCACCCGGTTCAAGATTTGGGAAAATAGTTCTCGGTCAGCAAAGGAAATGCCATCCATCGCTTCATCACGCACGGCTGCGGCAACTGGGGGTAAAACAGTTTCTAGTTCCTTACCTGCATCCGTTAGCCAGATTCGCCAGATGCGGCGATCGTGGGTGTCGCGTTCTCGGCGCACCAAGCCGCGTTCTTCCATCCGATCTAGTACGCCTGTTAAAGTCCCCCCTACTTGTTTGAGTTTGTCCCCAATACTAGAAGTAGGTAAACCATCCTCTTGCCATAAACAGCACAACACCAGCCAGTGAAATGGCGTAAGACCAAAGGGTTCTAGTCTGTCTGTAAACTTGCGCCCGAGCAGTTGTGATACTAATTTGATTCTGTAGCCCAAATTGTATGGTGCCAGATTTTGCTGCCACGAATCTAAAGGTGGGGAGTGATTAGATGTAGAAACCATTAAGCAAAATACTTAGTATGCGTACTATTATTATAACTAGATTTATTCTTTTAGCAATAGTTGCTTGACATCTGTGTTAGGGAATAAATTTAATCAACTGATACTCTTAGACAGTGCGGAGAATGCGGTGTCGAGATAATTTAGGGCACTGCTCAGTATATATTCAAGCATAGCTCAAAGCTGGTATTTGGGAAATAGAGGCTACTTGTTGGGGGGAGCAACGCGAAAAAGTGAGATCATCATGAAATGAGCTTTCTTGAGCAGAGGGAGCAAATAGAAAGTTTTCGTAATTTTTATTACCTGAATATTCCTGAATACACTTATTTCTTTCTCTCCCCCTGCCTCAACAGCTTACCCATCTCATTAACTTAACCCAGACAGTTCGGCTTTGATTACTTTTTGTTGTGGGTAGAAAACACAGTGCTGCTAGAATTATTAACTCTATAAATGATTCCACAATACTTGAATATTTTAGAATCATAAAAATGGAAAAAAGCTTTTGATTTTCCTAATTAACGCAATTTATTTAGACATGGACGTGCATAATGCTAATTCCACAATTACAAAAAGTTTTCACAACGCCTATTACTCAAAAAGGCAGACAATATAAATCTAAATTGACTATTATCTTTTGGTACAGTCTAAGTCTAACTTTTGCTGTTGGCTATATTCTTATGGGGCTGCAAAAAGCTTTCAGCAGTAAATATATAGTCAGCGACGATGCACGGGAATATATTTCTTGGATGTATCGTTACTTTAACCCAGATTTATTTCCTGGCGATTTAATCGCTGATTATTTTCAGTCGGTGACACCAATTGGATATGGGATTCTTTATAAAGTAATTGCAGCTTTAGGAATCGATCTAACTTTTTTTAGCAAAATTTTTCCAATAGTACTGGGACTAGTTACTACTAGCTATTGCTTTGCAGTCTGTATGCAGATATTACCAGTACCAATGGTGGGGTTTCTCGCATCTTTACTTTTAAATCAAAGTCTTTGTATGCATGATGACTTATTTTCTGCTACTCCTAGAGATTTTATTTATCCCCTATTTTTAGCTTTTCTATATTATTCAATACGAGCTTCTGGGTTAGGTATCTTAATTGTACTTGCACTCCAATGTTTGATGTACCCTTTAATAGGTTTTGTGGATTTATTAATTTTAGCCCTGAGATTATTTCGCTGGCAGAATGGGCAGATAACTATTTCTCAGAACCGAAAAGATTTTATTTTATTTGCAGCAGCCATTATGATTACTGCGATTGTAATTTTACCTTATGTCATTCAATCATCACAATTTGGCCCGCCAATTACTGCTGCTGTTGCCAGAAACATGCCGGATTACTGGCCTGGAGGAAGAGTCAGCTATTTTAGCAATAATATTATTAATTATTGGTTTTTTGGTAGAGATAGCGGGTTTATGGCTTTAATTGCACCTCCTCAATTACTATTAGGTTTATTATTACCAATAATCCTGAAATTTAAATCTCGCTTTCTCCTAACCAAGGAATTAAAGGATGAAGTAAAACTATTACTACAAGCAGTAATAGCTAGTTTAATAATGTTTTTTACTGCCCATGCCTTAGCTTTTAAACTGCACTGGCCTAGCCGTTACACCCATCATACTTTTAGGATGGTACTTGCTATTGCAGCAGCGATTTCTCTGATCTTGATTTTAGATGCTACATTTCGATGGTCGAGAGAAAATGGGAAACAAATTTTCATCTTGGGAACTATTATAATCCTTGGTGTAGGACTCATTTTGTACCCTAGCAGCTTCAGCTTAAAAGTTTTTCCTAAAACCGTTTATGTAGAGGGTAAAGTCACAACATTATATAATTTTTTGCAAAAGCAACCGCAAAATATTGTTATAGCCTCTACTTCTGGAGAAGCAGATAACATACCTATCTTTGCTCAAAGAACAATTTTAGTGGGTAAAGAATATGCTTTACCTTTCCATACAAAATATTACGCTCAATTTCGTAAGCGGATGATTGACCTTATTAATGCTCAATATACTGAAGATATTAATCAGGTTAAAGACTTTATCCAAAAATACCATGTAACTTTTTGGTTATTAGAACGTTCTGCATTCCGTCCAGAATATATAACTAAAAACACTTGGTTACAACAATATCAGCCAGCAGCACAACAAGCGAACGCAAATTTACAGAAGGCTTTACCTGTTTTAGCGACATTAATGAACTCTTGTGCTGTTTTTGAGACTGATAATTTAGTCCTTCTCAAAGCAGAATGTATCAAAGTAGTAACGAAGACTTGAACATAATACTTAATTATAATCAAAGGTTTTCCCATCTGTCTTAGGGAAGAATTTGAATTAACTGGTATTCTTTGACTGTACCCAGAATGCGGTGAGGTCTAGATAATTTAGGGGACTGCTCAGTGTAGATCCAAGCATAGCTCAAAGCTGGTATTTGAGAAATAGAGGCTACTTGTTGAGGGTGAATAGAAAGATAGAAATTAAGCAGTACTTTGGTTTTAGCGTCTATTTGCACATAGTAAGTAGGATGATATTGGATAATTGCGGCGATCGCACTTTGTTGTAAGAAAGATTTCAAAACAGGGTTATAATCACTTAAAAGCCCTATGCTACCTGTCACCGCCAAAGCTAACCAACAAGGAATTAACCAGCCTGCAATCCAATAACGCGCTGTGAGAAACTTCTTGCCAAAATGGTAACGACTAATCCAGACTACAGGTAAAATTAACCAACCTAAACCCATAGCCAAGCCAATAGATGCATACTTGCGGATGTCAAAACTACCCCAACTAAGAACACCAATACTCACTATTACAAGTAAAATACCAAACCCACCAAAGCCATAACTGAGATTTCGAGGAAGATTCTTTTTTGCAAAAAGGCTTAATATATTTATTTTACGTTTTTCAAGAGGTAGTTGCGGCGTAATTCCTGTTTCGTAAATACTACCTAACCAATTTAAACCCGCAGATGCAAGCAAAGATATAAACGGATAAAGGCAAAGACTATAGTGAGGAAGACGAGTACTAAAAAGGCTAAGTTCACAAAATAAGATAAATGGAAAGCCAACTAATATTAACTGATAACGATTAATAGGACGACGTACAGTCAAAAATAAACCTAAAAATCCGAAAAAAGACCAAGGAAATGCTTTTAAAAGAATATTCCATAAATAAAACAGCCGATCATTTCTATAATTATTTTCAGAACCTAGCTGCACAACAAACTTAAGCAACTCTTCAAAACTCTGATTTCCGTAGTGCAGCCAACTTAACCACAGCCAAACACAGGTAGGGATTAAACCTACAAAAAAGCCTAAATACAAAAATGGGTTAGTAAGATGATGATGACGGCGATGTTCCCAAATTAAATAAGGGAATAAAGCGATGATTGGCAAAAAAATCATAAAGCTTCTGACTAAGAAACCTAAACCTAAACTTAAACCAGCTATAAAACTCCAAAAATAACGATATTGAGGATATAACTCTGTTTTTATTAAAGATAAAATAGCTAAAAGTACTAATAAAACCATCGGTACATCAGGTGTACTTAAGCGAGAGTATTGCAGCCAGAAAAATTCCACACTTAAAATTGCCGCAGCTAGCCAACCTAATTTTTTGCCTAGCATAATTTTGCCGATTTCATACACTAGCCATAAGCTAAAAATGCTAGCAATCATACTAGGAATACGCGCACTAGTATCACTCATCCCAAACAACTTGTAGAAACTGGCAATTATCCAATAAGGGCCAGGAGTTTTATGATGTGCTTTTTCCCAAGGAGTTATCCAATTACCAGAATCAAACATCAGACGCGCACGCGAGGCGTAAAGCGCTTCATCATGTGCCATCAGGCTATTATGCCCAGAAGTAAATAATAATAAGGGAAGTATCCAAAGTAACAAGCTCAAATATGGTAATAATCCCACTAGGCGGGTTTGTCGCCAAATATGCCACAAGATATGTAATTTATAAAACATTGAATTGATAAAATTGAATGCTGCTATTTAGACTCGTCTATGTGTCTTGCTGTTATTAAAATATGTTACATAATGTTTTTTGAACAATACCTGAAATTGCCGCATTTTTTGAAAAAAGTACTCCAAAACAGAGATTTATGCAATTAAGACCAAATCAACGCCAGAAATTAGACGACAAAGACGATAAGCTGTTCTATGCCTATCCCCGCTTTGTTACCCATGTCGATGAAGGATTTATTCAACAGCTAACGGATTTATATCGCGATCGCCTCAAACCCAACACCCGCATTTTTGATATGATGAGCAGTTGGGTGTCTCATCTACCAGAAGAGATGCAGTTTGCCCATGTAGAAGGACACGGACTCAACGCTGAGGAATTAGCACGAAATCCTCACTTAAATCATTACTTTGTGCAAAATCTTAACGAAAATCCGCAGCTACCTTTATCAGATGAAGATTTTGATGCTGTTCTCAATTGCGTATCTGTGCAGTATGTGCAATATCCAGAAGCAGTATTTTCTGAAATTTACCGCATCTTGAAACCCGGTGGTCTTGCAATTATCAGCTTTTCTAACCGGATGTTTTTTGAAAAGGCGATTCAAGCTTGGCGGGAGGCTTCAGAAGCGCAGCGAGTAGAATTAGTCAAAGAGTATTTCGCCTCAGTTCCAGGATTTACAACCGCAGAAGTTATAGTTCATAAGTCAACATTACCGAGTTTATTACAGTGGTTGGGTGCAGCTGGAGGAGATCCGTTTTATGCCGTTATAGCTTATCGTAGTTAAGCCAAATATTTACTAGTACAATGTCTAAGCTAGTGCAAGAAGGCTTATAGTAAGGACTTTAGTACTTAAAAAATAAGGACTTTAGTCCTTACTAGAAACTTATTCACCTGCTCAAAATTAAAATGCTTTTGTATATAGATAATTTGTGTAAATGAATTATTGGCTAATGAAATCAGAACCAGAAGCCTATAGTATTGCTGACCTTCAACAGCAGAACGAGACTATCTGGGACGGTGTTCGCAATTATCAAGCTCGCAACTTTTTGCGCCAAATGGATGAAGGAGACTTAGCTTTTTTCTATCACTCCAATGCTAATCCTCCTAATATTGCTGGGTTAATGCGTGTAGTGAAAAAAGATATTGCTGACCCGACCCAGTTTGAGCCAGAAAGTAAATACTACGACCCGAAATCAAGTTCCGAATCCCCTCGGTGGCAAACAGTTGTAGTAGAATTTGTTGAGGCTTTTTCTAACCCTATCTTGCTATCAATACTCAAAGAAGAGTTTAGCGCCGAAGAGTTAATGTTGGTGAAACAAGGAAATCGGTTATCAGTGATGCCCGTCCCTGAAGCAATAGCTTTGAAGATTCTGGCGATGAAAACCTTTTAGCTAGATCAGCAGAAGCCTCATACCCCTAAGAGTGGGTGTGAGATGAATGCGCGGGAGTGGGGAGAGATAGTGATTAAGGCTTTTTGGCGTAGCCGAAACAATTAATTACTATGTCGAGTCATGACCGATATTCATTCTGGGCTGTTTTGATTTTCAATATATTCTTTAAGCTTTGAAATTGTCACTCCACCACAGCTAGCTACGAAATAAGATCCGTTCC
Source organism: Nostoc sp. (assembly GCF_036919495.1). Classification (GTDB taxonomy): domain Bacteria; phylum Cyanobacteriota; class Cyanobacteriia; order Cyanobacteriales; family Nostocaceae; genus Nostoc. Next base: position 206,718 of record NZ_JBALBZ010000206.1, read on the forward strand.
AAAAAGCATCTTTCCAGAAAAACTTTTCTAGATGCTCGGCATATTCTTGGCGTAATCTGCGCGAGGTAACAGATTTAATGTTGTTTACAAGTTTACTAAGCTGTAAATCTGGATGGTACTGAAACAGCAGGTGTACATGATCCTCTTCTCCGTTGAATTCGACTAACTTGCAATCCCACTTTTGAAGCAAGTCAATCAAAATATCCTCCAGTCGTTTCAACATTTCTAGGGTAAAAGCTTTACGTCTATATTTGGTTGTCAGAACTAAGTGAGCTTTTAAATCACTCACTGACCGACCTTTGGATACAAAATCGTTTCTCATTAAAAATAAGGGACATCATGGTATGATTGGTGTAGCCTTAAATCATAACACCCATTCAACTAATAGGATGAAAGCAACCTACCAGTACCGATTAGAGCCAGAATCAAATCAGAAACTAATTCTTAACGAATGGTTGAGGGTTTGTCGGTACTGGTATAACCGCCAATTGGGTGAACGCTTTTCTTGGTGGGAAAACAACCGCCATGCTGTAAATAGCTGTCCAATCTTTGTAACCAGGCTCCCTGAGTTGCTAGACCGACCTAACTATTTTACACAGAAGCTCCAGTTACCAATCATCAAAAAAGACTTAAGCATTGTGCAATGGTCGGGTGAGTTACTTGACTTCAAAAGCGTAGACTCAACCGTTCTACAAGATGTTTGTAAGCGAGTTGATAAAGCTTTTGAGCGTTTTGTAATCGGGGATTCTAAGGGTTTTCGTTCTGGAAAACCACGCTTCAAAACTGAGGCAAGTTTCAAAACCATGACGTTTGCAACAGCTAACAATGAATGGATAAAGTTAAAACGTATAAACTGGCTATATATTCGTTTGCCCAAGCTAGGGATGTTTAAGGTTCGGATGCACCGACCTATACCTGATGGATTTACTATACAGCAAGTCAGCGTTACAAAAAAGGCTGATGGCTGGTACATCCAGATGGTATTGGAAGATGTAACCATTCCAAGTCAAACCATCGATTTTATCCCCAGTTGGGACAACTCAATGGGCATTGATGCTGTATTGCAAGGTGATGACTATCTTGCGACTTCAGAGGGTGAAAAACTCCCATCTTTAAAGCCATTACGCAAGAATCAAGCCAAGCTAGATCGTCTTTCTGTTAAGCGAAATAGACGCAAGCGCGGGTTTAAATCTCGGCATAAGTTGGCAAAACGTGAAGCTAAACAGCATCAAAAAATTGCCAGAAGTCGTAAAGATTTCCAGTACAAAACAGCCCACAAGCTTGTCAGAACTGCAAACAAGTTTTTCTTCTACGAGGATTTGAATCTCAAAGGATTAACCCGACGCAATAAAACCAAACAGGATGAGAATGGAAGCTATCTTCCCAATGAACAATCCGCTAAGTCAGGACTGAATAAGTCATGGGCTGATGGTGCTTTTGGGCAATTCTTTGAAATTCTGGAGTGCATAGCCGCAAAAGCTGGCGCTGTAGCGATTTCGCAGAATCCACAATATAGTTCAATGATTCTCAGTTACCGCAATGAAATTATTTTTACTGATTGCAGTATCAGAGAATATTGGGATGAGCAAAATACTTTGATGGTTGACCGTGATATTAACGCAGCAGTCAACTTGAAAAGACTGGGGTTGGGCATTTTCCCCAGTATAAAACGCCGTAGTGGGAATCTGGACATAGTTGGAACTATGGACGATAGTACCACGAAGGAAATCCTTCATACCCTTCATCGGGCTGTTGGAAGCCTACACTGCAACCGTCTCGGTTGCAGTGTAGGAGATGTCACTAGTGCATTCCAAAGTCAATGGCAGAGTACTAATGGTCTGTCCCATTAATTTTGATGAATTTGTAGTAAGCACAAAGCGTGCTTAAAAATCTAGGACTAATACTAAGTTGCGATAGATAGTATTGTTACATTCGGTTATATAGAACACAGCCAAGAAAATCCGACTTCTCCCTTAACAGTCATTTACTTGCTCTACTTTCATTGGTTTTCCAGGTCGGCTCAACAGACGAATCACTAACCATCGCGTGCGTTCTTTTACTTCTCTACAACGTCGGTAGCGTTGGGTTAATTCTGCGTAATCCAGGTGAGGAATGATCTTAATTCGAGTACGAGGCATCGCTGTACACCAATTTTACTTCCCCTTCAATATTCTGAAATTAAATCTAGTAATTCAAGGTTTTTAAACTTATTTTTTATGTATAATTCAAGGATTTATGTTTTTATTACTATTCAGATTCATGCAATCGGAAGCTGAGGTTATATCTGGTAGCTTATGGCCGTAAATGGTGCGTTTAAAACCATTGCACAGGATCTAATTGATAGTAACGTTGCAGTTGCTCATAAATTGCCGGATGCTTAGACAGCAATTGGTGTGGTTTCTCAAAGAATGTCTCAGTTGCTACGGCAAAAAATTCTGCGGGATTCGTTGCACCATAGCTATCCATTACCGTCTTTACGCCTTGTAGAACATCATTACAAAGTTGCTGATATTCTTCTGTCATCACCTTCGCCCATATAGTATAGTCTGAGTTGCTTTGCAGTATAGGAACTCCTTCAGCTTTACCATCTTCTTGATCCAACTGATGGGCGAATTCGTGAAGCACAACGTTACGTCCGTCTTCCCAGTTATTAATGTCTTGTCTCACCTGTTCCCAAGACAGTACTAATTGGTCATTTGTCCAAGATTCACCCAGTCTTGCCACACGCCTTTCCTCAACAACATATTTTCCGACGGAATTCGTTTCCTGAACAAAATAAGCATTAGGATAGACTAGAATTGAACGAAGTCTAGGGAAGTATTGCCCACGTTCATTTAATAAGAGCAAACAGGCGATCGCAGCAAGGGTCAGTTTCATTTCCTCCGTTACCTGTAATCCTCTACAGCCAATAAATTGCTTTTCTGCTAAAAATACTTGAATATGTCCCTGAAGTCGTCTGATTTCATTGGGAGAGAGACACAGATAAATGGGAAGATTATTTTCAATAATTGCATTCCACAGTGGGGGAAAAGGACGGTGCTTTAGGTGGTTTCTTCGCCTTTTTACTAGAATGGGATTGATTAAAATTCCCGTGATAATCAGCCCAATGATGATAAATACAACTATTGTTTGAATCATTGATTTTTGATAATTTTACATATTTAAGTCATTGGCAAACAGCCGCAAATAATTACAATATAGTGCAATCCGCTTAAGTTAAGAAAAATTGTCGATTGGGTTAAGCAAAGCGCAACCCAACCAGGGCAAACGCATCTTATTTCGTAATAAAAACTAAGCAAGATTTTAAAATGATATTTCCTTCAAGGCTACTGATAAAATAACGAGTTTTAACTGTTGTTTTACCATTTAATGAACCTCAGGCAACAATTGTGAAGTCAGCCGTTGTCAAGGTGGGAATATTAAGCAGATTGATAAATTCGGCTCCAGTTCCTAAGCCTGCTGCATTGCCATTTTGGTTATAGTAGAGACTGCCACTACTGCGACTGTAAACCAGGAAAGCATTGCTGGTTGCAGCTAAATCATCATCGTCTACAATCGTAAAATTAGAAGCTTGACTCAACCCATTACCCACAATACTAGTCAAAGCAGTAAAAGTCTTTTTACTCAACAGCAACTTATCGCTTCCAGAGGTAAAATCAGTCAGGATATCGCTACCGAAATCGCTACTAGTAAAAGCTCGTCCGCTACTATACAAAAAGCGATCGCTATCTGCTCCACCTGTAAGAATATCATTTCCAGACCCACCGATTAAAGTATCAGCCCCACTTCCACCTGTCAACACATCATTACCAGCGCCCCCATTCAGGGTATTATTGAGGCTATTGCCAATCAAGCGATCGCTACCATTACCACCAACCACATTTTCAATTACATTATTCGCTGATAGGGTCAATTTCAAGTTACTATTGACTGTCTGGGTGGTAATGATGCCTAAATTCACTCGTATATCTGTACTAGTATCACTAAAATTTAAAGAATCATTGCCGCCTGTGGTAGTTTCTTGAATGCGATCGCTACCTAATGGGGTAGAAGCATTGAATGCGTAAGTATCATTCCCCAGACCACCAGTGAGAATATTATTGCCACTATTACCCGTCAATATATTATTGCGACTATTGCCAGTGCCGTTAATATTGCTGGTTCCAATCAGAGTTAAATTATCGACACCATTAGCTAAGGTTGTTGTGGTACTAGCTTGTAAGCTGTTAGTGATGGGGACAGTGGCTACTTGTACTTCAAATGCGCCAATATCAACTTTAGCGCCAACAAGCCGCGCCAAGCCTCGTTGGTCGTAGGGAATGGGTTCTGAAGTGTTGCCATCACCGTCAATGTCTTGTGTATCAGCAGGAATCAAGTTGTTGTTGCCGGCGTTAATGGCTGGGCTACCAGTCAGGAGGGCATGGGTAAGGGTGATTCCGCCGTTATTTTGTAGGGGGCTGAGTCCGGGGTAAGGGTTGACGATATCTGTACCAGTGCCTACAGTGCCACTGGCTCCAGCTAGAGAGCCAATTAGATTATAATTATTGCCGTTAACTGTCCCTTGAATATCTTTGCCTGTACCCTGGTTATCATAATTACCAAAATTTCCGGCAACAATTGTGTTCTTTAAATTGGCACTGCCGTAAATTCCACCTCCTCCTAAACTGACCGCCGTATTATTGGTACCCGCCGTATTATTGGTAATGGTGCTGTTAAGTATATTTGTCACACCCGTACCATCAGAATCTATACCACCGCCAGCTGTTGCGGCACTGTTTCTACTAATTGTTGTGTTAACTAAAGCACTAGATCCGCCGTTATTTTCGATACCACCGCCAGCGCTGTCTGCATTATTATCACTAACTGTAGTGTTTATCAGCGTCAATGTATCAAAGTTGTAGATTCCACCTCCATCATCTGAGCTATTATTACTTATTGTGGAGTCAATCGCAACCACAGTCCCAGAGTTAAGGATACCGCCACCGTCGACGTTAGCTTGATTGTTACTGATAGTAGAACCATTTCGCAAGTAGACTGTACCATCGTTGTAGATGCCGCCTCCGCCGTCATAACTGGACGATTGGTTGCCTGTAACGGTCGAATTAGACAAATCGAGAAAGCTATTAGAATCAAGCCTAATACCTCCACCATGAGTAGAGATATTGCCGCCTGTAACCACTACATTCTGTAAGCTTAATTGTCCTCCAGTAAGTACATCAAAGACGCGATCGCTATTTATTAAACCGGAAGCATCAATAGTTGCTTTTTGTCCACCAACTGCCACAATATAAACTATATTCTTGCGACTTTTAATATCTAAATCTCCGGTGAGGGCATTATCTTCATTAATCCCATTCGATGTTAGGTTGTAAGTTGCTCCTCCTGTTAAGTGGATTTCATAGCCAGTATTTGGGTTTGCATTGGCAATTAAAATCGCATCCCGCAGAGATAACCCATTAGCAGCACTGCCATCATTTTGATCGGCTGTGGTATTGACTGTCAAAATTGTAGGAGCCATTTTACATTTCCTTGATTTATTATAAAAATTATCTCATCCAGATTACATTCATAAAAATAATTTTAGAACGCCGCTCAAGTTGTTTTCACTGCTGCGGTTTTTGATTCACCTGTAACCAAATTTATAAATTTTTTGGTTCAGACCAACCTACACAGTTTAAGGTTTTTGGCGTTAACACCAAGCCTATTGCAATATAGTGTAAATAATGCACCGAAAAAACAAAATCGTCTGTTACGGCTTCCGTAACACACTCTACAGTTACAGCTATTTATATTTATCTTTATTTATCATTACCAGCGCTCTGATTCTCACCACAATTTTAAAATACTTAGGCGTAACCGTTCACCGGGGGGTCAAAAAAATGTCCGATATGAAATCACACGGAATCAATACAAAAACTAGGCTAGATTTCATTTTTTCCGGTTAATTTTGATTAGTTAAAAGTCCTACATTGGTATGCAAATTTTTTTTTAGATATTTTAGGTACTATTAGTTCCGAGCATAAATCGCCCAAACTATTGCTCTGCAAGAGATTTAGCTTTTAGGCGAATATTCTACCCCCCGTGAACGGTTACACTTAGGCGATGCGATAACAATTTATAAAAAATAGATTTGGTGGTACATATCACCGTTATTGAATCAGAATTATGCAAGATTGAACTTTGGTAGAAAGGGTTTTTTGCAGCCCTTGCTCAACTTTGCTAATCAGTTTATCAAAAGCCTCTTGATCTGCTGTCAATTGTTCTTGAAGAACTTTCTCTAACTCAGGCTTTATTTGCTCACACATCTCATCGATTTTTTTATCGCTCAAAAAACTAGAACGAACCCAACTAGGTACATCCACATTTGTCTTGATTACTTCTTGAACACTCTTGCGATTTAGCTCCATTCCTGCCGCTATCACCGAAGCCCCATATACTAGTGCAATAGGCCAGGTTAAATGTCCAGTCAGTATGAGAGTGATGATACTAGCTACAGTGCCTCCACCAATTACTACATTGACAATAAAGCCCACTGTCTCAGCCAGAATAGCATCTCCAATTCGTAACTCTGGGTTAACAAAATTTGGGTCAATACTATCCTGGAACCTTAAGCTGCTTCTAGGTATCTGAAACTTTCGACAGATTGGATCGGTTTGTGCGGCTAAATCTGGTTGGATTTTATTGCTAAACCAAGAAGCGCATTGATTATTAATTATCTGCACAGCGCGATCGCTTTTGAGCCACTGTTCTGCCCGACCGATCAAAGCTGTTTCCAAATCTGCTAAAGTCCGTATTTTGTTTTTTTGCCAATCTTTTAAACCTGGTTTAACTGCGTTGACAATCAAGCCATCTGTCAAAGGCTTAGTTAGTGATTCGATTAACTCCGGGATATGCCTTTCAATCAAACCTTTGAGCTTATTTGAGGTAAATAGTTTGTTGACTTCTTCCTTAAAAGCAGCAGCACGCAGATCCCATCGTCCTACTCGTGCTAATCCTAGTGCAATACACCGTTCCGGTTCCGGATCGGGGCGAAGCAGCGTTTCTGGTTCGGGAAACATTTCCTGACAAAGCAAGTGCGTAAACTTCATGCGAGATGCACCGCCAGTCATCAGCAGAAGTTTCGGCACGATTCCAAGTTTTTCTAGCTTTTCTTTCGCCTCGGTTAAAGAATCGCTAAACGATCGCACCCAACTATGCTGCTCCAATTCAGGTAAGGGCTGGTTTAAAATTTCCTCCATCATCAATTTATTTACTTGGGGAATGAAATAAATCTGTTCGTTAATCGACTCGAAGCCACGCGCAAAGGATTCAGGATCGCTGTATAGCTGTTCATTAGAAAAGTAATCTTCTTTAGCTTTGCGACAAGCAAGTTCACAACGAGCTTGGTGATGGGGATATTCCTTAAATACTTTTTCGAGTAATGCTTTTTGTTCGTGGTTGGCGAGAGTCCGGGCAAAAATAGCTTTGTCAATTAGAGATGCACCTAAAGTATTACTCCCGAAATCTATCGGGATTTCTTCTAAACTTTTAACCAGAGTAAAATCTGTGGTTGAAGAACCAATATCGACAATTAACACCGATGCTACAAGTTTGTCATACTCCAACTTCCCGGCTTCTTTGGCTTGCATGAAAGCAGCCCGCGATTCGGGTACAACATTTAGTTGGGGAATACCAGCTTCTTGAAGTAGCTTTTGGTATTCGGTGCGATCGCTAATTGACCATCCTGAAGGGCAACCTATGTAAAAATAGCTACCTTCGCCACCTTCGAGTTGTTTGCTTTCTTTTAAAAGTCGGTAGTAGGTTGCTACAAAAGTGCTAATTGTTTCCCGATATTTAGGATCGTTGTTGGGTTTTTGCTTGAAAGAAATTGTTAGTTGGGTAACGCCAGCTTGAATTAATGCTTGTTCGCCGACAAGATAACCGAGTTTAGGATGCCAACCAAGGGCTGTAATTTGGTTCTTCTTGTTGTTAATCTCCAGCATCTGGGGGGGGTCGATGCTTTCCACGATCGCTTTAGCTACAGCCGTTTCACCGTGTCCCAAATCAAAACCGATTGTTTCTAAAATTTCCATACCCTTATTGTCTATTATTCTCTAGCAGAGGAATATGCTGGTTCAATTACCCTACCGCGCCGAATCAAGCGATCGCCTTTTAATAAAGCCGGAGTTAGAGTTACGTGATCTTTGGTATCGGGGTCGATACTTGGCTCAAAGTCAAAATAATTGCGATCGCTGTGAGGGTCATTTGGTCGGTAAATTTGAGCATTAATTCCCTGAGACATTAAAATCTGTGGCAGAAGTTTTGCAAGTTCATAAGCCATTTGGGGTTTATCAAGTTTTGATGCGCCCATTAGCCTTTGCAGAAAATTTAATAACTCTGGCAGTTCTTCTATTGCTAAGTCGCCTTCATGTTTATTCCATTCTTCTACTCTAGCTACTGCTAGGTCGATAGTGTTGAGAGCATCGCCAAGATGATCTAAAAAGACTTTGCTATCAACTCTGAGCATAGGTTTAGGTAATTCCAATAGCTCTGAAGACATAGAATTTTGCTGGCTCTTTAACTCAAGTTGAAGCACAACTTCTACCCCTAGAAGTATAGAGGTTAATAAAATAGCCATCCATGCACCTGGGGTAGTTTTAGTTAAAGAGAACAACGAACCTAAGATGCCTATATAAATTAGCCCCTTTAGCAGTTTTAGGATTAATCTGCTGGAAAACAACTTTGTCGGGTTAGTAAATTGCTTTTGCTCTGTTGGAGCAATTTGAGAATAGTTAGCCGCAGCAAGAGTAGCGATGGACTGCCGCAGGGTATCTAGGAAAAAGGAAGCTAGACGAATTTGAGCCAAATTAAGCTTTTCAATGTAAATTCTTTCGAGATTATCAAGTCGATTCTGAACCAACTTAACTATCTCCTCAATGTTAGTTGTGTTATCAATATCTGTCTGAAGTTGGTTGCGTTCTTCGCTAAAAAGTAAAGTAATTGTTTTCATTGCGTTGACTAAGACTTTAACGTTATTAATAGGAGTGAAATGAGCAGACAACTGCTTATTTAAACCTGTAATCACATCATGACTGATGTAATTAATCTAAGTTGTGTAGTTCCAGTATTTTTTGGCTGGAAAATTGCGCTCAATGTTATCTAGAAATCTTGCATATACTTGAGATCGCACGTAGACTGCTGATGAGGCATGTTCACTGAAGAAGCAGAGGGGCAAGGGGAACAGTCCCTTCCCCTTTGCGCGAAGCGGAGCGAAGCATGGGTAAGAAGCCCCATCATGAAGGGCGCTTGACTTGGGCGGAGTACAAGCTTCTTCCCAGTCTCTCCCCCTTGCTCCCTGCCCCCTGCTCCCCTGCCTCTTTTGACTGGAGCCTTTGAAGGTCAACCATTGTCTAACCATTGATTGCAAATTACACCCATTAGAAGGAGGAGCAGAATGTTTATCTGCGTCATTGCAGACTACGGTACAGGAGATCCGGCATTTACAGAAGTCACACAACGGCTGCTGATGGCTTTTCCTCATGCCCAAATTCATTTGCTTTCGGTTCCAGCATTCAGTACCTTGGCAACGGGATTCTGGATTGCCCAACTAGGACTCAACCCAGGCCCTAGCGATCGCCTAATTTATCATAACTGTGCGCCTCGTCAGGATGATCCTGAAGCCCGTCGAGACAATGAAGGTGAAGGGCTAACTTATGCTCTTTTATCCAATGGTGTAAAAGTAGTAGGTGTGAATGCAGGCTACACACTCTCCTTTATCAAAGACTATACAAAGGAATTGCGAGTGGTCAACGTTGCTCGTGGTGGTTCGCAGTTTCGCTCACGGGATGTCTTTCCTCCAGCTGCGGCTGCCATTATGAATGAAGATTTTAGCCTTCTGGGAGATAGTCTTAAGAGTGAGCAAATCCCAGATGTTCCACCAGATCGAATTGCCTGGATTGATGGCTACGGCAACATTAAAACAACTATTGGGGCGCATACACTGAATTTGGAGCCTCAAAGCAAGATCGTGATCCGAATTGGAGATGTGGTGAGTGATGCAGTGTATTCTGATGGCAGCTTCAAGGTGTCTGAAGGAACTTTAGCCTTTGCTCCTGGTAGTTCCGGTTGGTCAAGAGGCGATTCAGGAGAACCATTGCGCTTTTTAGAGCTATTTCTTCGAGGAGGGAGTGCTTGGGAACGCTTTGGCCGTCCCCGTGTAAATCAGCAAGTAACTCAAATTGCCTAAATCAAATCCACTCGTTCATAGCCTACAGATAAACCTGACTTTTCACGGTATCTGGAAAACCTCTCTTCTTCATCTCTCTCCTTTTACAAGAGAGATTTTAAATTTTCCCCCTTCCAGCGTCGAGAAGGAGGTTAAGGAGTTAGGTTTTCGTGAGCTTTTCCAAATGGCGTGAAAAGTCAGGTGTATTGCAAGGTATTAAAATAATTCGTAATTTGTAATTTGTAATTTCTAATTACATGATTTTGAGTATTTTAACTCATTGATAAAATATGCTTTATTTTAAACTCTCAACGATGCGCTTGTAGAGACATTGCATTGCAACGTCTCTACACACCAGTAAATACCACTAATAACCTTAACTAAGCGGTAAGGAATAAGAGTTTATGAGAGTTCTTGCCTAAGTGATGGCTAAGTTAAGGGAATTTACCGTAATTTTATTCAACTACTGTTACCGAAGCGCCTTCACTTGCTGGAGGTACACCGGGTAATTCAAGACAGTATCCAGCACCATATACTGTTTTTATATAGCGGGGGTGGCGGGGATCTGGTTCTAGCTTGGTTCTCAAGTGGCGAATATGCACTCGAATCGTTTCTATGTCATCATCAGGATCGTAGCCCCAAACTTCTCTAAGGATTTCGCTGGGAGAAACTGTTTGACCGTGGCGTTGCAGCAAGCAGTGAAGTAGCTCAAATTCCAAGTGAGTCAATTTCACCGTCTCATTGAACCATATTGCCTCAAATCTTTCGGGAACTAGGGTGAGTGAGCCATAGTTGAGAATTTCACTGTGCTTTGCGGCTTGGGGAATGCGGTCAGTCCGCCGCAAAAGTGCCCGCACCCGCGCCAGCAGTTCTTCAACTTCAAAAGGCTTGGTGAGGTAGTCATCTGCGCCAGCATTGAAGCCTTCCACCTTGTTCTGAGTCTGGCTCATAGCCGTCAACATTAACACGGGAATCTCAGAGGTGCGATCGTCGCGGCGTAGGCGTTGGCAAACGGTAAACCCATCTACCCTGGGCAACATTAAATCGAGCATGATCAAGTCTGGTTGCAGCTGGAGAGCCAGTGCTTGACCTTTGATGCCGTCTTCAGCTTGACTAACATCGTAGCCAGCCATTTCCAAGTTGACGGCAACTAGTTCTGAAATCGCTGGGTCATCGTCTATGACAAGAATCCTCGGCATTCTTTAAAATTATTACTACTTATTAAGGATAATTAACAACCTTTGATAGATACAAAGATTTTTGAATCGATTCTAAAAAAGTTTTTAAATCTTACATAAATATTAAGATTAAATGACTGTGAAATCAAGACTCAATTACATGAAATCTTATAGTCTATGATGTGTTATACTCCCCCCTACAATCCGTCTTGGTTTTTACAAAACGGTGTGATGATGACTGTATACACCGCTTTGTGGGGAAAACGTTACTGGCAAAGTACTACTAAAGACCCAGAACCGTCTTATCACGAGAAAATCTTTATTGGTGGCCAAGGTGTGCCAATTTTTGGCTTGGTTGCCATCCCGGAAAATGCTCATAGCACGATTATCGGTACTTATGGCATTACTGGAGAGTTAGAGACGGAATGGTTTTTGAGGGTGCTAGGACGTAAAGCTTACGCTCAAGGCTACGCTGTGGTGTTATTTGATTGGCGGGCCCACGGCAAAACGGCCGTTTTGTCGCCAACTCTAACTTCTGATGGTTTGTATGAGGGGGAAGATTTTGTTCGTATCGCTGCTGCTGCTAAGGCAATGGGATGTCCTGGGAAATTTTGGTTTACAGGGTATTCTTTAGGAGGGCAATTGGCGTTATGGGCGGTGAAGGTTGCTGGTGAGGTGATTAGAGAGGATGAAGATTTAGGATTAGAAGATAGCGATATTGGCGGTGGTATGGTAATATGTCCGAGTTTGGATTCGGAGCGATCGCTATCTTACCTAGTTACAAAACCCTTCGGCAGATATTTGGAAGCGGGAATTGCCCAGAATTTAAAAAAACTAGCATGGCGGATACATGCTGCCCATCCTGGAAGTATTGACCCGGCGGCGATTGAACGGGCGAACAGTATTTGGGCTTTTGACAATGAACTGGTAATTAAGCGGCTAGGTTTTCTTTCTGTGGAAGCATATTACCAAGCTAGTAGTGCTTTACAAATATTGCCGCAAATCTCAAAACCGACTTTGATTTTGTATGCTGCTGATGATCCACTTTTTGACCCAGCTATCATACCGGAATTGGAAGAAGCGTGCGATCGCAATCCCGTAATAGATTTATTACTCACTAAATACGGTGGCCATGTTGGTTATTTGAGCAGCAAAGAGTGTCAACGTCAAGTACAAGATTCTGATCCTTGGTGGGCATGGAATCGGGTTTTACAATGGTTGGAGGAAAAACGAATAGGGTAATAGGCGAGAAAATGTTCTAGCAGCTAGGATACTCCACAGATGGAGTCGTATTGTTTGAAAGTCTAAAATATGGAACATATTAGCTTGTTTTTACTAATTATTGCCCTAAATAAACTATTGCAATAGAGAGGATGGCATTGACTGAGAAGCTACCACAATATTATTGGTAAACCAGCAATGACAGAAGCAACACCTGTCCAAAGAGTAAAGCGCTCAACATCTACTTCATCCAAAGCAATGCTCATTTCCTTAATTGATAATAACAGCGCTGCCAGTAGCAGCACAAAGAAGGCAAAATATTCCAAATTAATAATCATTCATCCTCGCTATGTTCTAGAAAAAAGTAGCTCTAATAGGTTTTTAACAAGCTTTGGCAAGGTGTTTTTGTTCCAGATTTAACATTTTGCCAGAAAAATGATTTACCAGTGAACAAATATCTACTTCAGATAGCCAAATCATGGTTTCATAACCAACTCGACCCATTTCTGGTTTTGGCCCCATAGGCATCTCCACCAAATATTCCCAGCGACGTGACTCAAATCGGTAATTTTTGATGATTCCTTCCCCACCCATAAACCTTACTATCTGACCTTTACAAAAGTTAGGTACTGGTAAAACACTTGCAGACATTTCTCGTAATTCCTTGGAGTAATACTGTAATAGCTAATGTTGTAGCCAAAAGAAAATTTCTTATTCTCTGTCAAGGGTTTTAACGTATTCTCTTTCAGAGGGTTTAGCCTTGAGTTAAAGCCTGTACATCTAAAGTAAGAAAAATGGCACGGAAATCACGTAAATATAGAGCAATAAATCATGATATTAGTCAGCAAAAGCGATCGCGTTGGTCTGGCGCATAGTATAGTAGCGCTAAAGCGTCAAACTAGAGCCACCGATAATAATCGTCGTAATTAAACAAAGTACTAGAGTACAACTCCCTTGATTTTTTGACTCAATGACCGCTTCTAATGATATTTGGCTAACTGCACCGACAGATTTAACTTTGCAACTGGATGAGATTCATGTCTGGCGTATAGACCTTGACCAACCAGAAGTACAGCTGCAAAATTTAGCAGCGACTCTTTCCAATGACGAAATAGCTCGTGCTGAACGGTTTTATTTTCAGGAACATCGCCAGCGTTTTATCGCTGGTCGTGGTATTCTCCGAACTATATTAGGTCGCTATTTGGGTATCCAGCCCCGACAAGTGCAGTTTAATTATCAACACCGTGGTAAACCAGTATTAACAGATACCTTTGCCGATAGTGGACTGGCGTTTAACTTGTCTCATTCCCAAGGGTTGGGTTTGTGTGCGGTGAATTGTACTAAGGAAATTGGTGTAGACCTAGAATATATTCGCCCGATGTCTGATCTGGAAGCTCTTGCCAAACGGTTCTTTTTACCGAGAGAATATGAGATGTTGCGATCGCTATGTGCAAACCAACAGCAAGAGGTATTTTTCCGTTACTGGACTTGTAAGGAAGCTTATTTAAAAGCAACTGGAGACGGGCTAGCTCAGTTAGAGCAAATTGAAGTATCGCTGACTCCCACAGAACCAGCCAAGTTACGGATAACTGAAGACTGGAGTCTTTTTGAACTAGTACCTGCTAACAATTATGTTGCTGCTGTTGCAGTAGCGAATTTAGGCTGGGATTTGAAGTGTTGGCAGTATTGATGTTGATTAAGCTCATCTCTTGGCTGAAACAAGAGAGATTTTGCCGACTAATGACCAATGACAATCTGCTTACTTATCTTCCTGCATATTTCGCACAATTTTTGTTACCAGATTTCTAGGTACAAATCTGACGCTTTTTGCAAGTAGTTTATTCATAAACCCAGGAATTGCAATAGTTTTGCCCTTCATTAAGGCGCGAAAACCAATTTCGGCTACTGTTTGTGCATCCATCATCCTCTTACCCTTAAGCAACTTAGAGTCAGCCATTCCGGTTCTTTCATGAAAGGCAGATGCAGTTGAGCCTGGGCAAAGAACTGTCACAGTGACACCTGTACCTTCTAATTCATTAGCGATCGCTTCAGAAAAAGATAAGATATAAGCTTTAGTAGCAAAATAAACCGCCATCAAAGGCCCTGGTTGAAAAGCAGCAGCCGAGGCAACATTTAATATTTTACCTTCACCTTGCTTTACCATGTGCTTCACAAATAGCTTGGTTAAATGGGTAAGGCACACCAAATTTACCTGTAGCATTTCCAATTCAGTAGCCAGGTCTGTTTGGTGAAATAATCCATAGATACCAAATCCAGCATTATTGACTAGCACATCAACATTAATATCGGCGAGTTGCAACTCCGTGAAAATTTCTTCAGGAGCTGTTGATATAGATAAATCCTTAACAATAGTTTTGGCAAAATTTCCGAATTCTTCTTGGAATTTAGCTGCAATTTCTACAAGCTTTAATCCGTTTCTGTCTACTAAGACCAGATTGTAATCATGAGCAGCAAAAATACATGCTAATTCGTAGCCAATACCACCGGCTGCTCCAGTAATAAGAGCAGTTTTTTTGCTCTGAGTTTGATGTGTTGTGTTCATGTAAGAATATTGGTGAATTCAACTTGATGAAGCTGCGTTGTATTTACAGTGGTTCTCGTTCTACAATTAAGTACACGTAATATCTCAACCGACAAGAAATGTCTTGAGTTATTACCCTTTCAAATGCTTGGGTGATGGGTTGGATAGATGTAGCAATCCAAACGTAAATTTAGGACATGTACATCGAATAAGTGGAGCATTAAAGAAGTTCGGTTATTTCAAACTACTAGCACTGACTTTTGATTAATCACAGCAGCCAGCAGGAAAAATCAAACTTTTATGCCCAACACTAACCATTCTATCCTCAATTGCTTCTGTCAAAGGGTGAATCCTAAAAATTTACATGATTGGGCATAAAAAAACAGGGCAATTTTATTGCCGCTGTTAGTGTATGAGTTGTTGCTGGCATCTGAAATATTGGCTATTCAGTAGTACTGAGTTTTAAAAAACATGGACTAAATAAAATTATTTTGTAAGGTGTATTACAGCTTTCGTAACGCACCGTTCCGAAAATACCTGGGACGGTGCATTACGCTCATAACACATCCTACGCAATTTGCGAATTACTAAGCGATATTTAAAAAACCGGTTTGAATCAAGTAGGCGGTGTAAGTCATAAACAATTGAGAGTCAATTGGCGGACAAGCAATAGAGCTACCTGCTAGTGCATGGAGAGTATCTTGGCAGCTAATATGGGGTCTTCTAGCTTGTAAATACAAATCAGGAATAGTCAGTTGTTCATCAGACCAGCGTTCCAGTAAAAATGGTCGCAGAGTGTACAAAGGATTGTCAGCAGAAGTGACATTATTGATTAACTCTGATTGCCATTTTTCATAAGGAATCATCTCAACGGAATAACCAAAAGAGCGTATCCACTCAACTAGCATTTTTAAAGCAGCGGGTTGGGGATGTTGTAAATTGAAAGCCTTACCTATAGATTCTTTTTGCCGTGATAGATAAACAATGGCTTTACTTACATAATCCACAGGTGACATATCCAACATATAATCTACATCAGGAAAATATCCCATTTGTAGACAACCCTTGGTCATCAAATTGATAAAGTCGTGTGTGTTACAAATGCCTGTTTTGCTATCACCTGAAATCAGTGGTGGTCTATGGATAGTTACAGGCAGACCACGGTCACGAGCAATTTTAACTAACTTTTCGGCTACCCATTTAGTTTGTGAGTAACCAAGATAAATACCTTCCCAATGATTGAATTCATCCTGCTCTTTGACAACCTTGCCAGCATAAGCAGTGGATTCAAAAACAGCAACACTAGAAACGTAATGTACAGGCTTGACTTTAACTTGACAAGCCAATCTCAAAACTTCTTGTGTTCCTAAAACATTGGCTGCTTTCAGTGCAGAGTATGGGAAAACATAATTCAACAAAGCAGCACTATGATAGATGGTATCAATATTTGCAGCTAAGATTTGAAACTGTTCCGAACCAATGCCTAACAAAGGCTGAGATAAATCGCCGACAATAGGAATAATTCTGAAGGTAAATTCTTCCTGCCAAATTGCATACTGTTCCAGATTCTTTTGGAGTTTGCTTTTACCTTCTTCAGCATTAGCAGCACGCACTAAGCAATAGATATCCGCATTGGTTTCTTGTAGCAATTCCCGAATGATAAAAGCTCCTAAAAAGCCTGTTCCTCCAGTTAAAAAGATGTTTTTGGGTTCACCTATAGCTACATTAGATGCAGCGCCAGGATGGATGGTAGGGTCAAGAACAGCCTCGGCAGCTAAATCTAGAACAGAGGGTGCAGCGTTGGCATTAGAGGCTGTTAGCTTTGTATCTTGAACTGGTGAACCTTCTTGCACTTCTTCAGCTAAACGCTGTGAAAGAGCTTCAATATTTGGGTAATGCCACAATAGCAATGGAGATGGTTGAAATCCTAGCAATTTTTCTAAGTTACTTACTAGAATCATTGCTTGGGCTGAATCCAACCCATAGTTTTCTAAATGTTCTTTGATATCTATTTCATCAGTTGCGACTCCTAGCAATTTAGCTAAGTTAGATACCAAAAATATTTGAATATCGTCTGCGGTGAAAGACTGTTTTATAGTCATTTTTAAATCTCCAACAATGATGTAGAACGAATAGGGTGATACTGACTGTAATAATTGGAAGCTTGTAGCCCTTGAATTTTCAAATTTTGAACGCGATACAAAAAGGCTGCACCAGTCATAATTTGATTAGCTACATCAACTACCCGACGATTATTTGGTTCAGATAGATAAGAACCACGTACCCAGTCATTGAAACCGCCCATTGCCGGGCCACACCAAATTTGATAATCGACTTCTCTACCTTTTTCACCAGAACTAGACCAGCGAGAAGATAATCCTAGATACCAGCGGAAAATCAACGCCATTTTCAGTTTAGGATTATTGACTGCTTTCCCAAGCTTCTCAGGATTCTTTTGGGACAGATAAGCCGCGGTTCCTTCCCATACTTCAGCAATAGTTTTGCGAAAAACTTGTTTTTCTAATTTCTCTCTTTCTGCAAGGGGGATGCTTTCAATGGAATCATAAGCGCGATAGAGTTCAAATAATTTCTGCGCTCGCATGGGGAACATTGTACCCCGTTTGAGAACTTGCAGTTTGACTCCCATTTCAAACATATCTGCTGCTGGGGCCATAATCATATCAGCCATTTCAGCTTGGGCTAGTAACTTTTTAGTATGTTCGCAAGCCCCAGATTCAACACATGATTGATTAATGGAACCAGTCATTATATAAGCAGCACCCATCATAAAGGCTGCTAGTGCTGATTGTGGTGTCCCAATTCCCCCTGCTACTCCGATTCTAATGAGTGTTTGGTAATGATATTGTGCTTGAATTTCATCCCGCAAGGCAATAATAGAAGGTAACACACAAACCAGGGGACGATTATCTGTATGTCCTCCAGAATCAGCCTCGACGGTAATATCATCAGCCATTGGAACTTTGGCTGCAAGAGTTGCTTGTAACTCAGTAATTAATCCTTGTTCAAGAAGTTCTTTGATAATTCTGGCTGGTGCTGGTTGCAAAAATTTAGTAGCAACTTCTCGGCGAGAAATTTTGGCAATGATTTTATTTTTGATTTCAATTTGATTGGCGCTATTCAATCCCAATCCAGCAACACGATAATAAACAATGTTGGGGGTCAAGTCGAGAAATGCAGAAGCTTCTACTGTTCTGACTTGATATTTGAGGTATAAATCCACAGCCCGGCGTTCAATCGCAGGTTCATTAGGGCTGTGGATTAGATTAAATGCGTAAGGCCCTTGAGGTAAAGCTTGTTGAATGCGATTTATGGCTGCTTCCAAACGTTCTGGAGTTAAACCACCTGCACCAAAGGAACTCAAAAGTTGCTCTTTTCCGAGTGCAATGACCATTTCTTCGGAAGCAATTCCGCCAGCCATTGCGCCAGTAACGTAGGCATATTTCACTCCATAAGAGGAGAGAAAATTTGGATCTCCAAATTGTTGAATGCGGATTGGTGCTGCAAATGTCAGTAGTTCGACTTGTGCTGTTGTGCCATTATCACCAGGGGATAAATAACCCTCATTAGTGACACCGATTTTTCCGGCAACTTTCACGATGTAGCAGGGTTTATTTAACACCATCAATTTATCTTTGATGGTTTGTTTCTCAAAAGATACAGTTTCTAAAGAACCTTTCCAAACCTGGTTTTTGTTATAAGACCAGGAAGAGAAATTAAGGCCATTATCGTGTTTACTTAGTACCGTATCTACGGTTGTCACGGCAGTTATCCCTCGGATTACAATTATTAAATAAGGGGAGTGGGGAATAGGGAATGAGGAAAAAATATTTTCCTTTTATCAGTTCACCTTTCCCCTTTCCCAAGGTTATTGACGGTTGAAGTATGTAGACTTATGTCAAGATTCGTCGTTAAGCAAGTTTTGGGCGCAAGCTAGTTGCAATTGAATGATTTCGCTCATTTGCTGACTGTAATCTTGTCTAGCTTGTAAAAAAGCAGTATGTGCTTTAGTTATCTTTGAATTATTAGCATTGAGCTTTTGATACTGTGTCTTATTTAAATCGAACATGCTGATGATGCTACTAATTTTTCGAGTTATGACAGGTGGCGAAGAAGGAGGAATTTGCTGTTTAATTGTGCTTGACTCAGAAGATTGTAATTGTTCTCTCGGTTCAAAAACGTTATCAATGATATTTTTCAGTTTTACTTCTTCTGCCTGAGGCAAGATGTTAGGGAAACGACTTTCTTGTTGAGTTATGTGGTTGGAAGTGTTAAGAAAATCTGTGATTTCAGATTGTTGGAGATTAGGTATGTTTGGATGCTGTATTTTGAAGCGATCGCTCCTAAGATCCCCAGCAAAATCTTCAACAAGTTTACGATTTTCTTCGCTCAAAATTGTAGCAGCGATCGCTTTCCCACCCAAGGTAACTGTTCTCAATGTTGCTTTACTTGAATTAGCGGTTTCTTGGGCTTTGCTGTACAACGGTGATAAATCCACGTTCACCTGATGACTGAGTAATTTTGCTAATGCTTTGACCATCGAAGCATGGTCATCCATCCCTCTACGATTCAGAGAGACTGTGATATGTTCTTTGCTGCCAAGAATTTTATCAATCCATCGCGAACAAACACTACCGGCGCCTGCTTCTAAAAATATTTTCACACCATCATCGTAGACACGATTTACCAATTGCGGAAAATCAAGCTCTTGGCACAATCCTTTGGCAATGTTATGCGCGATGGCTTCGCCAACGCCTCCGGCGAACGCATCACTTTCAAGTACGATCGGTTGATAGTCGGCGGCAGAATAAAACACAATCCCAGGAAGGTTTTGTGATGGTAAGCTGTTTACCTTCTTGATTTCCTCGAACTGCGATCGCATCGCTTCACAATGTATCACATGGTCGAAGGGAGCGGGGAAGGAATTGCAACCTAAAGTTTGAATCACTCGCTTACAGGCTGCATCTTCACCAGCAATTAATACTTCTTCTGGTGTGTTGATTTGAGTTAAGTAGACGTGATTCTCATGTTTCAGGCATTCTCTAACTTGCGATGGAGTAGCCATGAGAACATAGGTATTCCAAAAATTGTTGTTTGGTGAATCTGTTAATCCCCAATATTCACGCACAGCATTTTTCGGCCCAGATAACTTATCGCCAAATAGAGGTGATGAGTTTAAGGTGTTACTTCCGCCCTCAAAATCACTCCAAACTCCTTGGGCAACCATCATACTAGTTTCACCCAAGCTATACCCAAATACAGATTGCGGCTTGACTTTAAAATCATCTCGGAAAATTGCTGTCATGTATCTAGCAAAGGCGATTTCGCTTTCAAACATTGCTAGCGAATCATCTAACAATTGCTTTTCGAGAGTTTCTAATTGTCTAGTTGTCAATTTAGGTAAGCTTCTGGGATAAACTAACTTTTCGACATCAGCAGCCCGGTTGTAGAGATTGTTACTTTTTAAGTCCTCAAAAACTTTCGGAAATAAGCGGAAGACGGTGCGACCAATGCCAATATAAGAATTGACTGCTGCGGGGTAAACGTAAGCAACTGCTCCAGTTTTGCCCAATGGTTTCGCTGTGAAATAACTTCCTATTGGTGTTTGCCAATCTGTGCCATTTTCAAAGGCATTTTTTACACCTTTGCGGGCAGATTCAATTTCTTTGAGTAGTTCTTTTATGTTACGTCCTGCGATTGATAAGACGTATTTTGCATTAGATTGCTGCTCAAAGGTAGCAAATGTCTCGCTGGCGGTAGCTGATAAAGAAGAACTAGCTTCGATGGATTTTTGGAGATGGTTTAGGATATCGGGTATAGTGGAGCGATCGCTAACTGCGATAGGGAACAGATGAAAAGGCATTTGTTGCAAATATCTGTTGTCGCGTTCCTCTTGGCTGGGTTCTTCCGATAAGATTAAATGGGCGTAACTGCCATCTATACCCATACTATTAATTGCTGCTATTCTGCGTGTGCCGCCTTTATCGACAAACCAAGGTCTTGATTCCATTGCCACATAGAAAGGACTACCTTCCCATACTTGCGGTGTTTTGACACCAGACCATTTTGGTGTGGCGGGAATATACCTGTAATAAAGACAGAGAGCGGTTTTGATTAAGCTAGCAATTCCCGATGCTGTATAGGTGTGGCCGATATTGGATTTAACGCTACCTAACGCACAATGCAAACCATTGCCCACTTTCGGATAAGCTTGCAGTAAACCTGTGATTTCGGCTTCATCCTCCTGGGGAACGCCACTACCAAAGACTTCTACATAGTTAACCTCTGTGGGTTGAATCTCCGCCATCTGGAAAGCTTGTTTGCAGACATTGCTGATAGCTGAGGCATCAGGTTTTACCAGAGCGTCACTCAAAGTAGAATTACCTTGTGCGAAACTCATAGCATCAATTACTGCATAGATGCGTTCATTATTTTCTTTAGCAGCTTCGTAGCGCTTGAGAACAACTGCACCCGCACCTTCGCCAACCGTCCAACCATTGGCTTGCTGGTCGTAACCCAAGGTATTTACACCCGTATTAATTGGGGCAAATTGGCTGCGGAATAAGACATTTTCCACACCACCCGCTAAATCTACTGCGCCCACAACCACCGCGTCTACTTCTCCCGTAGCGAGTAGCATTTGGGCAACTTCCAACGCTTTGAGGGCAGAATTTTCGCCAGCGCTGACAGTGAATGCAGGGCCAGTGAAATTCCACAAAGCCGAAATCCGACTCGCCATAATGTTGGCGATGTGGCTCACATATTCGCCGATTTCTACTGGTTGATGAATGCTATCTTTAACAATGGTTTCCAGTTGGGAAAGCTGTTCAGCAGGTAAAGAAATTCCTTGGTTGAGTAAACCGTCCTTAACTTGCCAAGATAAATTCCATCTTTGCTGTAGCTGATGCACAGAAAATTCTGTTTCGGCAGCGACAATCACTGCGACATTGCCACCCTCCTGTAGTTTCGCATCTTTTACGGCGCGATCGCTAACTTTCAGAAGCAACAATTGTTGTGGGTTTAACTTCTCGATTTCATTCGGTGGGATTTTGCACGATAAAGTATCGATTTCAAAATCCTTGATATATGCCCCTAATGGTGCTTTCCCGTCTGTTAAACCGTACTCTTTCAGGACATTTTCTTGATTTTCTATACCGTGCCATCTTTGAGGCGGTAGGGAAGTAAAATGCTGTGTTCCATCATAAATACTGCGTTCAAAAGCATCTAAACCATTGCAGTTACCAAAAAAGGCATCCATGCCGACAATAGCGACTTTGGTAGGTGGAACAGGCAAAGTTGATTCAACTGATTCTGTTGTATTTCCTTGTTCTAAAATCAGATGAGAATTAGTGCCGCCAAAACCAAAAGCGCTAATAGCTGCCCGTTTAATTGATGCGTTATTATTAGGCCATGCCGTAGCTGTTCTAACAATTTTATCGGCGGAAATTGTACCATTTTCTGATGTTAAAGGTTCCGAAACGTTCATGGTTGCTGGAATTACACCATGAGACATACTCAAAATCACTTTAGTCAAGCCAACCATGCCGGCAGCAGTTAGCAAGTGACCTGTATTTGCCTTAGCAGAACCCACCAGAGGTGCAGCTTGATTTTGACCAAAGAATGTTTCGATGGAATTGAATTCGGTTGTATCTCCTAGTAATGTGCCGGTGGCATGACACTCTAGATAATCGATGGTTTTGGGGCTAACTTTTGCCTCGTTATAGGCTCGTTCAAAAGCTAGGACTTGTCCTTTAGGATTCGGACTCAGTAAGTGCTTACCTTTGCCGTCATTTGAAAGTCCATTACCGCAGATGGTAGCAAGAATATTGTCGCCATCCCTAACGGCATCAGAATATCTCTTCAGCATCACCATCCCAACACCATCGGCGGGAATTAGCCCTCTAGAGGACTTATCTAAGGGGCGGCTGATGCCGTTTTCTGCATACCCTTGAACACCAGAAAATAACATTCGCACGAATAGGGAATCTGCACAACTGATGGCTCCAGCTAACATAACATCAGCTTTGTGTGACCATAAGTAATGAGACGCTAGTTTAATCGCATAAAATGACGACGAACAAGCAGCATCCAGACATAAGTTAATCTGGGAGAGAGAGAGAGCTTGAGCTACGATAGATGCTGGTAAACCAGATATCATCGCATTATATAAAGATGCTTTAGTTGTACTTGAGACAGCTAAATCAAAGTCTTCATATTGCAAAAGTTCTCTAACCGCAGGAGTAATAGCTTTCTGGTAAATTGGAGATAATAATTGATTAGATAATTTTGTTGGGAATGACAAATTACCTAAAATTACGCCGCATTTTGCCAAGACAGTTTTATTACCCCAATAACCACTTTGTACTATTGCTTGTTTAGCGGCATATAATGACCATTTGAAAGTGTTATCTAAACCAGCAACAAAATCTGATGGTAGATTGTATTCAGATGGATTAAACTGGAAGTCGCGGATGTATCCACCTTTGAGAGAATAGGTTTTGTCTGGTGTACCTTTAACTGGATTGTGAAAGATTGTCGGATCTACTCCGATTTCTTCGACGGTTGCAGAGGATGTCGAATCTTTTTGATTAACGATGTTTTGCCAGTATTCTTCAGGATTTTTTGCATCGGGGAATAGGCATGATAATGCGATGATGGCTATTTTTTCCACGATTTATATGCTCCGAGTTTGGGTATTTAGCAAGAGATAATTAAAAGCCAGGATTTACGCTGTTCCCCAAACTTTGAAGTGGCAAGTTATAGCAATCCTATGTGAGTTGTGAAAATTAACGAACCGCCAAGACGCCAAGAGCGCCAAGAAAAGAAATATAAGTTTTCACAAATGGTTTACGATTGCTATATATAGCTATTGAGTCTTAAAGGAAGATTACTAGCTTCTGAGCATTTTCATTGACCAAATAATGGCATGAGCGCCGAGCATTCGTGAATAGATTTTACCTTGGCGGTCGTGTATGATAAAGTTTGCGATCGCACTACTTGGTGTCTTAGATATCACTTCACAAGAAACGTAAAATGTTTCGTTATGTGGTATCATCGCAAATTGTTCAAATTTTTCTACTTTTCCAGGTAAACAACCTTCTTGATGAAAGTGTTGTGTCCAAACCCATAAGGCGTGCATACTCAAGTCAGTGGTGTAAGGATTAACCCATTGGACAGGGAATTGTCCTTGTTGCTGTGGGGTGAGTTCTGGCCAAAGACATTCTGTAGTGATTTTTTCAGGACTGATGTTTAAAACTCTTTTGATTTCTTGAAAAGCGGGGCCATGAAATAATGTAGCCCCACCATTTTGGTAAAAAGCTTTTCCTGTAGCGGTGATGATATTATCTTCTTCGAGATTGAGAGATTCATAAGTGGGTACATCTGGGATTTCTCGCTGGAGATTGAGTTGAGCGCTAAAATGAAAATGAGTTCTCCCTTCTGGGTTTTTACTCGAAATTTTGGCTTTAAGTTCAATTCTTTCAAGATTAACTTTAGAAATTTCTTCTATCTCTAAAATATGTTCCTTCGCTAATGTTTCATTGAAAGTAATCCCCTTTAAAACTTTGAAATCTTGGTAATTGGACAATCTATAACCGGGATATAATTGTTCAGAAGCATTAATAATCCAGGTCATTGCACAAGTTGCTGGTAAAACTGGAGAACCAGCAATCGTATGATCGTGTAAAAATGGATTAGCCTCCAATGTCATTTGGCGACGAATACGATAAGTTCGTAGTTCTGAATCTAGTTCTGTAGCCATTGGGACTAGTGGACTACCAATAACAACTTGTGCGGTTGCATGATTGGTATTATCCATTTCCTTAACGAGCATTTGTGCCCCAACTGCAATCGGAATTATTTCAATTTTTCGCTCTTGAAAAATCTTCTTTAACTCTGCTGTTACCATCCCACTGTCCCAAGCGCCCCAGTTGATAGCGACTACATGACACGAAGGATAACTTTGCTTAAATATATGGGCTGATTTGTTCAGAATTTCATTTGCGATCGCATAATCAGATTGTCCGGGATTTCCGTAAAAGCCTGTTACTGAAGAGAACAAAACTAAATGCTGAAGTTGATTAGGGTTGACGCAAGTTAGCAGGTTTTCTAAACCTTGAACTTTGGCGGTGTAAACTTTTTCAAAATCCTCTTCTGTTTTCTTTTCAATTAACTTATCAGCTAAGTTTCCCGCGCCGTGGATGATTCCGGTAATTGGGCCGAGATGTTGCACAGCAGTGGCAAGTTTTTCTTGTAAAGCTATCGTATCTGTGACATCGACGCTGATATATTCTGCTTTAGCTCCGGTTTTTTCAATTGCTGCTAGAGTCTTTTTAATTTCACGGCTGGAGGTAATTTTGTTATATATTTTTTGTACATTCATGGGTGTGGGCTTCTCTCCTTGAGAAAGAAGATTTTCCATGATGCATTTTTTCAATGCGGATTCATCAGAATTTTGAGCAAAATCTGGTTCGGTTTCTAATAGTTCGGAGCGACCGAGGAGGATGAATTTACAGGGTTGCTGTTGAGCTAATCTGATAGTACACTCAGCCGTAATCCCTTTTGCACCGCCGCTCACGACAAAGACAGATGATGGACTAAGCTGGGCTGTTTGTGTCATAAATCCTCGTGAATACCTGCATAAATTGGGTTTTTTCTTCCTCTGTGTCCTCTGCGCCTCTGCGGTTTTTTTTAACGAACCACAGAGACGCAGAGAGCGCAGAGAGAAGAGATGAAGAGATTTTTAATCGGCGATAATGGTGACTCGTCCTTGTGAGCCGTAGCCAACTTCACTTATATAAAGGTTGGGGTCGTGAAGTTCGGCGATGATGTTTTGTACTGACTGTTTGGCATCAAGTCTGGGGCTTAAGTCGATCGCACGAGTAAACACCTTGGGCCATTCCCATCTCAGAGTTTTGCTTAATCCAAATAAACCAGCACCGATCGCACCGAAGTTGACTTTATACTCTAAACCGAAGGCTCCATCAAGGTGAGCAACTGTGCAGAAACAACTACGTCCATGTTTTGCGGCTTCGTTGAGGGAGGGTTTAAGGTGTTTCGCCATCAAAAATACGTGCTTGACGATCGCCTTTTCTGATTCGTTATAAGAAATACTTCCGGTGTGATTTCCTACAAACATCGGATGTAAGTGGATGAAGGCCCCAATCGTTCCGCAGTGAGATGCGATCGCTTGCAATTGTTGTTGAAGATGTTCTTCACTCAAGTTTGCTAAGGTGACGCGGGTTACTCCTGTAGGTAAAGGCGCTTGTTGGGCGATGAGCGATTGGGGGAAGCTGATAACTACTACTTTCCAGCTTTTCTCGATTAGGGATTCAGCTAATTTATAGGTAGTGAGGGAACCATCATCGGTGATTAAACCAATGTGTCCCTCTGGTAACGTAAAATCCAAATAATCGGGCTGTGGTAAGCTTCTGAGTTTGACCGGATGGCGCTGGATATTATGCTCTAATTCCGGTGGCTGCTGTTGGACAAACTCAGGTTCAGACTTTTTTTTTTCACCTCCAGCCAACTGCTGTAGGTAATCAACTATTTGACCGATGGTGCGGAGGTCTCCGAGTTCTTCGATATTTGGTTTGGGTAAGTTGGGGTACATTTCTTGCATCGCCCCTAAGATTTCCACCCGTTTGATGGAGTCAATACCCAAATCGGCTTCCATGTCCATGTCCAGTTCCAGCATCTCCACTGGATAGCCAGTCTTATCACTGGTAATAGCTAACAGGGTTTCACCTAAGTTTGCAAATTCATCACTTACAGCGGGAGCAACTTCTGGTTCTGGGGTGAATGCGACAACTACGCTTGGTTCCGGTACAATTACCACCTCAACTACTGGTGCAGTCTCTACTGGAACCTCGGTTGCTGGTTGTACTTCGTGAAATGCAATTTCTACAGTAATACTTTTGGAAGCGTGGGATTGCAGATACTCGACAACTTGACCAATGGTGCGTTTTTCTGACAGTTCCTCTAAATTGGGCTTCGGTAGGTTAGGGTACATTTCTTGTAGCGCCCCTAAGATTTCCACCCGTTTGATGGAATCAATTCCTAAATCAGCCTCCATATCCATGTCCATTTCCAGCATCTCGACTGGGTAGCCGGTCTTGTCGCTGGTGATGGCTAACAGATTTTTGTCCAAGTCAACAATATCGATGGTTGCGCCAGATACAGGTGCAGCAGTTGTGGGTGCTGGTTCTGCGGTAAATGCAACAACTTCGTTGACTGGAGGTGAGCTAATTTTGACTACAACCTCGGCTTGGGGTTCTACAACTGGGACAGGTGGCTCTACTGTCTCGACAGTGGCGAAGTGCGGTGTAGGCAGTAGAGACGCGATTGATCGCGTCTCGATTGATCGTGTCTCTGGGGATACAGGAGTTTCAACTACAGGCTCTACAGCAGCCGGGAGAGGTGCTTGGGTAATATTTAAGCCATTTTTAGCTATAGGCTCAGTTATAGGCAAAGGCTGGCTTTCTACTATCTTGGTAGTAGCGGGTACGGGTGCATCAGTAACAGTTGTTTCTGTGGTGAACGGAGTGAAATTGCTGAGTTTATCTATTAGTTGAGTTGCTCCATCACCAGAGATGATTTGAGAATATTCTTGCTGTATGAGTTGGAAAAAGTTTTTGGTATATTCCAACTGCTCTTGAAGATATTGCTCATGGATGCGTAGGGTTTCACCTTGTTGGGAGTGAAACTGCATCATGCTGCGCTCTAGGCTTTCCATGACAACTAGCTTCATTTTGGCAGTTTCGGCTGTTGATTTACTTTCACTCAACAAAGAATTCTGCTGCTGCATCAGTTGAAAAAACGCTTTAGCGTATTCCATCTGATGGTTGAGATAAGTACCGTGAACTTGTAAATTCTCGGCTTGATTTTCCTGGAACTGTGTCAGGAGATATTCTAAACTTTCTAAAAGTTGTTGGTAATTTGTAAGTTTTTCTGGCGTTGGTTGCATCTTAGATTCCTGGGCTGGTTGTGAAAGGGTCACAGGATTCATTTGTTGCTCTGTTTGGGTGATGATATTAGAACTCACACCGTTCATTGTTGCGGTAGATTTTTTATGTCCGTTAGTCTCGATCGCAGCAAGAGTTGGAGTTACACCTGGGCTGCTAAATAAAGGAGCCGCTTCAGAATATTCGGGGGCGGGTAATGTGACTTTATGCCCATCCTGCAAAGCTAGAGCGAAGGCGTTTTTCGTTTTTTCGGATCTGTAGTTTATCCCGTTTAAACGGACATTTAATGTCTTCTTCGTCTCAATTGGGGGGATAGTTTGGGGAAGTTGGTAAGGATCGAGGTTATTCAAAGCCATACCTATCACCCGCAACTGCACAACCGCTTCTCGCAAAGAGCGATCGCTATTCTTTTGAACGCTAGGGTTCAAAGATACGGTGATGTGTGGGCGATCGCCAAGGATATCTTTCACCAAGTTGGTGAGAATTCTTCTCGGCCCAAATTCTACAAAGCAAGTACCACCCGCCGCATAGATATTTTCAATTTCCTGTTTAAACAGCACTGAATTAGAAAGGTGCGTTTCCAGGATTTTTTGAATACCTTGGGGTTCTTTGGGATACTGCTTACTGGTAACGTTGCTGTAAACAGGGATTTTGGGACTTTGGAACTTGACAGACTTAGTAGCGATCGCAAAGGATTTCTGAGCAAAGGCAATTAGCGGTGTATGGAACGCTGCTGATACAGGTAACAATACAGCTGTATATCCTTTCTCGTGTAAAGCCTCTTTGATTCTGACTATTTCTGCGGTAGGCCCAGCCAAGACAAATTGAGTCGGAGAATTTTGATTAGCGATCGCAACTTGCGGAAAATGTCTCAGCACTGCTTCCACTTTGCTGATATCTTCTTTGACAGCCAGCATACTTCCCGCATCATGATCTGGGTCTTCTGGTGCCGCCATTGCTTGACCCCTAGCTTTCACTAAGAACAAGTAATCTTCTGTACTCAAAACCCCCGCAGCCCATAGCGCTGTTAGTTCACCAAAGCTGTGACCGGCAACAAAATCTGACTTGAACCCAGCTTGTTGCAGGATGCTGTACATCCCTGCACTCAACACCCCGATGGCTGGTTGAGCATATTCTGTGCGTTGCAAGGCAGCAATTTGGACATTTTTTTCTGCCTCTCCAAACACAGGATGAGGGAAAACGATTTCTGACAACGGCTGCAAATTATCTTTGAGCAACAGGCTATCCATATAACCATGAAGACGACGCATCAAAGGAAAATTCATCACCAGTTCGCGTCCCATCTCCAGGTATTGCGAACCTTGACCAGAAAATAGAGAGACAACTTTTCCACCCAATTCCATACCAGAGGAACGGTAATAAATCCCTTGGGGATGCTCCCAAGATGCTGCTGTTCCTTTGTGTTTCAGCCACTCAATGCTAGTTTGCAGCAACTTGCAAGCTTCTTCCAGATTCTCAGCTACAAACCCAAATCTGGCAGCAGAAAGGGGAATTTGTAGAGATTTGCACTCATTGACTAATTGTGCATAGTATATTTTTGCTTCTGGCGATACTCCTGCGGAGTCACTTCGTGAACGCAACTTACCTAAAATGTCTTCAGATTTGCTCAACAATTGGTCTACTGTAGGAGCAAATAACAACACTTCACTAGCATCACTATGTAAGCGGTAAGCGTCGTTTTGGTCGGCTTCATATTCTTCCAAGACAACGTGATAGTTGGTTCCGCCAAATCCAAAGGAACTCACACCTGCGCGTCTTGGCGCTTCTCCTTCTGGACGAATCCAAGGTCTAGTTTCGGTATTCAAATAAAAGGATGAAGTTTTAATGTTGAGTTTGGGGTTCGGCTCGGTGATGTTAATTGTGGGCGGTAATACTTTGTGATGTAAAGCCAAAGCAGTTTTAATTAAACTCGCCGCACCCGCAGCCGCTTTTGTGTGTCCAATTTGTGATTTCACACTACCCAAAGCGATGTGCTGTTTTTTCTCATCGTGTTCATCAAAGTAGTCTTTTAAAGAACCGAATTCTGTCGGATCTCCAGCCATTGTACCGGTGCCATGTGCTTCCATCAAACCAACAGTAGCGGGAGAGAAACCGGCATCTTCATAAGCACGTTCTAAGGCTTTGACTTGACCTTCTTTGCGAGGAGCATAAATGCTCTTGTAACGCCCATCACTGGAAGTACCAATACCTTTAATTACGGCATAGATTTTATCGTTGTCCCGTTCAGCATCTTCTAACCGTTTGAGGACAATCATTCCGATACCTTCACCCAGCATCATCCCATCAGATTTAGCATCGAAAGGTTTGACATTTTCACTAGGAGAAACAGCCGGTGTTTTGCTGAACGAGATGTAAGCCATAATGGTGTTGTCGGTATCAACACCACCAGTTAGCATCATGTCAGAGCGATGCTCAACTAGCTCACTAATTGCCATTTTTAAAGCACCAAAGGAACTAGCGCAAGCGGCATCAACTACACAATTCATCCCGCCAAAGTTCAGGCGATTAGCAATTCTACCTGCGACTACGTTAGCTAACATTCCAGGGAAAGCGTTCTCATCCCATTTCACATAAGCGCTTTTGATTTTATCAACAATTTTTTGCGTATCCTCGTCAGATAAACCACTACTTTTGAGTGCCTTTTCCCAAATTGGATATTCCAATCTGGCAGAAAGTGGCATTCCTAATTGCTTGGCCATAGCCACGCCTAAGATTACCCCAACCATCTCGCGGTTAAACTCACGTTTTTCGCCATAGCCTGCATCTTCCATCGCTTCTTTCGCAACCACTAAACTTAATAGTTGCGATACATCTGTGACTTCCAGAATGCTAGGTGGTATGCCGAATTCCATCGGGTTAAAATCTACTTCTGGAAGAAACCCACCTCTTTTACAGTAGGTTTTATCTTCAGTAGTTCTGGGATTCGGATCGTAATAATCTTCGACACTCCAGTGAGTGGAAGGAACATCAGTAATACAGTCAATTTTGTTTACTATATTTTGCCAATATTCCCGTAAATTTCTGGCTTGAGGCAATAGAGAAGCCATCCCAACAATGGCTATAGGATTGTGTTGTAATTGTCTGTTAATTCTGTTAATTGACACTGATTTATCTGATTTATCTGACTTCATGTTTTTTTCCTCTATAGACCTCATCACAGCCTTCTCACAATTATTGATAAGGCTCTCTAACTCCGCTAAGGCAGTATTAATCGAATAAGCAGACATAGGGCATAGTTAGTACTGTGGATTGTGTAGCTACAGTAATTCTGTTGCCTACTAATTAATGAAAAACTCTGGTTTTGTAAGCAATTAGCTATCTTATCTTTGCTAAATGCTTGTCTCCAAATCGACACCACACGATACATACTGCCGGGGTAAAGCCTTATGTTTCCAGGCGACTTTGGCACACTGCGTAGGCGTAGCCCGTCGTAGACATCGCAAAAAAATCTTATCCAACGCTAGATTCTTGATATTGTGGCAATAGGTCGATGACGTTGTTAAAACTGGTAAAATAGTCTTGGAGTGTAATAGCTGCTTGACCAGTGAATTCAATCCATTTGTAATAGTAGAGATTTTGAGCAATGGTATCCCACTGGAACAATAAAAACTGAAGAGTAGCTAAGGAAACAGAAACGCTTTTTTTGCCTGAACCCGTTTGATTATCTAGCCTAACCACAGCAACATAGCTGTTATTAATGACAACGTTCTGTATCTCGATCAATGTCATAGCTAGTTTCAACGTCCAAGATAATATATTTTATGGGATTTGACCCAGTAAAGTTGACAAGTTCGTTACAGAAAAGACACCACCTTTAATCCGAGATAATGCAAGTTTAAAAGTAATTAAACGATCAGAAGGTGATGGATAAGCAGTTAATTTTAGTTATTTTTAATTTTAAAATTCTAATTAAATAACTAGCTTGCTTAACTGCTTTTAAGCATTGAATTAATAAAAACGATAACACACTTTACATAAACTAAATCATTCCTTTAAAGTTATTTTATAAATAAACTTCCACTATTGCTGGTGTAACTTTTGAATAGAATTCAGCATTAAAGTATAATTTATGACTATATAAATGTGTGAGATATTTTGTTGTCTAAGGGTTAGCCAAAAATTTCTGCTGAATTAAGTTAACAATGCAAATCTGTTGTCTAGTAAGTAACAATTCTATGAATACATAGATAAATTGAATAACCATAAGTATGTTTTCTCAGAGAAACATCATAATTGAGTCAAAGTTTCGGGTTATTTTTCAATATAAGTCAAGTTAAGATGCAAAGCGGTTATTTATAAAGCAAATGTTAATTTTTAGTATGTTGCTTGATAAACATAATTATGATTACATCCCTGAAAAGGGCGTTTATAAAGCACAGCTACACAGGTAACAGTCAGCGCGACACTTTGACTGACATCCCGCCTAGAACTTAAATTCTGCTTTTCATAGTTAAAATCCACTCAAGTGGACTTAAATTTTCCCTTTCATTAAGGATAGGCATGTACATAGCTTTAAATTTTGTATTTAGTCCTCTTGAGAGGACTTTAGCTATTAGCCTTAGAATTTATTCCAAGACGGGATAGCAACGAAGCAGAAGATTTATAAGTATGTTGGTAATTCAAGGGACCAAATCCCTTGTTAAAGGTAAACAAACCTCGCCACAGTGGACTCGTGTATTTTTAGATATGGGTTGACGCAATACCGTTTCTTCGTAGAGCTGCGCCAAATCTCTTAATTTCTTATTTCTTCTCTTCGAGATGCTTCTCTACGAGAGGCTTCGCCAACGCGAAGGCGTACTTGGCGGTTCGTTCTTGCACTATAGGTGCATCTTCATACAGAATTGGTATAACGCACCAAATGTATCGCTTCATGCCTTTAATTACTATGAACAAAGCTGATAAGAATGTCTAATACTACACAACCTTGCTAATAATAATCTGTTAGTAATATCAAATCTGCTTAATAATAAACTATCTTTTAGTATTCAATTAACAGACAAGAGATTAGTGATGAGCAAATTTATTCAGTCTCTAATCTAACTGTAATGAAATATTTTAGTGAGAGAATCAGGACTTATGCCAAGTTAATCGGTTGACAAAATTTACTTTCAATGTCATTGTTAATAACAAGTTTATCCAAACTTTGAGTTTATTTTTACTGGCGCTTCGTTGTTCTTGAGAGTTAAGTTTTCTGGTTAGCACTATTGTATTTTACGCTACGGGATTAGATGTAAAATTAGGATATAACTTAGGAAGCTTTGAAGTAACACCACCATTAATTTTCACGCCACAATAGTTAATTTTGGCGGCAAAAGCGTACAACAATTCATATAAAACCAATTTAGCCCCATCCACTTGATTAAGGTAATAAACCTAGAGGAAAAGCCCTTTTGGTAATTTGCGGATGAGTCTATATCTAATCGATTAAATATAACCAGGCTATCCCCTAGAAAACAGAATTGGAATGAAAAGATGGCAGTAAATAAAGAAAGCCGATTATTCACAAAACCCGTAGGGCGATCGCAAGTAATTTTAGCAGCTTCTCTCACCTTGGCGGCAGGATTAATAGCTTTTTATAGTTTGATACCGTTTTGGTCTAAATCTAAAGTTGTCACACCAGCAACAAATCCTCCAAAAGCAGTCACTCCTGTGAAACTTGCTGTGACAGCCTTGGGACGTTTAGAACCAGAAGGCGAAGTTACCTCTTTAACTGCTCCCGCTTCTAATAACGGGGTGCGAGTAGACAGACTGTTGGTAAAAGAAGGCGAGACGGTTAAAGCAGGGCAAATACTGGCATATCTAGAAAATTATGGTCGTTCTAGAACCGCATTGCAACAGGCTTTAGACCAACTGCAAGTTGCCAAAGCTAAACTAGGGCAGGTGAAATCTGGAGCTAAAACCGGAGATGTCGATGCTCAAAAGGCCGCGATCGCCCGTTTAGAGCCACAATATAAAGGAGACGTTGCTACACAACAGGCGACAATTGCCCGTATCCAGGCAGAAGTAGACAATGCTCAAGCCGAGAACGATCGCTATCAGCAATTATATAAACAAGGTGCGATCGCGGCTTCTATAGCAGATACCAAAGCTTTGCAACTCAAGACTACACAACAACAGCTAACAGAAGCCCAAGCCACTCTCAAGCGGACTCAAGACACATACCAAGAACAACGCAAGCAAGCACAAGCGCAACTCACCAGTATTAGTGAAGTGCGTAGTGTAGATGTTCAAGTAGCACAAACCGAAGTCAACAGTGCAACAACTTCTGTTCAACAAGCAAAAGCCGACTTGGATTTAAGTTACATCAAAGCTCCCATAAATGGCAAAATTTTGAAAATTCACGCCAAAACCGGAGAAGTAATCAGCACCAGCAGAGGATTTGCTGAGATAGGTAAGACATCTCAAATGTACGTGATTGCAGAGGTGTATCAAACCGATGTTCAAAAAGTGCGTGTAGGACAAAAAGCCACAATTACCAGCACTGCATTTACTGGAACAATAAAAGGAACTGTAAAAGAGATTGGTTGGCAAGTTGACAAGCAAAACATCTTCAGCTTAAACCCTGGCTCAGATACAGACCGCAGAATAATTGAAGTGAAAATCTCCATCGATAGTCCCGCAGATAGTGAAAAGGTTGCTCGTTTAACCAACTTACAAGTGGATGTTGCTATTCATATTTAGTCATTGGGCATGGGACAAAACAGTTGCGAGTTTCGTTAGCGGATAGCTATAGTTGCCCGTTCCAAGTTCTGAGTAAAGGGGCACAGGCTAAACCCTAGCTATTCGCTAACAACACTCATTACTTAGCACTCTTAAGGGGCATGGGGCATTGGTCATTCACAAATGACAAATGACCCTTTGTGTGACGTTCGTACCTCGCTACCGCCAGTTACTCATGGGGGAAACCCCCTTCTCTACGAGACGCTTCGCGTTGGCAGAGCCTCTCCCTTTGGGAGAAGACCGCACTGGCTCACAAATGACAAATGACAAATGACAAATAAATCCATGATTTTCAAAATTCCTTTAGGATGGCTACAGCTAGCCCAGCAAAAAATTCGTTTACTAGTAGCTGTAGCTGGGATTGGTTTTATTGTGCTGTTAATGTTTGTGCAACTTGGTTTTCAAGATGCTCTCTATTCAAGTGCGACCGCAGTACATCAGAATCTCAAAGGAGATTTATTTTTAGTTAGTTCTCAATATAAATCTTTGACCTCAAATCAAAGTTTTTCGCGGACTCGTTTGTACCAATCTCTGGCCTTTGATGGCGTAGAGTCAGTTAGCCCCATGTATTTGCAATTTGCAAAACTAAAAAATCCGGCAACTGGTGAGAAATATTCAATATACGTTATTGGTTTCGATCCAGGTAGACCTGTAATGAATATCCCAGAAGTTGAGAAAAATTTAGATAAACTGAAAATTCCCGATGTCGTGCTTTTTGACCGGAGTTCTCGCCCAGAGTTTGGCCCAATAGCTAAAAAATTTGATGCGGGAGATACTGCACAGACAATTGAAATATTTCCCTTCAATTCATTAGTTGGCTATAGAGTTAGAATTGGTGGCTTATTCAGCTTAGGACCTTCCTTTGGGGTAGACGGAAACTTGCTTGTCAGTGACTCAACTTTCTTAAGGATAAATCCCAATACCCGTCCGGCAGATATGATCGATATCGGTTTGATTTCCCTCAAACCTGGTACTAATGCAGAAATAGTACTGAAAAATCTGCAAGCAACTTTACCTAATGATGTCCAAGTTTTTACACGCCAAGGCTTTATTGATTTTGAGAAAAAATATTGGGCTGTCAGAACCCCCATTGGTTTTATTCTTAACTTGATGTTGACAATGGCTGCGGTTGTTGGTGTAGTTATTGTTTATCAAATTCTTTACAGCAATATTGCTACACAATTCGTTGCTTATGCCACTTTAAAAGCCATAGGTTATGCCAATAAATACTTATTAAATGTAGTATTTCAGCAAGCTTTGATTTTGGCAATTTTAGGTTATATTCCAGGATTTATTACTTCTGTTTTAATATATAGTTTTGCAGCAGAAGCAACTAAATTACCAATATTGATGACCATTAATAATGCACTCCTTGTCTTAACTTCAACAGTTTTGATGTGTATAGCATCAGGAGCGCTTGCTATCAACAAACTCCGCTCCGCAGATCCAGGAGATATTTTCTAGCTATTTCTCGCAGCAAAATAATCAAATTATTTTGCCTTGAGATAGACTCATAACTAAGCATTGGTGCAGAGTCTCCACAGAAAAATTGCTCTTTATCCTCATTTTAGATTTTAGATTAAAAGTTATTACCAAAATTACAATTCGGTACAACTTTGAAATCTTTTATCTAACAATTCAAATTCACCTATTTAACAATAAACTCGAATTTATGAACATCAAAAACAAAACCCTGCTAATCACTGGGATTGATCAACTTGTCGGTTTGCGTACAGCCGAGTTAGCTATAGCGCAAGGAATCAATGTTCGTGGACTGCAAACTTCTACAGAACAGAACAAACAATTACAGAATTTAGGTGTTGAAGTAATTATTGGTAGTATCACCGATTCTGCTATTGCTCAAAAAGCTTGCCAGGGAGTAGATATCGTTTTACATACAGAGCAACTTGCCGAAGAAGCTGGCGCAATTAATCATTTTCGTGATGTGAATGTTGGCGGTACACTCAACATAGCTAAAGCCGCTAAACAGGCTGGTGTCAAAACATTTGTGCATCTATCCAGTGTGATGGTTTACGGTTTCAACTATCCTAATGGTATTACAGAATCCGGTCCACTCTCTGGCGAAAATAATCCATACTGTCAAACGAAAATAGAAGCTGAAAAAGCACTCTTAGAACTCAACAATTCTCCAGATTTTGGCATCATCATTATTCGAGCCGGAGATGTTTACGGCCCAGGAAGTATTCCCTGGATAGTCAGACCAATTCTAATGATGCGTCAAAAATTATTTGCCTATGCCAATGAAGGTAAAGGAGTAATCAATCATGTATATATAGATAACTTGATTGATGCGATCTTTCTTGCCATAGAAAAAGAAACCTATGGTGAAATATTTAATATCACCGACGGACAAGAAACTTCGTGGAAAGAGTACTTTATGCGTTTAGCAGCAATCGAAGATTTATCAGCACCGCTTTCATTACCGAAAGATGAAATCAAGTTGTTTCTAAAGCTACGCGTTCAAGGACAAAAACTTTTTCGCAAAAAAGTTGATATTTTACCAGAGTCTATAGATTTTATGACTCGTCCCTATGCTTGTTCTATTGCCAAAGCCCAAAGCCTATTAAATTATAAACCAACAATTGACCTAGAATCAGGAATGCAGCGAACACATGAATGGCTGCAAAAAACAGATATTCAAAGCTTGATGAAATAGGCTTTTGGGAGTAGGTAAAATAAAAGAATTAGAAGAGTAGGTTGGGTTGACTGTGAGTGAAACCTAATAAAGCCTTGATAATTAATGTTGGGTTACCCTGCGGGATCTTCCTACGTTCCTCAACCCAACCTACTCAATTCTAAATTCTGACTTTTGGATTATTACGTTGCATCTGCCTAACAATTATCTGCAATTAAGCATCAAATAATCCATAGGTTTTCATAATATTTGTTTTATATGAGTAGCAATCAGCCACGATTGAGCATCGGGTTACCTGTATACAATGGTGAAAAATTTATCAAAGAAGCCATAGATTCACTATTGGCTCAGACCTTTGAAGATTTTGAACTAATTATTTCAGATAATGCATCTACAGATAAAACTGAAGAAATCTGTAGAGCTTATGCCGAGCAAGACCAACGTATCTCTTACTACCGCAATGACAATAATATCGGTTGCGCCCGTAACTTCAATCAAGTTTTTAAATTGTCTTCGGGTGAATACTTTAAGTGGGCAGCATATGACGATCTACATGCTCCAGATTTTATCAAGAAGTGTGTTGAGGTGCTTGACCAAGATCCTACTATAATCTTGTGTCACTCCCAGACATATTTCATTGATGAAAAGGGGAGTTTTCTCCAAAACTATGATATTAAACTCAAGGCAGATGCACTAAAACCACATGAGCGTTTTCACGAATTGCTGACTAAGCATTTATGTTATCAATGTTACGGTGTAATTCGCGCCAGTGCCCTAAGAATGACACCGCCTATGGGTGGTTATGGTAATGCAGATGGAATTTTCTTGTTAAGACTTGGTATGCTCGGTAGGTTTTATGAAATTCCTGAATATCTATTTTTTGCCAGAAGCCATCCGCAACAATCAATGAGTATGTACTTCCCTAATTACTTGTTGTTTACTAACAACACAAAAAAACACTCATTGAGTATGCTGCCTGACTTTTATGCCTATGCAGTGTGGTTTGATTCAGCAAAGAAAGGACAAATTTTATTGCCACATTGGAGAATATTCTGGGAGTATGTACTCTCTATATGGCGGAGTCCCTTGAGTTTGTATGAGCGGCTGTGTTGTCATATAAGTTTACATCAGCAGTTAAAAGGGACAGAATATCTTCTGCTGAAAGATTTGCTAAAGGTGCTGCAAATACTTTGGAAAGGTTGGCAAAGTGCATCAATTAAAAAACAGCCAGCCAGACTTTGAACGAATCACTTCATAAAAATAAGCTGGCAAAAGCGGCTTTTTTTAAACCAAAAAATCACCTATTATTCACTACAAAACTATGTTGAAACTATCTCACGTTTGTCATGTCTTGCTTGCTACTTTAGTGAGCATCAGCTTTGCTAAAACAGTAAATGCAGAGCCAACTGCAACACTTAATGTTGTGGTAAATGGAATACATCACCAAAAAGGTGAGATTTGTTTCAGAGTTTACGCAAGTGAAAAAGGATTCCCAATGAGTAATTCTAGTGGATCTCAAAGTGGCTGCGCTAAGATTACTGGCAATTCTGTAAAAAAACAATTTACTGGTTTGAAGCCAGGAACTTATGCTGTCGCCGTAGTTGACGATCAAAATGGCGATCGCAAACTCAATAAAGACTTTTTCGGTATTCCCAAAGAAGGTTTTGGAATTTCCAAAAATCCAACTGTGTCCATACAAACAGGTACACCAAAGTTTCGTGATGCCAGTTTTGTTGTAAACAAAAATACAACAGTCAACATCATCATGAAATATTCGCTGGATTCGTAAAGGAGTGGGGAGTGGGGAAGAAG
Source organism: Nostoc sp. (assembly GCF_036919495.1). Classification (GTDB taxonomy): domain Bacteria; phylum Cyanobacteriota; class Cyanobacteriia; order Cyanobacteriales; family Nostocaceae; genus Nostoc. The sequence continues at coordinate 246,052 of NZ_JBALBZ010000206.1, forward strand.
CAGGGGACAAAGAAAGAATAAAAATTACCTCTTTCCCCTCTGCTCTTTGCTCCCTACCCCTTGTCCTCTTTCCAATGCTCCATGCCCAATCCCTTATTCTGTCGGAGACTAAAAATTTAATGGAAGATTTGGCAATATTTCTGTCTAAGTCTTTGACGGGTTGGCTGGTTATTCAGGTGTGTTTAACGCTTGTCTTTATATGGTATCTGCGCTCATCTAAAAAAAACTTATTACCAGATGATCAGTTACCCAAAACCGCAGTGATTCTTTGTCTACGCGGAGCCGATCCGTTTTTGCCTAGATGTTTGCGATCGCTCTTAAATCAAAACTATCCACAATATGATTTAAAATTGATTGTTGATAGTCACGATGACCCCGCTTGGAAAATTGCCAGTGAAACCATCACAGAGCAAGAAGCGACCAACGTTCAAATCAGCCCTTTAAGAATAGTACGCAACAATTGTAGTCTCAAATGCAGTTCTTTAATCCAAGCTGTCGGTGAGTTGGATGATTCCTACAAAGTGGTTGCTTTAGTAGATGCTGATACTATAGTGCATCTGAATTGGCTGCGAGAATTAGTCAGTCCTTTGGGGGATGCGAAAGTAGGAGCAACAACCGGTAATCGTTGGTACGTACCTACAGGTAAATATTGGGGATCTTTAGTGCGCTACGCTGGCAATGTATCCACAGTCGTGCAAATGTTTCTCTTCCAGATTCCTTGGGGTGGGACTTTAGCTGTAAAAACAGAAGTACTTCGCCAAACAGAACTGCTAGATAAGTGGGGACAAGCTTTAGGCGAAGATTTTATGATGCACGATATCCTCAAAAAACAGGGGTTGAAGGTAAAGTTTGTGCCTTCGCTGCTGATTGTAAATCGGGAAGAGACTAATTTATTCAACTTAATAGACTATCTCAAGCGCCTCATCCTTTTTTCTCGACTGTATCACCCACGTTGGTTAGCTTTAGTTAGCGAAGCTGTTTCTAGCATTTTGTTTCCTACTGCACTGATAATTTTAGTTCTTGAGTCGTTGTTAGAGGCAAAATGGGAAACTGCGACTCTCTTGCTAGGCTGCTATGGTGTCTATACTGTCGGGTTACTCTTGATAATGCTTGTGTTGGAATTAGAGATACAGCGAGTGGTTCGCTCTAATGACCAGGCGATGTCTATCGGCAAGCCCTTCGGGTTCGGGAGTTTGCAAGACGCTCGAAGACTCGCTAACGCTGCGCTAACGACGGGAACCGCCAAGACTGCAACTCCCTCACCGTTGCGCGTCTACGCAAAATTATCAGCTCCTACAATCATCAAAATGCTGATTGCGATTCCTTTGACACAGTGGGTTTATGGGTTAGCGATGCTCTCATCTCTGTGGGTTTCAACAGTTACTTGGCGTGGTGTTTCCTATCGGGTTCAAGGGCCTTGGAATGTCCGGCTAGTTGAATATCGCCCTTATCAATGGTTGGATCAGCCTATTGATAGCAAGGTTTCTCTTTAAACTAAATTGCTAAATATGAACTAGGGCATGAAAGTTATTACACTAAACATTCCCTAGTCTTTAAATTATATAATCTTATATTTAGTAGAACTAGATTAGTTATAACCTTTGTTAAAATACACGTTTTTGCTTGTTAATTACCTAAGTGTATTTGTATTAATGGCAAGGGTTTGGACAAATATATTAAGGGGGATTTTGGCTTAATATTTTGGAGATTTTGATAGTTTATAATCCAGGTTTAAAACATCCCGTTCACAATCAATAACTTCGGCTATCTGAAAAGGCGTAAATCCTTAGTTTAACAGTATTAGTGGGAATTGATGAGCCAAATAATCAGGATGTTCATCAAGGATTTCCTGCGTAAGTTCTAAATTCAGAACCAGCATTTTCGTAAAATATCCCTTTTTTTATGACTAAGAAACCACTTCGGATTGCACTGTTTACAGGATTGTACTCTCCTTTCTTAACAGGAGTTTCCGTGGCAGTCCACCAACGGGTTCGTTGGTTACTAGAGCAGGGACATGAGGTTTTTCTAATCCATCCACAAATCAACGATCGCTATCCCAAAAATGTAGGCGATCGCCCCATGCCAGGCTTAAATGAAATTCAGTCTTTCCCCAACTTCTCTGCTTACGCATTCCCCACACAACCACTGCTATTTTACAAGTCTCTTCCTCAACCATTGAACTATCGACATTGGAGCGATACCAAGTTACTGGAGAAATTTCAGCCCGATATTATCATAGTTGAAGAAGCCGCGCAAATGAGAGGTTTATACTCATTTTTCTTGCAAGGTTATGGTCGCCCGATTGGTACTAAATACGCAAGAAGAACAGGCACACCAACAATATCACTCTTCCATACAGATATCGTTGCATATATCAAATATTACTTTGGGGATAAATTCTTTAACTTTGTTCGTCCCATCATTCCCATTTTAGTTAAGCAATTTAGTGAGTCTTATGACTTCAATTACTTTTCTTCTAAAGAACAACTCACTAAATATGAAGAACTGAAATGCCAACGTGCTGAATATGTCCCTTATCAAGGCATTGATTGCCAAAAATTTCACCCGCGAAACATTTGTTATAACCCAATTCCTAACGACAACCGACCAACTCTCTTATTTGTCGGACGCATCACCCCAGAAAAGAATGTCAACCAACTGCTTGATATATTTCCGCTCATTGCTGCCAAAATTCCTGATGTTCATCTGGTGATTGTTGGTAGTGGCCCACTAGATAAAGAAATTCGTCAGCGTGCCGAAAAATTTGGATCGGGTATTACTGTATGGGGCGAGTCTCACGGTACAGAACTTTTAGGTTGGTTTGCCAGAGCGGATGTCTTTGTTAATCCTTCCATTACAGAAAACTTTTGCACTACAAATAACGAAGCGCTAGCGTCTGGAACCCCTCTGGTTGCAGTTATTGCACCCTCAACCTCAGAACAAGTATCTCCTGGTCATAACGGCTTTCTTGCCCAACCCAACAACCCCACAGACTTTGCCCAAAGGGTGATTGCAATTTTAGAAAATCCCGAGTTGAAAGCAGATATGACTCGGAATGCTCGCCCCTCCATACTTGACTTTGATTGGTCGGCATGTATGCAAAAATTTGAAGAGAAACTTTACCAAATCGTTGAAGGATCAGACAAGGTGAAGGTAGGTAGAGGCAGTATAAGACGATAACGTTGAAGGATGCAGGAAGAGGTTCATTGAACTCACGTTAATTAGCGAGCCTGTTAGTTCAAGGGTGCGATCGTAGACTGCGTAATAATATCATGTCCGCGTAGACTCTCCTTAATCCCCTCCTCGCTTGCGGGGAGGGGAGACAAAGCATAGCTTTGGCGGGGTGGGGTTCTTCCGGTTTAATAAGCAATCAAGCAGACATCAAACAAAGCCTGCTTATGCAGGCTTTGTTTAGATAACCCCAGACTAAAGCTCTGTGGGCGCTTTCATATTTTTGCAGAAGATTGAAGAACTAATTTTAATCAACTGCTCTCTTCACTGCATTGCCTGCATCTTCAGCTGTGCGCTGAACATTTTTACCAGCATCCTCAGCTCCACGCTGAACATTCTTTGTCACGCCTTCGGCTGCATTCTGGCTATTTCCCTTAAGATTTTCAATTCCTCGTTGAGTTCCTTTTACAACACCTTTGCGAACTTCTTCAGCTGAACTGCCGACATCTTCACCCAGGTTCTTCACTCTTTCACCAAAGGGTGTACCTTGTTTGTAATTTCGACCATATTGTTCTGGGCTGTCAATTCCCTTCTGATCGATATTTTTTTGAGAATTTTTCGCCAGCGCATCAGATTTGTCATTAGCTGCCTTTTCGTCTCCTTTCCCTCTAGGATCTACATCACTAAAGTTATTTATCCCACCCTCAGGAGAAGAGAGAGGATAATCTTTTGTGGGATCGTATCGTTGTTGAGTATAACTTGATTCCTGATTCTGTGGCTGTGGCTGTGGTGGTTGTGTTGCTACTCCTGGAGCACCACAAGCTTGTGCCATAAATAAGAATATTCCTGCTAAAAAAACAGTTAAAACTTTCAAGGGACGAATGCTTTTGAGCCAATTCATTGCTTTTTTCATACTTCTACTCCTTGCATTTTTGTGACTAACTTAAACTTCAACCAAGACGGCATTTGGAATTAATTTTACATCCAAGGCATTCAGAAAAAATAAGAGTTTTATCTGCCTACTGCTGGATTTCTTTGTAATTCAGGTCTAGCAGCAGCTTCATCTCCCTTATCTTTCAAAAAGCCGGAAGCTTCTTCAACATTCTCTTTTACAGTCTCAAGCCGATCTTGAATCCGCTCTCCTACCTTTGGTTCATCCTGAATCAAACCACCTGGTTCAGGTTTTTGGAAGTCTTTATCTGTGATAATTGGTAGTTCTGCTTCTTTCTCGATTCGACCTGCTGGTGTCTCGGCACCAGGATAAAGGATCTTGGATTCTCTATCTGTTGTAGCAATCAATAATTCCAAACTTGGTTGTAAGCTAGCTTGGTCGCGTCCCTTATTAGCTTTTGGGTTTGCTATTTTCGGATCGGTAGACAATCTGTTGTTAGTATAGTTGTCTCCACCATTTTTATAAGGATTGTTTGCTCCACCAGCCTGTACAGCAGGATTTTGTGGATTTGCACCTTGAGCATTTGCCCCACTACAAGCAGTGCTAACTATCAACAATAGTCCAGCTAAAAAGATAGTTACTATCTGGCGCAATCTTATTTTTTTCAAGAATAGTCTCACAGCGTTCACGTAGTCCTCCTTACCAAAAATATTAATAAGTTAATAATTTGCTGAATCTTTGGAGTGGTCAGCAAGTTATTGTGCTTGTCTTGGTTTGCTCATTCGACAACCTGTTTTAAGGATATGAATAATAAAATACGCTTGACCTCTAGCGCAGGCTACATTTTAATTACTACAAAAATAATATTTTTATCTAACTCTAGAGAGATATAAAATAAAGTAATATAAGTTTCGTAAAAAGAACTACATGAACCTGTTTGATACTTCAAAAGCTTTGAATAGGTCGTTTATATATTGTAATAGTTGAGGCATTGGCCCCTTATTGCTCTAACCGTTAAATTACTAAATTTATGAAGCAATTTTTACGTTGGATAATTTTGGGCGGAACGCTGTTTTTTTTAGCGAAAGCTTTGAAGGATAATTGGATTGGAGTAACTGCTATCCGCATTGATGGGGTAGGATGGGCAATTATAGCGATCGCTACAGGCGTTACTTTATTAGCACATACTTGGGCAGGCTGGATATGGACTTGGATTCTGCAAGAGTTAAATCAACCTGTATCGCCTCCCCAGTTCATCCAGGTTTATCTAAAAACGAACATTGCAAAGTATTTACCAGGTAATATCTGGCATTACTACGGGCGAATTGTCGCCGCCAAAAATGCCAATGTTTCTAATGGTGCAGCCACCTTAAGCGTTTTGCTAGAACCTCTACTCATGCTAACAGCTGCTTTAATTATCATTGTTTTATGCAGCAGCCAATTTGCAGCATCTAATAGTACTTTTGTTCTAAAAATACTACAATTACTGAGTTTAGCTATAGTTCTTTGTGCGATTCATCCTTGGTTTTTAAACCCAGTCATTCGCTTTTTGTACAGATTGAAAGCAAAAAAGTCTGCTGTCACGACTGAAGCAACTGTTCCCTTAAGTCTTAAAAGTTATCCTCTACGGCCTTTATTAGGAGAATTAGGCTTTATGGGACTACGCGCCACTGGGTTTATATTAACTATGTTCGCTCTGGGTTCGTTGAATGTGAATCAAATTCCTTTATTATTAGGAGCTTTTAGCTGCGCTTGGTTGTTAGGGCTTGTGATTCCGGGTGCGCCTGGTGGGTTAGGTGTGTTTGAAGCAACTGCGTATGAACTTTTACGACACCACTTTCCATCTGCGCTAGTATTTAGTGCGATCGCTCTATATCGCCTCATTAGTATTCTAGCTGAAACTGCGGGTGCTGCTTTGGCTTGGTTAGACGAACATCTTGCTAAATCATGAATCAGACGACACTCATTTTTGTCTATCCACCTTCATTTGTGAAAATACCCGATAAGCATCCAGATTTAATTCCGGATTACTGCTTTCGTCTTCTTCCATCTTAATCAAGTTGTATTCTACATTTTCTGCGTAAATTGCAAACGTTATATTAAAAATTTCCATAAAATTAATTACCCACTGACATTCATCTTCAGGATATTTTTCGTAATAACGAATCAAATGAGCAATTTTGATTTCTAAATGCCTACGCGAATTTCTAGAAATCAAAATAGTCTTTAAGAGTATAATCACCAATGTTAAAGAGTGACCTTGAGTAAGTAGTAATACAAATAATAATGAAGGTTCTTTGCCGTTTTCTGTTGTAAAACAATCAATCACTCGATTACAGGCTCTCAAAAAAAATTCTTTAGTGAGAAGTTCTTGATTATAATCTTTCTTCCATAAAGATAAAATTTCTGCGAACCGCTGCCGCAAAGTCTTGACTAATTCTTGATTGTCTACAGAAAAAAATAGATACTTTTCTATACTTGCTTTAAACTGTTCAAGGGTTTGCCCTTGAATTTGCTTGATAAATATATTGGCAATATTTTCATGGCTAAATGCACCTTTTCTTAAAACAATTGCTTTAATTAAACGCAGAACATTATCTCCCAAGACACTAGGATTTTTGTAGCGTGTTCTGCTTGAGACGGCAGATTGAGAACGAGCAATATACATTGCCAGTTCAAACTTATATTTGTCTTTTATCTGTCTATAAAGCTTTTTGGCAGCATCTTGCTGCTCTCTTGGATTATTTTCATTAACAGATTGAGCAACCAACAAATAGGAAGTGTAGCGATTAGCCCAATGACCTTTATGTAATTCGTCATGTTTAGCGGCAAATAGTTTTATTTCTTGATAGTCTTTGCTGCTTATAAAATTCTCTAGCCAGCTTTTACAGATATTTAACCCTGGTAAATAACTGGCTTTTATTTTTAAATTTTTAATGTCAAATAAATCAACTAATTTTTGGATGTATTTATCTTTTCTAGTAGTTTTCCAAGTATTAATTATTATATATATACACCGTTTAAGTGTATTGCGAAACTCATGTTCTTTATCATTTAAAAAAATCTTATATATTTCAGGTATAGAATGAGAATATTCTAAATCAAGACCGTCTATAAAAAAAGCTTTGAATTCGCACAAGACTTCATCTGGCGACATTGTATTGACAATTCTTATGAAGAAGCTATAAACCTCTTCTTGTGCAATTTGCACATTTACTTGTCTAGAGTTAGACGTAATACAATGCGGATATTCTTGACTAATTGATAAACTATTAGCGGTCATTCCAGTTATCAGGATCAAAAAGTTTCCTGTTCATATTATTACCAGCTTAACCTTGGTAAACAATAGTATCAATCTATTCTTCTGAGATTCAGTAATCTTTTTACACAAATTTGATAAACTCCGGCTATAGATAAAGTATTAAACAATTTATGTTTAATACTTTATCTAATACTCCAGTGGAATTGCTTACTTCCATAGCGATTTTCTTTTGAATAAACTACACGGCTAGGGACACGGTATTACCCATACGTGTCAACTTAAGCTTAACTATTGGCTTCAACTAAACTTACATACTACAAGCTTTAGTCTACTTCAGTAGACTAAAGAGATTCTTAAGTATATACTTACTCATCCTCAGATGAATTTTCCTATTAGCAAGGAACTTGAGTTCCTTACGGAGCATGATTTTTAGGTTAAGTTGACACTAATGGACATTACCGTGTCCCTATTTGTGTTCATTTATTCATTATGCGAAAAGACCTCTATACAAGGTATAGAAGTCTTTTCGCGTGTCAAATGGGGGTGGAGGGACTTGAACCCACACGACCTTTTACGGTCAACGGATTTTCATTCTCCCGCAGTTTTCACTGCTACCTGATGGCTTTAGCAAAATCAGGTTTTAAGAATTGGACTCTCCCTTTACCCTCGGCTTAACGTTAGGGTAGCTCCCGTCGGGTCTCTGCACCTTCCCTTAATTTTGGATTTTGGATTAAAGACTAATCGTAAATCTAAAATCGCAAATCTAAAATTTCTGGGCTTGGCTCAGGATTGCCATGTCTGTCACCAGATTTAGGTTTCCCTGAGTTTGAGAGCTTCCACTTGAGGGATTTCTCCTTCAAGGCTCAGTTATCTAAGTCCGTAGCGTCTACCATTCCGCCACACCCCCGCAGGTGTTTTGCAACTAGTATAACTAGTTATTCTTTAGAGGCAGCAAATACCTCCTCATCTATTCCACCATCAATTGTGTCTTTTGTCCAACTAGATTGAAAATATTTTTTCCAGATTGGGCGATCGCTTTCTAAAGTCACAAGTTTTACTTGTTTTTTCGTAAGCAATCTGGATGAGTTTTCCATCTTGTTTTACTAAAACGTTTTTTATGGCAGATTTAATACCATAGCATAATACTACCTTTTGTCAATCAATCTGGACATAGACAAGAAATTCTGGGGTAGTTATGTTAACCAAGAGGCAAGGGAGCAGGAACCAAGGGGAAGAAGACAAAGGGACAAAGAAAATTGGAGACAAGGGAAAAAACTTATAGCAAGTTCTCACCCCTTGTCTCCCCTGCGCCCTGCCTCTTCTTTAAAAGCGTCATAACTATACTTTCCTCAGTTTCGCTCTTCAGCCTATGATGGAAAACAGAAGCTTAAGACTTGAAAGTTTATGATTGTCGCCCTGCTGTATCTGATTTTGGCTGGAGCTTACCTTCTGGTAATCCCAATTGCTATTTTGCTGTACCTGAAGCAGCGTTGGTATGTAGCTACCTCCATCGAGCGTACCTTTATGTACTTTTTGGTGTTCTTCTTCTTTCCGGGTTTATTGGTTCTATCGCCGTTTCTAAATTTTCGACCCCAACGGCGACAAATTGAAGTTTAACTAAATTGGTAGGTCATAACTCTCATGCGACGGATTGACGCTATTGGAATTGGCTTGGGCGTTTTTATTGCTGGCGGCTTGGCTTATATGGGATTGCAGCTAGTCGGTTTGGATAATCAGCAAGCTGGGATATGGAGCCAAGTTTTACTAGTCAGTGGGTTAGTTGGCTGGTTAGCCACCTATTTTTTCCGTGCGGTGGGACAAAAAATGACCTACCACCAACAACGGGAACAGTATGAGCAAGACTTTCTGCAAAAACGGTTAGATGAGCTTACTCCCGAAGAACTAGCACGAATTCAAGCCCAAATAGAACAAGAAGAGCAATCTCAGGTGTAAAGTTATCATTGGTCGTTTGTCGTTTGTTGAGTTACAAATGACCAACGACCAATATCGCAAGGTGGAAGTCACAAGTCAAAATTCAAAAGAATTGTATTCCAAGCTTTTGCACCATTTGAAATGGTATGTTTATTTACACCGTGCTGTACTAGTGACTAATGACTGCGATTTCTGATTGCTTTGAAACCCTTGGGAAAAATGGTGAGTGCGCTCTAATTCCGTTTATTACTGCTGGCGATCCAGATTTAGAAACAACAGCAAAAGCCTTGCAGATTCTAGATCGTAGTGGAGCCGACATTATAGAACTGGGTATACCCTATTCCGATCCTCTGGCTGATGGGCCAGTAATTCAAGCTGCTGCGACTCGCGCTTTACAAAGGGGGACGAAATTAGAGCAGGTGCTAGAAATGTTGCAAGGGATTACTCCCAAATTGCGATCGCCTATTATCCTATTTATCTACTACAACCCAATTCTGCACCAGGGAATTGAAAAATTCCTCTCTTCACTTGCTGCGGCTGGCGTTGCAGGATTAGTAGTACCAGATTTGCCTTTGGAAGAAGCAGCAGGTTTGCTCCAAGTAGCTCGTGAGAAGGGAATTGACGTAATCTTGTTGATAGCGCCCACCAGTTCTGCCCAACGGATAGAAGCCATCGCTCATTCTTCCCAAGGATTTATTTATTTAGTCAGCGTCACAGGAGTTACAGGGGTGCGATCGCAACTGGAAAACCGCGTGTCTGATTTACTTAAACAAATTCGTAGTGTTACGGATAAACCCATCGGTGTAGGCTTTGGTATCTCCGAACCAACGCAAGCCCGTCAGGTAAAGGAATGGGGCGCAGATGCAGCAATTGTTGGTAGTGCTTTTGTGAAACGGTTAGCAGAAGGTACTCCAGAGCAAGGACTTTCGGCGATCGCCCAATTTTGCCAAAGTCTCAAGGCTGCCATTAAGACCACCAGCACCAGTACAAATACTCCTCTTGATTAGACCAATAAAGTAGATTAAAAAAGTATAACAGCGCAGTTTTTCTATGCTTGTTTGGTAGACAATTTGACCGTTATGGTTTTGAATATTAACATCAGATATCATGATGTAAAAAAACTAGCTGATCCGGTCGCTTATAGTTTGAGTATTATGTGAAGTCAAGTAGGCATAATTTATGAGTGTGAGAGTGAGTCAGTTACAAATAGTTATAATTAGGTCGCAATTGAGGAGCAAAGGCGATGAGTGAGAGTATGGCGTTTATCGGTGGGGTTGCTGTAGCTGGGCTGGCGGCTCTCGTATTGCTCAAAGGAACAAATACCCCCCTACAGTCTAACTTTGCTGTTGCTCCGCAAATGCCAGGAACTGTAGTAGCGCCGGGAATTCAGCCACAAATGTATCCTTATGGGCCTTATGGGCAACCAATGTATCCCACTCAGCCACCCACTGCTCCTAATGCTGACCAGCGTCTGGAGATGGAGAAGTTGAACACGCAGATGCAGTTGGAGCGTTTAAAAAACGACAATGAACAGCTGAAGGTGCAAAATCAACAACTCCAGGGCCAAGTTCAAAATTTCAATACTCAGCAGCAGTGGCAATTAGCCCAGCAGAATAACCAACAAAAAGTAACAACACTCCAGCCTCAAAGTTCTTGGTGGTCTTCACCCGTGCTTTGGGCTGTAGGAGGCGCAACTCTCACTATTGGTGGTGGTGTTGTCGTCGCTGGTGTATTGGCTTTATTCTCACCACGGCAGCGTCCAGCCCGGACTGTACAAGTGATTCACCCTTACCAAGGAAATACACCACCCTTGGTTCCAGTGCGTCGTGCTGAGTTTTTGCCTGCTTCGCGGATGGAAGCAAGACGAGTTGAAGCCCCAGAATACGACGAAATGCACTAATCGGGAAAATAAAACCACAGATAATTAAATAGAGGGTGGAAGGAGGCGAGAGTCGCTTGCCTCATTCCACTCTGATGCATGTACGATTATCATTTTCAATCAGACTATTTTGAGTAATCTAACTGATTGACAAAAGGCGCTTAATCTTAGCCTCTCATCGATAATGCATAGCTGATTATCCTTTAAATAGTGAATTCAATATTTATTGACCAGCTTTGAAAATTTGTTCTGCCGTCAAAATTAAGTCAGGGAAACTAGGAGATATAATGCGATTGCTACCCCGAAACTGACTGACTTGGTATTCTCCATCAATTAGTTGATAAACTGAAACAGTGGGTTGTTTGGGATTACCAATAAACTTCCTAGCCCCCAATGCTGCATAGTCAACAATCCAATATTCAGGGATACCCATTTCTTCATAATCGGCAAGTTTCAGATAATAATCATCGCGCCAATTGGTACTGACAACCTCAATCACTAAAGGAATCGATGCACCCTTAGTAAGAGTAGAAGACTTTTCCCAAAAAGGTTCATCAACCAAAGCAGCGTCATTTAGTATTAATACATCAGGGAAATAACCTGATTCTCTTTCTGGTGTTTTTACAATTGCTTGATTGGGAATAAAATAGGGGAGATTTAATCGTCTAAACTCTAAAGTCAATTCAGCCGCCGAAAATCCTTTTATCCTTTCATGTTTCCCCGTAGGCTGTGACATTTCGACAATTTCCCCATTGTGCAATTCATAGCGTACCGCAGAGTTTTCAGGATACCAGGTGATAAATTCGTCACAGGTAACTATTTTTGGTAAGGCTTGGGTCATGATGATTGATTACTGTGGGTTTGCCTTAGTATTGGGATTCTCTGGATTAGCAGGTTGGTTAGTATCGGGAAGTTTTTGTTGGGTACTCTTTTGATTACCTTGATTTCCTAGTTTAGTTAGTGCCTGTTTTGCTAGATTCTGTGCTGCTTGTTTAAATAATGGTTCTATTCTGTTTCGCCAATATTTAGTATTAGGCAACTTTTCTGGATGGTTTCTATAATCTAAAACTTTATCCCATTTACCATCATCTATTGCTTTGTTAATTTCATTAGATAACGCCTCTGCCTTAGCCCAATCATCTTGCCACTGGGCAATCATTTTGCCCGTCTCTTGGATACCAGAAGCAGCATTTGCCGGAACCGATTTTAAAAGTGCGATCGCTCTAACTATATCTCCTGATTCATACTTCTGTCTTGCTTGTTCTATAATATTAGTACTGTTATCATTAGAGTGCGATCGCTCTATTTTGGCAGCATCGTCAGTTGACCCCTTCAACTTTTCTGGTAATGGAGTTACTACATCCTTAAATTTTGGCTTTGCCTTGGGAGTCGGTTGAGTCGCAATCAAGCTATTATCATCTACAATCGTAGTTGCAATACCTTTTTCGCGCAGGCAAGAAGCCCATTCTTGATTATTTGTTATCACATTCGAGCGTACCCAAGCCGAATCACGAGAGTTAAGTTTAACTTCTATCCAACCTCGTTTTGTCCGTTTGCCAGTCACCTCAAAACTGGTCTTATCGGCAACTGTTTGCACAACATTATCAGAATTTATCGAACTAGGTTCAGAACGAATATTAGAATTTCTGGTGACAATAGCCGAGCATTTGTTTGCTAAAGCAGTATCGTTACCTGTAATATTAAAACCTAAATTTTTCACTGGAGATATATTTGCTACCAAAGCAGCTGTACCACCTGCCAATAATATGCCAATTAATATCGGCCATGGGTCAGATTTCTCAGAGTCTTTACGCGCAGGTTTAGCGGGGACAGGATTTGCTGGTGCAACTGCAACAGTTTGCAACCGAGATACTTGAGGTTGGGATTTGGCAGTTTGGTAACTAGAATTTTTGGCGGATTCTTGAGGTGTGGAAAGTGCAGAGACAGGATTAATCGCCTCTTTACATGCTTGCAGTGCTTGGGTGGCGTTTAGGTAGCGGTCTTTGAAGTGATAACGCACCATCTTAGTCAAAACTGCCGCTAGTCGAAGGTTCACGGTTACTGAATGACGCCATATGATTTCCCCCGTTTCTGGGTCTTCTTGCAATTCTGTTGGCGATAATCCTGTTAGTGCTTGAATGGCGATAATGCCGAGGGAATATATATCACTGTTGGGGCGGGGTTTACCTTGCCCTTGTTCAGTGGGCATATAGCCAGGAGTTCCAATAACTACTGTAGCAGAGGGTTGTCCACCTGCTGTTACCAGTTGTGTACGCAGTTGTTTCACTGCCCCAAAGTCTACTAAAACTAACTTATTATCTGAGGCGCGACGGATGATATTATCTGGTTTGATATCGCGGTGAATCACGCCTTGGCAGTGGACGAATTCGAGAATTTCCAGAACTTCTTGTAATAGTTGAATTACTTCGCTTTCACTCCAGCGCTTACCAGGTATAAGTTCCTCGGCTAGGGTATGCCCTTCAATATATTCTTGTACTAAATAAAATTCTTGGTTTTCGTCAAAGTACGCCAGCAGCCTGGGTATTTGGTCATGATTGCCCAGTTTTTCTAAAGTTTCGGCTTCGCTGTTGAACAGACGTTTAGCAGTATCAAAAACTCTGGGGTCAGTTCCGGGTTTGAGGTGCTTGACAACGCAGAGGGGATTGCCAGGCCGCCTAGTATCTTGGGCAATATAGGTTTGACCAAATCCTCCCATTGCGAGGACTCGAATTACTTGGTAACGATGGTCTAGTAGCTTGCCTATCATGTTCACTCCCCAGAGTTATTACCTAATTTTCCAGCTGGTAATAAATATCTCCAAATTTTCTTCAATGAAATCCGCTATCTTGAGAAAAGATTTAGATTAAAAACGCAGCTTTTTAATAAACGCAGACTGTTTATTTTTCTTTTAGTGCCCCTGTTTACTACCAATGCCACCTAAAATAACAAACTCAGTTGCATGGCAGCAGGCTGAAATCCTCATGCAACCTGCTTTCATTCGCGTTATCGACAATATCCGCAAGCAGCTTGATGAATCTTCCTGGACGGGAACTTACCACGATGTCTTGATTTGGCCGCCTAGCACCACTGATGAAATCAAAGCATTGGTGACTGAGCTATTGCAAGCAATGGAAACTGCAACACCCCAAGAAGCAGATGAAATCAAAGAGACTCTGGCTCGTCTGCCGATGCCCCATCCAGGATATCATCTACGTTTACAGCGTCAACAGCAAGAAGCAAGTATCGATTTATGGGAACTGTGTTATCAAGTGTGTTTTCTTGAATACAACCCAGGGAAGGAAAGCGCTGATATTGATACTAGCTTAATCGATGAACTCGGTGAAGTCGATTGGCTGCGTTTGGATGCTAAGTCCAAGGAGTTAGTTGAGGAGGCGTTTGCTAAATTGCCACAGGATTAACAAATATAAATACCCTTAAAATAGAATTCTGGGGTTATACGAACATAGCCCACCTGTGTGGGCTAATGAGTTAATGCGATCGCTTTTTCAAGCTATCTGGAATATCGGTCTATCAAGAGTCTGCCCATTCACGCACACGCTCATGTGCTACTCCTGCGCCTGTCCTACGGTATGCTTCCAGAGCTTTACGGCTTTGCTCAACCATTTGGGCTTGGGTCAGTGGCTGAAAATTTAATGTTGTATCTATTTCACCGTAATCAAAGATTTCTTCTATACTTTGAGTAGATTCATGACTGAGTAACTGCTCAAAATCTTCTAAGTCTCCATCAGTTACAGTCAACCATGTTTTGAGCAGACTTTTTACCTGTTCTCCTGGCAATGCCTCAAGATGCGCTAAAATTTGCTGTTTAATATTGTTGGCTGTTATAAGTATGAGATTTTTAGCGCCATTTTATTAAAATTCCACGTTTCACCAGCATATCTAATTTTAACTTGTTGGTCTGACGGTGAGCCTTACTAGAATGGATATTTGGGGAACTGGATGGTTGATCTTAGCTTTGCTCCATTAATCTGAATCTTGGAAGTTTCCTTAATTGCGCAGATAAAAATTGTAAAGCTATGAATTGATATGTCTTTTATCAATGAAATTAATCCTGTTAACGCATTGATTGTGGGAGCCAGCCAAGGTATTGGTTTGGGTTTTGTAAAAAAATTACTACAAGATGACAGAATAGCCAAAATTTATGCAACTTCTCGTCAACCGGAATCAGCCTCAGATTTAATAGCTCTTACAGGCGAACATTTTGAACGATTAATTTGTTTAAAGATGGATATTACTGACGAATTGCAGATTGTTGAAGCTGTTCAAAAAATACGTACCCAAGTTGACAAACTGCATTTGGTAGTCAACTGTGTAGGACTGTTGCATGAAGAAACTTTGCAACCTGAAAAAAGCTTAAGACAGATAAATTCAGAAAATTTGCTGCGCTACTTTCAAATAAATAGTATTGGTGCTGTCTTACTGGCTAAACATCTATTGCCTTTGTTCCGTCATGGAGAACGCAGCGTCTTTACCACTATTTCTGCTAAATTAGGCAGTATTGGCGATAACCAACTTGGTGGATGGTATGGCTATCGCGCTTCTAAAGCAGCACTCAATATGTTGATGCGAACTGCGGCAATTGAGTATAAAAGAAGTTGTCCTAAAGCATTAATAGTGACATTGCATCCTGGTACAACTGATACGCACCTTTCCCGTCCCTTCCAGGGAAATATACCTGCGGAAAAATTATTCTCAGTGGAACGCACTGTTACCCAATTACTGAGTGTCATAGAACAGCTTCAAGAAGGCGATAGTGGACAGTTTTTCTCATGGGATGGGAGCAGATTGCCTTGGTAACTGCGTTACGCTGGTGCTAGTGAAATTTACGTTACTTCTAACCAAAGCCTATGAAGTTTTTTGTGCCAGCAGCTAAGGATGATATTAAAGCAGAGCAGGTGTATAGTGCTTTTGCTCGGTCTGTCAAAGTACCAATAACCGAAAAGCGTATTTGGAAGTTACAGTGGCGTGATAACGAAATTGATATGGAATGCGAGGTAGGTAAACCTTTACCATCCTCTTATCAAACGGGGAAAGAGCTAGTTATGGCAATCTTTGAGTGCGAAAACCTTTATAAGATTTGTACTCTTACCCGTGGAGGAGTAAAGGGAGAGCCTATCTTGGCTGGAAAAAACTCTCAATCTTTAGCAACTTATTTTTCAGATAATATGACATCTCAGACAGTGCAGCGTAATCATTAATAATAGAGAAAATCTATCGGCAATTATGCTTAAAAGGTTAAAAGTTAGAAGACCGGAGTTTGAGTTTAGAACTTGATATTTAGAGTTTTGAAGCTCAAATTCTGAGTTCTGAGGTCAAAATTCTGCATAATTAGGGTGGGTATCTCGCCCATAGTCAAATGCTGGCTAATTCATTTTTATTAAC
This sequence comes from Nostoc sp., assembly GCF_036919495.1. Taxonomy (GTDB): domain Bacteria; phylum Cyanobacteriota; class Cyanobacteriia; order Cyanobacteriales; family Nostocaceae; genus Nostoc. Next base: position 262,591 of record NZ_JBALBZ010000206.1, read on the forward strand.
TCCACATTTATGCATTATTTCTAAATTTTACCTTGTGGAGTAATTCATCTTTAATGCGGTTGAGAATTGAAGTCTCATCCAGGTTTGCCAAAATACGATTAATTACTGGTTTTGGCCCATCAGGCCCCCAAGTCGCACCGTTGGCTAAATAAACTTTGGTAACTTGTCCAATCCCGTAAGAAGAAACACCAGCTACTCCCGCTTGCGTAATTGCCACCGATATATAAGGGCCAAGGGCAGCACCTGCGGTAGCTGTTGCAGAGATACCAAGTAAAGTTTTTAATCCACTCAAGCCCAAATTTGCCAACAGTTCACTAGCACCAATTCCGCCCATACTTAGGGCAATTCTTTGTAGCAATTGTACAGCCCCGGCTTCCGTCATAGAGAAGCCATAGAGTTTAGATAAACCCAAAATCAGAGCAATATCAATTACCACACTACTCAGAATATCTACCACAGTTATGGGATTAAGTGCGATCGCTAATGCTTTAGTCATCACAGCCTTCCAAATCAACTCATTAGCATTCACCTCCCGAATCATCAGTTTTCGTTCTATCAACTGCTCATTTACGATATCGGCATAAAGCATGGTATTGAGGGCAACCAAAGCTTTACCCTCACGGTGCAGAATCTCCAAGATTTTCAGCTTGAGTTCCTCAACTTGGGCATTACCTGTACGCAACTGTATGCCCCTAGTACCATCAGGGCGACGAATCGCCGTCTTTACCAATGGCGATGCCGCAGCCATGACAATTTCCAAAGGTGTGAGCAATTCCCGCACTCTTTCATCCCGGATTTTGTGATAAATTGCCATCCGGTCTGCTTCTGGATACTGGTCTACTTTGTTAAATACCAAAATGATCGGTTTACCTGCTTCCCGCAACTGAGAAAGGGCGGCGTATTCTAGCTTTGTCATGTCGCCAGATATCACAAACAGAATCAAATCCGCAAGTTTTGCAATCTGTTCAGCTAACGCGGCACGAGTTGCACCATCTACTTCGTCTAACCCAGGAGTGTCAATTAATTCCACCTGGGATTGACCTACACCAGGGAGAGTAACTCGCAAAGCATGTTCAGTTTCCCCAATCGCTTCCTCATTAATACTCCAATTGACTCTTTGTGCAGCACGAGTCACACCATGCAGCGGCCCAGTTTCAAATACTGTTTGCCCAACCAAAGCATTGAGTAGAGAAGATTTACCACGTCCCACCATGCCAAAAACCGCAATCTGCACTACCATGCGGTCTAACTTCCCTAGCATAGTTTCCAAATCAGCAATTTCCGTCTCTAACCCGATTTTTTCTTGGGGGGTGAGATCGAGATTAGCTACCAAGTTTCGTAGCGCCGTTTGTGCTTGTTTATAGTTCAGTTCCGTCTGAATGTCTTCAAAACTGAAAATGGCACTATCCAGTTCTTCTTCCCAACTGAGAGAATTTGCGTCAGTGTTAGCGGAATCGCTTTGATGAGGTTCAGGCATGGGTAGTGTCGAAGTCATATTAATTTTAGATTCTAGATTTTAGATTTTAGATTTTAGATTTTAGATTTTAGATACACCCCCTTTACTATCCTAGTTATTTTTAGAAGCGGTTTGGTGAGATGAGGCAGACAAAGCAGACAAGGGGAATAAGTATGCCCAATGACTAATGACTAGCAAAAAGTCATAAACTGAAAAATGCATCTAAATAACTCGTTAGGATCTGGACTAAATTAACTGTGCGGAAAATTGTTATTGCCGGCAACTGGAAAATGTACAAAACCCAGGCAGAGACCCAGGAGTTTTTACAAGGATTTCTGCCCCACTTAGAGGAAGCCCCCCAAGGGCGAGAAGTGATATTGTGCCCTCCGTTCACTGATTTAAGTGTTTTGTCTAAGAGTTTGCACGGTAGTCTCATCCAACTGGGGGCACAAAATGTTCACTGGGAAGAATATGGAGCCTACACGGGTGAGATTTCTGCCCCAATGCTGACAGAACTTGGTGTGCGCTTTGTGATTGTCGGTCATAGTGAACGACGACAATACTTTTGTGAAACGGACGCAACCGTTAATCTACGTCTCCGAACTGCTCAAAGGTTTGGTTTGACCCCTATTCTCTGTGTTGGCGAAACTAAACAACAACGAGATGCGGGAGAAGCTGAATCACTGATTTCTCTCCAACTCGACAAAGGCTTGGTAGATATCGATCAGGATAATTTGGTGATTGCATATGAACCGATTTGGGCAATTGGTACTGGTGACACTTGTGAAGTAACGGAGGCGAATCGGATAATTGGCTTAATTCGTAGCCAGTTGAGTAATCCAAATGTATCAATTCAATATGGTGGCTCAGTTAAGCCGAACAATATTGATGAGATCATGGCTCAACCAGAAATTGATGGTGTTTTAGTCGGAGGAGCAAGTTTGGAAGCTGAGAGTTTCGCTCGAATTGTAAATTTTCAGTCGCTGTAATGTGCTTTATTCTCGTTCCCATGCTCTGCATGGGAATGCCTAATGTAGATTTATGTCAAGCAACTTGATAATTCGAGGACGCTGTTTCGAGTGGGGACAGCGCACTTATTTGATGGGGATTTTGAATGTAACGCCTGATAGCTTTAGTGATGGGGGTGAGTTTAACACTACCTCTGCCGCTTTAGTACAGGCGCAAGCACTGGTGGCTGCTGGTGCTGACATTATCGATGTGGGGGGTCAATCAACTCGACCAGGGGCAAAGCAAATAACTCTGGCACAGGAACTTGACCGGGTGTTATCGGTGTTACAGGTGCTAAGACCAGAAATTTCAATCCCGATTTCTGTTGATACCACCCGTGCTGCTGTAGCCAAGGCATCTGTAGAAGCTGGAGCGGATATTATTAATGATATTTCTGGCGGCACTTTTGACTCAGAAATGTTACTAACAGTTGCAGAGTTAGGTGTACCGATTATTTTAATGCATATCCGGGGAACACCGCAGACAATGCAGCAACACACTGATTATCAAGATTTGCTCGGAGAAATTTATAGTTTTTTAGGTCGGCAAATTGGGGTAGCAACTGCTGCGGGCATTGACCGGGATAAAATTATTATTGATCCTGGTATTGGTTTTGCTAAGAACTATGAGCAAAATTTAGAGATTTTTCGCTGCTTGCGATCGCTCTTACCACTCAATTGTCCTATCTTGGTAGGAGCATCCCGTAAAAGTTTTATTGGTCGCATTTTAAACCAACCAGATCCCAAAGCACGAGTTTGGGGAACGGCAGCAGCTTGTTGTGCTGCTATTCTTAATGGCGCTGATATCCTCAGAGTTCACGATGTTCAAGAAATGCGTGATGTTTCACTAGTAGCCGATGCGCTACTGAGACAAGCCGTACAGGGTAACTCTTAAGTATTACCATTTTCGTGTTTTTTGCCGTTACCTTCTGTAATTGCCGACTCGGCTATCAACTCCTGAAACATTTCAGTTGAGTTAGCAGGGTCTACAAAGACAATTTTGGCATTATTGCTCTCACCAAGTTTTTGGCTGGCATCTACGTAATCTTGAGCCACGAGATACCGCAGAATGTCTCTACTATCTGGATTGGAACGGAGAGCTTGAGAAATGATTTGCACTGAGGCCATAGTTCCTTCTGCTTTTTTAATGGCAGCTTCTTTTTCCCCTTCTGCTTCGGTAATCAGCGCTCGTTTTTTGATTACAGCAGCTTGCTCCTCTTCCCTCGATTTTCGTACACTCTCAGGTAAGGTAATTCTTTGAATATCTAACCTGAGAATATCAACTCCCCAATCTGCCGTTATATTATTCAACTCGAATAACAGGGCTGAGTGCATCTCCACTCTGGAGACATTGGTCTGCTCTAAGGTGTTCTGGGCAATGATTTCTCGGAGCGTGGTTGTAGTCACCTGTGCCAATGCCCCTTGCAGATCCTCAATAGCGTAAAAGCTTTTCTCAATATCTTTGATGCGCCAGTACACAATAGCGTCCACTTCCACAGAAATATTATCTTGGGTGATCACATCCTGAGGCTTGATGTCTAAAATTTGCTCTCGCGTGGTATCTTCCATCACAATTTGATCTACCAAGGGAACAATAAAGTTCAGCCCAGGTTTTAGTTTCCTATGATACTGCCCCAGGCGTTCGACTAGGGCTTCATTACCTTGATTAATCAGTTTTGCAGAACCTAAGGCATAACCTATAAGCACTAAAACTATAAAAATGATTGGCTC
>NZ_JBALBZ010000207.1:0-27102 GCF_036919495.1 Nostoc sp.
CTGGAGTGTGAATGGTGATTGAGCAACAATTTCAAATGGCTGTCCCGCTCCCACAAAACCCAAGAACGCTTCTTCTGGGGTTCTGTTAATTCGTCGAGACGTTAGCTGGCTGGCAGTCGCGCTAACTTGGGCGGTTCCTACCATACGGATCGCACCCCTTTGCACCAAATATAGCAATCCAGGCCGGGCTGGAATGCGCTCATCTTTGCTAAAGGTACGGCAGCGGTAGTGTTCTTGAGCCCAGTCAAGAATGCGTTGCCAAGTTAAAAAAGGCCGTGATGCCTCAGAAAAGGAGGATGGAGATTGCATAGGTAACAAAGAGCGTTCGGCTGAAGACAAAGACGTAAATAAAAGGGTGCAAGGAGTGTCTTTGTGTTGGCAAGGCAGGCATAACGCCTAACAGCGCCAGCCAATCCAAAGAATAGAAAGTAAATTACTCTCTACTCTTTTGTTATACTTCCTACTGTACAATGATGGTAGTAAAGTTTACTTACTATTCATCGATTATTCATCAAATTTTATCCTCTTCTCATTTTTCTTTATCTAAATTAAATTTATACCGCAAGACAGATGACAAAAAAGTAACAAATATATCTTACATGATGATTTAAATAATATTACGTGCATTATACAATACGAGTTAGCAAATATACGTCAACCAAACAGTTAGTGTACAGTTATTTAATAAGGTCACCAAGCATTGATACCTATAAAGCAGAAAATGAATGCATAAAAGATGATAAAATTCCTCTACACAAAGGTAGAGATAATAATAGAATTTTATACACCTCAAGTGTGTCTCTGGGACTATCAAAATCTCAGAATCGAAAAGCGATGGAACTTGCCAGTGCGATCGCCTCAGATATATCAGGGATCTGTGGGGACGTTTTTAGCATTAAAATAGTTCCCCCTGGTTTGATACATTTTGAATTAACTAACTCGACGTTAGCGACTTGGTTACAAAGTCTTGTAGAGGGGAGCAGGGAGCAGGGAGCAGGGAGCAGGGAGCAGGGAGTAGGGGAGAAGAATTTTCCCCTTTGCCCCCTGCTCCCCGCCCCTCTGCCTCTTCATTCCCCTCTGCCCCCTGCACCCCGCCCCTCTGCCTCTTCTCCATGCCCAATACCTAATTTGTTTGCTGTTCAATATGCCCATGCACGTTGCTGTTCGCTAGTGCTTCTGGCTGATCGAGAGGGATTGATTAAACTTAGAGAACCAGTTCCAAATACTAGTCCAGCTTTTTGGAGTGTTATCTCTCCTAAGCCTTTACCTTGGCTCAATGGTGACGGAACATTGCGGCTAAATCACCCAGATGAGCGTCGTCTAATTGGTGAGTTAATACAAGTGGTAGACAATATAGAATGCCCTGATGTTAAGGGTTCTGTGAAATGGGAAAAAGTAGCGCTGAGTTTGAGCCAAGCTTTTGAAAAGTTTTGGTGTAATTGTCGGATTTGGGGTGAGGTGAAAATTACTTCACCAGAGTTAGCCCAAGCCAGACTCGGATTGCTTATGGCTACTCAGTCAGTATTAAGATTTGTGTTAGAGGAAGAATTGGGTGTTTTTGCGCCCTTGGAGTTATGAATCGGTAATGTCGCTTAGGCAAAAATAAAAACTTTTATATATCTATTGACTCAATGCATCACCTCAGCTACATTAACAGGTGTGTGAGGAGCGAACCAGCTAGGACACCGAGACGAAACACGGCCAGTCGTCGGTGTCCTTTCTGATTTATATGGGTTAGGTTTGAAAAAGTACCCTCATTACAGCAAAAACTTTTCAATTGCTACTGCTGCTCCATCTTCCTCTACGCTAGGAGCTACCCACTGCGCGATCGCTTGTACTCCTGCTGGTGCGTTGCTCATAGCTACACCAAGTCCAACATACTCCAGCATTTCTACATCATTGAAGTTATCGCCAATTGCCATAACATTTGCTAACTCTAATCCCAGCAATTCTTCGGCTAGGTAACGTACAGCAGTTCCTTTATTCACAGAGGCGTTAGTTGCTTCAAAGAAGGTAGCAACAGATGTTGTGAGATAAAGTTCAGCAGGTGTGTATTGACGGCGCAAATTCCCCAATAGCTTGTCGATCACATCTGTGTCATCACACAAAGCAAGAATTTTTGTCGGTTCATTCGTTAAGGCTAGGCGCAAATCACCCACAGGAATCGGGGTAATATCAGAACGTTCTGCATAAATTTGGGTTTCTCTGGTTACTTCACGGACGTATAGTTGATCGTTGATGTAGAAGTGGACAGATAAGAGCGATCGCAACTCAGGCTGTTCAAAATAGTCGAGTAACTGGTGGGCGATTTCCCTGGAAACAGGAAAATGGCGATGAATTTTTTGAGTGATCGGATCTTGAATCCAGGCTCCTTGATATGCCATTAGTGGTAGGGTAGAGCCGATATCTTGGTGAAAGCGCAAGGCTGAACGATACATTCGACCTGTTGCGATCGCTACTTGAATTCCTCGTGCTTGCGCTGCAATAATAGCTTGCTTTACAGCTTCGCTGATGGTGTTAGAATGCCCTGCGATCGTGCCATCTATATCCAAAACTAGTAGTTTAATGTCTTTTGTAGCAGACTGATGCTCAGTAGATGCCAAGTGTGTAGCAGATGCTTTCTGCATAATTTCCTAGATTTTAAGTTCCAGTTAGAGGTTAACAGGCTCTAGCAGACTGTGGTGAGTAGTGGAAAAAATTGGATATTTTTTATTTAGAAGTCCCTTAGTACGCAAAAATTACGCTATTGTTGCCAAAGCAAAGCTGAACTAGCACCGGAAATTGCTAACTATGTGACAAAGCTTCTGGCTAAAATAGGGCTATGTCTGAAATCACTTCTGCAACCGCAACACGCCCCACGTTCATCCTCGTAGATGGACACTCGTTGGCTTATCGTTCATACTTTGCTTTCGCCAAAGGGCGAGATGGAGGGCTGCGTACTAAAACGGGCATTCCTACCAGTATATGTTTTGGTTTTGTGAAGTGCCTGCTAGAGGTAATGGCAACACAACAGCCCCAAGCAATGGCGATCGCTTTTGATTTGGGTGAGGCCACTTTTCGCCATGAAGCTGACGATACTTATAAAGCCGATCGCAAAGAAACGCCAGAAGACTTCATTCCCGACTTAGAAAACCTGCATGAGTTGCTCAATGGCTTTAATCTACCAATTTTCACTGCCCCTGGTTATGAGGCAGATGATGTTTTGGGAACATTATCACAACGAGTAACTGCTGCTGGGTATAGGGTGAAGATTCTCACTGGCGATCGCGATTTATTTCAACTAATTGACTCTGATAAAGAAATCACTGTTCTGAATTTTAGTCCAGATGCCCTAAAACGCTCTACAAATAGCATCACGGAATTTGAAGCAGAACAAGTCAAAGAAAAAATGGGGGTTTTACCTTCACAAATTGTTGATTTTAAAGCTCTTTGTGGTGATAAATCCGATAATATTCCTGGTGTGAAGGGCATTGGCGAAAAGACAGCAGTGCAGCTGTTAAATACTTATGGTTCACTTGATTGTGTTTATGCTGCGTTAGATGAAATTAAAGGCGCAACTCAGAAAAAACTGGCAACGGGTAAAGAAGATGCCGAGAAGTCTCGCTATTTGGCAACCATAGTTTTAGATGTTCCTATAGAATTTGATTTAGAAAATTGCAAATTAAAAGGCTTTGATACAAACGTTTTAGCACCAATTCTAGAAAAATTAGAATTCAAGTCTTTTTTAGGTAAAATAAACGATCTTCAGCAACGTTTTGGTGGCAAAGTCGAAGACAAACAAGAAGCCAAAACAGATGCAAGTAACCCCAATACTAACTCAGAATTCAGTGCTGATGAAGATAATGATTTGTGGTTTTTCAGTGCTAGTGATACAGCCGCAGTTACACAACAATCTACTTCCCCAATTACACCACGCATCATTAACAGCGAAGCAAAACTAACTGAGTTAGTGGAACTTTTGCAAACATTCACTAACCCAGAGACTCCCGTTGCTTGGGACACTGAAACTACTGCTTTAGAACCAAGAGATGCTGAGTTAGTAGGAATTGGTTGCTGTTGGGGAACGAGACCAGATGAGGTAGCCTATATTCCTGTGGGGCACAAAACTGGGGAAAATTTGCATAAAGATTTGGCGCTAGAAACATTACGCCCAATTCTCGAAAGTACTGATTATCCTAAAGCTCTACAAAATGCAAAATTTGACCGCTTAGTTTTAAAATGTCAAGGAATTAATTTGGCGGGAGTAGTGTTTGATCCCATGCTGGCAAGTTACATTCTAAATCCAGATTCTAGCCATAATTTGATGGATTTGTCGCAGCGATATTTGGGATTGATAGCAAAAAGTTATTTGGATTTAGTTCCTAAAGGCAAAACCATCGCTGATATAGATATTCCTGCGGTAGCAGATTACTGCGGTATGGATGCTTATTCTACCTTTGGGTTAGTGGCGAAATTGCGTGAGGAACTTGATAAAATTCCCACTTTGTCTAAGCTATTAGTGGAAGTAGAACAGCCCCTAGAAGCGGTTTTAGCCGAAATGGAATATACGGGTGTTCGCATTAATTCAGCTTATTTGCAAGAACTTTCGCAGCATTTAGAAACTGAGCTAGCCAGGTTGAAAGAGGAAGCAACTGAAATAGCTGGGGAAAATTTTAACTTGGGTTCTCCGAAGCAATTGAGCCAAATTTTGTTTGAAAAGTTGGGGTTAAGTACTAGACATTCTCGTAAAATTCAAACGGGCTTCTCTACAGATGCAGCAACCCTGGAAAGACTCCAAGAAGATGATAAGACTGGATTTGTTGAGGCGATAATTGAGTATCGCACTCTATCTAAATTAAAGTCTACTTATGTTGATGCATTACCTGCATTGGTGCGTCCAGATACCCAACGGGTGCATACTGATTTTAACCAAGCAGCAACATCAACTGGTAGGTTATCTTCTTCTAATCCGAATTTACAAAATATCCCCATTCGTACAGCTTTTAGTCGCCAAATTCGCAAGGCGTTTTTGCCAGAACTTGGTTGGTTAATGGTGGCTGCTGATTATTCACAAATTGAATTGCGGATTTTGGCTCATTTGAGTCAAGAGCCAATATTAGTGCAAGCATATCAGCAAAATGAAGATGTTCACACTGTTACGGCGCGGTTAGTATTTGAAAAAGAAAAGATAACCTCAGAAGAAAGAGGGATAGCAAAAACTATCAATTTTGGTGTGATTTATGGCATGGGTTCTCTAAGGTTTTCGCGCTCAACTGGGATAGATAAGACCGTTGCCAACGAGTTCATTAAGCGGTTTAATGAACGATATCCGAAAGTATTTGCATATTTAGAACGAGTGAAAAAAGAAGCGATCGCTCTTGGTTATGTAGAAACTATTTTCGGTCGCCGTCGTTATTTTGACTTTACTAATAACAGTTTACGCAAATTAAAAGGCAGTAACCCAGAAGATATTGATCTGAGTAAATTGAAGAATTTGGGCCCTTTTGATGCAGGTTTACTACGCGCTGCTGCTAATGCACCAATTCAAGGTTCCAACGCTGATATTATCAAAATTGCAATGGTGAGATTGCATGAGGTTTTGAAGAACTATCAGGCGCGTTTGTTGTTGCAAGTTCACGATGAATTAGTATTTGAAATTCCCCCTCATGAATGGGAAGAATTACAACCGCAAATTAAGTCGGTGATGGAAAATGCAGTCCAGTTAAGTGTGCCGTTGCTGGTGGATGCGCGTGTTGGTGAAAATTGGATGGAGACGAAGTAAGTTGAACTGTGACAAAGCTTTTAGCTATAAAAGTGTCAATCAGTTTAGGTGAAAATTTAAAACTCTTATATTAATTTGACAAAGTAATCAAGAGCCAAAAGTATTGACTCTTGATGATGGAGTAGTAGGCAATAGTTAAGAATTAACCGCCACGCTTTAGCGCTGCTTCTACCTGCTGTAACTCCTTCTCTAAACGATTTTTGAGTTTTTCGGGTACTGCACGATTTGGGTAAGAACTGTAGTGTCCAGCCAGGGAGTTGAGGGCTGTTCGCATGGTTGTAAAAGAGCCAAGACCAGAAACAGAGTTAACTCGCTGATAGCGAGCGGAAAAGTCATTAATTTTTTGACGCGCTTCTGCTTGAACTGCTGCTTTTTCTGGTGAATCTTGTGATATATCCAGAGCTTGTCTCATAACATTGACCACAGCTAAGGTGTCTTGGCGATAATCCCCAGTCAAACTATCTGGACTGCCAGAACAGCCCATTAAGCCGATAGATACAACCAAAACCAGCGCAAGCAAACGCGACCAATAGCGCTTCATATGCATTAAGTAAAAGAATACGTAAATCAACGTCTATCGTATCTTGGATTGGTAACTTGGGGATCAATTGAGTAGGGAATGGGGAAGTAAAGAGTAGGCTGGACTGTTTTTTTCGCTAAAAGGCGCTCATTTACAACTAAGCTGTTGCGCCTTTAATTTGCACTAATATTTTTTCAAGATGATTGTGGGGTGGGCATCCTGCCCGCCCTGATAATGCAAGTTATATACGTAACAGCTTAATATTGGGCAAAAAAATCGGGTGATTAAAAAATCTGATGAGATAATTCTCACCCAGATGCCTTCTTTGCAAGAGACTTTAGCAACGGCAACTCCTTCGGTGTACACACTTAAAGATTTAATCAACTAACTTTTATCGCCTCAATCTTTGCAATTTAAGCATCGTAATACATATAATTAGCCACAAAAAACCGACTCCATAACCTGCAATTATGTCTGTGGGCCAATGAACTCCTAAATATAAGCGGCTGATCCCGATAGCAGCAATGAAAATAACAGTTAAACTGTAAATAAATTTGGCAAAATTAGGATAGTGAGTTGCCAATTCGTAAGCAATAAAACCATAAAGTACAACAGAGCCTAGTGCATGACCACTAGGAAAACTAAAAGATTTTTCAGCAATCAATTGATGCCACAGTTGCGGGCGAGGTTTAGAAAAAAACAACTTTAGCCCTGTATTTAAAATTAACCCTCCTAAGCAAGCAAATACAAAAAATTTTGCTTCTTCTTGGTAACGTCGCCACCAAAGTAATAAAACAGTAATACCTGCAACTATAACCACTGTACTAGGATTACCAAGATTTGTAAAAAACAGCATTAAATTATCTAAATTTGGATTGGCAAACTGATGTAGCCATAACAAAAAAAAAACTTAATTATGTTAGCGACGTAGGAGTGTCATTACGAATTACGAATTAGTTTAATTGTGTCCTAAACGATAACCAATGCCATAAATATTTTCAATCAAGTCCTCAGAACTCCCAGATGCTTTAAGTTTATTCCGCAAATTTGTAATATGAGTTTTAATACTTCCTTCTCCCGAAGATTTATCAAAGTCCCACAGTTTGTCAAAAATTGCAGAACGAGTGATAACTTGATTGGGATTTATCAAAAAATATTCTAATATCATATATTCTTTAGGAGTTAATGATATGATATTTCCTGCATAAGTAACCTGTTGAGTTGCTGGGTCTAGTTGCAAATCACCGTGGATTAAAATCTGGGGACGAATCTCTGGAGTTCTTCGAGCTAAAGCCCTGATGCGTGCTGCTAATTCTTTTAGTTCAAATGGCTTAACCAAGTAATCATCAGCACCAGCATCGAGTCCGATAATTTTATCGTCTGTTGTATCTCGTGCCGTCAGCATTAAAATCAAAACATTAGATGAAGTAGCGCGTAAACGCTTACATAAAGTGATTCCATCTAATTGAGGAAGCATTAAATCTAATAAAATTAGCTCATATAATCCTGACTGCGACCATTCCCAGGCTGTAAAACCATCGGTTGTTATATCCAGAATATGGTGTTGTCGTCTTAAAAACTCGGCTAATGGTTTAGCAATGCGATCGTCATCTTCAACTATCAAAATTCTCATAATGATCCACCTCTAAATTATTAGAGCTTGCTAACACAAAATCAGGATTATCTTACCTACAAGGGTAATCTTGAAATTTTTATCATATATTCTTAACCTGAACTTAATTCAATTTGATTAATGTTCCTATAAATTGTTTATTTATCTCTGAACTCTCTGCACTTCTGCTGTTTAAACGTAATTTATTTCATCACAGAGGCGCAGAGAACATAGAGATAAAAGCTATTCTTAACTACTAACTTTTTGATAAAGAGTATTGCGTTGTTGGTAAGGTCTTCCTAAAGAAGCGATCGCATTTTCCAAAGTTTCCACTTCCATACATGTACCACCCAAAGCACCTGCCATTGTGGTAATATGCTCCTCCATTAATGTGCCACCGATATCATTACAACCCCAAACTAAGGCGGATGTCGCACCTGCAAGCCCCAGTTTCACCCAACTCTGCTGATGGTTAGGAATCCAATTACCTAAGTAAATCCGCGCCACAGCGCCTAGCAGCAGTGCATCACTCAAAACTGGTTGATCGCGTCCGACACGGCGACGTAAGGGTTTGGGCGCTTCTTGCCCAACGAAGGGTAATAAAATAAACTCTGTGATGTTTGCTGGATATCCCTGATTAATGGCGGTTTGTTGGAGCGATCGCAATTTTTCTAAATGCCCGATTTGCTGTTCGTGGGTTTCAATATGCCCAGATAACATGGTGCTGGTGGTATGCAAGCCTAATTTGTGAGCAGTGCTGACAATTTCTAGCCAAGTGGCTGTGTTAATCTTCTCTGGACACAATATCCGCCTTACTTCATCGTCTAACACTTCAGCTGCTGTTCCCGGCATTGAGTCAACACCAGCATCGCGCAAAGCAGCAATGACATCAGCATACCCAAGTCCGTCAAGTCTGGCGATAAATTCGACTTCCTGGGGAGAGAAAGCGTGGAGATGTATGTGGGGAAATTCCTGTTTGATGGTTTCTACAACCTTGAGATAATAGGGCAAAGATTTACCATTTATCTGTGCTTGTGGATTTAATCCGCCCTGCATACAGATTTCTGTCGCACCCCGTTGCACTGCATCTGTCGCTTTTTCTAAAATTTGCGCCGAATCTAACCAGTATGCACCGACATCACCATCATCTCGACGGAAAGCACAAAAACTACAGTGCTGCTCACAAATATTAGTAAAGTTGATATTACGATTAATTATGTATGTAACCGTATCGCCTGCTTGAGTGTGGCGGAGTGTGTCGGATGTAGTACGTATCGCTGCGATCGCCTCCTCGTCTGTTTGTTGTAACAACACCACTCCCTCTTCGAGAGATAAGTCGTATCCCATCAAGGCACGGTCAAGAATTTTTTCAACAGTAGTTTTTGTCAGCATTACTTTCTTAACTTCTGAGTAAATCTTAATTTTAGGATCTTGTAAATAATAAAATTCTACTTAATAAATACACCAAGTTCTGGAGAATCCCAAGCTCGGACATAAGTTTTATCTTTAAAATTAATTTCTTGAGATTTCTTTTGTTTACTTTTTTTAGTTTCCATTGAAATAATCCCGCAAGGATCAAAATCTTTATAGGAAGCCTCTTTTTCTAAACTAGCCGAAATATTAGTTACATTAATATGTTGAATTTTAAATGTTTTTTGATTATTTTGCTGCAAAAGTACCCAGAAAGGGTATTCCCAAGGGTCATTTCCCATTGATAGCCCAATAGTCGAGCATTTTTTGGAATTTAAAAACTCAACTGCTCCTGTATAAGTACCTTTAAGGAATGGTCTATTACTAAAATACTGCTCAATTCTGGGGGTTTGGAATATATTGATGCTATCAATAATAGGTCTATACCTATTAAAAAATACCCACGGTAATGATGAGATTAACAGAAATGTTACTATAAAAATTGCGATTTTTTGCTTTTTCAGCTTAGATAACACAACACCTACAAAAGGAGAAATTAATACAAACAAAGGTAAATGCAGACGACTATTCCAGGCTTGCCATTTTAGTAAGTAGCAAAATATCAAAAATGTAGATACGGTAGCAATGAGATAAGTAAAAATATAACTTTCTTTACGGAGAGATTTTCGAGTTAGAAAAATAATCATACATATTATTATCAGCGCTAGATGTAATAAATTACCAGCACTATTTTCATTACCACTTATCCCAATTGTTGACCAACCTCCTGGTACAAAAAATGTCTGGGAAAAAGTTGTCCGAGGATCGTTATAATCTACACCGATGAATATATGTATAAGTTGAATTAATCTGTTCGCTTTTCCATTCCAGAAACCAATCGGTGTTCCTATATGTAAGGCAATATTTCTCAGTATATTAGAAATGAGTATATTAACACCTAGTATTTCATTACGATAGCCACCCGGTTCACCAAGTGGCGAAGCAAATAAATTATAATTGCGTAAATAGTGACTAATATTAAGCAGTAAAGATATACTTCCTACTATCAAAACAGCCTTCCATGCTTGCCACCGTAAGCGTTTAACTAAGTAAAAACCAAACCAAATCAAGAAGGGAAATACATAAAAATAAGCAGTTCCCTTGCTCAAAATAGCTAATCCTATGCTACTACCAATATTAAATGAATTCGTCCAAATATCACTTTTTCCTGCTTGGATAGTTGATAGTAAGTAGTAAGCAAAGCAAACTACCCAAAATGCAGCTACATAATCATTTTGAGTGCTTGAGGCTTGCAATATTCCCATAGGAATTGTTGCAGTTACAACCGCAGAGAAAACTTGACCTCGTAAATCTGCTCCTAGTTGTTTTGCAATTAATGACACTCCAATAATACAGCCAATCATACTGAACCATTGGACTAAGTTAGCGAAGTAGTCACCACCACTTAAAATCTGAAAATGCAAAATCACGAACTCTGACCAAGGGTTTTGATATAACTGTGGAGTATAACTTGTTGGATAATGGGCAATGCTATGATTTTGTATCCAATGAGCAACACGGCTCATGTGATAGTCCATAGAATCCCAATTATTGGGTGGCGCTATGATGGCAATTAATCCAACTGTTGCTACAACGAAACCTATTCCACATAATAAATTTACGAAGGGTTTTATTTTAATATTTTTCTTTATTTGAGAATAATTTCTTTGCTCTAAATCTGGAATTATTTGGTGATTTAACCGAAAATATATATAAATTAATGTGATAGATATCAATACCCAAGTTCCTAATATCCAGCCAAAAGTAATTAATTTAAAAAGACTCAAAAGTTCGGTGATTGTAGTGAGTAAAATTCCCCAGTAAGTAATTGCTAATATCAGCGAATCACGCCAATCGGTACGTTTTTTATTAATTAACAAAAAAATAGTAATTAAGGAAATAAGAGGCAAAAATATAAACATCAATAATATTACCCACTTTCAATTTAATTTCTGCTGTGGTAACTGTAATATGGGCTGAAGCCGCTTACTACTAGCTAATTTAATTAATTTTACACTGCGTCAGATACTTTAATTTATTCTTGCCCACTTAAGAGACTTCCAGTTTAAAAACATCCTATCTCCGAGGCGCAAAACCTTGCGTCCCTAGAAATATACAAATAATTTTGGATAATTTATTTTTTGCTAGTCTAAAAGTTAAGTAGGTAGGCGTAATTAAACATAAGATAAAACCTCACCTTCAATCCCTTTCTTTGGTAAGGCTACTGTGTACACACAAGTCTTGTCACAGCCATATCTTTATTAATAAATCTCGCACTACGTTTCTATCCCGCCTCGGAATGAATTCCGAGTCTCATAGCCCAAGTCCACGCTTTGTGGACTAAATTAGATCGTTCTAGTCCACTTAAGGGACTTCAGCTATTAGCACTGAACTTTAGTTCTGGGCGGGATGTCAGTGAGTGTGACAGTTTAACTCTGACAAAAATGTGGGTAAAAAAGTTGAAACGTATGGTGGACAGCACCTGTGTGTACACCGTAGCCTTGGTAAGGGGAGGGAAGCTGGAGGCAAGGTGAAGTTTTATATTAATTTGAGCTACTTAACTTAATGCACATTGTTATATCGGCTGGAATTCTGACTAAAAGACTGATATTACTAACTTTCCCTTACTTGTGGTGTTCGTCGGTGCTGTATTAGCAATCCGATCGCCATACCAATGCCGACAAAGGCTGTAAAGTAGAATAAACCAATCAATCGGATATAAATTGGTGGTGCGATCGCTTCAACTTCAACTTCTTGTGCTACCTTCACTGGGGCAAATTGACGGCTAGATCCTGGTAGAGGAGTTGCTTCCACCTCGATTTTATGGGGTGAACCATCAAAAAATTGCTCTAGCCATGTTAACTTCCCTTGTTCGTCGGGAATACCTTTGTAATCAAAGACTGTTAAATTATGTTCTGTAGCGATCGCTTTCACCTGCAACGCTACATCTCTAATAGGTTCTCCGGTTGCGCTATCTTTCACTTGTAGCGTTAAATTCGCAAGTTTTCCGACAGTTGCGTTTTTATCTCCCCCAAGGTTAATTTCCAATCCTTGAGATTTTTGAGATGATGGTGCAATCGCTTCGGTACTATTTGAATGGTGTTCGCTGCCATGAGCTTCGGCAACTTCTGCACTAATGTTGATAACTAATAGAGTTACTATAGCCACCACTGTCAATGCACTTAATAAAAGGCGAACTGACTGTGGTGCAATTTCTCCTTGTTGGAGTTCTTCTTGTCCACCAATAACCCAACCACCCAACAATCCAAGTGATAGCAAGATAGCTGCAATAACAACAAAATATTTATATTTAATTGGATTTTCTTGGACATTTAAATTTAAAGTTTGTTCATAAGGCGCAAAAGTATTTGCTACCAAAGGTGACACTTTAACTAACAGTTGGTAATTCCCACGGATGGGTAACATCTGCTGAATTTCTAGCTTTCCATCAGGTGCGATGGCATCCATTTGTAACAACTTTGTTCCCTCAACAATGGGGAAATCAGTTGTTAACCAAGGATTCCGATTAGGTGTCAAAATTTGCAAGCTAATTTTAGTATTTTCTAACGATTTACCCGCAGCATCAATAGCTTGTAACTTTAGGGTAACAGGAGATTGCGGTTTTTCTGCCTCTGCTTCAAAGGGAATAATCCGCTCTAAAGGTGGGTTGGTGGATAGTAGCACTCTGGATGTAAGAATTTGGGAATTTCCTACAAAGGAATAAAGAATTGACAAAGTAATGCAAATAACGCTGATAACTCCAAAAAGCCGATATTTTTTCATAAAAACTTCCGGTAAATGTGAAACTCATGTAATTTTTGCAACTGCTGACCTCTCTCTAAATCTCTCTCCTAAAAGGAGAGAGACTTTGAATTTTCCCCCTTCCCGATACGGGAAGAGGGTTAGGGGGTTAGGTTTTTCGTGGTCTTTTCCACATGACGTAAAAAATCAGGTGCAACTAAAATTTTAATAGCAGTGGATGAAAGTTATTCCAGATTCTTATTACTAAGTAAAAGAATTATTCATAAATCAGACATTATTTTAAATTAAGTTAGGTGATGTAGAGATGGCAAACAATAGCCGAAACCCTGATTTTATTTGTAGGGGCAATTCATGAATTGCCCCTACTTGATGCACCTAAAAAATCTTGAAATTATGATAATTTAGTGACATGCAACGCCTAAAGTGTGGTGACGTGCTGAGTGTGCTGTATTATGAACCGCAGGATAAGTAGAAAATAATACAGTCCAGATAACTAAAGAAGATAGCAGCATATAGAGCGTTACCTGCACAGGCTTGGATAAGGTAATACCTGCGGTCTTCTGCAATAGGGAAATATGAGAAGAAGTAGTCATTTTTGACCTCATATAGTAAATTTGGGGAATTCATCAATCAAAAGGCATGATGACGCTTGATTGCAAAAAGATATACCATTAACTTTGTATTTGACAAGTATATAGCAATCGGATTTGATTTTTGAACTTATTTGCCTGGGCAGGGAGTAGGGAGTAGGAAATCAGCCATTTCGAGTTGAGAGCGAGTTTTTTCACGCAATCAAATAGGAGTCCTGGATATCAAATGTATTGTGTAATTTTGCTTTGGATTCTCATATTTAATAAATTCACTTACTAAAAGTAACGGAATAAGTTAAATATCCTTTGCCGCAAACGTTCTAAAACTGGTTCTTCTTCGGGTGATCCCTTAGCAAATAGCATCTCATAGATCAATGGCACTCCTAGCTGTAAGTCTTCGAGAACTTCACGCTGGGTAAACACATCTTGTGGTTTTCCTTCCATCACAAGTTGTCCCCGATCCATTACAAATATCCAGTCTGCCCAACGATAAACTAAATCAAGGTCATGGGTTGCCATAAGTATAGTTGTACCATCTGCATGAATCTTTTTTAGAGTTGTCATCAAGTTACGAGTATGCAACTTATCTAAATAAGCTGTTGGTTCATCTAGCAATAAGAGTTCTGGTTTTAGCACCATGACATCAGCTATAGAAACTCGCTTTTTTTGTCCTAAGCTAAGATGATGAACTGGTCTTTGAGCTAATTCAGTAAGTCCAAATTCTACTAAGGCTTGCTCAACTCTCTGTTTAATTTCTCCTGTTGGTAATCCTAAATTACACAAGCCGTAAGAAATATCTTCTTCAACAGTAGAAGCTACCAGTTGTTGCTCTGGATCTTGAAAAACTAGCCCTACTTGTTGGCGTAACTTTATCAGTGATCGACGGTCATATTGCAAAGGTTTTCCTTGCCAAGACATTTTACCTTTATGAGGTTTATATAGACCGTTAGCTAATAAAAATAATGTAGTTTTACCACAACCATTTTGCCCAATTAACGCACATCTTTTGTTAAAAGGAATCTTGAGATTTAAACCATTCAAAGCTAATTGTTGTGCGCCTGGATAAGTGTAATGTAATTGCTCAAATTCGAGTAAAAATTGTTGCACGATCGTACCAATCCAAGGCGATTAATGACACACATCCTAGAATTGCTTCAATGGCATATCGCTTAGATAGATGGTAGCGATGAGGATGCCAAACTTTAAATTCTCCATTGAAGCCTCGTGATGCCAAAGTCAAGGATACTTGACGATAGTTTTCTAGGGTTCGTTTGAGTAATTGTCCAATTAACAGAGCTAAACTTTTCATCCCAATACTAAAAGTACAGTAGCCACCACGAGATTGTTGAGCAGTCCACAATTCTGCGGCTGTGTTTAATAGGACGAAAATAAAGCGGTACATTAGTAATAATAGGTCAGTTAGCAACACAGGAAAACCCACGCGACGCAAGGCTTGTAAAAGCTCGGTAAAGGGGATAGTTAACATGATGAAATATAAGCATGAAAGAGAGGCGATCGCTCGTGTTAAAATTGTCAATCCCTGCTGAAGTCCGTGAACACTAATATACAGATAATATGAGCCAATATCCAATCCTATTACTGAGTCATTTTGCACTAAATGTAATTGAGAAATATCTACCCCATTGATGATTAAAGCTGGTAAACTTGTCAACCAAAAAAAACTAGCAACATACACTAGTTTGAAATAAATTTTGCTGGGAATCCTTGCATAGATAATTGTCCAAGTACTCATCCAAACTGCAATCAAAACTTGAACTAAGGGATGTGTAAAAGCAGCGATTATTAGCAGAGCGATCGCAAACAGTAATTTCTGCTCTGGTGCTAACCACCGCAATCGATTCGTATAAGCAAGGGTATCTATTTGCAGACTCATTCCTTATTCCTTTGCTGCTGGGAACGCCCCTTATATAAACCAATCACATAACCAATAACTCCAGCACCCAAAGCAGCTTGTGAAGAAAATAACAAACTTTCTATTTCAGCACTAGGGGGTTCAAACAGGGGTTTAAACCAGCGTTGATATCCAGGGTGTACTTCACTAATCGCTTTTTCGGCTTGATCGTCTGAACCTGTAAATTCCCCACCACGTACAAATATTAAGGGTACAACTGCTAAAGCGATCACCGCTACCACTAAAAACCAGTTACTCAATCCCTTTTTAGACTGTTTCATTGTGTTGAGGTTCCCGTTGAATTAATTTTAAAAATTCCAATTCTTGAGGCGTATAAGATTGTAGCCAATTCCATACCAGCACAGTCAGCAGCCCTTCGCTAATTGCTAGAGGAACTTGAGTAATTGCAAAAATCCCGGCAAATTTGATGAATGAAGCAATAAACCCACCAACTGGGGCGGGAAAAGCCAAGGCGAGTTGGATAGAAGTAATAACATAAGTGAGTAAATCTGCTATGGCTGCGGCTAAAAATATCGCTATTTTTTGCTTACCAGTTAGGCGCATCGTCAAATGATATATCCAGTAGGCGGCAAAAGGGCCTGCGATCGCCATTGAAAACGCATTTGCCCCCAATGTCGTCAAACCCCCATGAGCTAGTAGCAGCGCTTGAAACAACAGAACTAAACCACCCAATACCGACATCGCTAATGGCCCAAATAGTACTGCTCCTAACCCAGTACCTGTAGGATGAGAACAACTACCTGTGACTGAAGGCATTTTTAACGCCGACAACACAAAAGTAAAAGCTCCCGCCAATGCTAAGAGTAATTTTAATTCTGGGTTGGCTTGGGTGATGCGAGTTAGCGATCGCAATCCTAAAATAAAAAATGGTAACGCTACTATCCACCAAAAAAGCGCCCAATTTCCTGGTAAGTAGCCTTCCATAATGTGCATAGCATAAGCTGGTGCAGATGCTCCAACAACTAAATAAAAGCTCAGAATTCCTATGAGGATGAGTGATGCACGTTTTGACTTAAGGGAAATTTTAGACACAATTTATACCTTACAAATACTACGTCTTGCTGCATTCAACATGACAAAGACTTACTTCCTAATAAAATATCCTCTCATCCTGATTGTTTTTCCTTCAGGTATTGCTAAGGCAACAAGCATATCAGGAATAGGCATGAAACAGCTAGTTGCCCTTGAACATTATTTATACAGAGATCCCTGTATAAATGCTGTAATTTTTAAGTAAATTAAACTAAAGTTTTCAGGAAAAAATTCTTCCTTTCTCTAAATTTAATAACTTCAGTAGCAGTTTGGAAGCACTGGAAAATTATTGACAATAATTATTAATTCCTCTAATATTTAAAAGCAATTGCAAAAGATTTGCAATTCCTTCTTGGTGCTAACCGTAACTAAATCTCATGCCCAACAACTTCGCTCTAGGTAACGCCAAACCTTGGAGCCGCCGTCAATTATTGCAGCTAGGACTAGCAGGTGCTGGCGCGATTGGTGCAGCTGGACTTTGGCAGATGCTAAATCTGCAAAGTAAGTCAATGGTCAAAGTGCCACCATTCAATACTGAAGCACCAGACGACGTTACTAACCCGATGAGGATGTTAAGGGATTTTGATTATGGGACGGTAAAGCAAGAAAATGGGCGGACTATCCGGGAATTTCAGTTAACCGCGGGTACTTCCATCATTCAACTCAATAGTGCTGTCTCTTACAACATCTGGGATTTAAACGGTCGCATACCAGGGCCAACGCTACGGGCAAAACAGGGCGATCGCATCCGGGTACTATTTCTCAACAAGGCGGGACATTCTCACTCTTTACATTTTCATGGCGTTCATCCGGCAGAAATGGATGGTGTTCGCCCAATCAGGAATGGTAGTGCCACAATTTACGAATTTGATGCTGAACCTTATGGCGTTCACTTATACCACTGCCATATTGAACCAGTTACCCGTCACATCGCCAAGGGACTATATGGGATGTTCATCATCGATCCCCCTACTCCTCGTCCCCCGGCTGATGAGATGGTACTAGTTATGGGTGGGTATGACGTCAATGATGATACCCATAATGATTATTACGCCTTCAACGGTCTGCCCCACTATTACATGCATAACCCGATTCGCATTTACAAAGATCAGTTGATTCGGCTGTATGTTCTCAACATCATTGAATACGATCCGGCTGTGACGTTTCATCTGCATGCCAACTTCTTTGATGTCTATCGCTACGGCATGAGTATGACTCCTAGCGAGAAATCAGATGTGATTACGATGGGTGTCGCAGAAAGGCACATCTTGGAATTTGCTTTTCGCTACCCAGGTAAGTATATGTTCCATCCCCATCAAGATGCGATCGCAGAAAACGGTTGCATGGGTCAATTTGAAGTGCTTGCCCAGAGCAACTCTCAAAAGACTGTTAACAATTCATAAAAAAATAAATAGTAATTTCTATTCCGGCTAAGTACAAGGTACTTAATTCGTAATTAATAAAATTTTAAATCAAATAGTTGAAAAAAAATCTCATTATATGCGAAAGTAAAATCTATGACAATTTGTCAAACAAACTACCTTTGGGTAATAGTTTGAAGCATTTGAACCAATACCTTTTAAATTGTGCGAGGAACAGAAATGATAAAATTTCGCTATATCTGTTTAACAGTGGCAGCTGCGGCAATAGTTACCTTAAGTTCCTGTAGCAGTACACCAACCGCAGAAAATCCCTCAGCACCAGTTACTAGCCCTCAAGCTACAGAGGCAGTAAGTGATAACAGTCATAGTGGTCACGGTGGCAAAGAAAAAATTAACATCAACACTGCTATATTATCAGAATTGGATAAATTTGAAGCTAAACTAGGAATTCCGGCATTATCCAACAAAATCCAGGCAAATCGTCCATACGGTAGCCCACAAGATTTAGTTACTAAAAAAGTAATTACTCAAGAACAATTCGACCAAATTAAAGACCAGGTTGGTGTTCAAGAAGTTGTACTCACAGGTGAGGCAAAAGATGTTGATTATATGTCTAAATTAGGCTTAATGAAAGGACATCTTTTGGTAGCACAAGAACTTCTGGATCAAAATCAGCCGAAACAGGCAGAACCTCATATTGGACATCCAGTTGAAGAGATTTACGTTGATGTAGAAGATCAATTGAATGAACGAAAAATCAAAGAATTTAAGACAACTTTAGTAAGTTTGCAAGATTTAGTGAAATCTAGTCCGAAAGATAGCAAAGTTAAAACTAATTTTACTTCTTCAATGCAAGCAGTTGACGGAGCGATCGCAGCTTTGCCAGAATCTCAACGCTCAAAACCAGGATTTGTGCTACAGGCAATTAACGAACTACTAGATTCAGCCAACTCCGAATATGGCGCTGCGATCGCAAATGGTAAAATAACCGCCCCAATTGAGTATCAAGACTCCCGTGGTTTTGTATTTTACGCCAATGAGTTATACAAAGGAATTTCTAGTCAAGTAGCTCAAGCAGATCCAGAAGCACACAAAGCGATCGATACTAGTTTCGCTGAACTCATAAAAGTTTGGCCTTCTGCCATCCCACCAGCAAAAGCAGTCAAAACTACTAATGATGTCACCAAGCTAGTGAAAACCATTGAGGAAAACTCTCAAAAAGTAGTTGATAAATCTAATACCCAAGCACAGCGATAACACTTTGTTTTAATGGGAAGTATATGATAAGGAGTTTAAAATAGTTAGGAGTAAAGAGTTAGGAGTTATGAATTATGAGTTATGAATCCCGAACTGTTAACTCCTAACCTCCAACTCCTCACTCTTAACTCTTAACTTATTACACTCCATTCGTTACTTGAATTAACAACTGATGCAAGAACTTGACCAAAAAAAGACCATTGACCTGCTGAACGCCATCATGGAATTTGAGCTAGCAGGGGTAGTACGCTATACACATTATTCTTTGATGGTGACTGGCCCTAACCGTATTCCAATTGTGGCCTTTTTCAAAGCACAGGCAAGTGAATCTTTACTTCATGCTGAACAAGTGGGAGAAATTCTCACTGGTTTAGATGGGCATCCCTCCTTGAAAATTGCCCCAATGGAAGAAACCTATCAGCATAAAGTCAAGGATATCTTAGAAGAAAGCTTATCCCACGAAAAAAAGGCATTGGATCTGTATAAAAATCTGCTCGATACTGTTACCAATGCCAGCATTTATCTTGAAGAATTTGCTCGCGGTATGATTGGGCAAGAAGAGATGCATAATCTCGAACTCAAAAAGATGCTACGCGATTTTAGTTAATAGTCATTAGTCATTAGTCCTTTGTCATTAGTCAAAAACACATGACAAAGGACAAAAACAAAGGATAAAAGATGGATTTTAGTACTGCTCTACCTACTTTTGTAATAACGCTCCGAGAAGGAGTAGAAGCTGCCCTTGTTGTTGGTATTGTGCTAGCTTTACTGAAAAAAGCGAAACAATCCCGGCTCAACTCTTGGGTATATGCTGGTGTCGGCGTTGGTATTGTCGTCAGTGCCTTAATAGGCGTGCTATTCAGTTCGATAATTCAAATACTAGGAGCAGTGAATCCTCAATACACCACCGTAGTTGAGCCAGCGTTGGAGGGTGTGTTTAGTGTGTTAGCGATCGCAATGCTTAGTTGGATGCTAATCTGGATGACTAAACAAGCCAGATTCATGAAAGCTACAGTTGAAGGAGCAGTAACAGAAGCACTGACACAAAACTCGAATGCTGGTTGGGGTGTTTTTACTTTAATTTTAATTGCCGTTGTCCGCGAAGGCTTTGAGACTGTTCTGTTCGTTGCTGCTAATTTTCAACAGGGATTAATGCCAGCATTGGGTGCTATTGGTGGTTTGGTAGCGGCATCCGCCATTGGGGTACTGTTATTTAAAGGGGGTGTCAAAATTAACATCCGCCAGTTTTTCCAGGTAATGGGCGTTTTATTAGTATTAATTGTCGCTGGGTTAGTAGTTTCAGCCTTGAAACACTTTGACGAAGCAGTGGCTAACCTTGCCCTTAGTAGTCGTGCCACAGAAGGACTTTGTTTCTATTACGAACGTTTTACAAAAGTCCACTCCTGTATTTTGGGGCCAATGGTTTCAAATACTTCCACAATCTTACCTGACGAACAGTTTCCTGGCATTATTCTCAAATCTTTATTTGGTTATAGAGACAATCTCTATCTTGTGCAAGCAGTGGGATATGTGGCATTTTTACTCACCATTGGAGGACTGTATTTCCGCAGCCTTGGAGGTACTTTTTCTCAAGGTAAAAAAAATACCCTCTTTGGTCAAAAACCAATTAGTTCTGCAAAAGATTAAAAGCATAGTCAGTTGCCTTGTTCCCAGTCTATCTATAGGAATCGTATTTGATTTTTGAAATTATCTACGTGGGCGGGGAGTGGAGAGTGGGGAGTTAGGGAGTAGGGAATAAGGAATTAGCCTTTTCGATCTGTACCGAGCTTTTTTAGAAATCAAACATTAGTCCTATATGGCTGGGAATCACCTTAGCGATCGGCATTTGTCACCAACACAAAGTAACCAAAGCTTTCCTAGAGCAGATTAGGCAATGAGTAAAACTTTTATATTAAATTCCTTACTGTTGCTTTCTCAAATACCTAATCCAGAAGTAAAATTTTTAGATTTAAAAAATCAATTAGAAAAAAAAGGGTTTCAGGTAATCATTGCACTACCACCAAAGCGAGGAGCTTATGGGTTACTAAGAGAAACTGACAAAAAAATTTGGATTAATCCTATAGTGTTTGAGTTAGGTATTGGGACTCAAACATTAATCCATGAAACTGTTCATGCAGCGCAGGTATGTGCCGGAAAAGGAAAAATCAAAATTTTAGGCTTAGAGATTCAACCAATCAATTATGCTAGACCATTTTTTAAACGTTATACCGATGTCAAACGACAAGATTTAGAGAGAGAAGCCTATGCAGTACAAACTCAACCTAATAGTTTTGAGTTAGCTGTATCTCTTCTTCAACAACACTGTAAATAGCTAGTTTTTAGAGTTATTGATAAGGCGAAACCGTCTTTATTTAACTGCTTTGCAATAAAAAGTATTGAGTGTTGCCGAGTGAGAATCTTGAGTACAAAGAATGCTTGAAAAATCAATTGGTTAATGATTCTTTAGCACAAAATAAAAAAGAACGGCAAAGATGTTTTGCAGTAGTTTTAAACTGATTTTAATCTTAAAGTATTCATATTAATTATCGAATTCATCTTGTCTTACTATCGGGTACAATTATTTGTAAGACAAGCTAAGTACCCTGTGGCACAAACAACGCTTGCTTAAGCTGCTGACAAGCCTTTTCAATTGCATCTATACTACCTGGATTCACCAGACCAAAATAATCAAATACATAGACTCGGTTATTTTTAATTGCTTGCAGTTGTTGCCAAAAAGCTTCCTTTTTCAACGAATCTAAAAGCGTTGCTTCTGAATTTCCTTGGGGGGGATTAACCAAAATTATCACCTCTGGATTTGCTTCTAAAATCTTCTCAGCCGAAAGCGTCACATAGCCACCAACAGGACTTTTTCCTTGTAAATCTGCTGCTATATTTTTCGCCTGGAATTTCGCCAGTAAATCTCCTGCCCAACTATTTTTATTCGGCGCTAAAATTGGTTGACGGCTAACCAGCGCTAGAGTAGAAAAACCCTGAGTTGGCTTTTCTGGCAAGAAAGTTTTGTAACGATTTAACAAAGGCTGAGGATCAGCGTCAATTGATTTAGCAAGTGTTTTAGTAAGTTCTTCTAGAGATTCCCACTTATTCACCTTAGTTAGAAAAGTCGGAATTCCTAGCTGCTGAAGTTTTTGAATTGGGATGTTAGAAAAACCTTCTGCACCAATAACTAAATCTGGTTTGAGTGCTACCACTTTTTCTAAATTTGGCGGACTTTGCCCTTCACTAACACGGGGAATATCCTTAAATCTTGAGTCATCCTTGAATAATTTACTACCAGTTATTCCAACAATTTTTGTTTTATCGAGTCGAGAGATAATGTCAGCAGAAAGAGAAGAAAGAGCAACAATTCTTTTTGCTGATCCTTTTGGTAATTGCTGAGAATTTGTGTTTATCGTCTCCGTAGTGCTTGTGATTTTTGTTTGTGGCTGCTGGGTGTTTACAGTCGTACAAGCAGCTAAAAATATACTCATCAAAAGTGCTAAAGCAGATAAAAGCCAACGACGATGCATATTAAAATTCCTTTTGGGGTAAAAATAACATAAGTAGATTTTCACTAAGGGACTTCCAAATAAAAAAATGTTCCAAAACTGAGGCAAAAACTCTCTCTGCGTTCTCTGCGTTCTCTGCGCGGCAGTCGCTCATGGGGGAAACCCCCAAGACCGCGCTGCCTTGTCTCTGTGGTTCGTTTCTTGGAATAATTTATTTCTTGGAAGTCCCTAACTAAGGTGCAGGCAGAATCTACCCAATAACAGACTAAGCTTGGTGTGTATTCAGATGTTTTATACTTCCCTATATGTGTTTATGTTTTTATCAAAAAATTCAGCAACACAAACAAGCCTTTGGTAGTCTTAAAAAAATAGGTTTAAAAACCCCCTGTCATTTAAATGTATAATTATATACATAATATTGCCCATAATTATCTAAATTGGGGTCGATGATTATTGTGTCCATCTACTGCTAGATATGTCTAACCATCCCTTGAACGTTGCAAGATCAACATTATTTTGGCGGCGTCTATTCGCTATTGTTTTCACTAGTAGTTCGTTACTTCCCAACTTTGGAAGCGAACCGGCAAGGGCACAAGTAACCCAGTATTGTCAATTATCATCAACGGTGGCACAAGAAAAAGAAAACTTACGTTTGTCAGCCCTCAAAGGCAAACCAGATGCCCAAACCCGCTATCAAAACATTCTAAAAAAACAGGCACAGGAATTACAGGAGTGCCGTACTAAGACTTGGCCGCAAGTCCAAGCCATTTGGTTGCGCTTATATCCTTGTGACATTCAGCCAGGAATAATAGATCAGGTTATGGATCGGATTGTCAACCGTGGCTACAACCAAGTTTATTTAGAAGTATTTTACGACGGACAGGCATTATTGCCAGCAAAATCTAACCCGACGGTTTGGCCTTCTGTAATTCGCACCCCAGGAGCAGAAAACGCCGATTTACTCGCTACAGCAATTAAAAAAGGTCGGCAACGCGGTTTAAAGGTTTACGCTTGGATGTTTACGACCAATTTCGGCTATACTTACGCCCAGCGCCGAGATAGAGAAAGTGCGATCGCTCGTAATGGCAAAGGTCAAACGAGCTTATATGTGGTAGACAATGGTTCTCAAGTATTTATCGACCCCTACAACTTGCAAGCAAAACGCGACTACTTCCAATTAGTAAAAGAAATTTTGCGTCGTCGCCCAGATGGCTTGCTATTAGACTATGTGCGCTATCCCCGACAAGCAGGAAGCGATTCCATCGCCACCAAAGTTTCAGATTTATGGCTATTTAGTCCCGCAACCCAAGAAGCTTTATTTAAACGGGCACTAAATTACAAAGGGCTGGACTTGATTCGGCGCTTTTTGAGTAAGGGATTCGTCGGCGCTGGAGATATAGCGGAAGTTGATAACCTTTATCCCCAAGAAGGCGAACCCCTCTGGCAAGGACGCATTCCTCCATCAGCGCAAAAGTCAATCCTGTCTGCAACCGATAGACAGCCGCTTTTACAATGGGAATTATGGCAGCTTGCTGTTGCCCACGCCATGCAAGGAATTTTAGATTTTGTCACCATAGCTAGTTATCCAGCAAAGCAGCAAGGTATTGCCACAGGAGTAGTGTTTTTCCCGGATGGCAACCAAACTGTAGGACAAGGGTATGATTCCCGTTTGCAACCTTGGGATCGCTTCCCCACTTCATTGCAGTGGCATCCTATGGCTTATGGAAATTGCGGTAATGTCAGTTGTATTGTGACACAAGTGCAACGAGTTTTGAGTATGGCAAAACCGGGTACGCAGATAATCCCAGCTTTAGCAGGCAAATGGGGAGAATCCGTTAGTAATCGTCCATCGCTAGAAGTGCAAATGCAGGCACTTCGCAAATTTTCCCCTCAACTGAAGGGAGTTAGCCATTTTGCCTATTCTTGGCAATATCCTGAGAGTGATAACGATCGCAAATTTTGTCGCACTCGGTAAACAGCAGAGTGTTAATTTCGCCAATCACCCAATTGCATCGCTAGGAAATAGCGCAGATGGTCTACGAATAATGGCCGCCTTTTGTGGGATGCCATGTCCCATACTGACACCGAATAATGCCAGCCGTCGATTACTGAGTCCATAGCGTCACGCACTCTGGCAATATCTAGCCGCAGTCCTGCGAAATAAGCACAGGAGTAACTCTCTAAGGAATTAATTATCCACAATCTCAAACTACCTAGTTGACACTGTACTGTCTGGACGGTACTATATATTTAGTGAACCGTCCAGACGGTAATAGAACAGTAGATACTTGAATCCAATCTCTATCAATCTTGGATTAAGAATATTATGTTTACCATTGCAAATCCCCTTGCTAATCAAACTGCTTTCAGTTCCCATAGCAATTCGCTGCTGTCTCAAAATTTGCAGGTTCGACGTGCTACAGATTTGTTGGATGAAACTTCACACTGTATGATTACATCCCACCAATTTTCAAAGAGAGCAAGTTACCTAATAAATCCAATCCTAGCCTTGCTGCCCCACAGATGAAGCAATGAGAGAAGATATTGACAATCTCGTTGCCAGATAAACTGTGTTCACCGGACAATTTATCTAGTTCCATCATTCAAGCTCTATGACTGCTGCCAAAAAAACAAAATCTACATCTGTCACCCGTAATGCATTGCTAGAAGCAGCGGGGCGAGTGATGGTAGCACATGGTTCAAAAGCATTGACGTTGGAGGCAGTTGCCCGCGAAGCAGGTGTCAGTAAAGGTGGATTACTTTACCACTTTCCCAACAAAGAAGCCTTGATTGCTGGGATGTTGCAACAGCTAATTGATCAAAAGGCAGTATTACTAAAGCATGAATTGGAGCAAGATGATGCACCGAATACACCAGGACATTGGCTAAGAGCCTATATCCGGTCACATGGAAAGTTTGATGGTCACTCTAGTGCAATTCAATTCAGTTTGCTAGCAGCAGTTGCTGAAAATCCAGAATTACTTAAGCCAGCTCAAGAAAACTTTGCTGATTGGCAACGGCAAATTGAAGCAAGTGGACTCGATCCAGCGATCGCAACTGTGATTTATCTAGCGATCAATGGTCTATCCTTTGTCCACCTCTTTGGTCTTGGAGTCCCGGAGGAGTCTTTGCAAAAGCAGGTAATTGAAACTCTGCTGAAACTAGCGCGAGAGTAATTCGTAATGACGCTCTCTACGAGACGCTAAAAGCGAACGAAGGCTCGCTACCCCTACGCTAACGTAATTAAGACAGTTAGAGAGACGCGATAAATTGCCGTCTCTACAAAGAATTTATCCATCAATTATTTATTGACAGACTATTAGTCGATGATGTGCCAGATCGTAACAGCATCCGACTCAGTTCAACCTGAAATTTTTTACACAATGAAGGAGATTTTTATGACTGCCGTTTTACAATTCTTACCGACCGATTCACAATTCCTACTCAGTCCTTTTTCTTGGTTGGCTAAAATGCGTCGGGAAGCAGCTGTTTTCTACGACACAGAGCATCAATGTTGGATGGTGTTTCGCTATGACAATGTGGCACGGGTATTAAGCGAATGGAAAACCTTTTCATCTAAAGTGCCGCAACCCCCCGAACAAAAAGATTTTACTCAGTCTTTGGTCTCCACCGATCCGCCTAAACATAAATCACTGCGCTCAATAGTACAGAAGGTATTTACTGAAAATCGAGTTGAAGCATTGGCTCCTCGGATTACCGAACTTACCCATGAGTTGTTGGAGCAAATGAAGCAACACAAACAGGTCGATTTCGTACACGCTTTCGCAATTCCTCTGCCGATAATCGTGATTGCAGAAATTCTCGGTATACCCTTTCAAGACCGGGAAGATTTTAAGCGCTGGTCAGACGGGATCATAGCTAGAGATCAAACTGCTATTAAAGATATGGCTGACTATTTCCGCCAATTATTGATTGATCGGCGCGATCATCAGGGCAACGACCTGATCAGCGATTTAATTACGGCTTATGAAGGGGGAGAAAAGTTGACCGCACAGGAACTCGTTGATTTTTGCATGGTACTCTTGGTAGCTGGGAATGAGACTACAACTAATTTAATTACAAATAGCATTTGGTGTCTGCATGAGCATCCTGATGAAAACCAACAATTACGGAATGACTTGTCTCTATTACCGACTGCAATTGAAGAAGTACTGCGTTATGGGAGCATCCCATTTTTGCAGAAATACTGATTCATGAGTGTAGTATGGGGAGAACACAATACTTACTTAAACCATAGGCATGACCCCCGAAGA
>NZ_JBALBZ010000208.1:0-9611 GCF_036919495.1 Nostoc sp.
ACTCTCCAAGCGCATTCCGACTCGATTTGTTCGATTGCCTTCAGCCCAGATGGCAAAATCCTTGCCAGTGGGAGTTATGACAAGACTATCAAACTATGGAATGTAGGCACGGCAAGAGAAATCTACACCCTTAAGGGGCATTCCTCCTATGTTAATTCCGTAGCTTTCAGTCCAGATGACAAAATTCTGGCCAGTGGGAGTTATGACAAGACTATCAATATCTGGCAGCTTGCATCATTAAGCAATACAGCTACTTCATCTTCAGTTCAGCATACTCAATCTCAAGTTTCGCAATCATCTATTGGTATGGTTGTATTATGGTGGTTTTTCGTTATTTGGTCTATTTTATTGTGTTTTACTAGTGTTGTCTCTGGTTTTGTTGGTGGGTTTTTGATGGGGGCTATAGGGATTGGGTGTTGTTGGGGTTTTTATCGATGGTTTTGGCGATTTTGATAAATTTCTGCTTACTGGGCAAAATAAAGAATACTGGGAAACTAATAATATTCAATAAAGTTTTTAACTATTAAACAAATAGGTGAATTTAGCCTAGAGACAAATTAAGATATAGTCCAATCTTCTAAACGCAAATTAGGAACTTTCTCAAAATCCTTCCGGTTGCGAGTAACTAAAATACCATTCACCGACAATGTAATTGCCGCAATGCGTAAATCTTGTGTACCAACGCGAATTTTTTGCTTAACTAACTCAGCATAAATATTGCCAGCATCTTCGCTAAATTCCAGGAAATTAATACTATTTAAATCATCTAATGTATCTTGGAATTTAGCATAAGCTAAAATTAATTTACCTGATGAATCAGCCCTATTAATATTATTCATTCTTCCCGTATTTGTTCAGTAGCCGTTACAATAATTATTGCAATATCTTGAGGATTAAATATATTTAATTGCTTTCTAATAGATGGATTACCCCTTTGGAGCAAAGATAGGTGATCGGTATCTAATATTCTTAAATTATTCACATCTAAATTTACCTAAACTACCTTCTCTCATCTAATTCGCGCCGATATTCTTCTATATATTCCAGCATCTCATCAAATTGCGGATCATCTTTATATTTACCAGCTATTTTTAACCAAGGGTTTTCTACTACTTGGGGTACTTCAATTGCTAAAGTGACTATCTTGGCAGATTCTAAACGATTTTGCAAACTTTGACTAAGTTTTTCTATAGCTTCCGTTTCTGTATTTCCTAAACCTTGACAGTCTGGTAAACCTAGCAATGTTGCTTTAACTGTACCATCTGGTTGATTTTCAATCAGCACATCATAATTTAACTTGGGTACAGTATTGTTAGGATAAGTTTTTACAGTTAAATTCATAATATTTTTAACCTGGAAGTTTTATATTGATTATAACTGCTGACCTACTTACTGCTAACTTGAGAGTTTATACGTGTTAGCGTAGCGTTTCGTAGAGAGGCTCAAACTCTCAAGTTAGCACGTTTTGTGCTGACTACAAACCTTTAGGAATTTACACTGCCTTACTTAATATATGCTTTGATTTTTATCATATTGTCTTTTGCGATCGCACCAATGATTTACAACCAATTGGAGTTTAATTTACGCTGTGAATGGGGGTCACAAGGAGTTGCTCAACTCGCTCCCATCAGTGATGTAATTGTAATAGTTGACGTTCTCTCTTTTTCTACCTGCGTGGAAATTGCTACAAATAACGGCGCGATAATTTTTCCCTACGCATATAAAGATGAATCAGCCATAGATTATGCCAAATCAGTACAAGCAGAATTAGCAAGTCATAGACAACGTTGGACAACAAGCGGATATTCTCTCTCGCCAAAATCGGTGACTCAGATTTCTGCTGGAACTAGACTAGTTTTACCTTCACCTAATGGTTCTTTTTTGACATTACATACAGGGAATACACCAACTTTGGCTGGGTGCTTGCGAAATTGCCAAGCTGTAGCGCGGTTTGCTCAAACGTATGGTGATAAAATCGCTGTCATTCCTGCCGGTGAAAGGTGGAAAGAAGATGATAGCCTCCGCCCTGCATTTGAAGATTTAATTGGTGCTGGAGCAATTCTTAGTTATTTAGATGACAGTCTATCACCAGAAGCTGAAGTTGCTGTGACAACATTTCAAGCTTTCCAGCAGGATTTACTGGGGTACTTGAAAAAATGCAGTTCGGGTAAAGAGTTGATTGAAAGAGGTTTTGAGTCAGATGTTGAACTGTCCGCCGCCTACAACGTTAGTGATTGCGTGCCTTTCTTTACTGATAATGCTTATGTAAATTCTAGGCTACAGGCTTAAGAGACTTCTAAATAAAACATATCCCAAAACTGACACAAAAATCCTCTCTATTTCTCCTCTCTCTGTGTTCTCTGCGCGGCAGTCGCTCATAGGGGAAACCCCCAAGACCGCGCTGCCTTGTCTCTGTGGTTAGTTTATTTCTTGGAAATCCCTAATTAAACGTCGCATTGATTGGTTTGACAAAATTTCGCATTATCTATAAACTCTTGCAACTTATTCAAGGGAATTATTTGCAATGATGACCCACCTTGTACCTCAGCAGCGATGTAAGCAAACTTTTGCCCACGATAAAACTGGTCACGTCCAACTTTAGTGATATGCTTAGACTTTTGGAAGTCATTGGCAATATTAGAATTATAAATATTTTGTAATAATTTCACTGCATTGGCATTTTTTGTGGTGAATTTGAGGCGTTTATCACCACTAACTGTTATGCCTTCTTTATTCACTATCCCATTTTGAGAAGTGACATCAGCATAAAAGTATAAATTTCCCTTTGTACCCTCGTAGCCGTGGGCTTCGCTGTTGTATCTCAGTGTTGGTAGTAAAGGTCTAGTCTTTGCCCACTTAACAACGGTGCTGATGTTTTGCTCTGGAAGGGCATTTGCAGGAGTGATAGCTAAAATAACTGCGATCGCAGACAGTGTAGCATTGAATAAATAGTTAAATTTACAACTTTTGCTCATAGTATTTTCCCTATATAAAATGTTGATAGCTAAAGCTTAATTCAACGGCTTTTAAGAATTATTTGCCGTCAGCCTTATTTATGAATATCTAGCCGCTAGTAGCAAAAACAACTTAACATCGACTAATGACTACTGTCCACTGACATTGCCATAGGGAATTTGATTTCAACTAAAATTTTGTATAAGTTGTAATAATCGTAGGGTGGACACTGACACAAACATCAAAATAGAGCCTTCCGGCATCAGTAGACCGTGCCTAGCCTATTTCTTAGTTACAAAACTTAGATTTTGTCTCAGCCAAAAAAGAGTATGTACTCTTAAGACTGGATGCATCTAAGCTACAGGTTCTACACACTTCTTAATAAACCAGCTTTGAGAACGCAAAACGTTCTAATCTAAAAGCTAACCGGGTTAATTTACTGGCAGTTTTGCAGGCAGTACTCTCAAGCTTATAAAGCACAGACACGCCGATGTGTCAAGCCTCAAAGCGATCCAGACTTAACACATAAATGATTATGATGGGAGTTTTACAAATCCGATGAGTGTTAAGGCAAGTGGTGGAAGCTCAGTTGCGCGTCCGCAACTATATCAAACCCTAGCTGTAGCGACAATTACCCAAGCCGAGCAGCAAGACCGCTTTGTGGGAAGTGGTGAATTAGATGAACTGGCAAGCTATTTTGCATCTGGTGCAAAGCGTCTAGAAATTTCCCAGACGCTGACGGATAATGCCGAGATTATTGTATCTCGCGCTGCCAACCGGATTTTTGTCGGTGGTTCGCCAATGGCTTTTTTAGAAAAGCCCAGAGAAATAGAAATAGTACCTGTTAGTGCTGGTGCTAATGTTCAGCAAGGGATGCAACTGGGAACTGTAACCTACGTTGAAAGTCGTGGTGGGTTCTTAGAAAATTTACGATCAATATTTAACTCATCCCCCAGTGGTCCGACACCTCCGGGTTTCAGACCAATTAACATTGCTCGCTATGGCCCAAGCAACATGGCCAAGAGCTTGCGGGATTTATCCTGGTTCTTGCGCTACGCTACCTATGCGATCGTTGCTGGCGACCCCAACATCATAGCGGTGAACACACGGGGTTTGCGGGAAATCATTGAAAATGCCTGCTCTGGTGAAGCAACGCTAGTAGCTTTGCAAGAAATCAAAGCCGGGTCACTTTCCTTTTTCCGCAAAGATGCTGAGGCTACAGAGATTGTGTCTCAGTACATGGATGTTTTGCTAACAGAATTCAAAGCAGCCACACCTTCAAATAAAGTCCGCCAACGCCCTTCTGGCGACCAGCAAGGGTTGGAACTGCCACAAATTTACTTTAATGCGGCAGAACGGCGTCCCAAGTTTGTAATGAAAACTGGGTTGTCAAGTAGCGAAAAAAATGAGGTTATCAAAGCGACCTATCGACAAATCTTTGAGCGCGATATTACCCGTGCTTATAGCTTGTCGATATCTGACCTAGAATCCAAGGTAAAAAATGGCGACATCTCCGTGAAGGAATTTGTCCGTCGTTTAGCTAAATCACCCCTTTACCAAAAACAGTTTTACCAGCCTTTTATTAACAGCCGAGTCATCGAACTAGCTTTCCGTCACATTTTGGGACGGGGCCCAAGTAGCCGCGAAGAAGTACAAAAATACTTCTCGATTATTTCTATCGGTGGTCTAGCAGCCTTAGTAGATGCCTTAGTAGATTCTGCTGAATACAGCGACTATTTTGGCGAAGAAACAGTACCCTACCTCCGGGGTCTGGGACAAGAAGCACAAGAATGTCGCAACTGGGGGCCGCAGCAAGACCTGTTTAACTACAGTGCGCCTTTCCGCAAGATACCTCAGTTTATTACCACATTTGCTGCTTACGAACAACCACTACCAGACCAACATCCCTATGGTTCTGGGAATGACCCCTTGGAAATTCAATTTGGGGCGATTTTCCCGAAAGAAACTCGCAACCCCAGCACCCGTCCGGCTCCTTTTGGCAAGGATACCAAGCGTATCCTGATTCACCAAGGGGCAGGGATTAATAACCAAAATAGCAATCCTAACGCGCGGGGTGAAGCTCCTGGTACCCTTGGGCCCAAGGTGTTCAAGTTAGATCAACTGCCTGGTACTATTGGTAGAAAAGCTGCCAAAGGTTCTAGCGTCAGATTCTCTGAAAGCTCGACGCAAGCACTGATTAAAGCTGCTTACCTGCAAGTTTTCGGTCGCGATCTTTACGAAGGTCAGCGCCCAAAGGTATTGGAAATCAAGCTGGAAAACGGTGACATCTCTGTACGAGAGTTTATCCGTGCTTTGGCTAAGTCGGATGTATTCCGCAATCTGTACTGGTCATCGCTTTATGTTTGTAAAGCGATCGAATATATTCACCGCCGCTTGTTGGGTCGTCCTACTTATGGTCGTCAAGAAATCAACAAGTACTTTGACATCGCTGCTAAACAGGGCTTTTACGCGGTAGTTGATGCCATTATTAACAGCGTAGAATACAATGAAGCATTTGGTGAAGATACAATTCCTTACGAACGGTATCTGACTCCTGGTGGTGTATCAGGGCGACAATTGCGCGTTGGTAGTATTCGTGAAGATGTTGCGGCGAAAGTTCAGAAGGAAGTAACGCCGAGCTTTGTGACACTGGGTACAGTCACAGAAAATCGGTCAGAACCAGATATTCAGTTCCGCATTAACCAAGGCGTCAGCAAGCAACGCGAACAAACCAAAATCTTCAAATTGGTGGCGAATACCAGTGACAAAGTTGCAGTAAAAACTTTGATTAGTGCTGCATATCGTCAGATTTTTGAGCGCGATATTGCCCCCTATATTGCCAAAAATGAATTTACGGCGTGGGAAAGCAAGCTGGGTAACGGCGAAATTAGTGTGAAAGAGTTTATTGAAGGTTTGGGTTACTCTAACCTCTACCTGAAAGAGTTCTACACACCTTACCCCAACACCAAAGTGATTGAGTTGGGAACCAAACACTTCTTGGGACGTGCGCCACTAGACCAAGCAGAAATCCGTAAGTATAACCAGATTTTGGCTACTCAAGGTATTCGTGCCTTTATTGCTGCTTTGGTAAATAGTGTGGAATATAACGAGGTATTTGGTGAAGATACGGTGCCTTATCGTCGCTTCCCGACCCTACCTGCGGCAAACTTCCCGAATACAGAGAAGCTTTACAACCAGCTTACGAAGCAAAACGATGACGTAGTTGTGCCTAGCTTTAAACCCGTGCAACCACGCGTTGGAGTTAGTAATGATACGCCTCTTTTGGCGCAGGCGATCGCAGATATAGCAGCGCAAACAAATGGTCAGCTTTCCTTTGCTGAACTGGGCCGTTCCTACAACGATGGGAGCGGACAATCAGTGGAAGTAGCTGTGCCTAAACATGCACGTATTTACCGTCTAACTGAAACCACAAACCAAGCCGAAAGACAACAGGCAATCAACGCCATTTACCGTCAAGTCTTGGATATATTTAGCGGTGAAGTACCTGATAATTTCCGCCGTAGTGACCTAGAGGACAAACTCCAGAATAGTAAAATTTCTGTCCGGGAGTTTGTGCGTCAACTAGCTAGTTCCGAAATCTATCGCCAGCGCTTCTTATCACCTTATCCTCATGCCAAGGTGGTTGAGTTCCTCTTCCGTCACCTGTTGGGGCGTACACCCGCAGCTCAGGAAGAAATTCGCCAGTATCACAATCTGCTAGCTGACAGTGGTTTGTCTGCTGCTGTAGAAGCAATAGTGGAGAGTCCAGAATATAGCTGTTACTTCGGTGAAGATGTTGTACCTTACAACCGATTCCCAATAGGGAATAGGGAATAGGGAATAGGGAGTAGGGAATAGGGTACAGATGATTTGCTCCCTGCTCCCTGCCCCCTGCCCCCTGCCCCCTGCCCCCTGCCCCCTGCCCCCTGCCCCCTGCCCCCTGCCCCCTGCCCCCTGCCCCCTTCGTAATCTTTCGTAATATTGCTCTCAGATTAGAGCTAAAACTCGAAATTCTGAAAGACAATATTACAAAGTGTTAAGAGCAGTCATAAATGCTCAACAGAATGCCGGAAAATGTTTTGCGGAAGGTAACTGAGTTTCAAAGCTTGTTTACTTGTGTTGACTCAAGAAAACTCGTAATTTATTAGCCGTAACAGTTATTAAACTGTTGTATCTAAAAGAACGAGAAAACAAACTCAGTGAACCGAATTTAAAGTCGCACTAGTTTAATCAAATCCTGGTTTCATTCGTATTTGGAGGAATCCATTAATGAGTATCGTCACGAAAGCTATCGTGAATGCTGATGCAGAAGCTCGCTACCTCAGCCCTGGTGAATTGGATCGGATCAAATCCTTTGTTGCTACTGGTGAGCGCCGTGTGCGGATTGCTCAAGTTTTGACAGAAAATCGTGAACGCCTGGTTAAGCAAGCTGGCGATCAACTGTTCCAAAAGCGCCCTGATGTTGTGTCTCCTGGTGGTAACGCTTACGGTCAAGAATTGACTGCTACTTGTCTGCGTGACCTAGATTATTACCTCCGCCTCGTTACCTACGGTATCGTTGCTGGTGATGTTACCCCCATCGAAGAAATTGGTGTTATCGGTGCGCGTGAACTGTACAAGTCCTTGGGAACTCCTATTGATGGTGTTGCTGAAGGTATCCGTGGGCTGAAGAATGTAGCTACTACATTGCTGTCTGGTGATGATGCTGCTGAAGCTGGTACTTACTTCGACTACTTAGTTGGTGCCCTGCTATAGGGTGATGCTGTTTCTCTGCCGAAACACAAGTATTGCAATACGGTTGGAAATAAGGAATTAACAACATGGCTCAAGACGCAATTACTGCTGTAATTAACTCCGCAGACGTTCAAGGTAAATACCTAGACGCTTCTGCTTTACAAAAGCTAAAAGGCTACTTCGCTACTGGCGAACTGCGGGTACGTGCTGCTAGCACCATCAGCGCTAACGCTGCTGCGATCGTTAAAGAAGCTGTAGCAAAATCTTTGCTATACTCTGACATCACTCGTCCCGGTGGTAACATGTACACCACCCGCCGCTATGCAGCTTGCATCCGTGATTTGGACTACTACCTCCGCTATGCCACCTACGCTATGTTAGCTGGCGATCCTTCCATTTTGGATGAGCGTGTATTAAATGGCTTGAAGGAAACCTACAACTCTTTAGGAGTTCCC
Source organism: Nostoc sp. (assembly GCF_036919495.1). Classification (GTDB taxonomy): domain Bacteria; phylum Cyanobacteriota; class Cyanobacteriia; order Cyanobacteriales; family Nostocaceae; genus Nostoc. The sequence goes on from NZ_JBALBZ010000208.1 coordinate 8,145, forward strand.
GTTGGTGCTACCGTGCAAGCTATCCAAGCAATCAAGGAAGTAACCGCTAGTTTGGTTGGTTCCGATGCTGGTAAGGAAATGGGTGTTTACTTAGACTATATCTCTTCTGGCTTAAGCTAAGAACTAGTTTGCGCTTAAGAATTTAGGTGCGACTTTATTAAGGTCTGGAAATCAGCCGTGAGTGCTAGAACGTTATATTGCTTATCTTGGTAAATTATCACTGATGAGTGTTGGTGGTCTAGTATTGATGTTTGATTTCCAGCCTTTGAATGATTAAAAGATTTGCACTCAAGATTTTGAGATAAAAAAAGTTTTCACAAATTTTACAGGAGATTTTCAAAAGATGGCCCGTTTCTTTAAAATTACTGCTCTAGTTCCCAGCCAAACCAGAATTCGTACCCAACGCGAACTCCAAAATACTTACTTCACTAAGCTAGTTCCTTATGAGAATTGGTTCCGCGAACAGCAACGCATTCAAAAAGCAGGTGGCACAATCATCAAGGTAGAACTAGCAACTGGTAAGCAAGGTGCTAATACTGGGTTGTCCTAATTGCTGTAGATAAAACATTATTTTAGAGAATTGGTAAGAGGTCAGCAAAGACCTCTTTTTTGTGGCTAGGATTTTTGAAAATCAAAAGTTCAACATCCTGTGTCAGAAATTCAAGAATATATCAAGGAAATTGAGTTAGATTTTTTACTAAATGATTTGCCAAAAATCCTCAATTCGATGGAAATAGGAGCCGAACGGATCTCAAATTAAGTCATTTACAATATTTTTTAGTATAAAAAAGTGCCTAAAGACTGCGTAGTAGCGATCGCAATCTATCATAAATACTGAATTAGCAATGTATTAAATTTGATAGATACAAGATTTATAGTTGTAAAGCCTGCTGATGAGTTATAAGTTATGATTTATGAGTTTTATTTCTAACTCCTAATTCCTAACTTTTTACCTGTACTGCTCGTGAATCTACGCCGCCTGATTCCAATTTTTGATAGTTCAGTCTCCAACTGGGCATTAGAAGCGCGGCTGTTGCGCTGGTTAACGTTGATTTGGCTGTTCGTCGGCTTGATCATGCTATTTTCAGCATCCTATCCTGTCGCTGATGGCAATCATCATGATGGGTTGTACTACTTTAAGCGTCAACTGCTCTGGGTCTTAGTTTCCTTAATCGGATTCAATATTATTGTTAATTTGCCATTGCAGAAAATTTTGGGAGTATCCCATTGGTTTTTATTACTGTTTTTGACGTTAATTTTCATTACACTGATCCCAGGATTAGGAAAAAAGGCTTTTGACGCAGCGCGTTGGATTGCGATCGGGCCTATTCCGATTCAACCCTCAGAATTAATTAAACCTTTTTTGGTGCTACAAAGTGCGCGGCTTTTTGGTCAGTGGGAACGAATCAGTTGGCGGGTTCGCTTGGCTTGGTTGGGTATTTTCGGTCTGGTACTTTTAGGAATTCT
>NZ_JBALBZ010000209.1:0-13677 GCF_036919495.1 Nostoc sp.
CAAAGTGCGCGGCTTTTTGGTCAGTGGGAACGAATCAGTTGGCGGGTTCGCTTGGCTTGGTTGGGTATTTTCGGTCTGGTACTTTTAGGAATTCTTGCTCAACCTAACTTGAGTACAACAGCACTTTGCGGTATGACTATTTGGCTAATTGCTTTAGCAGCTGGTTTACCTTACAAGTACCTGGGAGGAACAGCAATTGGTGGAGTGATGTTAGCAGTACTCAGTATTAGTATTAAAGAATATCAGCGTAAGCGGGTAATGTCATTCCTGAATCCGTGGGCGGATGCTACAGGAGATGGCTACCAGTTGGTGCAAAGTCTACTAGCTGTCGGTTCTGGTAAAACTTGGGGAGCTGGTTTTGGGCTTTCTCAACAAAAGCTGTTTTATTTACCAATTCAGGATACTGATTTTATTTTTGCGGTGTTCGCTGAAGAGTTTGGCTTTGTTGGCAGTATGGTATTATTGGCGCTTTTAGCTACATTCGCCACTCTTGGATTAATCGTGGCGTTGAAGGCTAAAAATACAGTACATCGATTGGTAGCGATCGGCGTGACGATTTTGATGGTAGGACAATCATTGCTTCATATTGGTGTTGCTACAGGTTCTCTACCTACTACTGGCTTACCTTTGCCCATGTTTAGTTATGGTGGTAATTCCATGATTGCTAGCTTAATAGCTGCTGGGTTGCTAATTCGGGTAGCACGCGAGAGTAGCGAAGCTGAGGTAGTACCGTTGCAAAAACCCTTGTTGCAAAATGGCCGCAGACGCCGGAGTTTTCATAAAAATAGGAATTGAGCTAACAAAAGCGGCGTCCCAGGAATTAAATAGATTATGGAAGACCTAAAACAGTTATGAGTTGTGTCAAAATTTACCAGAAGCCTATCAATTACATACTCCATCCCTTGACCGATATGAAGACAAAAAACCCAATAATATATTTTGAGACAATTAGGAAATATTGCCATTGATTCGGGCAATTCAAAGACTTGATATCTGGACAAGTTATACCAGGAGTAACCTATAATGTCGAGGAATATTTAAAAATTTTGAATACTTACTCACCATACATAAAATTAGATATAGAAAACAAAGAGTTTTTCTTTTTGGATTAAGACATTGCATAGAAGATGATTTTGGAGGTAGTCTTCAACTTTCATATATCTCTGCTTTTCACATCGCTTAAAAAGTTAACTCAGAGGTAAGGATTCTTAAATAGGCTATTCCTAGCTGGCAAAATAGGTGGAATTAGGTTTATTTTGTAATAAATTTAATCTAATTCGTAATACATTCTGATTCGGTTAAGGTTAAAACTCTTTCTCAAAGTCAATCTTGTAAACGTAATTATCAAGTGTAATTCCTAACAAAACTTGAAAAACTAAGTTTATGGTCAAAAAATTGAGCTTTTCATTTTTAACCAGCATAAAACCTAATTTTTGTTTACCATGCTATATTTCAGTTGCAGAACTCTGTACAATTAAATATTTTTATCAAACAGAATTCATGAGTCAGAAGTCAAAATTAAGTTGGGTATTCTGACCGAAAAAGCTGCTGAATAATATGCTTTTTCGCATCTCCACCAAATTTAAAATCTGGTGCTGCAACAATTCAGTCGCTGATCTAAATCCTCGACTGATAGCGCAGCATTAGGGATAGGGAGTAACGAGCGTCTTGATTCTGACTTCTGAATTCTTCTTCAATCCTTTACAAAAAGGTCAACTTGCTAGATGATAGCAACGAAAGGGAAAATAATTAGTAAATCAATAGTATTTTTAGCTATCGGTAGTTGTGTGAAAATCCTGTAATTACGCAGCTAGAGTCGGTTTGAGTTTCCCTCATTACCTTAGCTCGAAGTAAAGAAATGGCAACACTAAATACCTCACACTTCCAAGTAAATTCTGCAACTTCCACTTCCTACATTCATAGTTTAGTCTTCATTGACATGGCGGTTGAAGACTATAACGATTTGGTCAATGGCGTGCTTGATAATGCTCAAGTGTTCGTGCTTAACTCGACACAAAACGGTGTTGAACAAATTACAGAAATTCTAGCGAGTTGTAATCGTCCGAATTTAACTAATATTCATATTGTGTGCCACGGTGCTCCAGGTTACTTACAATTGGGCAACACCCATTTAGGACTGGATACCCTCGACAAATACAGCCAACAGCTGCAACTATGGCAAAAGATATTTGCAACCTCTGGCAAGACTAATAACCTTTGGAACTTACTCATCTATGGTTGCAATGTGGCTTTGGGTGATGCAGGGATAGAATTTGTAGACAAACTGCACAAACTCACCAAAGCAAATATTGCCGCTTCTCGTCAGCGAATTGGCAATGCAGCATTAGGTGGTAACTGGGAGTTAGAAGTCCGCACCACTGATATGGAAGCGAGTCTAGCATTTGCAGAAACGACGCGCCAGGCTTACGCAGGGGTAATGACGACATTCACGGTGAATAATACTGGAGACATAGATGATGGCGATCGCAATAACGGCATCACAACACTGCGGGAGGCAATCAACTTAGCCAACGCTACTGCTGGGGATGATACGATCGCTTTTGGGGGAATATTCAAAGATACCACCCCAGATACCATCACGCTCACCTCTGGGCAACTGACGATTACTGATGATCTAAGCATCTTGGGGACTGGGACATCTAAGCTTACTGTGAGTGGAAAGAATGCCTCTACAGTATTTGAGATATCGGGACTAGGGACAAATGTAAATATTAATGGACTGGCGATCGCTAGCGGTAGTATTAAAGTTAACAGAAGTTCCATCCTCAACTTAGCAAAAAGCAGTGTGTCTGGTAATACAGCAGGAAGTGGCATCTCTAATAGCGGCATTCTCAGTCTTGCTAACACCAGCGTTTTTGGCAATAAGCAAGGTGGTATCTATAACGGTGGTACTCTCAGCCTAAGTAACAGCAGTGTTTCTGGCAATACTGGGGGAAGCAAGATTTTTAATGGTAATACTGCGGGAGGCGGCATTTTTAATGACAGTTCTTCTGGTAAAGCTGGTATTCTCAGCCTAATTAACAGCAGTGTCTCTGGCAATACGGCAAACTCCGGCGGTGGCATCTATAATCAAGGCGGCACTCTCAGGCTGACCAACAGCACTGTCTCTGGCAATACTGCAACCTCTGGCGGTGGCATTTTTAACGGAAATGATAGTGGTTATAGTTCCGGATCAGCTACTTTAACTAATAGCACCATCTCTGGCAATACAGCCTTAGAGGATGGTGGTGGGATATACAATGACATCGCCTACGTCAGTGACAACAGCCTCACCTTAATCAGCACTACAATTAATAACAACACAGCTGACTCAGATGGTGATGGTACTGGCAATGGTGGGGGTGTTTTTAGTTCCCTTGATTCCTCTGTTAACGTCAAGGTTAGTAACACCATTATTGCAGGCAACTCCGACAAGTCCACCTCCGGTGATATACACCCCGATGTAAGTGGTGGGCTGATTGACTCCGGCAATAACCTGATTGGCAATAATACTGGTAGTACTGCCTTTACCACCAGCGCCCTCGTCGGCACAAGTGCTAGCCCCATTGACCCCAAACTCGGACTGCTGCAAAATAACGGTGGTGCAACCTTTACCCAGGCGTTACTTGCGAATAGCCCCGCTATTGATGCTGGCAATAATTCCCTAGTTCCTATTGGTGTCACCACTGACCAACGCGGCACTCGATTTAACCGGATATTCAACGGTGTTATTGATATTGGTGCTTACGAAGTGCAGTCGCCTATCACACCGCCACCTGTTAATACTGGCACATTTGTGGTGACTAATACCAACGATTCTGGATCGGGGTCATTACGGCAGGCTATCCTGAATGCCAATGCGACTGTTGGGGCAGATACGATTACCTTTGCAGGCGTGTTCACTGATGCCACCCCAGACATCATCACCCTGACCTCTGGCAAATTAACTATTAACAATGATATTACCATTTTGGGGACTGGGGCATCTAACCTGATTGTGAGTGGGAATAATTCATCAGGCGTGTTTGAGATATCGGGTTCTGGGACAGATGCCAACATTGATGGCTTGAATATTGCTAATGCTAATGATCCCTTAGGCAGTATTTTGCTCAATAGCAATACCAGCCTCAGCCTGACTAACAGCACTGTCTCTGACAATAGAGGGGAAGTAGGCGGTATATTTAACAGAGGCACTCTCAGCCTGACAGGAAGCACTGTATCTGGCAATAGCGGATCATCTTTAGGCGGTGGTATCTTTAATAAAGGCAACCTGAGTCTAACTAACAGCACTGTCTCAAGCAATAATGCAAACGTCGGTTTCAACACAGCCTATGGCGGCGGCATATTCAACATAGGCAAACTCAGTATAAATAACAGCACTGTCTCTAATAATAATGCGTTTGCCAGTGGTCTGAATCGGGGAGGCCCTGACCCCTACCCATCCTACGGCGGCGGCATTTATAACTCAGGCACTGTCGATATCACTACCAGCACTGTCTCTGGTAATGGTGCGGCAGACGGCGGTGGCATTTATAACTCAGGTACTTTTAGCCTGATTAACAGCACTGTCTCTGATAATAGTGTATATTATACCGGCGGCGGCATCTTGAACAGTGGCACTCTCACCCTTACTAATGACACCATTACCAATAACACAGCAGAGGGCTTTTACGGTGTTCCTGGCAACGGTGGGGGTGTTGTCAATAATGGCGGTACTGTTATCGTTGGCGATACCATCATTGCAGGCAATTTCTATACAGGCAATCCTGATGATGCGCCCAATTCCGGTTATTCCCGCGACGTTTCCGGCACCTTCACCGACGCTGGAAATAACCTAATTGGCGACAACACAGATAGCATCGGCTTTACCACCAGTACTCTCGTCGGCACCAGAACCAACCCCATTGAGCCAAGACTCACCCCCTTGCAAAACAATGGTGGTACAACCTTTACTAATGCCTTACTTGCAGATAGTCCCGCCATTAATTCTGGTAATAATACTCTGATTCCCGCAGGTATCACCACCGATCAACGCGGTGATAAATTTAACAGAATATCTGAGGACACAGTTGATATTGGTGCATTAGAGTTTAACGGGCTGAATGGAACCAATGGCGCTGATAATTTAGTGGGCAAGAACTACGGTGACATAATTAACGCTCAAGCTGGGAACGATACCATCACAGGTAATCAAGGCAACGACATCCTAACTGGTGGCGGCGGCAAAGATAAATTTGTTTACAACTTAGGTGATGGTGTTGATACCATTACTGATTTTGGTGGGTTAGATAAAGGCTCAAATCCTTCAGCAGCAATCATTGCCGAAGTGGATACCCTGAAATTCCAAGGTGCTGGATTGACAGCCCGAAATTTACTACTAACCCAGAATAGTAACAATCTGGAAATCACCTTTGAAGGAGTGGCTGATGACAAAGTTATCCTGCAAAACTTTCCTTTGGAAAACCTAGAGAACGTATCGGCAGTAGGCAATATCCTGTTTAATGGGCAAACCAGTATTAGTGAAAGCTTTGATGTTTTCGATGCCAACTCCACCCAAAACGTTATCTTCAACAAAAACACAGTTACCTTTCTCAATGACCTGAACAACAATGTTAATGGGTTTGACAACTCAGCAGATGTTATTAATGGTCAAGGAGGCGATGACCGCATCGACGGCAAGAGCGGTAACGACCTGCTACGCGGTGGCGCTGGTAAGGATACCCTGCTTGGTGGTGATGGTAATGATACCCTGCTTGGTGGTGATGGTAATAATAGCCTCATTGGAGGTGCTGGTAATGACATCCTTATTGGCGGTGATTTTAGTGATACGCTGACTGGCGGTAGCGGTAATGACCAGTTCATCTACCGAACCCTTAGCAATGGTGATACAATCACTGATTTTAATAAAAGCGAGGATAAATTAATCCTTACAGACTTGTTTAAGAGTCGAGGGTACAGTAGTAGCAATCCCATCTCAGATGGTTATTTGCGATTTGTGCAATCGGGTACTTCTACACAAGTTCAGTTTGCCTACTTTAGTGACAGTTTTTATACCTTTGCAACTTTGAATAATTTCACCGCTACAAATTTGGTAGTTGGTACTAACGTCATCGTTTAACGCTTAATTCTAGTCTGTAGCCACTATCTTAAAAATAGATATTAGACATTTGGTGAAAAAGAACGTAGAGACATAGCACTGCTACGTCTCTACAAGGGTTCTGGATAACGCATAATTAATTTGTGCAGATATCATTGCTTAATTTTGGATTTTAGATATCACAGACATCTAAAATCCAAAATCTATACTCTTACAGTTGCCGCACTAATGGCTGACCATCTTTGACTTCACCAATCAAAACTAAATCGACACAGTTAACGAAAATACCATTTTCCAGAACACCAGGAATGTTGTTTAATGTCTTTTCTAGGTTGACTGGATCTTCAATAGAGTCAAATCTGACATCTAAAACAAAGTTCCCTTGATCGGTAATCACTGGCCCAGCTTTTTTTACACCCATGCGGAGTTCTGGTTTGCCACCGAGTTTTTTGATGGCATTGGTCACAGGAGTAATTGCCATTGGAATCACTTCCACAGGCACAGCGAAAGTAGAACCCAAGTGTTCTACTAACTTACCACTATCTACCACGACGATAAACTGTTCTGCCAGGTAGTCAACCACTTTTTCGCGGGTATGTGCTGCACCACCGCCTTTAATCAAATTCTTCTGCGGATCGACTTCATCTGCGCCATCAATGGCAATATCGATGTGGTCAATAGCATCCAATGTGGCAAGAGGTACACCGTATTGCTTCGCCAGTACTTCTGACTGAAATGATGTAGGTATACCAATGATATCTTGAAGTTCACCAGACTTGAGGCGATCGCCCAAAAACTGAATCGTATATGCTGTTGTTGATCCCGTACCCAACCCCACAATAGAACCCGACTTTACTAAGGCGGCGGCGGCTTTGCCAACTTCTTGCTTCATCAACTTTACGGGATCTGCTGCTGCGGTCATTGCCAAAACTCCTGAAAAACTGACTATAGTCCATAGTAGTGGGCAGATAACCTCAAAACATGAAAGGTAAAAAACAAGTTTTTGCTAATTTCTACTTCCTTGATTAGGGACTTCCAAAAAATAAAACATTCTAGTGTCCGGAACAAAGGAGATAAGTAGTGTAACAATGGGGTATATTACTATACAGAAAACATGAATAAGCCCCAGTACACCGATCCTACTATTAAGCAACTTTTCGCTGAGATCGACCCGGAAATAGCAAATACTTTCACGGTGGAGCAATTAGAAGCCATAAAGAAGGGTTTGGCCTCTCGTGCTAAAACGCATCATTCTTTAGACATAAGAGTTTCAGTACCAATTCCCGGATTAAGGTTTTATCTGGTGTTGTTAGCAGGTTCAGAACGTCGTTCTAAGGTGCGTTTACGCTCTGAAAGAGGTTTATATCCTTTTTGGACTCCTGCCAATATCTTGTTCCTTCTAGGATTTCTAATTATTCTATCGATTTGTAGCTATACTATATTTTCTTCTGTATTGTCTTCACTTACTCCCAAATCTAGCTCCTATTACCCTACTTCAATTCCTTGGATTAACGACAAATCAGAATGTGAACAGACTGGTAGAAGCTGGAATAATGGGAAGTGCTGGGATTCTGAACACAGTCCTAATTTTTAAAATTTATAGCCATACCCTACATAGCTAGAGCAACATTACCCAACCTAAATTCGTCATTATCTGAGTTACAGGTTATTAAAAACACCAAATTTTGCGTTAACCTCAGTAACGTAGTTTTTTAAATTCACATTAGCAGCTAAAAGTGATTATGGTGATGCGTCAGCTTTCAATTGCTCTATCTTTAGTGGCACTACTACAAAACTTACCAGCAATTGCTCAGACCCCAGTGCAAGAAAATACTTCTGGAGTCCCATCTGATGCCATTCAACAGGTAACTGCAAGCAAATGGATGACAAACTTTTCTGATGGCAAGTTTTACCCAGAAAAGTTACTCAGTAGGGCCGAATTAGCATCAATTATGGTAAAAGCATTTGGGCTAAATAAGAGAGAAGCTGTTAGCAAAGAAAATTTAACTATTCCAGATGTTCCTCGTTCTCATTGGGCATTTAATGATATACAGACAGTCTTAAAAACTGACATCATGAAAGGCTATCGGGGCAATGAATTTTTTCCTAACCAAAAGGTGACAAGGGCTGAAGCTCTTGCTATTTTCGCCCAGGCTTATGGTGTATTTCAGTTTCCCGATGAGGCTGTGAATGATATTCTGGCTTCATATTCAGATCAAAAGTCTATCCCAACTTGGGCTAGAAAAGCGATCGCTACAGTAGCTACTGAAGGATTTCTCAATACAGATGCTCAAGGCAATATTTCCCCATTAAAACCTGTAACCCGTGGAGATATGGCTTATGTATTGAGTAAATATTTACAACGACAACAGCAACAACCCGAAACACCAGAAGTTCCAATTATTCCAAATAGCCCACAAACACCTTAGCTAGACTTTATCTCCAGCCAAGGTGCTTAAAATCATCTTTGATCTGAACCTCTATACCTGTCTCGAATCTGGCGAAGATATAAGGAATTAGACTGTGTTGGTTGCTGCAACATATAATTAGATTGTGGTGGTTGCGTTGATTGCTGCAACCCATAATTTCCATAAGTAGATTGTGGTGGTTGCGTTGATTGCTGCAACCCATAATTCCCATATCCTACAGGATTTGTGGGGGTGACAACGCCTTGATTTGGAATCTGGCTAGAGTAAGGTGCAATATTACTTGGTACTGCATACGTGCCTGGGGGCGTTACTGGTGCTACATTAGGCACTATTTGACCATTATTTAAATTATTATAGGGGCTTTGCGGTAAGTTTGTACCCGTTGATGTATAACCTGTACCAGTATTTAACCCATTACTAGGCAATACCTGACCGTTATTTAAATTACTGTAAGGATTTTGCTGCAAGTTCGTACCCGTTGAGGTGTAGCCTGTCCCAGTAGTTAACCCAGCACTTGGTAGAGAATTCTGACTAGGTAAGTTGTTAATGGATGGCATCAACGTTGTTCCTGGCTCAGAGGCTCGACCCAAGCCATTTTTTTGAGTTGCAGTCCCATTGAAGCTAGAATATTGCTGGTTTGTAGATTGGTTGAGTGCTGCTTGCACAGGACTGGTGGAGACATTTTGATTCTTGGTGGTTTGATTGGTAAGTCCAATACCCAGGCTAGAAGATGTTTCCTCCTCTGTTGGTTCAGATGCTGTAGTTAAGGGCTTAATACCTAAAAACTGGTTATTATTATCAACCGTCCCAGTCCGCAATAAATTTTCTGTTTGTACAACAAAGGGATTTTTCATAGCTGGGGAGGTATCGGCATTAATGCCTAGACCAGGATTTAATTTGGTATTATTAGCAGAATTTTGTTTTTTAATTACATCCTCTAAGGAGTTTTGACTATTTTTTGTCTCAGTATTTCCCTTGGAGTTATTCGGCGTTACTAAAGGAGTTGATTGGTCAAAGTCATTAAATAAAACTGGCAGATTATCGATATCTGCTGCAATGGCTTTGTTTTCTTCTGACAGTGAGGAATCAGCAGGCTCTTGTGAGGCGACTTGACTTTTTTGCTTATAAACGAAAATATCTGGGTTTGACCAGTATTCCCAAGTTACTAGCCCAACTACAGATAAAAAAATTGCAGTACCCCAAAAACCAGGTCGCCCTAGATTCCATAACCTGGCTTTGAGATACCGTAAGTAGGCGGGAGGATAATGACGATTTGGCATGGGATTGATAATTGAAATTTACTCGAAATCGGTAAAACTTGACGGAAGCTGAAAGCGTTGGTGTTTAATTATTTTGTTTTTCTAAACAGGAATATCTCAACTGAAATTGGATAGTAATTTTATCCTAACTTCTCTATCAGTTATTAGTCAGTACCAATAGACATGTAGTAGTCAAAAATTTACTTTTTAGCGGCTAGAGTCCTTTGGCGAGATTTTTTATAAAGTTATGGCAATTTATGCTTATTTTTGAGTATCGGTCACATTGGATAACATCAGGAATTGACAACTGGTCTAATTTATTGTTGTAGCTGGACAAAAGTTCAACTTTTTTATTTTCTAGTTAGCCAACTAAACTGTGTGCTGCAATGCTTCTATGCGCCTCTGATGGCACTGTGCTGCACCCGTACATTAACCAGGAGACTACAGCAATGATGAAAGCTGAAGATATCATGACCAAAGATGTAGTTACCATTCGCGGTTCGGCGACTGTTGCTGAAGCAGTGGGGCTGATGAAGGACAAAAAATTGCGGGCGCTGGTTGTAGATCGTCGCTATGACAATGATGCTTATGGCATTGTTACAGAAACGGATATTGTCTATAAGGTAACAGCCTACGGTAAAGACCCAAAGCAAGTGCGGGTTTACGAAATTATGAGTAAGCCTTGCATTGTGGTCAATCCTGATTTGGGTGTGGAATATGTAGCGCGGTTATTTGCTAACACTGGTATTCATCGAGCGCCTGTGATTCAAGGCAAGCTGTTAGGTATCATTTCGATTACCGACATTTTGACTAAAAGTGACTTTGTAGAAGCGCCAAAAGCCCTATTGCTTGAGGAGAGAATTCAAAAAGCCATTGAGCAGTCTCGGGCTATTTGCACCGAACAAGGTGCTTATTCTAAAGCTTGTGCAGCCGCCTGGGATGAAGTAGAAGAACTTCAAGCAGAAGCCGCTCATCAGAAAGCTGAGGGTATGGTATCAGCCAAAGTCTCTTTTGAAGAATACTGTAAGGAAAACCCAAATGCACCAGAATGTCGAAATTATCATCCGTAATTGAAGTGTGGGGATGAAGAGAGCAGGGGGCAGGGGGCAGGGGGCAGGGGGTAGGGGAAGCAAAAGTAATATTCTCCTCATCTCCCTCATCGCCCTCATCCCCCTCATCGATTGGCAACTCGCATCAATAAGAATAGACCTATTCCCAGAAAAAGAAAGTTGGGTAACCAAGCCCCTATAAAGGGAGAGAGGGCACCTGCTTGCGCGATCGCACCAGTAATAAAGAAAATTAAGTAGTACGAAAAAATTACTACGACACTAATCCCAAAGCTGGTACCTCTTCCAGTTCGCTGGGGTATGCTTCCCATCGCTGCACCTACTAAGCCAAAAACTACACATACAAAAGGTAAAGAGATTTTTTGTTGAATCCGCACTTCGAGTTTACGAATTTTTTGGCGATCGCCACCGAGAAGTTCTACTTGTAGTTGATCTAGTGCTTCAGCAATATTCATCTCACCATAGTCCCGACTTTTTTCTGCCAGACTTAATGGCGTGCGCGGTAGTTGCAGTTGTTGGTGTTCAAATCTGACGATGTTGCGATAAGAGCGATCGGCAGCGACAAAATATATAGTACCGTTGTAAAAATCCCAGACATTTTGAGAAGGATTCCACTGGGCAGATTCTGATACCACAATTTGATTCAGATTTTTTGTTGAACGGTCTATAATCGTCAAACCTAACATCCGCTTACCATCAAATTGATCGGCGTAAAACAAGCGTGTCAATATCCTATTCTTAGAGCCATCCGGTTGTGTAACATCCTGGTATTCAGGATAGAAAATATTTTGCTGTTTTAAAGTTGGCTTATCTGATTTGAGGGCATTATCCAGAGTCATCGCCGCTTGGTAATTTGCTGCTGGTGCAATTTGTTCGTTAAACACAAATGTCATTCCTGTAACCACAAGACTCAACAGCACAGCAGTTAGCACTATCCGATAGACACTCACCCCACAACCACGCAGGGCAATTAGTTCGCTCTCGCTAGAAAGACGACTGTAAGTCATCAAAGTAGCCAGCAGCGTAGACATAGGGAAGGCTAAAACGATAAAGTTAGGAAACTTTAACAAAAAGACCTGAATGGCAATGTCTATTGGTAGCCCAGATTCTACAATTTTTCTAACTAAATCAAATACAGCATCAATGGTAACGCCAATTGATGAAAAAGCTCCGACACCAAAGAAAAACGGCGCTAACAATTCGCTAGCAAGGTAACGATCCATGATCGTAAAAGGTAGCAGCGAATAGAAGTTGTAGAAAGACGTAAGCTTCTTTGATATCATGGCTAGCTTGAAAAGTTCAATGTTAGCAACCCTGGCAAAATAAATGGTATCTATATTTAGGATTAAAATTTAATTTTAAATACCTGAAAATTAACTAATAAATTTATGCGTAATATTTTAAAATAGCCTTTTAAATTATTAACTAAATAATGATTAATTTAGACTTGAAAATTATTACCTAAATAATATTGGCGCACCAGGGGGTTGCCGTAGAGTTCGTCAGCAGCGCCAAAAGCGAGAATTTGTCCCTCGCGCATTATATAGGCGCGATCGGTGATGGCCAGGGTTTCACGGACATTATGATCTGTAATTAAGATTCCCATGCCGCGATCGCGCAGTTGTGCAACAATTTGCTGAATTTCTGAGACTGCGATCGGATCAACTCCTGCAAATGGTTCATCCAAAAGTAAAAATTTTGGCCCTTCTTTTCCCGCAGCTAAAGACCTTGCTAATTCCGTCCGCCGTCGCTCACCACCAGAAAGTTGAATTCCTTTGCTATTGGCTAATTTTTCCAACCGAAACTCCCGCAGTAAAGTTGTGAGTCGTCTTGACCACTCCCATCGTGGCACATTCGTTTGCTCCAGTACCAACAGAATATTATCCTCTACGGAAAGCTGGCGAAAAACACTTGGTTCTTGTGCTAAATAGCCAATACCCAATCGCGCCCTTTTGTGCATTGGCATTTCTGTAACATCTAGATTACCCAGCCAGACTTTTCCTTGATTGGGTTTTTCTAAACCTGTGGCAATGTAAAATGTCGTTGTTTTACCAGCCCCATTAGGGCCTAGTAAACCAACGATTTCGCCCTGAGCAACAGAAAGATTGACACGATTGACAATTACTCGCTTGCCGTAAGATTTGTGGATATTCTCTAAAACAATTTTCACGCTGGAGCCGCCCTTTGTTGGTGGTAAATGCTAATTAGAAGGCTTCAAAGGTGATGTTTTTGGGGCAGGTGTTGCAGTTTGTCCATCATTATCTGATTCTTGGATCATGTAGATGGACTCTACTTGACGGTTGGATTGGGGTAACGCAACAAATCGCCCTTCGTCGATTAAATAGGTTACCTTCTCCGCGCGGATACTGTTACCGCCCTGTTGCAAAATATAGACGTTGCCACTGAAATCAATTCGGCGTTCCTTACTAAAGTACTGTGCTTGGGCAGATGTTGCCTGAATCTGGCGAGCCGGATACAACATTTGCACGTTACCGCGAGCAGTGATTACTTGGTTTTTCGCGTCATATTCTTGCACATCAGCGCGGATAGTGAGGGGCCGATTTGCCTGAGATGTTTGTGCAGTAGCGGTTTGCACTTGAGTAGGGAAAACAAAAGCGCCCAAGAGTGCAACTGGCAGCATTAAAGCTAATCCAAAGCGACGGATCTGGGATATGGGCAATTCATAACAGGGCATCATAGCAATTGGGGATTCAGGATTTCAGCTTGCATTCTGGTAGAGTCGATGCCCGGTATTATCCGGGGCACCTCTCTGTTAAATCTGGGCGTGCGACTTTCACCGCACCCAGCTTCCGATGTTCTCAGCT
>NZ_JBALBZ010000210.1:0-47253 GCF_036919495.1 Nostoc sp.
TCTCAAAAAGGAAAATTGTATTTTCAACATCAGATGACGACACAAAATTTGCATGAACTTTTCTGAGTGGTTTTCCCACAAAGTCAACACCCTAGATTAAGGGGGGTAATCCTGGGAATAATAAGCAGAGTCCAGGAATATGAAAACGCTGATGACAAAGCTGTATAACCAAACCTCAGAAAAGCGAAAACGGCAAACTCTCAGAAACAATATGCCCCCATGTGAAAAAATAGTTTGGGCAAAACTTAGAAATCAACAAATTGAAAGCTGTAAATTTCGCAGACAATACAGTATTGACAGGTTTGTAGTGGATTTTTATTCTTCGGAATTGAGACTTGCCATAGAAATTGATGGTGATAGTCACTATCAAGATGGAGTTCTAGAATATGACCGCGATCGCCAAGCATTTTTGGAATCAAAAGGTACGAGGTTTTTGAGATTTACGAATCAAGAAGTTTATCAAAATATTGATGGTGTGGTGGAGAAGATTAAGGAAGTTATTTGTAGGTTGAGGGAAGTTACCCCACCCTAACCCTCCCCTTATAAAGGGGAGGGAATTAGATTTCTTTTTTCCCCCCTTTCTAAGGGGGGATTAAGGGGGGTAATTCGACTTGTGTGTACGCCGTAGCTTATAAACGGGAGGGAATTAGCGTCAACTAACGGTAAAAGCACAACTCCTTTGCTGCAATAATCCACTTCACTCATAAATCTAGTGCCGTGTCAAGCTTATATTTAATGCATCTGAATTTTATAGTGGCGATGTCTACGATGGGCTATGACGCTCGATAGCGCAGCGTTAGCGACGGCAGGCGTCTGACTCGCTACCGCTTCTCTACGAGACGCTGCGCGAACGCTATCGGCGTCGCCCTTGTGGAAGAGTCCTATTGCAACTTTATTAACGAAAATTCAAGGTAGGGAGAGGTTTATCAAACTCGCGTTCAAATAGCAAAATTTGGTTTTGATGCCATCTTCTATAATTGATAAAACCTGCACACCTATTTTTAGGCATGAGACTGTGACCGAATCAGGAAGTTACAAAGATACTGTAAACCTACCCAAGACTAATTTTGATATGCGGGCAAACGCCATCAAGCGTGAGCCTGAAATCCAAAAATTTTGGGAAGAAAATAAAATTTACGATCGCCTTTCCGAAAATAACCCTGGCGAATTATTTATACTGCACGATGGGCCTCCCTACGCTAATGGCTCACTCCATATTGGTCATGCCTTAAATAAAATTCTCAAAGATATTATTAATCGCTACCAACTGCTACAAGGGCGTAAAGTTCGCTACGTCCCTGGTTGGGATTGTCACGGTTTACCAATTGAGTTAAAAGTTTTGCAGAATATGAAGTCAGCAGAACGGCAAAACTTAACATCTTTACAACTGCGGCAGAAAGCGGAAGAATTTGCTCTAAGTACGGTAAACGACCAGCGCCAAAATTTTCAACGCTACGGTATTTGGGGTGATTGGAACCACCCTTATCTAACTTTGAAGCCAGCTTATGAAGCGGCTCAAATTGGCGTGTTTGGTCAGATGTTCTTGAAAGGCTACATCTATCGAGGTTTGAAGCCGGTTCACTGGAGTCCCAGTTCTAAAACCGCTTTGGCTGAAGCTGAGTTGGAATATCCTGAAGGTCACGTTTCCCGCAGTATCTATGCAGCTTTTGCAGTTACAAGTTTGGCGTCAGCTGTAAAACCATTGTTGGCAGAATATCAGTCCGATTTGGGTGTGGCTATTTGGACAACTACACCTTGGACAATTCCAGGGAATTTGGCTGTGGCGGTGAATGCAGATTTGAATTATGCAGTGGTGGAAGTTTCCCGCCCAGAAACGGAGGCGCAGAGTAATTTTAAATATCTCATCGTTGCTGCTGATTTAGTGGAACGTTTATCTTCAACCTTGGGAGTTGAGTTAACTGTAAAAGCCACGTTTAAGGGGAACGATTTAGAACATACTACTTACCGTCATCCTCTATTTGACCGAGAAAGTCCGATTGTTGTGGGCGGTGATTACATTACTACTGAGTCGGGTACTGGATTGGTACATACTGCACCTGGTCATGGTCAAGAAGACTACATTGTTGGCCAGCGCTACGGTTTACCCATCCTTGCACCAGTGGATGACAATGGCAATTTTACCGAAGAAGCGGGACAATTTGCTGGGTTGAATGTGCTGGGTGATGGGAACCAAGCGGTGATTGATGCACTGGCGGGGGCTGGTTCCTTGTTGAAAGAAGAACCATATCCCCACAAGTATCCTTATGATTGGCGGACGAAGAAACCAACGATTTTCCGCGCCACTGAACAATGGTTTGCTTCCGTAGAAGGATTTAGAGAAGAAGCATTAAAGGCGATCGCAACTGTAAAATGGATTCCAGCCCAAGGTGAAAATCGCATCACGCCAATGGTAGCGGAACGTTCCGATTGGTGTATCTCTCGTCAACGGAGTTGGGGTGTACCTATTCCCGTTTTCTATGATGAAGCCACGGGGGAAGTACTGCTGAATGAGGAAATTATCAACCACGTTCAAGGAATTATCGCTGAAAAAGGTTCTGATGCTTGGTGGGAACTTTCAGTGGAGGAGTTATTACCCGAATCTTATCGTCAAAATGGTAAATCTTACCGCAGAGGTACAGACACAATGGATGTATGGTTTGATTCTGGCTCATCTTGGGCGGCTGTCGTCCAACAGCGTCCAGAGTTACGCTACCCTGCTGATATATATTTGGAAGGTTCCGACCAACATCGTGGCTGGTTCCAGTCAAGTTTGCTCACCAGTGTAGCGGTAAATGACATTGCACCTTACAAAACTGTACTAACTCACGGCTTCGCTTTGGACGAACAAGGGCGAAAGATGAGTAAGTCAGAAGGAAACGTGGTTGACCCAAATACAATCATTGAAGGCGGAAAAAATCAAAAAGTAGAACCGCCCTACGGTGCAGATGTATTGCGATTGTGGGTATCATCGGTAGACTACTCTGGCGATGTCCGCATTGGCAAAAACATCATCAAGCAGATGAACGATGTCAGAGGCAAAATCCGCAATACGGCGCGGTTTTTGTTGGGTAGCTTGGATGATTTTGACCCGGAAAAAGATACAGTCCCCTTCGAGGAATTGCCAGAACTTGACCGTTATATGCTGCACCGTATCACCGAGGTATTTGAGGAAGTAACCGTTGCCTTTGAGAGTTTCCAATTTTTCCGCTTTTTCCAAACAGTGCAGAATTTCTGCGTGGTAGATTTATCCAACTTTTATTTAGATGTTGCCAAAGATAGGCTGTACATCAGTGCAAAAGATGCTTTCCGCCGTCGCAGTTGTCAAACGGTGCTGAAGATAGCTTTAGATAATTTAGCACGAGCGATCGCACCAGTACTATCCCACACCGCCGAAGATATCTGGCAATATCTCCCCTACAAAACACCTTACAAATCGGTATTTGAAGCTGGTTGGGTGCAGGTAGAGGAAAAATGGCGTAATCCAGAGTTAGCAGAATTTTGGAAAACATTGCGACAACTTCGCACCGATGTTAATAAGGTTTTAGAGCAAGCTAGGGTAGAAAAAATTATTGGTTCTTCTCTAGAAGCAAAAGCGTTAATTTATGTCAATGATGAAAAATTACGCATTGCTATTAAAGCTTTAAACCCTGTTAATGGTGATGGTGTTGATGAAATGCGCTATTTATTCCTTACCTCCCAAGTGGAATTATTAGATACTGCTGACGCATTGCAAGGATTGAAAACCTTAAGTGTTCAAGGTGAGGATAACTGGGGAATTGGTGTGGTGAAAGCAGACGGTCAAAAGTGCGATCGTTGTTGGAACTACTCTACTTACGTGGGAGAATCAGCAGAACATCCCTTAATTTGCGAACGATGCGTTGCAGCCTTAGCCGGAAAGTTCTAGTAAATATACGTTAGTTCAACAAACCTCTCCCTAACTCCAACTAAAGTTCAAGTTTTTCCCTCTCTGACTCAGAGAGGGAATTTTTTGGCTAGTAAAACCTCTTAGTGGTCTTTTCAATTCAGCTAATTAGATAGACACTACATCATCCGTAGAATTAACGTTAAATCAGGTTCCAGTCACCGCCTGAAATAGATATTTTGCGTAATACACATTATGGTTATTTTCTTCAGTACGTAGGTTCTAAGTGTAATAGGCTTTTTAGCAAAAAATTTAAGTATTATTACTGGATTAGTCTAAGTATTATTATGGAGATTTTCTAATTAAATAGCCCTATAAAGAGATTGTTAAGAAAACATGAAGGTATGGATTAATACGTATAACCTAGATTAAAACATGTATTAAGCCAATCAAAATTTAAGAGATACAAAGATATGTCAAATAAAGTTGCTAAAGACTTGGCAGATTTTTTGGTGCAAATAGAACAGCGATCGCAGTTTCATGCAGGCTATCCATATAATTTAAGTTGTGATTATAGTGCGATCGCAAAATTTTTCAATCATCTATTAAATAATGCTGGAGATCCATATATTGAGCCAGATTTTGGTCTTCATTCTCGTAAGTTTGAGCAAGAAGTCTTATCTTTTTTTGCTCACCTCTATAAGATTCCAGAAGATGAGTTTTGGGGTTATGTTACTGCTGGCGGAACTGAAGGTAATTTATATGGAATGTTCTTAGCAAGGGAAATCTACCCGAATGGGATTCTTTACTCATCACAAGACTCTCATTACTCAATTCCTAAAGCAGCTAAATTATTCCGCATTCAACATAATGTTATTAATTCGCAAATTAATGGAGAAATGGATTATCGCCATTTTGAACAACTACTTAGTGAAAATCGTAGTTATCCAGCCATCATAAATTTAAATATTGGGACTACTGTCAAAGGTGGAATTGATAACTTAGACAAAGTTCTAAAAATTTTAGAGCGCAATCAAATTAAAGATTACTATATTCATTGTGATGCTGCACTTTCAGGATTAATATTACCATTTTTAGATGGCGCTCCCCAAATTAACTTTCAAAAACCCATAGATAGTATAGCTATTTCTGCTAAATTCATTGGTTCTCCGTTACCTTGTGGTGTAGTTTTAACTAAAAAGAAATGGGTAGAAAAAGTTGAAACAGAAATTGAATATATTGGTTCATCAGATACAACTATTCTAGGATCTAGAAACGGTCATACTCCCCTAATTCTCTGGTATGCAGTGCAAACAAGAGGTCATGATGGATTAGCTAGAGAAGCAAATACTTGTATTGATAATGCTCAATATCTTTTCCAACAACTTCAAATAAGAGAATATCCATGCATGTTAAATAAATTTTCTAATACCGTAGTATTTCAAAAACCTTCTCAAAGGTTAATTAAAAAGTGGCAGTTAGCAGTTTTTGAAGATTGGGCACACATTATAGTCATGCAGAATATTAATCAGAAGAAAATCAATATTTTTATTAATGAACTTTTGCAAGAAGAAGGGTTACTTGATAACGCCGAGGATTTCCAGCTACAGCCAGTACTACACTAATGTAGATTATCAAGCAATCTTAATCGCCCAATTTTACGAGATTTTTTCTAAAGAGAATTTAATTCCAAGATTTTATGAAAAGAATTCAGAACCCAGGGGCGGAGCCGGAGACGCTCCGCCGAGGCGTCAGAATTCAGTATTAATTCTGTACGACTAGCTTCTAAATATTGGTTTAAAACCATACTTCTCTACGAGAGGCTACCGCGAACGTTCCGCCACGCACCTTTGCCCCTGATAGAAGCAACTAGCATTAAAAATTTTCCTCTTAAAACTTTATCCTTTTATGGGTAGAGTATTCTGAATTCTGACTCCTGTTTTATTTCTTTAAAAAGTTTTTATAACACAAGTTAGCAGCAAGTAATGTTTCTACTTCTGCACTTTCCATAGCTGGGAAGAAAAAATACCCTTGTCCATAATCACATTGTAAAGCCTTCAGTTGTGCTAATTGCTCTACAGTTTCTATCCCTTCTGCTGTTACAGACATATTTAAATTATGAGCTAATGTCACAATAGCTCGAACAATTTCTAAATTTTCTCCTCGACTACCTATATTACTGACAAAAGAACGGTCAATTTTAAGGGTTTTGATTGGTAGGCGGTGCAGATAATTCAAAGATGAATAGCCAGTACCAAAATCATCCATGTGCAACTCGACATTCAGAGCTGTTAACTGGGAAAGTACGGTGGTAGCTAATTCAAAATTATCCATCAATAAGGTTTCAGTAATCTCCAATTTCAAACTGCATGGGTTCAGCCCAGTCTGCTCTAAAATATATTTAACTTGTTTAAATACATCAGGTTGGGTGATTTGTTTCCCAGAAAAATTAACGCTAACTGTCAAAGGTAATGAGCTAGGAAATTGTTTATGCCATTTGTGCATTTGATGACAGGCTTCATAAAGCACCCATTGGCCGAGACTAACAATCATTCCAGTTTCTTCTGCCAAGGGAATAAAATCTTGAGGGGAAACAAGCCCTCGTTCTGGATGATGCCAACGTATCAGAGCCTCAAATCCAATAATTTTGCCAGTTGTCAGTGAAATAATTGGCTGGTAATCAAGGCAAAATTCTTCTGGTTTGAGCAGTGCATTTCGCAGAGCAGTTTCTAACTCCAAGAGCAAAGATGCACCCTCGTGCATTTTTCGGTCAAAGACCTGATAGCGTGCCTTACCAAGTGATTTAGCGCAGTACATTGCCACATCGGCATCGCGGAGAATCTGTGCTGCTTGCTCATAATCTACTTTACTTAAAGCGATGCCAATACTAGCATTAGTAAACACTCTATGCTCATTTAATTGAAATG
Source organism: Nostoc sp. (assembly GCF_036919495.1). GTDB lineage: Bacteria > Cyanobacteriota > Cyanobacteriia > Cyanobacteriales > Nostocaceae > Nostoc. Next base: position 6,790 of record NZ_JBALBZ010000210.1, read on the forward strand.
GTAAAGCTAGCACTTTTTTAATGCGCTCGGCTACCTGTATAGCAGTGCTGATATCCTCAATTTCCTCAATTAAGATTGTGAACTCATCTCCACCAAAACGGGCAACTATGTCTCCAACTCGTAAAACTGATTTTAGCCGATAAGAAATTTCAATTAAAAGTTGATTTCCCTGTAGATGTCCAAGACTGTCATTAACAACTTTAAAACGGTCTAAGTCTAAGAATAGTACGGCAAATAAATATTTATTTTGCTCTTTAGTACGTTCTATTGCCCCCTGCACTCGCTCCAAAAATAATCGTTGATTAGGTAATCCAGTTAGCCCATCATGAAGACTATTGTGCAGTAATTGCTCTTGTGCTTGTTGACGCTTGATAATGTCTTGCTCAAGTTGTTGATTCACTCTAATAAGTTCAACGGTGCGTTCTAGAACCATCTGCTCAAGCTGATGACGATACTGAACTAATTCTTTTTCTACTAACTTACGTTTAGTGATGTCACGGATAATAACAACATACTCTCGTAGCTGGGAATTAAATGGCTGTGAAATAGTCGATTCAACAATTAGTAGACCTTGGTTGATTTTTAAGGTTTGCTCACTTCTAATAGACCATTGCTCTGGTTTGCCGCGATAGCTGATTAAGAGTTGATTCAATTTTCTGCCAAGTAGCTGCTGAATAGTTGTTTGAAATAATTCTTCAGCAGCAGCATTTGTCTGGCAAATTTTACCGTTTTCATCTAAAACTAAAATAGTATCAGGGACGGTATCAAGAGTAGTAATAAACAGGCTTTTTGCTTGTTTGCGTGCATTATCAATAGCAACAATTTGTGGTAAGGTTGTCCAGCAAGCGATCGCAACCCCTGCAACAGAAAGCGTCACTAACAGAATAGCTAGCAAAGAATTATGAACGTTATGATAATTTTTGTCTAATAAATCGCGGAGAAGCCAACTGCTTGTGGCAGTAATACAAATTAATGAGACTAGGACAATCACCTGTAGTACAACAAAATCCTGGTTGTTTCTATTAAACCTAACGTTGTAATGCTGTCTCCACCATTTTAGGTGTAATGGTTCTAAATTTAAGCGACGTAGCGCAACATCTCCTATCATCAGAATAATGGGTAATAATAAACCCACTAAAAAATCTCTCCAATTCCAAGCTAAACCTCCTACTATTAAAACTACTGCTTCTATACAGAAAAAACTAAGTGACCACCAAGGCCATAACACCTGCGGTTTGCCCCGACACAGCCATAATCCCAGATGTAGACCCATAATCGACACGAGATAACATGTGCCTGCTACTGTGACAAGTTGAGGTACATTTCCCAAATTTAGACAAAGCAGACTGAGTAGAAAGGTAACTAAGATAGCGGGCCCAAGGACACCTTGGGGGGAAACTAATGTAAATAGAGGAGAAAGCTGCTCGTCTAAAGCAAGTTGATATAATATCCGAGGAGAGTTGGAAACTGCCGTAGTAGCACTTAAAAGGCAGGATACAGTAATGAGAAGTGTAACTATAAAAGAGGCAGATTCACCCCAAAAAGGCTTAGAAGCCGCCACTAGATTTAAGAACACATCGCCATCTATTGCTGGGTTTGGAGACGAACACATTAATACCCAAGAAGCACCTAAAAACACCGCAGGAATGAGCCAAGCAGCTACGGTTAAGAACTGCAAAGTTTTATATGGGTGGCGGCTATCAGCAACAAAAGAAGAAGTGGTTTCACAAGCATAAATTGAATAGCTAGCTAGAAAAAACCACTTTGCCCATTCTTCAAAGCTCAGGCTCTCTGTGCTAGTTAGGATAAGTTTAAAACTAGTAGTTGAGAAAGCTGACCATACTACGCCTTGAAAACAAAACAAAAGTAGTAATAAAATGGCTGGGAATACAAAAAATAAATGCAGAAGTGCTAAAGCACGAGTGCCACTGAAAGCCAAAATAAAAGGAATTACTGTAAAAAGAACTTTTAAAAAAGTTTCTGGACAAGAAATATCTAATGTTTCAAAATTGACTTTGATTAGGTCTGTAAGAATAATTGCATATAGTGCTGGTGCTGCTGCCCAGCTAAAAAAGTATCCTAATGCCACGTAACGGCCTAAGCTAGGAAAGTTCTTTAGTAGCCTTGTGGTATAGTTTGGTGTTCCCCCAGCGACATCTGGCCAATGTCTACCTAGACTTTGTACTTGCAAGTTGAGTAAAAAGGAAATGATCGTGCCAAAGAACCAAACTAAGATAGCTTTAGGTCCTAACGCTGCATGAATAATGGGGGCAGTACCAATCCACCCCACATGACCCGTTAAGCCAAAGCCCCAGGTTTCGAGATAACTCAGAGTTCGTGGTAAATGCATTACCAAGCGTTGATTTTTTTCTGCCTGTACAGAATTGTTTGTAAGCATTGTTTCTTAGCGAGATTTACTGGCCTTTTCACTCAATAGCCGAATATTGCTGTAGATAGCTTCAGTATAAACGCTGGACTTATCGGAAACATCACTTAATTATTACCCTTTTTATCAAGAAAGGCAGGAGGCAGAGTGTAGGCTTTGATAAGGTTATTATGGGGTCATTTACTCAAGATTTATCCCCCCTTTCCCCTGCCTCTTCGTTGAAATCACCAGTTCTAGAGCTATAGCTTTTGCAACAACTCCTGAGTTAATTGAAAGAACGCTTTTGAACCAGCTGATTGGGGAGCATTTAAAACAGCTGGCATAAAACTATCAACAGCCTTAGCAACGTTGACATCAACTGGTATTTGTACCTTACAAATTTTTTCTACACCGAAATCTTCAACAACGCGGTGCATCACTTGTTTATAGTATCTGCCAGTGAGAAGGTTAGCGCTAGACATGCTGAATACAATTCCCAGCATTTTTATATTTATTTTGGTTTCATTTCCGTGACTGTCTTTTAATTGGGCAATGCGTCTTTCTAACAGTTGAATACCCACCACAGATAAGGGTTCTGGTTTAGCAGGAAGTATGTAAAAATCACTCGCAGCTAAAGCGCTACGAGTCAATAAATTATATCCAGGCGCACAATCCAAGAGGATAAAATCATATTCTTGACGTACAGATTTTAAAATATTATTGATCAAGACTCTTTCAAAGCGATTCCAAATTGTTTCAAAGTCTTGTTCACCCAAAGCAGTTGCTTGCTGATGCAGCATTTCTGACACAACAAATTCATCATATAAGTCGATATCTCCTGGTAATAAATCTAGTCCGGGAAGATTACAAACCTGGGATTGAATGATATCTTGAATTGTCAATTTTGCGTCTGGTTCTGGATTGATAACCTGGTCGATCAGATACCTAAATGTCTTACTTTGTTTACGACGTTTGGCAAAATCTAAAGGCGACATCAAACTGAGTGTGGCGCTAATTTGGCTGTCTAAATCAAGGACAAGCACCCGTTTACCATGATTTTTAGCTAAACAGGTAGCTAAGTTGACAGTGAGGGTGGTTTTACCAACGCCACCTTTCATATTTGCAGTAGCAATTACATATCCCATTGGTTGAGTCCTCTGTTGACGCATTTCCATGTAGGTAGCGTACACCTGTCTCGATCTATTAAATCTTCCATTAAATTTAATCTTTTCAGAATCTCAATGAAGAAGTAGAGGGCAGGGGGAAATGACCTCTTGTTCGTATTGTGGATGGATTTACGCGGTGCTGTACTAGTAAAATTGCTGTCACTTTGGTTGAAAGCTAGATACTATTAGATTCGGCGTGTTTACTGTTCGGGAGTGCCAAAATGTCTAAACAGCTGGGTCAAAAAATCGCACCTACACCTATATCAAATGATATCAATGTGGTGGATTTGATCGATCAATACTTTACCGCTTACAACTCAGCACGGTTGCGAGAAATCTGCCAACTATTGAGTCGTGATGTGCTAACAGAAGGTGTGACGGTGGGAGTTAGCCTTTCCGGTGCGATGACGCCAGCAGGATTCGGGGTTTCAGCGCTTGCACCCTTAATTCGCAACGGCTTTATTGACTGGATGATCAGCACTGGTGCAAATCTTTACCACGATATGCACTACGGTTTGGGTTTTGAACTTTTTGCTGGTAATCCGTTTTTGGATGATGTGAAACTGCGCCAGGAAGGCACTATTCGCATTTATGACATTATCTTTGGTTACGATGTACTGCTGGAAACTGATGCGTTCATCCGCAAGATTCTGCAAGGGGAAGCGTTTCAGAAGCGGATGGGAACTGCTGAGTTTCACTATTTACTGGGTAAGTATGTTCGGGAAGTAGAAAAGCAATTGGGTGTACAGCATTCCTGTTTGCTTGCTACAGCTTATGAGTATGGCGTGCCTATATATACGTCTTCTCCAGGAGATAGCTCAATTGGGATGAACGTGGCAGCTTTGGCTTTGGAAGGTTCGCAGTTGGTGTTAGATCCATCAATTGACGTAAATGAAACGGCTGCGATCGCATATAATGCTCGTGAATCTGGAGGTAAAAGTGCGGCTGTAATTCTTGGTGGCGGTAGTCCCAAAAACTTTTTGCTCCAAACCCAACCGCAACTTCACGAAGTATTGGGGCTAGAAGAACGAGGACACGATTACTTTGTGCAGTTTACCGATGCGCGTCCAGATACAGGCGGTTTGTCTGGAGCAACCCCATCGGAAGCTGTCAGTTGGGGTAAGATTGACCCAGAAGAGTTACCTAACACAATTGTTTGTTATACCGACAGCACGATCGCTCTACCATTGGTGACAGCATACGTCTTGAACAAGTGCGAGCCTCGTCCACTGAAGCGTATATACGACAGGCGAGAAGCTATTTTGGATAAACTGCAAAAAGACTATTTAGCAGCCAAAACCCAATCATCGGATCAAATTCCAACAGCAGTGGCTGAAAGTGCCCAAAAGCAAACAGCGACCTATCCTTGTGGGCGGTTGATTCCGAATACTCCGTAGGGAGTGGGGGGAGATGAGGGAGGAGGGGGAAATAGGGAAGTAAATTCTTCCTCATCCCCCTCATCCCTTGTGTCCAATCAACAAATAGGTGGTCATTTTCTCTTTGCCTTGAACTTCGATTTCGCCCCGCTTTTCAAATACAAATTCATTACACAAAGACTTATAAGTATCTTCTGTAACTTGGATTTTACCAGCAATACCTTGGTATTCTATGCAGTGGGCGATGTTTACGGTGTCTCCCCAGAGATTATACGTAATTTGTTTGAATTCAATTACTCTCGTAGCTACGGAACCAGTATGGATGCCGATACGGATGCTAAAGTTTTGGTTATTCTCAGTATTAAATAGAGCGATCGCAGCTTGCATCTGGAGTGCCATTTGAGCGATCGCTTGAGCATGATCCCGGCGGCGTGTGGGTAAACCACTAACTACCATATAAGCATCGCCAATGGTTTTAATTCTCTCTAAACCATGTTGTTCGGTGAGGCGATCGAAAGTTGAGAAAATCGAGTTGAGTAAGTTTAGCAGTTGAATTGCACTCATAGAAGCAGCAATTTCGCTAAAGCTGACAATATCTGCAAATAAAACTGTGACATCAGCAACGCCTTCGACAATGTTAGTTGTTTCTTTCAAGGGTTTGGAGATTGCTGCTGGCAAAATATTCAGCAAGAAACGTTCGGTTTCTGTCTGCTGATGGTGCAGCACTTCTGCTGCTAGTCGCTGGGTGACATTGCGAAAAATGCCGCGAATTGCAACTGGATGACCTTCGACAAATTTACAGTTAATATTACCTTCTAGAAAGATTGTTTGACCGTCTTTAGTAACGAATGCGGCTTCTACTTGCCCGAGCTTTTCTCCTGAGAACACCCGATAAAATCTTTGCAAACAGTCTTGTTTAAATTCTGAATGTATAATATCGAAAACACTCATATTCGCAATTTCAGCTTCGCTATACCCCAAAGCTTCTCGCCATGCACGATTGACATACAAAAAATGACCAGATGCATTGACGCATTGAATCAGATCGTTAGCATTTTCAAATAAATCTCGATATCTTTCTTCACTTTCTACAAGAGCATCTTCTGCTTGTTTGCGTTTGATAAATTGGGCGATTTGACTACCAATAGAACCCATCATTTGCAATAAGTCTTTATCCTTTGGTTGGACATCCCGGCTAAAGAAAACCATCACTCCTAAGATTTCACTATCGTCTAAGATGGGGAAGCCAAAAGCTGTGTGCAATCCAGCCTCAGCAGCAGGTTGCGATCGCCTTTGGTCTCCATCTTCTGTAATATCTTGAATCCACAGAGGCAAACGTCTGATCCAAATTCGGCCAGGTAAGCCAACACCGGGTGTATAGGTAGTTTGCCAGGTGATTGCTTTAAACTCTCGCGCAGAAATTACTCGACTTGACCAAATTTCGACACACCTTAATACTGCATTGAGGCTATCTCCTTGTACCGAAGTGCCAATATATTGACTTGGTGCCCAAAGTTCGCCTAAATCCCATCCTAAGTTTTGACAAATCAACTGCAAAATTTTCGGAATTACCTGTTTTACAGTTTGGGATTCTGATAATAGACGAGTGATAGCATACTGGGCACTTGTCCGTTGTTCCCGTTGCTGCCGAGCAGTGATATCCCGACCAATGTAGACAATTTCTTCTAATCCTTTTATTTTTTTCGGAATTACTGAACAAGAAAAAGCAATCAACCGCTTTTCTCTAGTCTTGGTTCGGCAAACTAGCTCTAAATTCTGAAGATTTTTCTGAAAAAAAGAATGCTGATGAATGGCTTCTATTAAAACTTGCTCTTCATCAATTATCAATGATATTGGTTTATTAATTAATTCTTCTTCACTAAAACCAAATAATTGTTGGGCAGCACGATTTACTTTTTTTATTTCTCCTATATTATTAGTTATAAACAAAGCATCTGCCATTGCAGTAATTACTTGATCCATGTAGTTTTTGTATTAAATTAAAGAAGATAATTTTTCAAGATATAGTAATAGCAAAGTTAAATTTTTCGCCGATGAGGCAATCATCACATCGAAATTAATAACTTAGTAACTAGAAATAATAATTAATGATTATTTTAGTTATTCTTTCAAATGTTTGAGCAATATACAAGCTTGTTTGGGTAAATTTTTTAGAAGTTACTAATACTCAGTTGTCTTACTGAAATTTATATTAATTGATTAATTGTGCTATTTTTTCACATCAACCCAGTGTGGTTGAGCGAAAATAACCATGAGCAACCTTTTAATTTGGTTGATCAAAATTAACTAAGTAAGCGAAAACAACATCTATTATACCTTTTGGAGGATTGACAATTAAATATAATTCTGGATTATGTTAGAAGATTATACTCAATAGTGCGATTTATAAGCGATCGCTATTTTAATAAAACCACTCTTGTGCAATCCAGCGCTGGGTAAAGCTGAAAGTCATATTGTTATCCATTTTACTAAAGTATAATATATTACAAATGCATTGACAGTTCAAGGCGATCGCTATTCTCAAGCTGTCACTTACCACAAGTTGGGAAGAGTTGCCCAAAATTTGCGGGAATTTGAGGAGGCGCGGCGCAATTACCAACAAGCTTTGGCGAGCAAAATTGAATTTGGCGATCGCTATTCCCAAGCCAGCACCTACGCTCAATTAGGAAGGCTTGCAGAAGCAGAAGAAAACTACGCAGAGGCGAGGGTTAATTTGCAGACAGCGTTGGAGATATATGTTGAGTATAAGGAAGAATATTGGGGTGCGATCGCACGGGAGGCGTTAGAGAGATTACTAGAGTGATGGTAAGGCGATCGCTTGTTTGACATAGTTATATTTATATGTTCATAAGATAAGATTGCCGTATAGGTCAAGTAGTTGCCAAGGTAACAAATTATGACTCAAGCCATACCCAAACTAGTAACCTTTGAAGATTTTGCAGCGTGGCGACCCGAAGGTGGAAGATACGAATTACATGATGGGGTGATTGTTGAAATGGCACATTCTATTCCTTTAGTGATTGAAGTTGTTAGTACTTACTGGCGGGATGATTATCATAAAAAGCTAGGGGAATACGAAGAGATAGGGATAAAAGAATATTGGATTGTTGATTATTTAGCTGCCGGTGGTAAAAAGTTTATTGGTAATCCTAAACAACCCACTATCTCTCTTTACCAATTAGTTGACGGTGAATACCAAGTTACTCAATTTAGAAGCAATGAGCGCATCGTCTCGCCTACTTTGGCAGAGTTAGATTTAACCGCCGAACAGATTTTTCAAGCTGGTGCATACCCTGCATAGTTATTTAAATAAACGCGATCGCACTTACCGACAATGCAGATTACCCAAAGTCTCCATACAGCAATTCTCGTGACTGACTTAGAACGCTCTGAACACTTTTATGGCAAAGTATTGGGATTATCCAAAATAGATCGTTCCCTAAAATACGCTGGTGCATGGTATCAAGTCGGCAACTATCAAATTCACCTGATAGTTGCACCTACTGTCCCCACCGAAAACCCCAACGAAAAATGGGGACGCAACCCCCACTTCGCCTTCTCAGTAGATAACTTAGATGCTGCCAAACAAGAGTTGCTCAATCATAATTATCTCATTCAACCCAGCGCTTCTGGCCGCCCTGCCTTATTCACTCAAGATCCTGATGGGAATATTATCGAGTTGAGTCAGGAGTGAGGGGGGTGCAGGACAAGGGGACAAAGGGAATAACCATGCCCAATAGACAAATGACTAATGACAAATGAAAATCATTGCCTACTCTTATACCAATCCTCTACTAGAATCTTCTCCCGATCAAGCTGATTGGGGATGGGAGGTGGATCGGGTTTATGAAGATTTAGGTAAGCCAGAGTCACGCTGCGCGAATGGACACGCTACGCGATCGCAATTACAACAATTATTTACCGATTGCGAAACTGAACCAGCAGATTATCTGTTGATTCGTCGGTTAGAAGAATTAGGGGATACTGTAGAGGAAATTAGCGATCGCTTACATAAACTCGAAGTAATGGGAGTAGCAATAATTGCCACAGAACAACCCTACACTTCCGAAAATTACCCTCTGGGCGCTGACTTGCTAAATTTGCTAAATGCAATCCAACGTCAACAACGTAGTCGTCGCATTCGTCAAGGACACGCCCGGAATCGTCTTGAGGTTGCACCGCCACCCGGCAAAGTTCCCTACGGTTATCGCAGAGGTAAGGGAAAATATACTGTTGATCGCAGTACTTCACCAGTAGTCAAAGACTTTTTTGAACACTTTTTACTCTATGGTTCCCTGCGGGGTTCAGTTCGTTACTTGGCGAAAAAATACGGCAAAAAAATCTCTGTCACCACAGGAAGACGCTGGCTGACTAATCCAGTTTATCGCGGCAATACAGCTTACCAAAATGGTGAAATTATCTCTAATACCCATATTCCAATAATTTCTAAGGAAGAAGCTGCCCAAGTTGACCGACTTTTACGCCGTAACAGCCGTTTACCATCCCGAACTGCTAGTGCTAGGCGCTCTTTAGCTGGGTTAGTTGTCTGTGCTGAGTGTCAGTCACATCTAACAGTTACTCGTGTTACCCAACGCAACCAAGATAAAGAGTATCTTTATTTACGTTCTACTAGCTGTCCTCAACGCCCCAAGTGTAAGGCTATTCCCTACCAAGAGGTTTTAGAACATACAATTGAAACCGTTTGCCGTGATTTACCCTTAGCCGTCGCGGGGATGAATTTTCCCCAGTTGGATGCAGTCAAGAATAGTTTAGGACAAGCGATCGCTCGTCAGCAAGAAATACTTGCTCAGTTACCCGCTTTAATTGAAACTGGAATTTTAGATATTGAAACAGCAAAGTTAAGGGCTTACAAACTCCGCACAGAAATTTCTGCACTCGAAGCAAAGTTGGCGACTCTTCCCCCAGTTAACTTGCGTTCTGTTGCTCAAGCTGTTTCCATACCACAATTTTGGTTAGATTTGTCAGAAACAGAGCGACGATTTTACTTTCGAGAATTTATCAGGCAAATTGACATTACTGTTGAGAATAAAGAATTAAAACTCCAAGTTATTTTTATTTTTTAATTGAAACGCTATTTCTGAGGCGGTTGATCCTTAGTATACGCAACAGGTTTTGGCCCCGCATTTCGCACATTGACAAATTTATTCAGGATATCAAACCAAAAAGGCGCACCTATCGCAATAGCCAAACCACTCACAATCCAACCGCAAATTAATTTCCAACCCTGCCAAATTTTGATTAATATAACCTTTTCACTGTTCGAGTCTTTAATATCTAATAACTCAAACTGCTGATTGATATTTTGCCATCCAATGGGAACAGAAGCATCTCCTAAAAGTTTCTCAATTTGCCTTCTGGCTTCTGGATCGTTGATAAAATCGGCTCGTTGACTAGCACTTTGAGTAATAGCAGAGCGGATAGCCGAATCCTGCGACAATCTACTAACTAGGTGAAATGTATCAGTATTGGTGAATATGGCAACAGATATCCCAATTAAAATTGCAACTCCTTTTGCATTGCGTTTATAAACGCCACTGGCTCTATCCATAGAGCGATCAAACCATGTTTCCACTTCATTTTGAAACTGATTTATTTCTTCGGTGAGGTCGCCAATTTTTATTCTACTCCGTTGAGCAATCACGCTAAGACTCTTAATTAAATTATCAGGTACATCATCCGGCAAATCTTTATTAACAAAATCTATAAATTTTTGGTCAATATCTCCATAAATAGCTTTAATTTTTTTGTATTCTTCACTATCTTGATTGTTAACACCTATTTTAAGTTCTTTGTAAAATGCTAATATTATAGATAAATTAGTTTTAGCATCTTCACTAGGATGTTTAACATAATTAATTAGCTGGGGAATTTTTAAGGTATCTAATAAAGTAATTGCAAAGGTTTCAGAAGGAAGATATGAAGGGCCGCTTTGTTTTTTTCCTAATCCGTTTGTATCAATACTTTTACTAATTCCCCGAAACTTATTTTCTATTTTCCCTTTGGCTTGTTGATTCAATGTATTAATTAAAGGATCGTTATAAAGTTTATCTACTAAGTTTTCTGCTTTAGTAATATCTGAGTCTTCAGTTTGGCTACCACCTGCTAAAAGTAATTCGATTGATTTTTTTAAATGTTTAGCTCTCCATTGTAAGCATGTAGAAATTAGCTCTTGAATTTCAGAAGCTATCAGGCTCAAAATCAAGTAAATAACAACTAAACCAATAGCAATATCCACAATCACAGGTAAATTCATTGACAGACTCCCATAATTTTATCGGGGCTTATTATTTTAAAAAATATTATAACGGGATGTTATAACATAGATAAGTCAATTAGATAATTACTTAATTAAATTTAAAATTATTTAATTAAAAAATCTACTTCAATAACTATTTTATTAATTAAAAAAGCTTATGATTTTTGACATTAACTAAACTAGATTGGAATTTAATCAAATAAAAACTAAGTATCTAAATTTAAATTCAGTGTTCCATTTAAATAAATACAAGTTAATTCACGGACTGTCAAAAAGGTAATAAATAATTTATTGATTGTATTATTTTTATCATTTATTAGCTAAAATGTTATTTAATTAACCAATATAAATTTTTCAAAAAATAGGGCTAATTAGAGAAACTTGAGTTAATCTTGGAAACTAGCAATTGTTAATAAATACGTTGTTACTGGGTGACAACATTGGAGATTCGCTAGATGTCTCTATGTAATCAAACCAGAAAGTAAAATGATTAACATAGAATATGCAAGAAGGAAGCTTTATTTGGAGTCATCTAGAAAAACAGCATCGCACGGTTGGCAGATGGATTGATTGGGTATGGCTAATGATATTGCTATTGGCAGCAGTATTACTGTTTAGCATCAATCTGGGAGGATTGCCGTTGCGAGATTGGGATGAGGGGACTGTGGCACAGGTTGCTCGTGAAATTTGGCACGCTCCAGCAGGATCAATGCGTTGGCTTTACCCAACGTTAGGAGGTGAACCATATTATAACAAGCCGCCTTTGATGCATTTGCTAATTGCTTGGGCATATTCTTTAGGAGGCGAAAATGAGTTGACAACGCGCCTGCCTGGAGCAATTTTAACAGCGGCATCTGTACCTTTACTGTATTGCATTGCTAGAGAGATATTTCGCCAACGTTGGGCTGCTATTTATAGCGCGTTGATTTATTTAACAATGCTACCGGTGGTGCGTCATGGGCGGTTGGCAATGTTGGATGGGGCGATGGTAAGTTTTTTGATGGTGATGATGTTGTGCGTGTTGCGATCGCGCCGGGATTTACGTTATTGCCTTGGTGTTGGTATTAGTTTTGGGCTGATTTGCCTGACTCAAGGATTATTAGGCGTATTACTAGGTGCGATCGCGATCGTATTTCTGTTTTGGGATACACCACGACTGCTCACTTGTTACTATCTCTGGATAGCAATCTTCATTGGTATTCTGCCTGTAGCTGCTTGGTATAGTGCCCAATTAATTCACTATGGTTACACTTTCGCCCAAGTTGGGCTTGTAAACCCATCACTAGGCCGAATTGGTTCATTTGTAGAAGGGAATCCTGAACCACCTTGGTACTATGTTCTTGAACTTCTCAAATACACATGGCCGTGGCTATTATTCTTACCACAAACTATCCGCTTAACCTGGGAAAATCGCAACCTTAGTTGGGCAAAACTAGTAATGGCGTGGAGTGGTGTTTATCTGCTGGTAATTTCTTTCATGATTACCAAAGTTCCTTGGTATTTATTCCCGATTTATCCTAGTTTAGCTTTAGCTTTTGGTATCCAATTATCAGATACAGAAAATTCGCCTTTACTCTCATCCTATCCCCGTGCTTGGGTTGCTGGTTTGGCGATACTTGCTGTAGCCGCTTCTGCTGGTAGCATTTATTTTAGTTGGGGTACAACACCGAAAATAGACTTACAACTGATTTTTGTAGCTGTAGCTTTAACTATGACCTTAGCAGCTATTTTGGCAGAACGAGGTGATGGGCAATTTTTGAAGATTTTGTTTTGGGGAAGTTATATTTCGCTGCTACTGTTAATGAAATCTAACTACTGGGTTTGGGAATTATCTGAAGCTTATCCAGTTAAACCAGTCGCCGCGATGATCGTGCGGGCAAATCCAGCTACGAGGAAGATTTACACATCTTTTCCCTATCATCGTCCCTCGTTGGATTTTTATAGCGATCGCACCATCATTCCCGCCTCTGTTGGCGAACTTGAATATTATTGGCACTACAACGGGCAACCCTACTTTCTCCTTCATGCATCTGCTTTCAACAATCTCGAACTAGAGTCAATGAAGCTAGTTGATCAAGCTGAAGGCTGGAAGTTAGTTACAAAAGATACTAATCGTCTTTAAGTTTTGGGCATGGGGAAGAGGCGGAGGGGCAGGGGGAAGGGTGCAGAGGAGAGGAATTTTCCCCCTGCTCCCTACTCCCCACATCTGGCGATCGCCTTGTTCCAAAAAATTTAAAACTGGGATTTCATTTGAAGAAATAATAAAGTGCGTAATTCTGCGGTTTTGCGGATGATATAGATTTCTCTATGCTTTGAATATTACGAAATATTTAATTCATTAAATTTAGCAATTTGGTGCTTATAATGCCGCAAAATCTTTCATTGTTACCAGAACCAGTAAGAAGGCTTGAAACAGTAGCAAATCAACCATTTTCAGAAGCGTGGGCGAAGAAGTATTTGCGAAATCTAGCTGAACAGGACGATCGCATCGAAGTCCTCAAGCATAGTGAAATCGCAAGTGAGGTTGCAACAACGTTAAAACAGGCACTCCGAACCACGAGTCTGCAAGCGTGGGGAAAAACAGAAGCGCTTTTGTCTCAAGAGGTGATTCGGCATCAAATTGACCCTGAATTAATTGATCCGTGGGAAGTTGCAAAGGATACCCACACGATTTATCAAACAGCTCTCTCAGCCTATGCCCAACAGATTCCCCCAGCGAAGTTTTCTACTAAGATTGCCAGGGATTTAGGAAAAATTCGGCAGAAGTACACAGCAAATGATCCTAGAGTTATCGGGTTCATTAGTATGCAGTTTCACTACGGCGGACAAATACTACTCAACTTGACACCGCCAGCGCAGCAAGCATCGCTGAGTGCTTACTTTAAAGTGATTGATGACCATCTCTATATGCCACTCCAGCGTGCTTACCAGGCAGCAGCAGAATATGCTTATGATGCGCCACAGTTAAAAGCTGTCCAGCAAATTTTGCCGTTGTGCAGCGAGATTGCGACCAAGATCGCGGAACGGGTGATGCAAATATATCCTAACTATCAAAGCCATACAGGTCGTTTAAGTCACACTAACGTTCAGATTTCGAGTGTCCGTGATATAGAGATGTTCCAGGTGTATCTGTGGGTCTGTGTTTTGGAAAATAATATTAGCGCCATACAACAAGAGCTATTTCCATTGTGTATCATGCTGTATCCCCGATTAAAGGTGCGCTGGGAATTGGTGCGGCAATTGATTCACTTGCTCGGCACTGAGATCCGCTCTTATCTGGAACCGGAACAGGCTGCTTATTTTGTCCCCTACTATGACTCGTTATGGGCAATGTTTTCACCCGAAGTATTACCGGACGAGAAATTGTAGCTTCTCTGGTGTCCAGATTTTCCACATTAGACATCTGGTGAATTTAAATATGCGTTACCCAGAACCCTTGTAGAGACGTAGTAGTGCTACGTCAAAACAATTCTTTGTCACTAAATGTCTATTGTTTGCCTAAACCCAGAGCATTTGTTGTATTTTATAAAAAACTAAGGAATCATCGCTACCTTAATTACCTGACGCGCTTTCATTTCACAAAACACCTGTTTTAAATCTTTTAATGGCCGGTGTTCACTAATAAGTAACTCAAAGGGAATTTTGCGACTAGCGATTAGTGCAAGCGCCTCCTGCACATACTTTGGTGTATTATGAAATACGCCTTTGATAGTTAGTTCGCTGTAGTGTAGCTGTTCTGTGTTGACAGTAATGCTGGTATCGCGTGGACATCCACCGAATAAGTTGACAGTTGCACCAGGACGGGCGCAGGCGATCGCAGTTTCCCAAACACTTGGTACACCTGTTGCTTCAATCACTACATCTGCGCCCCATCCTTGGGTAAGTTCTTTCACCACACTAGGAATTTCTGGAATTTGATGATAATTAAAAGTCTGGGCTGCACCCAATTTCTGACCAATTTCTAGCCTGTGGTGATTACCTCCCCACAGCAACACCTCAGCTTTCTCACTCAACGCCGCCACAAACATCAACCCGATCGCTCCATCTCCTAAGACGACTATTTTATCTTTGGCTTTGACGTTAGAACGGGCTATACCATGCAATACACAAGCTAAGGGTTCCGTCATCGCTGCCAATTCCCACGGCAACTCATCGGGAATCTGCAACAAGTTATGCTGTACTATCGGTGCGGGAATTTTCAAGTATTCGGCAAAAGTTCCATTATTCCATGTCAAATTCGGACATAATGAATACTCTTTGCGTTGACAAAAAAAGCATTTTATGCATGGTGCGGAATTATTAGCGACAATGCGATCGCCCACTTGCCAATTTTTCACCCCTGCACCCAAGGCAACAATTCGCCCAGCCCCTTCGTGACCAAACAGCGTTGGTGGTATCAGCATTTTAGCATGACCACCACGCCGCCAGACTTTCAAATCTGTACCACAAGTTGTTGCTGCCCCCACTTGAATTACAACTTCGCCAGCCGCAGGAGTGGGGTCAGGAACTTGCTCTAGGCGTAAATTTTCTTGCCCATAAAGTAATGCTGCCAACAAAGCTTTAAACCTATTAATTAGCTCCATCCAATTTTACCAGTTGAAGCTAATGGTTTGTCTCATTAATTTTGCTGAGTTGGTAGTAATCACTGAAGTGTTTAAAAATCCAAGACTAAAGTCCTTACTACGAACTTGTTTACTCCTCGTAACTAATGATAAAAACCATTGGTTGATAAGTTTAAAGTAAATTAGTCTTAATTTCGTAAGAATTCAGGAGTTAAAATTCAGGATTCAGAATAGTTAGAGAATCAAAAGAACATTTGATGAATAAATATACTAATTATTCTAGATTCCTTATAAATTATGACTCCTGGGTGCTGAATTCTTACTTAATTTCTAGTAGGTTTTTATTAATCTAAAATGCCGTCAAACTAAGAATTTACCGCAGGCTGTGGAACTACTCCAGTGTTCCGGGTTTCCACATTAGGCAAGCGAGTAGCAGTTAATAGTGGTACTTCTTGTCGGCACGACAGGCAAAACCAATATAGTTCACTATGTCTTACGTGGCGCAGGAGGGAACCACCGCAGCATGGGCAGGTGTTGGCTCTTGTACTCATACCAATGTCCTCCTAAAAAAAGTTATTGTTTAAATTGGATAAAAAACAGTTGATTAAAACTGAATGTTAGCTGCACAAATGCAGCCATTCGATTCTATGCGGTCTTTAATAATTTGTCTGTAAACAGCTTCATATCCATTAACCATTTGGCTAACACTAAAGTTGTTTTCTACGTGTTTTCTACAGGTTTGACGATTGAGTTCCAAAGCTAGTGGAATCATTGCCGCCATTTCTGCATAGCTTTTAGAGATAAAACCTGTTTTACCGTGGGCAATCACTTCAGGTACGGAGCCGAAATTCATGGCAATTACTGGTGTACCAGTTGCCATTGATTCAATCATTACTAACCCAAAAGGTTCTTGCCAGCTAATGGGAAAGAGAGTTATGGCAGCATTGCCCAGAAGTTCAGTCTTTTCGGCGTGGTTGATTTCACTTAGATATTCAATTTGCTGACCATCTATAAGGGGGGCAATCTCTTGTTCAAAAAACTTAGAGTCTTGGACATCAACCTTTCCTGCCATCTTCAAGCGCCAACCACTCTGTTTAGCAATAGCGATAGCATGTTGTGGCCCTTTCTCTGGCGAAAAACGACCTAAAAATGCCAAATACGGAGGTTCCGATGGTTGGGCTACGAATGGATAATCTGCTAGCTCAATTCCGTTATAAATCGTGTCAATATAATTGAGATCGATTTGACGCTGCGAGTTACTAATGCTGACATAAGGTTGCTTTTTGTGGTAGTTAAATACGTGGCGGTTATCCCTTGTAAAGTCATTGTGCAGGGTATGCACTGTAGAAGTTGCTGTTATCAAACTCGCTAAAGGTAATGCCGAAATACCTACATGGGAATGGATAATATCGAATTGGGCAGCACTCTGGTAAACTTGGCTTAGTTCTAGAATTTCGTACACTGCATACTCTTTGATATTTGGATCTAAGCGCAATGCCCGTGGATAAACTGCTTCTAAATAAGCCAAAGTTTGAGAATCGCCAGAGGCAAATAAGGTTACCTCATGACCGCGACGAACAAGTTCATCAGTCAAGCGACTCACTACCAGTTCTATTCCTCCATAATTAGGAGGTGGAACCCTTTCCCATAAGGGGGCAACTTGAGCGATTTTCATAAGTTTTTTTGGTTCAGTCTATCAAATTCTCCTCAATATAATGAGTTGCATCATTATTGGATGAGGAGAGAGTATTTGTACTTACTCTTTTGACATTTAAATTAACCTAACAAGCTACGAAAAGCGCAGTAATGGTTAACCGTACTGGAATTTTTTTACCGATAAATCTAACGGACTATCGGCTAAACTCAACTCTGAGCTATCTTTCTAACTTAGAGTAAATCAATTACTTGTTGCATCTGCCTTGGGTATCATAACGAGGTAGAATATTTTGTAGTAGAACTTACAAAAAGGAATATTTTGTAGCTAAAACTACTAAAATATCCAATGGGATCAAGCCATTAAAGCTTGGTTTAAATGTAATTGGTAAATAGGACAGAAATTATAAATATTAAGTAACTGTACAATAATTACATAATTTGTAATTATTAATTTACAAAAAATTCTGATAACTAATGAAAATCGCTACTTGGAATGTCAACTCAATTCGCACTCGTCTAGAACAGGTTATCAATTGGTTAACTACCAATCCTGTTGATGTTCTCTGCTTGCAAGAAACCAAAGTTGTGGATGCCGAGTTTCCGCGATCGCCTTTTGAGCAGTTAGGCTATAACCTTTATGTATCAGGACAAAAATCTTATAATGGCGTAGCCATAATTAGCCGCCAGCCACTCGCAGACGTAAGTACCGGGTTTAGGGCGATTTTGCCAGATTTACACCACGAATGGGATGAGCAAAAGCGGGTGATTACAGGTGTAATTGATGGTATTCGGATTGTTAACTTATATGTTCCCAATGGTGCAGCAGTCGGAACTGAAAAATATGAATACAAAATGCGCTGGTTAACAGCACTACACGAGTATTTGCGATTGTTGGTGTTGTCAGAACCTGCAATTTGTGTGTGCGGTGACTTCAACATCGCCCTAGAGGATAAGGATATTCACGAGCAAGTAAGTACAGAAAATCACATTATGGCAACAGAAGCAGAGCGCCAAGCCTTACGGGATATCCTGAAATTGGGATTTGCTGATGCTTTTCGCAAATTCACCACAGAAGGCGGAAATTATAGCTGGTGGGATTATCGCGCCGCCGCTTTCCGTCGCAATTTAGGTTGGCGGATTGACCATCACTATCTCACACCTATCCTGTATGAGCGTGCTACAAGTTGCATTATTGATGTCGCGCCCAGAAAATTAGCGCAACCTAGTGATCATACGCCGGTAATTGTGGAATTTTGAATCGGGTATTGGGTATTGAGCAATCCTGGGATTTTTAGAAATATAGTTTCAATCCCTAATAGGGATTTTGATTAATTGCAATGTAACGGACGACGATGTTAAACAGGCTATAGCGTTTCAATCCCTAATAGGGATTTTGATTAATTGCAATAACGATCGCCAGTGGAGTACCTAGATGAAAAATGTTTCAATCCCTAATAGGGATTTTGATTAATTGCAATCTGGGCCGGGCTTGAGGTCATCGGCAAGGGGGAAGTTTCAATCCCTAATAGGGATTTTGATTAATTGCAATTAATTTGATGCGATAGTGTTTCCCATCACTAGCGTTTCAATCCCTAATAGGGATTTTGATTAATTGCAATACTCAGTTCGGCAAGTTTATTGCTACAGGAGAGAGTTTCAATCCCTAATAGGGATTTTGATTAATTGCAATCTTAAAGAAGAAATATATGATTTAGTTTCTACTGAACAGGAGAGAGTTTCAATCCCTAATAGGGATTTTGATTAATTGCAATCGATCACCCCCCTGAAACTCCTCAAAGCATTGCCAGGTTTCAATCCCTAATAGGGATTTTGATTAATTGCAATGCGAGGTTTAGTTTGTTCAGCTTCAAAAGCCAAGTTTCAATCCCTAATAGGGATTTTGATTAATTGCAATTACAAGTGTTCCAGGCTAGTGGTTAATTCCTGCTTGTTTCAATCCCTAATAGGGATTTTGATTAATTGCAATTGCGGGAGCCTGAAACGCAAGCTATATTTAGTTTTCAAGGTGCGGTTGCGCGATTCAAGGGCAATCATAGCATTAGAGAATTCGTTTGGAAAGAGCGCCAGGAAAATTTAAAGGCTGAAATCGCATTTTGTTAAGCATTTCAGAGGTTGCGCGGATGAGGATTAGGCGACTAATAGGTTGAAAACCTTGCTGGAGTTGGGATAGAAGCATTTTTTTGAGGCTGTGGAATTTGTACACCTACCCTTCCGCGCATTTGAGATACAGAAACCTAGCCAGAAGAAGACTCAGCAAAGAAAATTGTTTCGTCTCGTGGCTGTTCTCCGCCAATGCGTTCGACTTTTCGCTGACAACAGGCACAGAGAAAATAAAAACGAACGCTATCAGTGTCGGGTTTTATCAATTTAGATAAACGCGATCGCAGTTTAGCATACTGAGTGGGAGTGATATCGCACTCAAAGACACTCAGTTGCATCCATTGTCCGTAAGACTTCAAAACCGAATGGATTTTAGTCCGACGCTTATCTTCTGGAATGTCGTAGCTGACAACAATATACATGAAGGGAGTGGGGAGTGGGGAGATGAGGGAGATGAGGGAGAATGAATAATTACTTGAGAATTAAAGGGGGATATTTATCGATTTCGTTCATGAGGTACTTACTTAATAATCTCGCTTGAATTTCAAAGGCTTCTTGATAGGTGCATTTGTTTCCCATGACTGGATGTTTGAAATTCGATAGTTTCTTTTGTTGGTAGGCGCGAAGAATGTATGCAGTCCTTCTTTGGTTAAATTCACAGCACCACTGAGCGGTTCGGTGGTAAAGTCAGTTAGGGTTAGCGATCGCTTGTTAATCAGCGACAACACTACAGCATCCACTATTAAAGGACGAAATTCTTCCATCAAGTCTAAGGCTAGGGAAGGTCTACCATAACGTTCGACGTGTAAGTATCCTAGATAAGGATCGAAACCGACAATATTTAAAGCACTTTGCACGTCATGACGTAGTAATGAATACCCGAGACTCAGTAGGGCATTAACTGGATCGGTTGGTGGGCGGCGGCGTCTGGCTTCAAATCGAAATTCTGGGGTTTTGATTAGCTGTTGAAAAGAACCAAAATAGGCTGCACTACCAGCACCTTCTAAGCCTCTGAGAGAATCAATACTGCTGGTTTTTTCGATTGGTGCGATCGCGTTTTCCAATCGAGTGATGTTATTATTCAGGTCAGTATCAGGATGTTCTCGTTGAGTGCGAAGTAAGCTATGGCGGTAATTTTTCAATTTACCCCGCACAAATCCTCTGACTAAATGTATTGCTGGTTCTGATTCTCCCACAGCTTGCCATTGGGCTTTCCGAACAAAGATATTTTTAGTAGCTTCTGGTTCTAAACGCCCTAAATATCGTCCGTTTTGCGTGAGAAATGTTAAACAAATGTGACGTTCTAAAAGTTCACTGACGACGGCAGGAGAAATAGTAGCCCGTCCTAGTACTACTATTCCCTCTATTTTAATTAAAGGGATATCCAAGATTGTTTTTTGTTCAGCTTTGACGGTGAGACGTTCGTCAACTTTACCGATAAAAGCATCGGCTTGTGTTACGTAAAGTGTTCCCATTTTTGATGATTTCTAGTAATAGTTTGGGCTTGGGTGAATAAATTTATTAGGTATAATTCAATACGGCTGTTAAGGATTGTTGGTGTAGATAATTGGTTTTTCAAGACGCGATAAATCGCGTCTCTACATGATGGTTTTGTTGCTCATCCTTAATTGTATTGGGGTATAATTTAATGCACTTCTTGGTAACTTCTGACTTTATCAATTGCTTTGGGTAAACATTGCGAATAAAGACTGCATCCTTGGCAGCGTTTGCTGTAAACTGGTTTTGGCATTGCTCCTGTTTCTAGGAGATTTGTGACAGCTTCAATAGTTGCGATCGCACTTTGCCGTAACTCTTGATTAATCTCTACTAATTGCCGTTGATGGGAGTGGGCATAATAGATATATCCAGTGTTAACAGGTTGTCCTGTCATTTCTTCCAAACATAAGGCTTGGGCACAAACTTGCAACTCATCGTTATCCCATTCGCCTTTGCGTCCTCGTTTGTATTCCACTGGATAAACTTGACCAGATTCGGCTTCAATTAAGTCAGATTTGCCGATGAGTTTGTATTGCTCAGACTTTAGCCAAATTGCTCGAATTTGCCAAGTTTCTCCTCGCTGTACATCGCTTGTGGTGTGGACGCGATCGTGTAAAGTTGTACCTTCAATTGTGTATTGATTATCAGTAAATTCGCCTGCACAAAACATCCGCCAACAGCGATGCGGACAATAGGCATATTGATTCAATGCCGCAATGGAAATATATTCAGTTTGATTCATAACTTAGGTGGTTTTTAAATGATTATTGAAATTAGGGAGAATATAGCCGTCGCGTCATTCCCATACCCATTGTTGTTTTTCTTCCGACACCACTATATAAAGCAAAGTCAGCTAAAGCGTTAATTTGCTTAATTTGTATTGGTTCAACTGTCCCTAAAATCTTATAGGTAACTTCGCCAATAATGCCAATGAATTTGCTGCGAGAGTCGGCTAAAATCTCTGTGTGAATGTTGACAAAAGAAGGGAATATTGACTCGATCGCAATCTGAGGAAATTCTATGCCACTGTATTTATTCCACCGCGAAAGTAGAGAATTGAAAACAGATTCTCTGGTAGGAAGAGTAGTATCATACTGTCCTTGACGGAAGGCGGTGGGCGTGCAGAAGCTAAGGTTGATGGAAGAATTGCGTAGGCGTAGCCCGTCGTAGACATCGCTAGCTTCTTCGTATAATTGAGCATAAGTACTGGCATTTGCCCAAGGTTGAATAGATTGGGGTGTGCCTTGAATGCTGGTAATATACAAATCAGCCGGGCCAAGATGCCAAGGGCGATTGGGATTAAGATTTAGCCAGAGTTGGGTAAGTTTGCCAAATAGAGTGTCATTTAATAAAGAGATGCGCCACCAACAAGGAGTTCCTGCGGGAATGGGTTGTTGATGTAAATATTGCAATTTAGATCCACTTTTACCTCCCTTCAAAAGGGGAGAATTTGTATTATTAATTTGTAAAGGGGAGAGGGTAAAAGCTTTATCAGCAGTGGAATCGTGCAAGCGATCGCCTAGTTCTTTATCTACAGAACTAACAAGGGTTAAAAATAGGGCGTGGAGATGTCTACCTGTGAGATACTGTGGTGGAATGGGCGATTGAGGTAGCAAATTCAACACTAAACTATGAGGCATATTTTCTCTTTTTGGTTGTAGACTGAGTGCTTCTTGACTCTACAGTAAACTCAGGGATTTCCTGGAGTTCAGCATCACTCAAACTATACTGTTCACAAACGAGACTTAGACGATTTCCTGGGGTTTTTACAGCGTTAACCGAATGGGTTAAATCACCTTGAAAATAAACTAAAGTATTGATTTGGGGCTTAATTTGCCCAAGTTGGCGTTTGTGCGATCGCAATACCAGTTCTCCCCCTTCCATATCCGCAGGTACGCGCACATAAAGCACACTGACAACCGCAGGTGGTTCAATGGTTTTGGAGTAGGAACGCAGGGAGCGATCGATATGCGGATCGACGCGGGAGCCTTCTTTTAGCTGTAAAGGATTGAGGTAAAAAGCATTACAATTCGGCTGGAGAGCCAAATCTAGGTAAGGCTTGAAGTAGGGAAATTGCTGTTCTACCTTTGCAAATCCAGAACGCTGGAACACTACAGAAAATCCTTTAGTGGCGACAAAATCGCGGTTGAGGTTGTTGATAGCAAAGTAAGGACAAGCTTGGATTTCTCCCCACAAGTTGTTTAGGTAGTCGCTGGGGAAAGCGTTGGTTTGTTGTTGATAGTGTTTCACGGGGGATAGAGGAGCGATCGCTGAATGTGGTATCTAAAATTTTAAAGACTATCGAGTGATGATAGTAGTATTCTTTTAAGTTAGAAAAACTACATAAGGAGAAAGACCAATGAGAATTGATGATTACAATGCAGCAAAGGCACTAACTGAAAAACTTAAAGAGAACTTACCCATTAAAGCACGAGCAGGTAAGGAGTTTTTGAAGACATTAAAGCAAAAAGGAGTAAACGCCGATCCAGACAGAGAATTTGAAATTGATTTCGTTGGCTATTCAGGAGATGAAGGCGGGATTATGTGCGGACTAAAAGAGCCAAATAATCCCGAAAGTGAAGAAAAATATGTTTCTTCTATTACTCATCTCAATATTGATCCTAATCATCCTCTAGCTGTTGAAGTCCAGACTTACCAACGCCAGCGAATTCATAAGTTAATGTTGCAAGATTCAAGAGGTTTTAAAGCCGAGTTAATGACACTAGAGCCTCGAAAAAATAAAAACCGTAGTAAAGGTTTTGGGAAGTGATTAACTCCGAAAACGATATTCTATCAGAACTGGAATTTTTAAGTTTTGAATGCCGTCAAATTGATAGTATTGACCTCGCATTTGGACATTCTGAATTAAGCTAACTGGAGGCATATTCACAACATCATAGCTAATCACTTGATTGGTGAACATGACATCTAAAGGATTTAATGGATGTGTACAAGTGAATATACCTTCAGAAACTTTAGGTTTCGGTAATGGTTCAACCGTCACTTCGGCTTTGCTCATCCATTTACCCAAGCGAATCCACTTTGGTAGTTTGAGTTCTTTTTGAGATATGACAAAAAACTCAAATTTGCTTTCTGCGGCTATTTCCTTTGCTCTGCCAAAACTGGGGATATTTTTTTGGGTTTTCTCCATTTCAACGTGGTAGTTGTTGTTAGCATACTTCCAGGTGTTGAGGATGGAAGAATGATTGAGCGATCGCGCCGGAGTTACGTAAATTTGCTGTTGATTAAGTGGCGTTAGATGCTCCTCATATTTTGGCACTTGTTCGGGGCAAAAATATCGATAGGAATGTTCTTCAGCAACGGTAGTAGAGTAGATTTGGCTATCAACTAAACCCAGTGCGTAACAGAGGGCGTAATTATGAATTATTGGCTCTGTTTCATACAATCGCCCGATTTCACGAGTAGCAAAATATAGGCTGTCATGTAGTTCTATTTGACAGCGATAAATAAACGCCATTACTCTTTCCCCGCTTTAGCAGCAGTTTTCTTCTTGCTGATATGCTTCTTGGCATAATTTTTAGCTTCTGCATCAGCTTTTTGCAAAATTGCTTGAATTCCTTTCTCGCTTCCTGTTAAAGTCTTTACTTCATTAATTAGGGATACAAAAGCATCACCAATTAAATCTGTGTGAACAATAAACTCATCAGCCATTAACGCTTCAATAGCATTTTTAGCGGCAGTAATTACATCATCTTCATCTAATGGATCGGGTGGATTTATTGTGTTATTAGCCTTCATTTGGTCATATATTGCTTGAGTCCATCGCAGGTTACTGGTAATTTCTCCGTCAGCAAATATAACGCCAATTAACTCATTTCTAACGCGACCTGTACGGGTTGTTTGCGCTCCATAATGACGAGTTCGCAGAATATTATTAAAAACGTAAAGGAAGCTAGCTTCAGTGGGGTCTTTCAACGTGACAATGCTAGGAAAGAAAACTTGCGGTCTAATGTGATCTTGTTGATTAATTCGACTAGTAACTTCACCAGGTTTAGAACCATTTTCACCCTTGGAAGCCATCGTGCCATTTTCATAAGGAGCGTTGAGGGTAAAAGTTTCGTGTGATTCATCAAAAGCTGTAATTGAAAATGCCGTGTCTACTACAACTTTCGATTTCTCAGAACCAGAATCACCAATAGCAAATCCGTAAATGATGCAATCAGGATTATCCATTGCAAAATTAACGTTATATTCGCATTCTTCAGCCGTCATCAAGCCATAATTACGCAGCAATTCCCGACCAACTAAACGCTCTGGAGTAGACTGTTTGCGCTTGAACATTGACAAACGGCTAATTGTAGTTTTGTCTTTTACTCCTGCTCTCACCCTTGCTTTATTCAGTTCTGCATCTGTCTGGAATAGTGGATAAGATTCAGTAATGCGAATAGTCAAGAAATGAACATATTTACCCATTGGTTTGTAAGGAATCTCAGTTTGAAAGAATTTAGGTTCAACAGTTTTTAAAATCGCCATGATTATCTCCAAGAAATTATTTACTACTTGTTTACGTTTCTAGCAAAAATGGTAAAGGGAAATCCCTACTCATTCTCGTTATCTATTTCCGCAGATTTTTCATTTTTACCTGCATTTTCTTTATCATCTTCAAGACGATAAAGAAATTCGCAAGTATCTCGAATTAAGTTGAGTTGACGACCAGCTAAACGAGCGCGATCGCCTGAAAATGAGTTATCAAACACCTCCACTACAAAATACTTGGCAAAATCTAGAACAGCTTGCCGTTCTTCTTCTCGTTTGCTCATGATCCAACGTCCTTCAGCAGTAGAAGAATGAACGCGATCCATGAGTTTAAAAACTTCTGCTGCAACAGCCACAACTAATGTTTCTCCCTGAAACACACTTGACTCAGCTTTGAGTATAGTTTCAGCCGCAATATCAACTGGTTTCAACACAGCATTAGACTTAGGATTATAACGTTTATTAGCTCGGTAAAATCTGCGGTATAAATCTGTTAATTTCTTAGGATGATTCAGACTTGATGCTTCTCCCACAATTAATTGCTCCATATTTTTGTCATATTTCACATAAGGATCAAAACAAGGATAAAAATGATAGGCATAAAGCCGGATTTTTTCAATTCGCGCTGTTTCTGATCCCTGGTTACGCACCCAGCGATTGAGATAAGAAAAGACGTACAACGGACTGGTTTCAAAATCTTTAGCCAGTTCTGTAAATCTCCCCCAGTTGGCATCGTAACCAGACTTACCCTGTCGCGCATTCACATCTAAATGAATGGCGTAAGCGGCAGTAAGTACATTTAAAGGTGCTGGGTATTGGATGCCGTTTTCATTCCAGCCTTCGAGGATGTAGTCAAGACGGAAGCGATCGCGCCTTACTAAAGCACGGAAAGCATGAGGCGCACTATCAAGGAAAACGCTTTCCTCAAACTCAGCCCCATCATTAAAAGGTGGAATTGGCGACTCTGAAACCACAGTTTTAACATCTAAAATCATCGGGAAAGCAAACGCTAACCAAGTTGGCATTACCCAAGATTCTGTATCGGTGCTGTCTCTTCCTGGCGGGAGTGCCATGAAGTAAAATGTTAAAGGCTGGTCTTCAGGATAGGAAAGCTTAAAGGTGCGATCCTTGTCACGCTGGAGGTTTTCATCAATTAAGAAACTATCTACACTTTGGTAGCGATCGCGCCCCAAGTTCGCCTGTAAATCCTTACTGATAAAATGATTGCGAACGCTCGTATCAAAGCGAGTTTGAGCAATACCATTGTATGCTTTCTGCAAAAACTTGTTAGTCTCTGGAGTAAAGTAATAAGTAGGATAAAAATAGAGATAGCGATATTTACCATCTTCAAATCGCTTACCTACAGCTTGGGTTTGATTCATCAATATTTGCCTCAGCATCATCTCCACACCTGCAATACTGGAGATATTGCGTTTAGCGTTAGAACCTCCTAACATTTGCTTGTTTGTATAAACTTGAGGCGTAAATAAAACTGCTGATTCCATTTGCTCCGTAACCGTGTAAGCAGAATGAGAAATTGAGCAGATTAATTGTTTCCCCCGCCCTGCTTTTTTCGCCGCGTTGTAATTGTCTAACTCATTTAGAAATGTTTCAACTTGAGTTTTAACAGATGGCTCTTGATTAGTGCCTGGTAACATGACAACTCGTTTTACCCAAAGCCTTAAATCATCCCAACCATCAGGTAATTGATATTGAGAAATTATCGGAGCAATTAAGGTTATCAAATAGTCGATTACTTGCTGGCAAGCTTCGCGGACATCTTCAATTCCTGGATGATGTTCTAAATATTTAGCCGCCAGATAATACCATTCATAAGGTACTCCTCCAGTATTTCCCTTTAACTTGTTTTCTTTGAGACTTTCATTAATGCGTTGAATTTCTCTAATTTGGGGTAAACATTCTGCTAAATTCCAAAATTCTGCAACTTTGTGAGTTAAATCAAAATCGGGAACTGCTGGCAGCTTTTTATCTTTCTTACGAACAGAATCAACACGATTAACTGTCTCTTCCCAAATCTTCCGGCTAACTAAATCACCAAATTCTGCTATTTGGTCAATGCGGATATCGTCTTCAAATTTGAAATCATAATCAGCAGATAAAACATTTTGTTGCTGAAACTTATTTAGATTTTCGCTGCGACTTTTAGCGACAGAACCTTTATTAGGGTTTAAGATGCGTAATGTAGCATCTAACGCTACTTTCATCAAGCCTATATCATCAAAAAATAAGTTGTAATATTCGGCATATTTCATGCCTTTACCATCTCTACCAAATCCTGTTTGTCTGAGGCGTAATTGACCTGCACAAAGCGATTTAATACTGTTAACTACACGGTCTGGTAAATCTTCCGGCGAGATAGCTGGAGCATTGCGCGAAGCCAAGTAAATTACGCCTGTTGGCAGATATAACAAAGGTTCATAGTAGGTATCCTCATCAGTATTGAGACTAGTATGAGCCTGAATTAAAGCATTGTTCACTACATTAGTTAGAACCCCACGATTCTCAGCAATGCTGTGATAGGTAAATTTTAATTGCCCATCACTGAGGCTGTGGATAATTTCTTTAAGTCTAGGATGTTCTGCATCCTGGGGATGTTTAACAATTGAGGCGAGAGAATCAGCTAAACAAGTTAAATCAGATAAACTGCGAAGGGTGCGGTCTTTGAGAACAGGATTCAACCCAAATTCAGAAAAATTCCAGTTAGTATCCCAGCGACGTTGAGCATTATAAGCCATGCACAACAAATCATCTAGATACTCTCGATAAGCTTCAGTATTTTCTGGATTTATAAAGTTATCTAGTCCTAACTGATGAACTTTGTTATCAATAATTTCACGATGTTCTGTTAGCGGTAGCTTGCGGCAGTTTTCAGGTACATCAGGAAATTTTTCAAAATCATGTAAAATAAATCCAGCAATTACTAATCTACGTTCTCGCTCTTTCACTACTCGCTGCACTGTGGTATTGAGTTTTTCTAAACGTTTCTCAATTAAATTTGCTGGGAATAATCCATTGAGTAAGTGAGTATTCAGCGATTGGTCAGCAGCATTATCTCGTCTAACTTTAGTTTTTCCTTCAGCTTCTCGCTGTTGGTCAATTTCATCAAAAAACTTACCGCCTTTCGCAGTTACACCAATGGCTATCCGCAACAGATTTGGTAAAACATATTCACCAAAATCTGCCATTACTTTATCATCTGGATTTTGAGCCTGAATTGCCTCTCGTAATAACTTGAGTGTTAATAACTCGCCTTCGGTTTCAATAGTGCGGTCTGAAGAATCACCATCAAAACCAAAATCACCTGATAACCAATCATCATTAGACATTTTCAAACTCCATTTTTTTACTCCACGCCTTCTAGCAACTTGGCAACTTGCTCTGGAGCCGGAAGCTGATTTTTTAATTCTTGAGGCAATGTAGAAAACAGTTTATAAGTTGCTATACCAATTGGTTTATTCGATTCTCTCAGTGCATACTCAACAATAGTTTTATCCTTGGATTTGCAAAGAATAATTCCGATTGAGAGATTTTCGTCTGGGAATCGAGATAAATCATCTAAAGCCGCCAGATAAAATTGCATTTTTCCCACATACTCAGGTAGGAACTCTCCAGTTTTTAACTCAATCGCAACTAGACATTTTAATTGGCGGTGATACAGCAATAGGTCAATAAAAAATTCTTTATCGCCAATTTCTAAGCGATACTGACTACCAACAAAAGTAAACCGCCCACCCATTTCTTGCAAAAATGGTTCAACTCTTGCCAAAATCGCCTGTTCTAGCTGTCGTTCACTGTGTTCATCTGCTAGTTCCAAGAAATCAAAAGTATATTCATCTTTGACAGCTAGTTTTAATTGGTTACGAATCTCTGCTGGAACAGTTTTATCAAAGTTAGTCTGATTCAACAAAGTCTTTTCATAGGTTTGATTTTCAATTTGGTGAATCAAAACATTCTTTGTCCAGCCAAATTTACGAGTCATTCTGATATAGAATTCCCGTTCTAGGTTATCTTTGCACTTCTCTACAATGACCAGATTGTGAGTCCATCCAATTTCTCGCACCATTGGTGCGAGTTTTTCATTGTTGACATAAGATTCATAAAAAAGCCTCATCCGCCAGAGGTTAGCAGCAGAAAATCCGCTAATTCCTGGAAACTCTGCTTGTAAGTCTTTTGCTAACTGTTCTACTACGGATTTTCCCCAACTAGCGCCCTGCTGTTGAGTAACAATTATCTGTCCAATGTCCCAGTAGAGGTTAATCATTTCCCGATTAACCGCTTTTAGTGCTTCGTACTGGGCTGAACGAATACGCTGTTTGAGTTCCATTAGCAAATGTCTGTAATTGTCTGAAATCGGGTTACTCATACTAAACTCCAATTTATAGAAGCTCCTAAATTATATTTTTATTAACTTGCTTGTAATCACATATAACTTGTAAAAAATAATCTACTGTCTATTAGGGCAGAATGCCTGCCCTAATAGATATTTATAAATTCTGAAATTGAGGAGGTTGGTAAACAAAGAAATTCTTATTTACAACCTCCTTAACTAACTAAGCAGCCAATTTTATAAACTCTAGAGGAGTAATACAGATTTGCTGCGGAAATAGATTAAGTTCAAGTTGCTCATACTTGCTTGATTGCTGAATCTCTTCAACCAATTCCGGTACATCCTCAGTTACAGAAGGTTGTTCTGAAGTGTAAGGTTGCAGGTCAAAGAGTTCCAACTGAACATAGTTGTCCATCAGTTAGAACCTCCACTTAATTTTTAGGAATGTTTTCTCAAGAAAATGAGATTTAAAAGGTCTTTTATTACGTCAGAACCTCCATTTAGATTTTGGGCTTCTGCTTGCTTCATAAAGAAGCGAAGCATTAGTTGGACGGCTGTGATTATCAGTTCAACTACGGGAGAAGCATAGCGTCGGACGGATGCAAGCATCGGTACAACGAATCTCCTTCTCTGTCCTTGTAGGCTGACACCAACAAGTAAAGAATAGCACATGAAAGTTTTCTGACAATAAATTCAAAGACCTTATAAAATTCTTGTGAATTCTCCTATATCATTGAGGGTGGAGAGCGATAAAGTATTGAGCAAACTAGAATCCCTATCAGGGATTGAAATCTCCTTTTCTGCACTTGAAGGCTTACGCCCTCCTACTGTAAATCAGTAACCAAAATCCCTATCAGGGATTGAAACCTTAAGCAACCCATATCTCATTTCCTTTGCTTTTAAACGTATAAGCAAGCGTATCTAGCAGCAGCGCAGAGTGACCAAAAGCGATCGCACACGGTGCAGTTGCATCATGAAAGCTATACTGATCGCTGATGCCATAAATCTGAAAATTCATCGGTAGCCTTAGCCGCATCCGCACTTCAGCAAGAGGACGGCGAATCACGTAACAAACCAAACCTTCCTTTTTTAAGCGTTTGTTAATTTCCCCAACCCAATAGTTATCAGGTTGCCAAATTTCCACACCTGTCAAAACCTGAACTTTCCAAGCGTCAGCAATTGGCTGCAAGTTGCCAGAATAGGTAAACTTCCAGTTCAGCCGTTCCTCTCGGTAAGAACGCAACTTCATAAATGCTAGACAATGAGTAAATCTACCTTTGGCTATGGGTTGTCCCGTTCGTTCTGCGGTTTCTTTAAGTGTCCGTATAAATGCTGCTTCCGTCCACATTTCAATTTCTAAATTTCCCAAAATACCCGGTAAATCGTAGGTTTTAAACCTATCTGACTCGTTTTCTTCCGTTAAGTCGTATAAACCACATTGCAAAGGACTTGAACCTCGAAAACTAGCAGCATCCTCAGCAATGGGATTACCTGATTTACCAGAAAGTGCTTGCCAATCTTTCGCCCATCCCGAAACACGTCCAGCCGCAGACTTCAGACTAGTTTCAAATACTTGTTCACAGGCTTCTTGAAACTTGTCTCGGCTTTGTGCATACTGTTGTTTAATTGTGCGATCGCTCAACTGATAAAACAGCCAAAATGATTGCACAGCCCCCCATCGACGATAATAACCACGAAAATCGTTGATTTGTCGATAATTCTCAGTAATTGTATTGTGAAAAAAGGGGCGATCGCAAATACTATTCACTTCTAACGGTGGAGTATCCCCCTTAAACAATCGCTCTACCAAAAAGTTAGGAACTAAAGAAAAAGCTGTGAAGTTCTCAAACTTAATTTTTTGACCATCTTTCTCATATTCGTCATGTCTTCCTAAGCGTCCTAAACGTTGGATAAAGTTACCTGCATCTGATGATTCAAAAATTAGGAAATTGATTTTGAAATCAACCCCTACATCAATTGTGCTAGTACCAATAACCAAGTCAGCAACAAGACTTCGCTCCTTTTCTCCTTTTCCCGATAACCCTGTATTCTCTCCAACTTTCAAGCCGTAAGGCTGTAAGATTTCCCGAAAAAATTGAGTGAGGCGTTTGACTGCTGCAATTGAGTTAAGGATGATTGCGCCTTTACTTCCTGGATACTGCTGAAACTGAGCCAAAATCAAATCACTATTTTCTTTTAGCCAGGTTTCCGAAGCTTTAAAGGACGGTTCCAAAGGAATAAAATTCAGCGTAATTGTCCGCGCTACTTGTCGCCAGCCCTGTGTTTGCAGTTGCTGCCCTTCTTCTTGTGTATCGGGAAATTGATATTTATTTTGTTTTAAAGGATCAATTTCTTTACAACGAAATCCTGCTTTTTCTAATCGCCCAATTAAGTTTGTATCTGGTGTGGCTGAGAGAAACAGAAATTTCTTGCGGCGATTTGTACAGCGAATTAACAACATTGTGTTAATCACACTAGCAATTTGTGGAGCAGCAAAAACATGGAATTCATCAAAAATGAATAAGTCAAAATCTTTATCAATTCTGCCCCATAATTTATCTGGACTATCGCCACGAATTATATAAGCACCTCGATGTAAGTAGTGAAAAATATCAGGGTTGGTTAATAATGCTTCTCTCTGGTTAGTGAGAGTTGCGATCGCAGCTCCTTTTTTCAATCCTTCGTTTTCTGCATAAATCTCTAAATCAGCCCCACTTAGTCGCACTACACGCGGCTGATTTTCTGGCTGGAATTTCTCAACATATCCTCTAATCTGCGTTTCTTGATCGCGGGCGAGTTCATTGGTTGGGTAAAGTCCGATCGCAGAAAATTCGCCCTGAAGAACTTCTAGGTAAGCCGCGAGACTTTTACCATCACCAGTCATCGCAGTGTTGAACACGACATCAATATTTGGATCGCGCAATGCTTCTAAAGTTGCGGCTTGATGCCAAGAAAGTGACCAATCTTTAGGTAATTTAACCCCGTCATGTGTTGGGACGGTTTGCGAGTAAACGGGTTTGAGAGTAATTTTGTATGCTTGCGTCATTTGTCTTTTCTTTTTGAAAATGCGTGATGTCCAGATCCCCGACTTCTTCAAGAAGTCGGGGATCTAATTTTTCACGAATGATTTAGGATTGCTATAGCTATCTCTTGTCATCTCCGCAGCATAAGCAATACACGCCAGGATATCTTCTCGTTCCAAACCGGGATATTCTTGCAAAATTGCCTCTATTTTTTCTCTACTTGCAAGAAGGTCGACAATTAAACTAACCCATATACGATGACCTTTAATACAAGGTTTACCGAAACAAATATTTGAATCGATGGAAATTCGAGATAGTAAATCGTTTTTAGTCATTAAAACTTCTCCAAATTTGTCGTCATTCTTCTCAATGAATCCCCTTCTCCTAATTCTATATTCGGACTTACACTTAAATAGTGTCCGTAACTAGTTGTTAAAAACTATATTGGCACGCAAAATAGAAGTTGACAAGAGAGCTTATGTATAAAGTACACGGACATTTTTAATGAGTCGAAAAGGTCAATCTATTACACTGTCGATATCAGAACGTGATAAAGCCGAGCTAGAAGCGATCGCTCGTGAATTCGGTATGATGTGGGGAGAAGAACCTAATATCTCTAAGTTAATTAAAGCGCTCGCTCAACGTAAGTTACTCATTGGTAACAATAACGATTGGAAAGAACCACGCATCAGGGCATTACATAGATGTATCAATGCGTTGACAGATATCGGGCAAATTGAACAAGCCCAAATCATTGCAAACTTACTTCTCGAACGCAGCGAACTATCATTACCGTTGCGTGGCGAAATCGAACGTTTTTTAGAGAATTTGCCCCCACCTTGGCGCTTAGAGATAGACCGCTATATCTTGCGCGAACAGCCCTTTCAGCTTTCCTATCAAGATGCAGCAGAGCGTGTGTTTAATTTTACCGTTCGCTATGCCAAAGTTACACCCCACGAAAAGCGGGTATATCTTGATTGCTGGTGTGAGGAAACAGAAGGAAATTTTGATATCCCAGAACTGGTTCACAACTGGAGTTTACGATTAGACCGAATTACGGATGCGGCGGTGACTTCAATTTCCGGTGAGTGGCGTACTAATTTGGATGAGATAAAAGTAGAAATGCACTTATTAGCAAATTTGGCTTTTGCTTATCAAGCTAAACCAGAAGATGATATCCATGAATGGCTACCAGATAAACCAAAAGTTCGACGAGTGATTAGGCGAGTATCGAGTACATTTTGGTTTATGCGGGAAGTCATGCAATATGCGCCAGATTGTGTAGTGATATTACCAGAGAATGTGCGCGATCGCCTAAAACAAAAACTTCTCACCCTCTGCAATTTATACGATATAGAAACCAAGTCTTAACTCTTTCCCTCTCCGAGTCGGAGAGGGACGATTTTACTACGTAGTAAAACCTTCTTAGAGGTCTTTTCATCCTTGACAAAAGTACACTTCCATAAGATGCACTCATGTAGCCGTTATCTGCGATCGCCTATAGCCATTTACAATACGTAAGTAAGACAAATGACGTAATAACAAGCCTTCTAGACATCAATTCTAAAAATTAAAGAAAAAAATAATTACTAATTGCTTAAAAATTCCGGTTTATTTCGCTTTGGGATGATAAATAAAAATAATAGCGTTGAATGTCATGCCTCCTAACACGAAGGATTACTGAAATTCTTCGCTGCTTTCAGAATGACTACTCAGCATCAAACAACATCTGCCGCCAATCAGTTTTTTGCTGGCGATGCTTCTGCGCTACCAAGCCTTTTGATGCAGCTACATCAATGGGCTTCTACCACAAAACTTGCTCTAGATGTATCTAAGTAACTATGCTGATAAAGTCTAAAGATGCCACAGTATCTAGGAGCAAATTCTAAAGCAATTGTAAAGGACTTGGTGCCATTTTGGCAGGTTTTGATCCCAAATATGGGATATTAGTAGATTGTACAAATCTCTATTGTTATTCACTATCTACCGACAACTGCTGAGTACAAGTTTAAGTAATTTAATGAAGTAGGAAATAATACATGGTATTATCACTGTCTTCTCATAACGTTATCCAGTATCTGCTAGAAGCGGGGCTGTGTAGCTCAGAAGATGACGCATCAGATAAATCTGAGTTGCCAGGAAGTAGTAAGAACAATTTCGGTTTACTAGTGACTCTAGCAGATAATCGTCAATTGCTCATTAAACAAGAACGTAACGTTAACAACAATGACGCAGCGCCCCATGAATTGTTTCATGAGTGGCTATTTCACCAGTTGCTCCAGCAGTTTCCAGTTCTTGGCAATATTTCTGCCATCGCACCATTAGTAGTCCATTTTGACCAAGAAAATTCTATCCTTGTCCGCAACTACTTAGGTGATTATCTGGAGCTTGCGACATTCTACCACAACAATGATATTTTTCCACAAGAAATTGCCACTGCGATCGGCACTACTTTAGCGGGACTCCATTGCGCAACCTATAACCGCCGAGAATATAAGGATTTTATGGCAACTGCTCCCCAAGGAGAGTTTCGCTATGGCTTTTACAATCCGGCGCAAGGGGTAGAGTCAATTGGGCCGGAGATTTTTGGAACGGTTCCCACGGATGCGTTGAAATTCTATTTACTATACCAGCAGTCGGAGAGTTTGGAATCTGCGATCGCAGATTTGGCATACGACTGGAATCCTTGCTGCTTGACTCACAACGACCTGAAATTGAATAACATTTTGGTTCATTCCAGGTGGGAGAAACTAGACAATTGTCTAGTACGACTAATTGATTGGGAAGCTTGTTCTTGGGGAGATCCAGCTTTTGATTTAGGTACTTTACTAGCAAGCTATTTAGGAATTTGGCTCAAGAGTCTTGTAGTAGATCCCACTATTGAGTTAGAAGAATCTCTAAATCTAGCATTGACACCGTTGGAGAGTTTACAACCTTCAATCATTGCCCTAATTAGGGCTTATCTAAATGCTTTCCCCTTGATTTTGGAATACCGCAATGACTTTATTGTACGAGTTATCCAGTTTGCGGGGCTAGCACTGATTCATCAAATTCAAGATATGATTACGTGCCAAAAATCTTTTAATAATTCTGACATCTGTATGCTCCAAGTAGCTAAAAGTTTACTCACTATGCCGCAGCAAGGTGTACTGACTATTTTTGGAATATCAGAGTCAGAAATTCTAAATCAAGCAAAAATTCATAAACTTCCTCAACCTGTAAAAGAGCCACAGTTACTTCGTCTTTATTACGAAAAAACTCGGCTTCGCGGTTGTTAATGGCAGGGAATAGAGCAATTATGAATTCTGGTTCCTGACTCCTGAATTCTGTTTTTTAAAGTTTAAGTTCTAAATGGATTAATGCTAAATTACTCTATCAATCAACCGCTAACTTCTCTATTCGACATTGCTAAAAATATCCAGATTGAGTCTAATTTTTGTATTTATCATCCCAATTATCAACCCTTTGGTCTGCCGACTAAAATAGCTGAGAGATTTCAGCACAATTCTGTAGATTTACAACAGAAATATCTCACTCTACTGCTGCGGAACTTTCTCTATGGGATCTATTACAATGGCTCTCTACAAAGTACTTTAGCAGTCAATACTGATACGCCAAAGCAGAATTTAGCAGATAATTCCATTTTGGAAATTGATTGGGACTTTTACGAGCAATTGCACGCCAGTAATCACGGCATAGGTTACTTTGACCCCCGATGGCAGGTGTTGCGTAAAGAACCTGATGGTACTATGGCAGTGATTAAAGGCGGTTTAACACTTTATGTTGAGCCAGGCTGCCATCTAAAATCCAGCAAAAAATCTACCAAAGTCGGTGACATGCTAGCAATCTGGATGCCCAAAAATAGAATGCAAAATGGCTATTACTTGGCAGTTAGCAATGTCGGACAGGAACGCCAGAGCAACCCTGATGCTGATTTGGGAGCAGGGCGAATTTACTTTAACTTTACCGCATCTGGTGCGATCGCTCTCATGGAAAGTCTGACACTGCAATTGAATGCAGCCTCGATTCCCTTTAGCTTTCAGGTTCTCCACAATCCCAGTGGATATGGACGCTATGATTCGGGGCTACTCTACTTTGAACTCCCCGACTATCCAGCAATTCGCACAATCCTTCAGGCTATTTATCTAGAAAATCAATCCTATTTCCAGCCGGAAATTCCTTTGTTTACAAAATTTTTAGCACCAGGGTTAGGTTTAGCCGAAGAACCAATCCAAAAATTTGCAGCACAAGAAAGTTTTGGGATGAACCGTTGCCAAATTGTCGCTAATGCTTTATTTGAAGCTTGGCAAAAGGGTAAGAATGCAATGGAAGAACGGATGAGGACGATTGACCAACACTTTGCACGCCATACAATTGACTTGCAGCGTCCCTACCTTAATCCTAATTCTCAAGACATTTATTTACCTTTGAATTAAGTAGCAATTAAGTAGCACCATTAGAAGTCTGGACATTTAGCAATTACTACATTGGGGTGCGTGTAGAAACGTAAAACTGTCTCTACGTTGTCTCCAATCCACATTGCGACCTTATCGGGGGTGACGCCGCTACTAATAGCCCATGTGGCGAATGTGTGTCTCGTAGCGTATGGCTTGAGGTAGTAGGGTAGTTTATGTTGTGCTACCAGTTCACTAACCACGCCAAGGTAAGAATATTTTCTTTTATAAGTTGATGTCGTCCCCTTCCAAATATCGTTAAGTCCATAGCTAGTCATTCTGCTACCTAGCTTAGTCAGAAAAACTATTTCGTCTTGGTTGGGTGATTCTGGTCTAATTTCTAAAAGCAGTTTTTGAAGCTTTGAATTTGGAAATGTAGGAAAAATTCGCTTCTTCCCATTTTTGGTTCCTTTCAATATTCCATGCAGGTTTCTTGATTTGCTGATCGATATTTGGCAACAGTCTGGCGTGATATCTCCCCAAGTCAATGCAAAAGCCTCGCCCGTTCTACAACCAGTCCAAAACATGAATTTTACTAGAGGCGCGTAGTAGGAGTAAGTAGAGTGATTTTCAAACGACTGAATGATAATATCTCTCTGCTCTAAGGTGAAAGCTCTGTAGTCATCAACATCTGTCGATTTTTTCTTGGGCTTGCCAATAACTAATGAGGAGAAGGGATTGTTAGCGATCAGTCCTGAGTCAACAGCCCAATCGCAACATCTACGGTAGTAATTTAAATTATCCCAAGCCATGTGCAAGGAAATATTACTCAGGAGCCAATCACGAATTTTCGGAGCATCGGTCAATTCTTTGGTTGGCAACCTGCGGATGTAACGAGCGATCGCGGCATAACTCCCCCTAATAGTAGTCTCTTCAAGTTGGCTCGATTTAAAATCTGTAAATTTTTCCCAAAGTTGCTGTAAGTCCATTTGGTGCTTATCTTCTAGCTTTTTTAGTGGCAGTGCTGCGGGGTTAATTTGTTGGGTCGATTTAAACTGGTAGCTGGCAAGCGTGGGGTCAAAGCGTTCGAGTGCAATATCATTTGCGATCGCGTCCCTCTTGCTCCTCACAATCTCCCGATTACGCTTGGTATCCTTCAGCCCGGTGCTGATAAAAAATTGTTTGGGAAATCCTTTTACCCAGAAACGAATAACCAGTTTCTTTGTCCGGGCATCAGAGGTAATCCACTTATCTTCAGTCACGATTGGTCAGTTTTATGGATATCTTCAAAGGTTAGGTAAATTCTGCTCTCTAGTTGATTAGGCGGACGGCATGGATAGGGTGCAGATTTTTCTATTAGTCTCAGCCCATTGCTCTCGGCATTTTCTAAAAATAGTTCTGCTGCATTTTCCACAGTTTCTTTAGCAGCCCATACCCGAACTCTGATTAATTTAGTTGCTGCTTTGGCTGGGGTATCATCCCTTTCCCACTCCTTCTTCCCGGATTGCCAATACCAGCCCAATCGATTTAGTTCAGAGTAAAGTTGTTCTTGTGAGGAGTGTGGAAAGGTTAATATTTGGCAGGCTTTTGAGTACTTGGCTGTTCTTTTCATAAACTACTGTTAACTAAAAATCATCTGCATTAGATGATGAGTTAGTGTTATCAGCTTCAAAAGGGATATCATCTGGGCTGACCTCCTCCTGTGGTTCCAATGCTGATTTTGTTGCTAATTCTTCCTTCTTTAGCTCTCGTAGTTGTTTTCTTAGCTCTCTAATCTCTAACTCGATTTTTTGAGTTACATCTTCCCTAATTTTTCTCTCGACTTCTTCCATTAATCGGGACATTTCAGCGTCTAAATCGTCTCCCTCGTGAACTTCAGCAGATAGTTCTAAGTGCTTACTCTCGTAATTTCCTAAATTTAAAATTCGTTTGTAGCTGATAGTTTTGAATTGCATAATTCCTCTCCAAAATTGTGAAAATTACAGCTTTGAAATTTTGTCTACAGCCGCCAGAATCCGCCTTGTGGGCTATTTTCGGCGTCTACAGCCGAAAATTTGGCGCTAAAAAATTGTAGACGGTGTAGACAGACTTTTGAGTGTTTATCGGCAAGGTATTGAGCGATCGCACTTCCACTCAACCACTGCTTATTTAATCGGTAATTTATCTGTAAAGCATTGCCTACAGCCTGTAGATGGACTGTAGGCAAGCTGTAGACATTACTTTGACCACCTCCAGCCCAAGCGATCGCCACTATCTACCACTTCCCCCAGCCTCCTGTCAGCAAGGGATTGAAAGAGAATCCTGATATTTTCTGGGTCATCTTTCTTAAATTGCTGGCTTGCTTGCTGGAGTACTCGGGCCTTCAAAATCTCCCCTGGATGCTCTTGTCCCCAGGTGACAATGATTTGCTCATATTCATTGAGGTCTTGAGGCGATCGCACCTCCTCATTTCCCCCGCCGGAGTTTTCCGGCTGCACCATGCCCCCTGCTCCCCAGTTGCTCAGGTCAAGCTCACAGGGTTGGTCATCGACCATAAACCGCCTTTTACCACCAGCTTTCAACCACTGCTCTAGTTGAGGATCTTTAAGTTTAGTCTTGGCGTGGTCACGCCCAAACTGCCCCAAACGCACGAGACAGAAGCAGCTGTAGAGCGTGTCTTTATCACCTTGTAAGCCGAAATTTTCAGCCGTGTCATTTTGAGCTAACGCGCAAATAAACTGCTTGTATCGCCTACCCCGTTTGGCGTGGCGTTTTATCCAGGTAGCGGCGTGGTCACACTCATCTACTAATATTGGGAACTCCTCAGCAATTAGGAATCTCTCACGACCTGCGATCGCGTTATCTCCCCCCTCTCCGCGAAGCTCTACAAGCTCCTCTAAGGTTTTGAGGTCATTACCCATCGCGGTGTCGATGGCTTTGAAATTTCCTTTTCTGCCAATGACATCAGATTGATCCAGCCATGCCCAATCATCCGGTTTAGCGTCGCTGTCATAGACGACTACACGACCGCCAATTTTAGAGGATAGATACTGGGTAAAGGTTGATTTCCCATCGCCCGTGCCACCGACTAAGGGACTTCCAGAAAATAAATTATTCCATTAACAATAATGATAATCATTTTAAAAGGGGGGATGAAGGGGCTGCCGACGGCAGCCCCTTCA
>NZ_JBALBZ010000211.1:0-10214 GCF_036919495.1 Nostoc sp.
CTGTAAGCGATGGCTCATCAGTCCAACCTTTCTCTATAGCTCCATCCACCTTTGCAGAAGCCTCAATTCGCAGCGCCAAATATTCTGTAGCTTCACTCAGCGACTCAGAACATTGATAAGAAGCCGAAGCTTGGATATTAGTAAACCCACTTTGGCGCAACAGGGCGCGTAACTCTCTACCTACGTTAGGATTACCAGAATTTTGCTGCTGGAGCCACTTGTAATAAGAAAATGCTTTTTCCAGTTCTGGTGTAGACGGCGCAACCAAAAACCCGCCCCAGTCAGGACTACGAAGCCCAACAATTCCCCCCGGTTTCAAAACTCGCCACAGTTCCCGTAACGCCTGTGCTGGTTCTTGGAGATGCTCAAACAGCGCATGGGAAAAGATTGCATCAAATGAGTTATCCCGGAAGGGTAAAGCATAAATATTCGCCTCCAGAAAATTAGCATTACTAACACCTTGGGTAAAAGCAGTCTCAGTAGCTATGCGAATTTGAGAGGCTTCTCGATCAATACCTGTAAGTGTACCAGGAGCGATCGCTTTTGCTAAACCCAAAGCGATCGTCCCAGGCCCACAACCACAATCTAACAATTTCATCCCTGGACGTAAATAAGGCTTGAAAAACGCACCATGAGTATCTAAGCTGCGTTTTGCCATGAAATTTGTCGCATTACTCGAATAGCCTGGAGTATACTTTTCCTGCATTGCTCTGATTCCCTGCGATATTTGTATGAGTATCATAAGCAGGTAATTTTCAGATGTCCAATATATATTTAAATAAAATTGAGACTTATAAAATATCAAAAAAATGGAATTGCGACACCTGCGCTACTTTATTGCTGTAGCTGAAGAATTGCACTTCAGTAGAGCCGCCGAGCGATTGCACATTGCTCAACCGCCTTTAAGCCAACAAATTCAGCAACTAGAGGCGCAATTAGGCGTAGAACTGTTTCACCGTAAAACCAAGCGACAGGTGCAGTTAACGGAAGCTGGACAAGTATTTTTGCAAGAAGCTTATCAACTTTTAGCTCAACTCCAAAAAGCAATTGAGCTAACCCAAAAAACAGGAAGAGGTGAAAAGGGACAATTGCGAATCGGGTTTACCAGTTTGGTAACTTACGATTTACTTCCTGTAATTTTGCGACGGTTTCGAGAACAGTTTCCAGAAGTAGAGTTGATTTTGCAAGAATTAACCACGACTCAACAAGAGCAAGCGCTACAAGAACGTCGCATCCATGTAGGTTTTGCCCATCCACCATTAGAAGACAACACACTCAACCAAGAGTGCATTCAGCGAGAAGCTTTAATTGTGGCTATGTTAGAAACTCATCCCTTAGCTGAACAAGAAAAGATTTCAGTGCGATCGCTAGTAAACGAAAACTTTATCATGTTCCCTCGCCATTTGGGGCCTGGGCTTTACGACCAAATCGTAAGCCTTTGTCAGCAAGGAAATTTCAGCCCGAAAGTGACTCAAGAAGCGATTCAGATGCAGACGATTATCGGATTAGTTTCAGCAGGAATGGGGATTGCGATCGCACCGTCTTCATTGCAAAATCTTCAGAGGTCTGGTGTAGTTTATCGCGCTGTAGAGGAGAAAACACCATTAGTAGAAACGGCTGTAGTGTGGCGGGAAGAAGATATGACACCTGTACTAAAGGAATTTCTGCAAGTTGTCATGAGTATCTATTGAGAGATGGCGACTTATGCAAACAAGAGTTAGCTTTATTTTTGCCAATCTATATTATTTCGTAAAAAAATTTCCCTAGATTGTCAATGTATTATTGAAATAGAAATTCTTAAATCAAGCACCGCCATAAATTGGAATTAAACCTGTGTCTGCTAAAGATGCTTTTCATACAGTTGTCAAAACAGCACTTGAGAAAGAAGGGTGGTTAATCACTCACGATCCTTATGCTTTCCAGGCGGGAACCCTTGAGCTATATATTGATTTAGGAGCAGAAAAAATTATTGCAGCCGAAAAACAAGGACAAAAAATAGCTGTTGAAATTAAAAGTTTTTTGAGTCCTTAAAAAATTACAGAACTTTATGCTGCATTAGGACAATTTATTATTTATCGAATTGCTTTACAAAAAAAAGAAGCCAATCGCACTTTATATTTAGCTGTTCCTAGTACTGTTTACAATGAGTTTTTTCTACTTCCATTTATCCAATCTGTTATTCAAATTAATCAACTCTGTTTAGTAATTTATAATATTGAACAGGAGGTAATAGACCAATGGCAAAGCTAGACGAATATCGACAATATATTAAGAATTTACTTCAACAACACGCTAATATTGTTTGGGATAATCGCATTCAAGCACAGACAATTTATGATACAGAACACGATCATTATCAATTAGTTTATGTAGGTTGGCACGAGCAAGACCGTATATATGGGCCTGTTCTCCATCTAGATATTATTGACGAGAAAATCTGGATTCAGCAAG
Source organism: Nostoc sp. (assembly GCF_036919495.1). Taxonomy (GTDB): domain Bacteria; phylum Cyanobacteriota; class Cyanobacteriia; order Cyanobacteriales; family Nostocaceae; genus Nostoc. Next base: position 2,452 of record NZ_JBALBZ010000211.1, read on the forward strand.
ATGGAACAGAGGTAGGAATTGCTAATGAATTGGTTGAATTAGGTGTCCCAAAAGAAGATATTGTTTTAGGTTTTCAGTTACCCTCTGTGCGTAAATATACAGATTTTGCTGTTAGTTAATTGAATTTGTTAAAAATGGCGATCGCTAGTCTAAATTTAGATAAATTAGGTTTCCTCTTTGTACATTATCCAAAGCTTCGAGTAGATGTTTTTTGTTAGCTTCTGATTTGAGAAGATATGTAGTTTCATCTTCTTCAATTGGTGTTTCAATTAGCACAATAACTTCTACCACAGTGCCTTCTGGTAATTCAGTTGTAGACAGTTCAATTTTGCCATCTTTTCCGACAATAGCTTTTTGCTTAATTCCACTAAGCATAATTTCTATTTGCTCACATTTTTATTACCATATTCTAACTGTATCTGACTGAGATGAGATTTTAGCGATCGCTCTCTTATCTGCAATTTATTAATTGAGGGTAGGTTTCAAGCCGCTTTCAACGATTGTATCTGCGATCGCTCTGCATCTTCTGGTTAAAAAGAGCGATCGCCTGAACTAAAATAATATCCCAGCCTGAATAACCTTTATTGCTCATAATGATATTTGCAAGTCAAAATAATCAATAAATCTTCTTGCACCTTGTAAACTAATCTATGTTCATCTGTGATCCGTCTTGACCAGTAACCTTGTAATTTATATTTTAATGGTTCTGGCTTCCCTATCCCCTCAAAAGGATCTCTTTGTATATCTCTAATCAGTTCCAATATTTTTTTGAAAATTTTCTTGTCTTCTGTTGCCCACTGACCTAATTGTTCAAAAGCCTCTGGTTCAAAGGCAACTTTTTTCATATTCATCTAAATCTACATAAATTAGGTTTCCTTTTTCTACATTCTCTAAAGCTTTGAGCAGATATTTTTTATTAGTTTCTGATTTCAGAAGATAGGTAGTTTCATCTTCTTGAACTGGTGTTTCAACTAACACAATAACTTCTACGATTGTTCCTTCTGCTAGTTCGGTTGCGGAGAGTTCAATCTTGCCATCTTTGCCTACAATAGCCTTTTGTTTAATTCCACTAAGCATAATTCATATTTACTCCTATCTTTTCTTTACTACCTTATTGTAACTGTGTTTGAGTGAGATGAATTTGAGCGTTCACTTTTCTTTGTTGGCGTGGACGGTTCTTTAAAAAGAACGATCGCTATTGCATAAACTACAACTCAAATTGGGAATACTGAGTAAAGCGTAGGTATTTGCTGTGCAGAATCGAAGCGATTACCTCCCAGACATCACAGCCTCAGTTCAGAGGTCAGATTGATTTACGGAGGCTAACCCGAATTTACCAATGGCTCGACCCAACTTTGGATGAAAATGCAGTCTTCGATAGGCAACGAATGAATCTATTCATGTTGGCTCAAGACCCGAATAACTGGAAATGGGTAGAATCGATACCAGCAGCAATTTGGGATTCTAAAATAGATTGGGTAGGCAAAGCAATTTGGGATGATCCTAAGCCGCAGATTTATGCACGTCTTCCTAAAACTTTGGAAGTAATGGAATCTATGATTGAAACCAATCGCCGCTTTGAATCTTACCAAACTGAAGTACAAGCAATATCTAAATTAGGAATCAGCTTTCATGACTGGCTTAAATTAACTCCGTCTACAGAAATTAAACCAGACGGCGCAGAATTAATGTACATCATTCCGTCTAAACCTCTAGAGTTACAGCCTTCCATGTGAACTAAATACAGCATTTCATTCATTCGTAGCGAATTAAATTTAGCAAAACTCTGCGCCCCTCTGCGTTTAAAAATGCTACGATTCCTCTACACCTTGGCGAATTGCATTATCTATATCCTCAAGAGTTTTAGGTTTTCCCAGATATTTTAAGCAATCGGCTACATCATCTAATTTAGTTACTGAAAAAAATTACTAGACTTTAATAAATCACTGACTTCTGGAATCCCTTCTATTTTAACTCCAACTTTTTTCATATTCTTCCAGATTTCTATAGGTGGGAATAGATTGGTTAGTAACCACAGAATAAAGAACATCTGGGTCTAAATCTGCGCCATTATCCCAGTGAATTGTTCCCCATTCAGCGTTAATTTTAACAGTTTTAAAATAGTTTAAATCTTTTAAAGGTGCAAAAATTCCTGTAAATTCGATTAAATGGTTAACATCAACAATACCTTCTTTTCCGTCTTCAAACTTTAAATAGAGTTGATAGTTATCGTGAGGAATAACTTCTATAATGTCTTTAAGCATAATTCACTCTAATGGTTGAATTGTTTCTAAGGGATTATTTTGTCTTGCCATCTGCCAGTTTTCTCTAAGTTCTGATTTGTGCATAGCTGCCCATTCAATTACTAAACCAAGAACTCTAGGAGTGAGTTTACCTTCTAAAATTGATAAGGTTTCTATATCAATAATTGCCTTTTGCTGATTATAGCGGACATGGAAATGAGGGGGCGGATAGTCGTTATAGTACATAGTAATGATAATCCCTAAAAAACGACAAATTTCAGGCATCACATCACCTCCTCAATTATCCTGTCTATTCAGCCATACCCACCCAATCGTAATATTTTTAGGCGTTCTTCCTCTGTGTTCTCTGCGCCTCTGCGGTTCGTAAAAAAAAGGCGAACCCGAAAGTTCGCTCATAACATACTATTATGCTGTTGGTCAATCCAAATCCAAATCTAAATCTTCGCTTCTTCTCTCACCAACTTATCCCAACCCAAATCTTTCAAATTATTATTCCGACGCAACGGACGAGTCACCAACTCTAACATGTCACGCGCATTCGTAAAGCCGTGAATTTGAGCAAAAGTGAACTCCACCGACCACTTGGTATTAATACCCCGTGCTTCCAATGGGTTAGCGTGCGCCATACCAGTAATTACCAAATCTGGTTTCAACTCATAAATTCGCTGAAGTTGATTGTAATTATCCGGCTTCTCTACAATCCTTGGCAGAGGTGAATTCATTTCCTGACAAGTTTTCTCCAGCAATGCCAACTCAGCAGCTTGATAGCGCTTATCCATGTAAGGAATGCCGATTTCGTGAACTGTCATCCCACAACGGATTAAGAATCTTGCTTGGGAAACTTCCAGCAAGTTATCACCCATGAAGAATACAGACTTACCGCGAATCAATTTTACGTAATCTTCCACGCCTGCCCAAATTTGTGCTTCCCGTTCATCTAATCCCTTGGGAGTAATACCGAACACCGAGCAGATTTTCTCAATCCAAGCGCGGGTGCCATCGGGGCCAATGGGGAAGGGTGCGCCAATGAGTTTACACTTGCGGCGGCGCATTAAGGTGGTAGCTGTGCGGCTGAGGAAGGGGTTGACACCAGCGACATAATACCCTTCTTCCAATACTGGCAGTTCTGTGAACCGCTTCGCGGGTAGCCAGCCGGAAACTTTGATGCCTTGTTTCTTCAATTCCAAGGTTAACTGAGTAACCACGGGGTCGGGAAGAGAGCCAAAGAGAACTAAGGGTGGATGATCCACGTACTCAGATTCATCTTGGGCGACATCTTCTTTCTTTTTACCAAAGTTGAGCAATTTAGCGATCGCATTACGTTCACTTTTCTCTGTTTCCGCCACCGGAGCCTTATCAGGACAACGGTTAGCCATTGCGGCTAATACCGTGTCTTCCCCTTGGGTGAAGGCGTAATCTAGACCATTTGCCCGCGCTACAACGATGGGAATCCCGATTTCGGATTCCAGTTTCGGTGCTAAACCTTCCAAATCTGTTTTAATAATTTCCGTGGTGCAAGTGCCAATCCAGACAATTACACTAGGATTGCGATCGCGTTTAATTTGCAAGCACAACCGCTTTAACTCTTCATAATCATTCAGTTGTGCTGAAATATCGCCCTCTTCCAACTCTGCCATTGCATAGCGGGGTTCAGCAAAAATCATCACCCCCATCGCATTTTGCAGGAAGTAGCCACAAGTTTTTGTCCCAATTACCAAAAAGAAGCTATCTTCAATTTTTTGGTATAACCACGCTACGCAGCTAATTGGGCAAAAGGTATGGTAATTTCCAGTTTCACATTCAAAGCTTAAAGCTTCTGGTTGTTGAGCGACAGTCATTTTGGTTTTTTCTCCCCTTGATATTTAATGGCAGGTCAACCAATTTTAGATTTTAGATTGATAATTTTGGATTGAAGACTGAGACAACAAGAGTATCCTCTGTCTGATGACAATTTCCCTAATTCCTCATCCAAAATCCCAAATCTAAAACTTAAAATTGCGAGGAACGGCAATAATTAAGCGTTGGGGAAGAGACGGGCAATTTCTGATTCATCAAAAACGCCTGCTGGCAGTTCTTCCCCCAAAAAATCGTTATTTTCTTCAGCTTTTTGCAAAGCTGTTTCGTCGCTCCAGACATCTGACAACACGTCTTTAAACGCATTCTCATCTAGTGGACTATCTTCAAGCGCCTCGTCTTCATCGAGCTTGATTTCCATTGCACCTGTTGTACCGAAGCCCATGTCCCCAAACTCATCTGCTTCTAAACTAGAGGTTTCGAGAGACTCTTTTTTTGAGTCGTGTCCATTGGATAAGGAAATATCACCAAAGGCATCTTCGGTTTTCTCTAAATCACTGATTTCTAAGCTTTGTTCATCAGAATCCCCAATTCTGACTTCTTGAATTATCGCCACCGCCGCAAAGTCATTTGTATCAGAATGTGTCAATGTTTCATATTCAGGCTTTTCGTCAATGACACCTGCTGCTTCTTCTACGAATCTCTCTACTTCTGGGTTGACGAAGCGATTACCAAGAGCGAAATCTGGGTCAAAATGCAAATCCAGTACTTCAATCAGGGTATCAGCATCAGGATTGAGTTTGGCAAAGGGCAACATTAACTGCGCTAGTTTTGGCTCTAGGGCGTTAACAACTCCCAGGATGAGGTAAGAAGGTGGTCGCTTCCCGCCATCAGGTGTGTATACCGATTCTACTTGCATGTGCAGCGTGATCCAGTCCCGATTGTTCTGGAAAAATTGCAACCACTTTTGCTTTAATGAGCCTGTAAAGCTGTGAAAGAATGCCATGTTATTGTCCCCCATCCTGAGAACTTGGTGATTTATACAATCATCAAGTCTAGTTCCTCTTCTGAATTAGGAACCTGGGGTTTACCCGGATTTAGATAAAAATCGGATAACAAAGAGAACAACTCACGATCTGGTGTATCGTTAGGCACAACACCTTCTGGACGCGCCAGAATTTGGTCGGCGATGTTGAGATAGTAGTCGCAAACGTAATCTAGGGAAGGATCTTGCTCTGCCATCTCAAATAAAGTCTTACCTTTCACGCGGGAAACACGGATATCTTCAATTAAAGGTAAAACTTCTAGAACTGGCATTGGCACTGCTTCTATATATTTTTCAATCAAGTCGCGCTTGGAGGTGCGGTTGCCAATTAACCCAGCTAGACGCAGTGGGTGAGTTCGTGCTTTTTCACGGACTGAAGCCGCAATCCGATTTGCCGCAAACAAAGCATCAAAGCCGTTGTCTGTAACAATCAAGCAGTAATCTGCATAGTTGAGTGGTGCTGCAAAACCACCGCAAACTACGTCACCCAGAACGTCAAAGAGAATTACATCGTATTCATCAAAGGCGTTGAGTTCCTTAAGTAATTTTACGGTTTCGCCGACTACGTATCCACCGCACCCAGCACCCGCAGGGGGCCCACCAGCCTCTACGCAATCCACACCGCCGTAGCCTTTATAAATTACATCTTCAGGCCAGACATCTTCGTAGTGATAGTCCTTTTCTTGGAGGGTGTCGATAATTGTTGGAATCAAAAACCCAGTCAGGGTAAAGGTACTGTCATGTTTGGGGTCGCAACCAATTTGCAGCACTTTCTTGCCACGTTTCGCTAGGGCGACGGATATATTACAGCTAGTTGTGGATTTACCGATACCACCTTTTCCGTAGACTGCTAGTTTCACTGTTGTTTGCCTCTTATAGCTTTTTGTCAAACTTGTGACTCAAACATTTGCCTTCACCTTTCCTGAGATGGCGATGCGTGAGGTCTGTGAATGTCATTATTGGGCAAATTACCTAGAAAAGAAAGTGGCTCTTAATTTGGAAAACGGTCTTATCTGATGAATTAAATCACAATTATATTTATTTGGGATTTTATAATGCTTAAAGGCTTTATTAGCCCTAAAAACCATAATTAAACAGTTTTTATTACTTATTTTTATAAAAAGAGTTACAAAAAACAAAAAATTTAAATTGGCTTTTTTGAATGCTTTTCATAGAATTAGCTGATGGTCGGAAAACGTGTTTTCAAGGTATTGGGGCGCTGGGTCAAGGGTTAAGAGAGGTATATGCAGCCTTATGCTTGAAATACTAGTGGAATTTGCGTTAGCGTAGCTCACCGTTCGCGTAGCGTCTCTTAGAGAAGGTATCGCACATAAATTGCCAGTTTTCAGTTGGTATTCATAACCATTTAATTGCTGCTTGAGAGTAAGTTACTCTGATTTTGTAAAAAATTATTAATTTATCAAATAAGCAGGTGGCAGCCGAATACGGTTCGGTTAGCTTGTTTACCCTGCGAAGATCCCCCCAACCCCCCTTTAAAAGGGGGGCTAATTTCCTCGTTTACCCCCTTTTTAAGGGGGTCGCCGCAGGCGGGGGGATCTTAACGGAACCGTATTGGGTGGCAGCCCAGCCCACTAAGGGGCGTTCCCTGTCTCTGACTGGGAACGAGGGAGCGAGGCAAATCAGGACACCTCAGTTTCAAGTCCTTGGATTTCCTGTAATGTTTGCCAGCCAGCTTGCCACTGGGAGTTATCTTGTAATAATTTAGCGTTTATCCAAAAACGGACTTTCGGATCACAAGCAGCAACCATTTCGGCGTAAACCCAGTTAGCCTGATTTTTCCGATTGACTACTTGAAAGTGGCGCCAGCCATCAACTTTTTGCTGTGCCGTCCACTTAGAACCAACTAGGTAAGGAAATTTCTGTTTTTTAGTCATTTGTCATTTGTCATTTGTCATTGGGCATTGGATATTAGTTATTCCACTCTTGCTCCTTCTGCTTCCCTTGCCTCCTCTGCTCCCCAGCTAAGATGTCACTAAATCACCATTACGGGTAAACTTCTGGCAATGCAACTCACTATTTTGCTGAACACATAGCGAAAACCATCTGATATGGCTCCAGCAGGTGTTGATGTTGTTGGTAATTTTGCGCTTTTTCTTGGAAAGGCGTTGCCTAACGACTTCATTAGGGCAAAGAATTTCTAACGTGCCTGTACCATCTTCGTAATCGACAATGTGAAATAGACAATCTTGCAACATCGCACGGCTACTGCTGTCGAAGAACCGCTTAAATCTCTGTAGCTTTTCCCCTTCAGTCATTTGGCTGATGGGTTTTATTTTCAAGAAATCATTAAACTCAAAATCAAAGTCATCATCTTCAAAGTCGTAGGGGTCAATCATTTTCAGCATCCACTAGGCGACCTGGGATTATGGTAACTCTGTGTGGAGACAAGGTAGAAGAACTTTAATACGTCATGCCTGGTGTACGTATTTAGATTTATGCTGAGGTTCAGCCAACTTCGGCAATAAGCTTGCCAATTTCTTGAAGGGTTGCACCTGTTGCCAGCATCGCACGTATCAGCTAGTTCAATTGAAACTGAAGCATCACCATTAGACATCTCCGAAAACTATCAAAGCTTTGCTGTGGCTAGCTTATAAGATGCACTCTGCTTGCATCAAAAACTAGCTAGTCAATACGATAAA
>NZ_JBALBZ010000212.1:0-155454 GCF_036919495.1 Nostoc sp.
TTCTTCGGGGGTCATGCCTATGGTTTAAGTAAGTATTGTGTTCTCCCCATACTACACTCATGAATCAGTATTTCTGCAAAAATGGGATGCTCCCTATGCAACGTCTCTACAGGAGTTTTTACAGATAGCGATCGCCCTATGCAATACCTTATACCAATTGTGTATGAAGATGCACAGAATATTAAACGAACTGCCAAGTACGCCTTCGCGTAGCGTCTCGTTAGAGAAGAGTGCTAAGAATAGAGACTTACTCATTTAGTGCAGCTTCACATTAAATTAGTATTAGATATATTGTATCGGGAGCGTATTATTCATAAAGATATTAAACCCGCTAATATTTTAATTAATCCCGAAACAAAAGAAGTTAAATTAATTGACTTTAGTATTGCATCTTTACTGCCACGGGAAACCCAAACACTAATCAATCCCAATGTCTTAGAAGGGACACTAGCTTATATTTCCCCAGAACAAACCGGCAGAATGAATCGCTTAATTGACTACCGGACTGACTTCTATTCATTAGGTGTGACTTTCTACGAATTACTTACTGGAGAGTTACCATTTCAATCAAACGAGCCAATGGAGTTGGTACATTCTCATATTGCTAAACTTCCACCATCCCTTCGGGAAGTCAAAAGTCAAAAGTCAAAAGGAGCCAGTGTGTTGGGCGGCTCTGCCGACTTGAAGCAACTGGCGTTCAAAAGTGAAGAGATTCCGCAAGTCTTGTCAGATATCGTCATGAAATTGATGACAAAAAATGCCGAATCCAGATATCAAAGTGCATTGGGACTGAAATTTGATTTACAAAATTGTTTACATCAGCTACAACTTTCTGGTATAATTAAAAATTTTGAAATTGCGAGTAGGGATGTGTGTGATCGCTTCATCATCCCCGAAAAACTCTACGGCAGAGAAACCGAAGTTAATCAACTATTAACCGCCTTTGAAAGAGTCAGCATAGGCAGCACAGAAATGATGCTAGTGGCAGGATTTTCAGGAATTGGAAAAACCGCAGTAGTCAATGAAGTTCATAAACCCATTGTCCGACAACGGGGTTACTTCATCAAAGGCAAATATGACCAATTTCAACGCAACATTCCCTTCAGTGCCTTTGTCCAAGCCTTCCGAAATTTGATGGGACAATTGCTCTGTGAAAGTGATGCCCAATTGCAAAGTTGGAAAACCCAGATATTAGCCGCCGTCGGAGACAACGGACAAGTTTTAATTGACGTAATTCCTGAATTAGAAAACATCATCGGCTCACAGCCAAGAGCCACGGAACTATCAGGAAGTGCCGCTCAAAATCGCTTCAATTTGCTCCTGCCAAAATTTGTGCAAATCTTCACAAGTATTGAACATCCCTTAGTGATGTTTTTAGATGACTTACAATGGGCAGATTCGGCATCGCTGAACTTATTGAAATTATTGATGTTAGAGACGGGACATCTGTTAATATTAGGCGCGTATCGAGACAATGAAGTGTCACCGGCTCACCCATTCATCCTCACCGTAGATGAACTTGTCAAAACGGGAGCGAGGGTAAATACAATTACTTTGTCACCGTTAAGCCTGGTGGATATGAATCAGTTAGTAGTAGATACACTCAATTGCAAATTATCCCAGGCTCAACCGTTGACAGAATTGGTGTACAAAAAAACCCAAGGCAACCCATTTTTTGCCACCCAGTTTCTCAAAGCATTGCATGATGACAAGTTAATTAGCTTTAATTGGGAAATTCAACATTGGCAGTGCGATCTGGCTCAAGTCGAAGCCTTGGCAATTACTGATGATGTAGTAGAATTCATGGCTTTGCAATTGGATAAATTGCCAACCCAGACTCAAGAAATGCTCAAACTAGCGGCCTGTATTGGAGCGCAGTTTGATTTGAATACCTTAGTAATTGTCAGTGAGAAATCAGCAGTAAATACGGCTACGGCTTTATGGAAAGCGTTGCAGGAAGGCTTAGTGATTCCTACTACCAAAATCTATAAATTCTTTACCCAATCTGACAGTGAAGAAGCATTGAATGCTTCAGCGAATCCCACTTATCGATTTTTGCACGATCGCGTTCAGCAAGCCGCCTATTCCTTGATTCCCGAACAGCAAAAAATAGCAACTCATCTCAAAATGGGACAGTTACTTCAGGAAAAATTCTCAAACATCGAACAAGAGGAAAAACTGTTTGATATTGTCGGGCATTTGAATCGAGGAATTGAGCTAATTACTCAACCAGAGGAACGGGAAGCCTTAGCACAACTTAACTTAAAAGCCGGAAGTAAAGCCAGAAGTTCTACCGCATACTCCTCTGCCAGAATTTATCTGCAAACCGGGATGGATTTACTGAGATCCGACTGCTGGCAAAGTCAGTATGAACTAACCCTAAATTTCTATGTTGCTGCTACCGAAGCTGCTTATTTGAATGGTAACTTTGACGGCATGGAAGAGATGGCAGCGCTGGTGTTGCAAGAAGCTCAGACAATTTTAGATAAAGTTAAAACTTATGAACTTTTAATCGCCGCACGGTCAGCCCAGAGTAAGCACTTGGAAGCGTTCACAGTGGGGATAAATGCACTGGGACAATTGGGATTAGAATTCCCCAGTGCGCCTGACGAAGCCTCGATTGATCGGGCACTACAAACTCTGGCTAACCTTATGAAAGGCAGAAAGATTGAAGAACTAGTTGACCTGCCTGTTATGACTGATGCCAAAACTCAGGCTACCATGCAATTGTTAAGTATTTTAGATACCCCCATTTTCCAAACAATGGCCGAATTGCTGCCCGTTCTTAGCTCAACGATGGTGAGTTTATCGCTTCAGTTTGGGAATGCACCTGCATCGACTGCGGGGTATAGTCTTCATGGAATGGTACTCTGTGCATTTTTTGGAGAGGTGGAAATAGGCTATAGCTTTGGGCAATTAGCATTAAACTTGCTGGAGCGGTTGAATGCACGCGAATTTAAGTGTTTAGTTCTGGCTCATTTTGGGACTTTTATTCAGCATCAGAAGGAAGCATTAAGAGCAACGATACCGACGCTGAAAGATGGCTACACGGCTGGCATGGAAACTGGCGACTTTCTAAATGGTAGTTATAGTATCCTCGCTTACAGCTATATGAAGTTTTTAGCTGGGGTAGAACTGGACACTTGGGAAATCGAATTAGCAGGTTACAACACTGCCTTGGCTCAGATGAAACAATACTCTGTCCAAGCTGCTTTGGAGATAACGCAGCAGACAGTGCAGAACTTACGGGAAACTGTAAGTCAACCGGATTGCTTAATCGGCCAAGCCTGTGATGAAATAGTGATGATTCCTAAGTATCGTCAGGACAATGAACTTAGTTCGCTCGCCCAAGTCTATATTCTAAAACTACTGCTTGCTTACATATGGGGGAATTACACGGCTGCCCTAGACAACATTACCCAAGCTAAACAGTATTTGATGGGGGTACCGGCAATGGTGTTTGTTCCCATTTTTCATTTCTATGCAGCCTTGACACACTTGGCACTTTTTCCCACGCAGCCAGAACAAGAGCAAGCAGAAATTATCGCCGAAGTAGAAACTCATCAAACCACTTTGCACCAATGGGCGCAAAATGCTCCGATGAATTATGTGCATAAATGCCATTTAGTGGAGGCCCAAAAGCAACGGGTTTTAGGAAATAAAGCAGAGGCAATAGATTTGTACGATCGCGCCATTGCCGGAGCCAAAGCCAACGGTTACATTCAAGAAGAAGCTCTCGCCAACGAACTCGCCGCTAAGTTTTACTTGGCATGGGGTAAACAGCGCATAGCTGAGGACTACATGATCGGAGCCTACTATGGCTATGCTCGTTGGGGTGCAAAAGCCAAAGTCGCCGATCTGGAAATTCGTTATCCCCAACTGCTTGCTCCCATCCTCCAACAAACCCGTTCTCCCCTATCAACTAACGAAACTATCTTCACATTGGGGAGTGTCACCTCCACCAGTGGAGAAACTTCCAGCAGTAGCAGCATCTCTGTGGCTTTAGATTTAGCCGCCATTCTTAAAGCTTCCCAAACTCTTTCCGGCGAAATCGAATTTGAAAAACTGCTTTCATCGTTGCTTTCGATCGTCATCAAAAATGCGGGGGCTGATAAATGCGTGTTCATGCTCTTGCGAGACTCACGCCTGTCGATCGAAGGGTCAATTACTGAGGGGTCAAAGCCAATCGTGTTGCAGCGTCTTCCCATTGAAGACAGTCAGGATATTCCCCTGAGACTAATTTACAAAGTCAAGCACGATCGGCAAACTGTTGTGCTGTTTGATGCGGCCACCGATCGGACTTTAGCCAATGACCCGTATATTATTCGTCAGCAGCCTCATAGTATCTTGTGTAGCCCGATTTTGCATCAAGGGAAGTTGCTGGGTATTTTATATCTGGAGAATAATTTAGCGACGGGGGCATTCACGAGCGATCGCGTTGAACTGCTAAACTTACTTTGCGCTCAAGCGGCAATTTCTTTAGAAAATGCCCGACTTTATGCCCAAGAACAGAAAAAATCACTCTTACTAGAACAAGCGCTAACTGATTTGCAAAACGCCCAATTACAAATGGTGCAAAGTGAGAAAATGTCTGCTTTGGGTAACTTAGTTGCTGGTGTAGCTCACGAAATGAATAATCCCCTTGGTTTTATTTCTGCCAGTCTCGAACAAGCTAAACCAACGTTTACTGATATTATCGAACACTTGAAATTATATCAAGAAATTTTCCCCAATAAGAGTAAGGAAATCAAAGACCACGAGTCAGAAATAGACTTGGAATATAGTTTAGAAGACTTGCCCAATATGCTTGATTCTATGTCTATGGCGTGCAACAGGCTCAAAAATATTAGTACTAGTCTTCGCACTTTCTCCCGTGCCGATAGAGATTACAAAGTTCGATTTGATATTCATGAAGGCATTGATAGCACAATTCTAATTTTAAAACATCGTCTCAAAGCCAATGACAGCCGTCCGGCAATTGAAATAGTGACGGACTACGGTAACTTACCCCAAATTAAGTGTTTTCCAGGACAATTAAATCAAGTATTTATGAATCTAATAGCAAATGCTATAGATGCCTTGGATGAATTAAATATAGGTCGGAGTTTTCAGGAGATTAAAGCAAATCCTAATTTGATTAAAATTACCACCTCATTGAAAGAGAAACAGGTAGAAGTGAAGATTGCTGACAATGGTCAAGGGATGAGTGAATCAGTTAGACAAAAAGTATTTGACCACTTGTTTACCACCAAAGGTGTTGGTAAAGGAACGGGATTAGGATTAGCGATCGCTCAGTCTATTGTTGTAGAAAAACATGGTGGAACTTTGAATGTGAATTCTACCCCAGGCGTTGGAACAGAATTTGTAATTACCTTATCGATTCTGGTTTAAGTAGGGCTTGCTGAAAAAGTCATATTTAAGGCAGATCGAGAATCTATAAACATTGCTTGTAAGTGGAAACAATAAATTATTATATGAATCATTTTGACTCATATAATATTTTCTAATCACCCAAGCCTGAAAATAGGGTAAATACAGTATTTCCTAAAATAAATACAAAAAAAGTCATAATAATCCGCCGTAGTAATGCGAAAAGATTCATGACTAGAAAAGTTATAGCAATGGCTGTTTCTGAAGTATTAGAAAGTTTGGTCATCATTCGGTCAAGACTATATCTTCTTTTAGCCTCTCCAAATTTTCCTTCAATACAATTACGGTCTCTCTCGTCTAATTGTGTCTGTTTTTTTGTTGATTTACTGATATTTTTTGGAGGTCGTCCTAATGGTATACCACTAATTCTAATTCCTCTTTCTTTACACCATTTTCTATTGTCTTTAGTTCGATAAATCTGGTCTACGTGTACAGATTCTGGGTAGTACCCTGTTGCTAGTTTAAAAGCTTCTATCTGCGCTTTTAAGTCACTTGATTCATTAAAATTATCCCAACTAATTCGGTCTAAAAATACATAACCTTCATAACAACTCGCTGATAATTTGGCTCCAAATTCTACTGATGAACCAGCTTTCCCTCTAACGATTGGACGGACGTGAGGTTGTGTTAAACTCACTATTCTATCGTCAACACGAGAAAGACTATTTTTAATTTACCTTGATTTCTTTGTTCATTTATTTTTTCTTCTCCTCCACTGCTAATAACTTTTTTTCATTTACTTCTTCACTTTCTTCCTCTCGACTATTTTTGACCATACTTCGATTCATTCTATTAACTAATTCCATATCTATTCTTTGTCTAAAATGGACGAGCATTGATGCTTCAAATGGGGCTTCGTTACTATACTTATTCAACCCTATAAATTACTGTAAATAAGGATTATCTCTGATTTGTTCTACTGTCTCTCTATCACTTAATCCCAATCTTTCCTTAATTATTAAAGCTCCGATAGCTGTCCGAAAGGACTTTGTAGGCGCCCCCATTTCAATCGTAAATTGTTGAGCATATTCATCTTCAAATTCTGACCAAGGAATTAAGTTAGCCATCATGACCCATCTATTATCCTCTGCCAATTTCCCCTCAAATGGCAGTTCAAACTTTTCTATTGGGGTGGGTGGGGTCTCAATTTTTCTATACATTTTTTCTACTGATGTTAGGGTTTTGAGCCATTTTACCTGATTTTCTTGCACTTTTACCCAACCTATAGAGCTCAATTAATGTTTGTACAAGGGTTTCAGCTTTAATCAGCAAGCCCTACTTAAAGCGCGATAACGGAAAATTAGAAAAACGCTTTGTTTTGTCTACTAGACCGATTAAAACTTCTACCCTCAAATGGTGGGGTAAACGTCGATGGCAGATTGAAGGATGGTTTAAAACTGCAAAGGATCGTTTTGGTTTGCATCGTTTTGGGCAGGGGACTCTGCTTGGGATGTATCACTGGCTGATCCTTTCTCTAGGCTTGTGGAGATTTGTCCACAAAGACGGCACACCGTACTAATTTTGTCAGAGCCAGTAGGGTGATATCAATATCTATGTAATACGGATCGTGCTGACTTCCTCAGTCAGTGCTTGGTTTGCGGTCTTCTATCACACGCTCTATGCTGCCAGCAAAGCAGCAGTTTCAGCAATGGTACTCAACTTGGCTCCTGAGTTAGGAGAACGTGGAATCACCATCAATGCGATCGCCCCTGGCGGCACAGCAACGGACATGGCGCAAGAGAATGCCAAGTGCTACACCCACCCGGCTCTACAAAACGTATCGCCCGATGCTTTGCTCAAGAGTCAGGTAATATTGCAGCGTCTGGCTCAACCAGAAGAGATCGCCGCTGCGGTGGCATTTCTAGTCTCCGATGACGCCTCATACATCACAGGCAGCACGCTCGCGGTTAATGGCGGCATGTTCTAAGGCTAATCCATCCGGACGCAGAAGGTGTCTTGTGCCAAATGCAGGCAAGGTGGCGATCAGCATTACCCCATCCCCAGTCCAGGGCGAACGCATCTAAATTATACCTGCTTATCACCGAGGTTAAGAATCAATCGATTTAATCAGCATTTCTCGTTTGATTTGTTTTCCAACCCTCGAAGCGATCGCTTAATCCTTTGTCAATAAACCAGGACTTACGCAACTGGCACATTTAGCTTCCAACTGTCACATTAAATTAATTTGGCTATAACGTTTATCAATCAATGCTTGCAAGCATTTACCTCAAATTGAAAGATATGTGCCAGTTGAGCTTATATTTTGGACTTTGGACAAAAAGTTTAAAACGCGACCCTTACGAGTCGTCTGCTGTGTTTGTGTTGTTTCGTCGGCCTCGTGCCAAGTTTCAGGATCAGCAAAATCAAACCGCTTACCGTATTTTTTTGGACAACCACGTTTTTTCTTTGACTCGTCAACAAGTAGAGATTGGTAGAGAATCCGATTACTACGAACTCTGGCTACCACTACTAAATTTTTGTGAATGGAAAAGCTCAAACATATTCATAACGTTGGCTATAAGCAGTATCTACTACTAATACGCAAAATTGTTCATGCCAATGAGGCGATGAATCACACATTACTGCTTTGATTTGTTCGCTTCCTACTTCAACGCCACTTTTATTAAGGGATACCCTTTCTCCTGATATTGGTATCGACCAAGGCGCAGCATTCTCTATCTCTTTTTCTGGTAAGATTGATAGAAGAAGCGTAAATTTATAAACAAGATTAATCATTCGTTTTGTTCGCATATTCTTAGTAATCACATATAAAGTTGCATAGGCATAATGTTATGCGATACATAAATTCCTAGAATGGACGGAAATAGCTTATAAATTTTCCCGAAAACTTGTCGAACTATTAGTAAATCGATAGATGAGATTCTCGGTTATTTTGAGCGCCGAACTACTCAAGGTATTGTTGAAGGAATTAATCAGAAAACTAAGTTCATTAAAAGAAGGGCTTATGGCTTATGTATGCTCAAACTCAGACATTTTGCACAATCATTCTGTCAATAGGGTTTGAGACGCGATAACCCTGGAATAATTTTATTATTAGTATTTTTTTATTTGCATTTTGGTTAAATGCTTAAATTCTAAAAATGTCAAGACTAGTGCAATTAAAAGAATTACAAAATTTGTTATTAAAATCCCGCAATATACACCCATAACACCCATCATTTTTGATAAAACTAGTACTATAGGAATGAATATAAATATACTATCTAAAAGAATTATACTTGTAACTATTTTACCTTTTCCTATAGATTGAAATAGGGTTGCTCCAAAAGCAGTAATGGGTATGACTAGTATTATTAAACTAAGAATACGAAAATTTAGGAAATCATTGTAATTAAAAATAACGTCTGGCAACAGCCAAACTAGAAATGTTTTTGGGGATAATTGTAGAGGTATCCAAAGTAATGTTAATAACGTAGTTCCACCAATAGCAAAAGTTAAATAAGCTTTTTTGAGTCTATCATAATTTTGAGATCCATAATTTATACCAATCACAGGTTGTAAGGCTTGCGTAAAACCATTTAAAGGAACGTGTGCCAATGAAGTTAATCTTAGTGTTGCTCCGTAAAAGGCTATATCATTATGTGTTCCGTAATGAGAAATTGATTTCAAAACCACAAAACTATCAACTAAACCCATAACTTGAGTAAGTAGCGCTGGTATTCCCACTGATAAAATAGCAGGTAGTAAATCTATTGCCAGAACAAACTTTTTGGGATCAACTGGGATAGAACTTTTACCAAAAAGAAAATAAGTTAAATTTATAATACTATAAATAACCATTGCAATAACACTAGCAAGGGCTAATCCTTGAATACCCCAGTGAAAGACACTGAGAAATATGATATCTAAGGTAATATTAACGATCACAAAAATGCCTGAAAAGATGGTGGCTAGTCTGATTTTGCCTTCTGATTTGATAATCTGACTAGAAGCTACCGCTAGGATAAAAAATCCTGAACCAAGCATATAAGTCTTAAAATATTTTGACCCCGCAGAGGCAACTTCACCATTTCCTCCCATGAATCTAATGAATTCTTCACCAAATGTGTAGCTAATAGTTGTGACAAAAAAACAGATAATCACACTCATGACGATTAAATTGCCAAAGATTTTGGACTGGGTTTTGATATCTCCAGAACCAATAGCTCGACTGAGAACAGAAGCAGAACCTACCCCAACTAACAGAGCAAATCCAATTAATATATTTGTGAGGGGTAATGCAAGCGAGATCCCTGCAACGGCAGTTTCACCAATAAATTGCCCTGCAAATAAAACATCGGTAAAAGTATTCAAGCCTAGTAGTAGCATTCCGAAAATACCAGGAAATGATAACTTGAACATCAGTTTAATGAGATTACCTTGGAGGATCTCATTTGTCAGTTGAGATTGTTTTTGTGCAGTCATTTTAAAGTTTTCAAATTGTTACTGTTTAATCAACCTTCACTAAACGGCTAACGCGATATTGCTTTACCGCTTCTAACTCCATTTCTTTCCCTGAGTTCAATGTACTCATAACCTCACCATTGACTTCAACTCTGGCTTCATAAGTACCTGATATGCTGCCATCGGCCGCGGCAAAATGAATGCGTACATCAGCCCAGTTAGCATGATCCTCTTCATGAACTTCCTCTTTTGCCAGCACTTCACCAGCTTTCAAATAATCGAGCCAAGTCCAACCCAACTGCATCCAAATTTCGCGTTCAGCAATTTGCTCAAACTTGGTTAAACCCGCCCATCCTCGGTAGAACTGACGCAGGTCAGAGACTGAACCATTCCGCAGTATCAGTAAATCCAGCACTTCTGGCACTAAGTGTCCCCATAAGCATCCTTGGGGTAAATCAACTAGAGTCGGGGCAAACTGATGACCGCCAAAATGGGTTGTTTGCCACACTCTTAACTTCCCGTTGGAAGCAGGAGCATATTCTTTACGTAATCGCCGATACATAGGAGTGCCAAATCTGCCACAAGCAAGGTCAACTTGAGCATGAGTGCAAACCATGAGTTCTCGGATGTGATTGGTTTGTTGCTGATACTGCTGAAACTTTGATAAATCGTTAGGCTGTTGCATCAACTGCTTCAGTATTGCCGTTACCAAAGCAGTTGTTTCCTCCTCTGGGACAACAAACTCTTGTTTTTCAAACCGAGAAAACATCTCCGTAGAACGATAGTAGTAGAGTAAGCGGCTGAAGCCAGGGTGGGAGTACTCGCGATCGGGAGCAATTAACATTGGTCGCAGCTTGACCCCATGTTTGACCACTAACTCTTGGAACAGACCCAACAGTGGTTTTATTCTCGGATGTTCCTCAAAGATGTTTTCCGGCCAAGGTTGTGGAAGTTCCATAATTAACCAATGGTCACAAGTCCCTGCTGTACCAATTGGATCTTCTCCGTTAGCTTGAGAAACCAGTGAGCAAAAACGACAATCTGTCAAGGGAAGTTGATCGGTTTGTTGGGTTTGCATATTTATGAGTTAGTTGCATATTTAAGTCAAATTATTAACCAGCTGTGGCGATCGCTCTTGAGATGCACGCCGACTGAGCATTAACATTTTCAAGCCACTAGCCGGGGGATAATTAACACCTCTAGCCCGGGGTTTTTCTACTTTTTCTGGATGCGCTAGGGCTAGTTGGTAGTGTGAGAGAATTGTTGCTAAAACTAGCTTCATTTCAAAAAGCGCTAATACCTCACCTGGACAGCGACGAGCGCCACCACCAAATGGTAAAAATTCATACTGAGAGTATTGTCGCTCCAGAAAGCGCTCTGGCTGGAATTGCTTCGGTTGTGGATATAAGTCCTCACGCTGATGCGTCAGATAAATACAGCCGATGACTACTGTCCCTGGACTCAATTCGTAGCCCATCACCTGAATTGGTGATTCTACTAATCGGGGAAATGTGACTACCTGAGTCGGATAAATTCGTAGTGCTTCATTACACACAGCACTGAGGTAGGGTAGTGCAACAATCTCCATCGGATCTGGGGATTCACCTAGCGTATCGAGTTCTTGAAGTAATCGATCGCGAACAGTAGGTAAACGGTGAATCCAGTACAATGACCAAGTTATGGCAGTGGCTGATGCATCCTGACCACCGAATAACAATGATGGGAATATATCGCGTATATCCCGATCAGTCATTGCTTCACCTGTTTCATCGTGAGCAAGTATTAGTTCAGAGAGGACATCGGTGCGGGAAGGGTCAGGTTGCGATCGCCGTTCTGCAATTTCAGTGTAGAGGAGTTTGTCAAATTGCCGTTGCAGGTCAAGCCAATATCCCCACGGACTCCACCGACCTAAATCCTGTCGGAGGAAGGGATATGACAGGGCTAATTTTAGCCAGCGAGAACGGGCGAAACTTAATAAATTAGAAAGGAGTTGCCTAAATTGTTCATAACGCTCTCCCTCATCCAAACCAAACAAAGCTTGTAATATTACCTCAAGGGTAATTTTTTGCACAGTCGGATAAGCGAACAAAGGTTTGCCGATAGCCAGATTGTTCATGACTTTATCTGTAACTTGACAGATACGCTGCCCGTATGCTTTTACCCTAGTTCCGTGCAGGGGAGGCATCAATAATTGACGCCGATGTTTATGGCGCAAGCCATCAAGCATAAGTAATCCGTTATTTCCCACGAGGAGAGCGCCACCTTGGTTCAACTTACCAGAAGCTGTAATTTCTTTGGCACTAGTAAAAATCTGCTTTATCCCCTGTGGGTTGCTGACATAAACTATTGGTGTAGAATCAGCCATAACAGTGAAAATATCACCATAGCGATCGCTCATAGCATCCATTAATCCGAGGGGATTAGTCTTAAATTGACGACTCAGCCACCGGGGGGAAGCTTTTGGCCCTTCAGGTAATTTCATTAGTATTTTTTAATTGTTTATTAAACTGAACTAACAACCGATGGCTGCGACTGTCCTTGATGCTGACGACGACCATGCATGAACATTTTTACGCCACTAGCCGGGTAACAAATCAGACCCCCAAATTGTGGTTTTTCTGGTCGCTTGTCAACCAGCGCTAATTGATAACGTGAAAGAATTGTCGCCAGTACAAGTTTCATTTCAAACAAAGCAAAAGCCCCACCAATACAATTACGCGCACCGCCGCCAAAGGGCAGAAATTCATAGGGAGAAAATTGTTTTTCGAGAAAACGCTCTGGCTGAAATTGCTTTGGTTGTGGATATAAATCTTCCCGCTGATGCGTCAAATAAATATTACCAATGAGTACTGTCCCCGGACTCAATTCATGGCCCATTACCTCAACTGGTGACTCTACCAAGCGGGGAAATGTAAATAACTGGGTTGGGTAAATTCGCAAAGCCTCGTTACAAACAGCACTGAGATAGGGCAATGCCACAATACTCATGGGATCTGGATCTTCACCAAGGGTATCAAGTTCCTCAAGAAGGCGATCGCGAACTGCTCTTAAACGGTGAATCCAGTACATTGCCCAAGCAATGGCAGTTGCTGAAGCATCCTGAGCTGCAAATATGGGCGATAGTAGGAGATCGCGCACTTCTTCATCACTTAATAATTCACCTGATTCATCATGAGCAAAGATCAGATCCGAGAGGATATCGTTGCCTGAAGCATCTGGTTGTTGGCGACGTTCTTGGACTTGGGCGTAGAGTAATTGGAAAATTTCCTCTCGCAGGTGCAGACGGTATCCCCACGGACTCCACCGACCTAAATCCTTTTGCCCAAAGGGTAATTTTGTGGCAAGTTTAAAAAGACGAGATTGGGATTGTTTGTTTGCACTAGCAAATAGATGGTTAACTTTGTCATAGTGTTCTCCCTCATCTAAGCCCAAGACGACCTCTACACCCACCCGCAGGGTGATATCTTCAATGATAGGGTAAGCAAGAAAACGTTTACCAACCACCTGTTGACTCATGATTTTTTTTGTGAGTTCGCAAATACGTCGCCCACAAGCTTGCATCCGCGCACCATGAAAGGCAGGCATTAAAAGTTTCCGCCGATGTTTGTGACGTGAGCCATCGAGTTGAAGTACTCCTTGGTTCCCTGTCATAAAGGCAAAACTTCGGTTCAACATACCCCTAGCTGTAATTTCTTTGGTGTTAGTAAAAATCTGCTTTATCCCCAAGGGATTGCTGACGTGTACCGTTGGTGTAAAACCAGACATGATGGTGATCGTGTCGCCATAACGTTGAGAAATTGCATCCATATAGCCAAAGGGGTCAGCTTGGAATTGCTGATTCAGCAGCCAATTGGGAGTTTTCGGCCCTGCTGGTAGTTTCATTAGTCTTATTTACTCGCGTTTTCTATACAAAAGTGAGCACGATCAATACAAATTCTCAACTGTCTGGTTAATACCTGAATATGAGGTTCAACTAACATCGAGAAATGATCTCCTGAAACTTCAATAACCTGAATAGGTTGGCTACAACATTTGCCCCAACCTAGGAAAGGGTCATCAGTATGGAATTCTGGACTTTCAAAATCATGAATAATTTTCTCAGTAGCTCGTAAAAGAGTCATGGAGTGAGGATAAATCTGCGGGACATAATCTCGCATGGCTTGGACGTGAACTTTAAAAAGTTTGTAATAACTGAGAAAATCCTGAATCTCTGTGTCGCTAAAAATGAAATTTGCTTTTTCATTCACCAAATGAAATTGCTCATCTACTGGTAAATTTTGCAGTTCCTCAAAAGGAAGAGAAAAGTCTATATTATTGCTAGTTTTTATCGATTCAGCCATCCGGAGTAAGAATTTGGCATCGTCGTCTTCTCCTGGTTTGATGGTGATTTCTGGCAATATAGCATCGATCACAACTAACAAACCTACAGTTTGACCTTGCCTTTGCAATTGTTGCGCCATTTCAAAGGCAATGACACCACCGTAACAATGACCACCCAAAAAATAAGGTCCATTCGGTTGTACCTGACGAATTTCTTGGAGATAGCGAGCGGCTGTTTCCTCCACTGAAATGATTTCGGGTTCTTCTTCTTTAGGGATATCTTCTAAAGCATAAAAGGGATAGTCTTCACCCAATCTTCGAGACAAGTTGAAATAATTACGAATTCCTCCACCAGCGCCATGCATACAAAAGAAAGGCGTTCTGGAACCGGAAGCCTGAATTGCGACTAGAGGAGAGTTCGATTTCTCACGGGACGGCTCACTAATAATAGTTGCTAGTTTTTCAATTGTCGGTTTTTCAAAAAGAGTAGATAGGGGAAGATTATGTCCAAATCGGTCATAAATTTGCGCCATTAAGCGAACAGCTAAAAAGGAGTGACCACCGATGTCAAAAAAGTTATCTGTAACCCCAATTGGGTGATTATTCAGGAGATTTTCCCAAATCTTCACCAAAGCCAATTCTGTAAAATTCCGGGGAGCAACAAAAGATAGAATGGCATTGGCTCGGATAACCTCAGTGGTTGGAAGCGATGACTTGTCCACTTTGCCATTGGGTGTTAGGGGTATTGCATCCAATACAACAAAAGCAGCCGGGATCATATAATTCGGCAGCTTTTGTTGTAAGTAGGGCAACAACTCTTGCCCTATCTCTTGCAGGGGAGTCACTATATATGCAATCAGACGCTTTGAGCCTTGAGCATCATCGTGGGCAATGACAACACATTCTCGCACATTTGGATGTTGAGCGATCGCTGCGGCAATTTCCCCCAGTTCTACTCGAAAGCCACGAATTTTTACTTGGTCATCACGGCGACCTAAATACTCAAGATTGCCATCGTTAAGATAACGTACCAAGTCGCCAGTTTTGTAAAGTTTGCTTTCTGGGACAAAGGGATTATTAATAAAACGTTCTTGAGTTAATTCAGCACGATGTAAATATCCCCTTGCTAATCCATCGCCACCAACATAAAGTTCACCAAAAACTCCTACAGGAGTTGGTTTTAAATAACTATCTAGTACATAAACTTGAGTATTATCAATAGGGCGACCAATAGGAACGCTAGTTAATTTTTCTGGCAATAAGCTGGCGTCGTAGGAAGTGACATTAGCAGAAATTTCTGATGAGCCATAAAGGTTAATTAATTTGGCAGATGGCAGCAGTTTTCGGAAATTTTTAGCCAAATCAACAGATAGTGCTTCACCACTGGTTATCCAAAGTTTTAGATGCGATAAATTTTTAATCAGATGACTGTAGTTATCTAGAAGTAAGCGCAGTAGTGAGGGTACTAGTACTATCCGCGTAACTTTTTGATGTGTCAAACTTTCTATAAACAATTGTGGGTCTTTGACAATTGCATCCGGAATAATTACAGTCGGAATTCCTTGAAGTAATGGTGCAAAAATCTCCCATACTGAATCTACAAAACTAATAGCTGTTTTCTGGCAACAAATCTCCCCTTTGGTGAAGAGATAAGTTTTCCATAGCCAGTGCAAGCCATTGACTGTACCACGATGAGTTCCAAGAACACCTTTAGGATTGCCAGTAGAACCAGAAGTATAGATAATATAAGCTAAGTTATCAGCTTTCGACGTGTTAATGGGGTTTTCCTGGCTTTCTTGAATAATTTCGCCTTTGTGGATGTCTAGGGAAAGAGTTTTGACTAAAGATGCAGGTAGCCTTTCTAATATCTTTTGTTGACTGATTAACAGCGATGCTTGAGAATCAAAAAGCATGAAACTAAGGCGTTCCACTGGATAACTTGGATCGAGGGGAATGTAAGCACCACCAGCTTTGAGAATAGCCAGAATCCCCACAACCATTTCTACAGATCGTTCTAGACAAATTGCAACAAGACTTTCTTGAGTTATCCCCTGTTTTTGTAAATAATGGGCTAGCTGATTAACCCGATGATTAAGTTGCCGATAAGTTAGTTGTTCTGATTGACTAATTAATGCTAATTCATCAGGTGTTAACTTTACTTGCTGCTCAAATAATTGATGGAGAGACGCATTTTGAGGATAATCTGTGTGAGTTTGATTCCACTCGAATAATAGTTGCGATCGCTCTTTAGCAGTTAATGGTGATAATTCGGAAATCCGCTGCTCTGGATTGGCAACAATGCTTTCTAATAAAGTTTGAAAATTACTGATAAATCGGGTGATTGTTACTGAATCAAAAATGTCCGTATTGTACTCCAAAAACCCTGTTAATCCCTGTTGGGATTCGGACATCGATACAAAAATATCCAACTGAGCCGTACCGCTATCGAACTGCAAAGTACGCAAGGTTAAACCAGAAACTTCCTGTACAGACATTGGTGTATTTTGCAGGACAAACATCACTTCATAAAGTGGATTCCGGCTTAAGTCGCGCTCTGGTTGCAATTCTTCTACAAGTTTCTCAAAAGGCAAATCTTGATGTGCATAAGCATTAAGAGTCACCTCACGGACTCGATGTAAGAATTCACGGAAGCTAGGATTACCACTAAGGTTATTACGCAACACCAAAGTATTGACAAATAAACCCAGCATTCCTTCTAATTCCGTTCGGTTGCGATTAGCAATTGGAGAACCAACTAGGATGTCTTTTTGATTTGTATAGCAGTACAGTAATGTATTAAATCCTGCCACCAAAGTCATAAATAAAGTTACATCTTCGCGCTGGCTGATTTGATTAAGCGCATCTGTTAAGGTTTTAGAAAACGTGAAGTATTGCTTGGCACCAGTAAAAGTAGCAACGGCAGGATGCGGACGATCTGTAGGCAATTGTAGTAAAGGTAATTCGCCGCTTAGTAGTTGTTTCCAGTAATTGAATTGGGTTTCTAGTAATTCACCTTGTAAGCGATCGCGCTGCCAAACTGCAAAATCTGCATACTGAATAGGAAGTTCAGGTAAAGGAGACGGCTGATTTGTGGAAAAAGCTGCATACAGCGTCGCCAACTCTTGTAAGAATACACCAACAGACCATCCATCCGTAATAATGTGGTGCATCGTCAAAAGGAAAATGTGTTCTTCCTTACCCAAGCGCAGTAAAGTTGCTCTGACTAAAGGCCCTTTAGCTAAATTGAAGGGTTTCTTGCTCTCAATAGCTGCAAGTTGTTTAACCTCTCCTTCCCAATCTTTGCCAGATAAATGCTCAAGGTTAATACTTGGCAAGTCCCAATTTAATTCCGGTGCAATCTCCTGCACTGGTTGTCCATTGACAGTTGTAAAATTTGTGCGCCAGACTTCATGACGCTTGAGGATTTCATTAAGACTTTGCTGAAGTGCTGTTATATTCAGTAGTCCCTTTAAATGAAATGCACTCGAAATGTTGTAGAAGGAACTACCTTGATAAAGTTGGTCAATAAACCACAATCTTTGTTGAGAGAAAGACAAGGGAATATTCTGGTAGGTTTGATGTCTAGGAATTGTATCACCTGAAAATTTTCCCTTCTTCCATTTCTCTAAGAGAGCTTTTTTTTTCGTTGATAAATTAGAGTATTGTTTATCCATTGTTAAGAGTCATTTAATATTTTTTCAGTTGATAGTTATGCTGTTTAATATCAAATTCTATGAAATGTAATGTAACGCCGAGTCGCAGATAATTATTAAAATTGATTAGGGAATATCATTACCTAAAAGAAGTGCCACCTCATCTTCTGATAATTCTTCGATTTTTTCAAAGAGAAGTTGCTCGATCATTTCTGCTTGTTTAGCTGGGATCATCGCTTGCAGTAAAAGGTCGCGTAGAGGTAACTCTACAGGAAACTTTGCTCGTAATCGAGAAACTAATTGGGTAGCGATGAGGGAATCTCCTCCCAATTCATAGAAATTGTCATAAATACCAACTTCTGTAATCGCCAAAACTTCTTGCCAGATTTCCACAATTTGTTTTTCTAACTCGTTAGTCGGAGCAACATAGGAATTACTGAGGTTAGGTCTAGAATAGCGTGAGGATGAGTCTAATTGATTGGAAAATTTTGCGTTTGTGATCGAGTCGCCGTTAAATGTGCGATCAGGAAGCATACGCGATGCGTATTCGTACCTGGCTTTAATATCTAAAGTAGAAACAACAACCTGAGTTCCCTCTGCTAAAGAAAATACCCTTTTAAAGACTTCTATACTTTCTGTCTCGGTGATTGCTAATTCTACCCCAGATGTCTGTGTGAGTATTTTTTCTTCTTGGGTTGCATTCAGTTGCAATTTATCCAAATTTATGATTTTCCAGGGCAAATAGCTAGTTTGGTTATGTCTTTGAGTAAAAGTATCTATTAGTTGGTTAACTCCTGAATATAATGCTAACCCGAATCCTCCAATAACGGAAGATAAAGAAGAAAGAATAATACAAAAATCTAATTTTTGATTTTGTAATACTTTTTCTAAAATAGTTATTTTATGAATTTGAGTGTCAAGTAACTTTTCTAACTCTGTTTTCTGAATTTGTGCTATTGAGCAAGATATATTTTCGCGCGTTATTCCAACTGAAGAGATTACTCCATGAATTTGACCAATATTGTCTAATCCTAAAATCCGGTGCATTTGTTCATAGTTAGTTGGATCTGTACGCATGACCACAACTTTTGCACCTAATTCTTCTAATGCTAATATTTTTTGAATTTTTCGACTTACTTCATCTTTCTGACCGTGAGTTTCAAGCCATTGCAAGTATTCATCATTTTCAGGGAAAGTAGAATCTTCAATGAATATAAGTTTCGCTTGGAGAGTTTTTGCCAAATACTCAGCCAGCACAACTGCAAAACTTTCGAGTCCACCTGGAAACAGGTAAACACCTTCTTTTCTCAATATATTTTTGTCTGCAACTGCTGATAAATGTACTGAATCAAATGTTTGTATCCAACGGTAGCGATCGCGATAAGCAACAACCAAATCAGGCGACAAAGCTATAAACTCATTTATAATCTGGTCTACAATATGACTATCAAAATCTCCTCCTCCTCTCTCTGCGTTCTCTGCGCCTCTGCGGTTCGTTAAAACAAAATCTAAATTTCGGCAACTAATATTAGGATATTCTTGAGGAATAACCTTACATAACCCTAACACCGTTGCTTTCTCTGGGTCGAGAGTTTCGTTACCGTTAACTTCTTGGATTTGGTTCGATATAACCCAGATTTGCAAGCGATGCTTTTGGCAAGCCGCTAAGGCGTCTACGCTAATTTTCTCCTTACCAATAGTTTGAGTTAAAAACAACAAACTTTGAAATACTAAATATTTACTTAATTGACGATTTCCAAAAGTATTCAGACTCCATAAATAAGCAATGTTTTGGGGAATCCTACCCAGTAAAATCAGTTCTTTAAATAAAACATCATAGTCATCGCGGTTTTGCGGATTAATAGTGTATACACCCTCACGCAATTTGCGAAACTCTTGTCCCTTCTCTACAACAATTACATTTTTGTCATGCTGTTCCAGTCTGTTAATTAACTGGACACCTACTCCACAGTCATCAACAAATAGTAGCCATTCCTTGTCAAAAGACTCTGCACGAGATGGGGAGGTTAAATGAGGTAGCAAAGAACGTTTCCATGAGGGGATATAAAACCAGTCAGCAATGTCTTGTTTTTTATCTAAAGTTATATTGCTACTTGAAGAAAGTGATGGTGATTTTGCATCAATCCAATATCGTTGACGTTCAAAAGGATAAGTAGGTAAAGGCAGACGATGGCGGCGTTCGTGAGTATAAAATCCTGACCAATCTATTTCTACACCAGCCAACCACACCCGACCTAATGTCTGCAACAAAAAGCTAACATCGGATTGTTGTTCTTTAGCATGGCGTAAACAAGTCAGCACAAGTTGTTTGGCATCAGGTTTGAGATGCTGGGTTGTTAATGTACTTAACGTTCGTCCCGGTCCCACCTCCAAGAAAACACCTTCAAATTGCTCTAAGAGTTGCGATATCCCAGCAGAAAATTGCACAGTTTGCCGCAGATGTTGACTCCAATAGTTAGGACTTGTGGCTTGTTGGTCAGTAATCCAACTACCAGTGACATTGGATATGAAGCGAATCTGCGGCGGGTTGAGTTTGACTTTGTTCACAGCCTGGACAAATGCTTCTAACATCGGTTGCATCATCAGAGAATGAAATCCATGAGATGTATGCAACAGGCGAGATTCTATTCCTTTGGAGGATAATTGGTTTTGGAATGTAGCGATCGCTTCTACACTACCAGAAACCACACACGCAGATGGACTGTTAATCGCTGCGAGTTCCACCAATGGCTGTGCATCTAAAAGAAATTGTACATCTGTTGCTGGTAACGCAATTGCCAGCATACTCCCTTGAGGCAACTGTTGCATCAGTTTTCCTCTAGCTGCCACCACTTCTATTGCATCTTTTAGGGAAAACACACCTGCAATTGTGGCTGCAACATATTCTCCGATGCTGTGACCAATCATCGCTATCGGTTGCACTCCCCATTCCATCCACAATTGGGCAAGAGCATACTCTATAACAAATAGTGCTGGTTGGGTAATTGCTGTTTGTTGCAGTTGTTGTGTAGCAACTTCAATTTCTTGTTCTTTAGGGAAGAGTATTTGGCGAATATCAAGATTGAGCAATGGTTGGAGAATCTGGGCACAGATATCAACATATTTCCGGAATGTCGGTTCTACCTCATACAGTTCTCGTCCCATATGCACATATTGCGCCCCTTGCCCCGAAAACATGAAGATGACAGACTGTTCTCTATGCTCTTGGTGTACAGTAAAAACCCGTTTTTGATCCTGTATTTCCAAGGTAGTTACTGCATCCATAATATCTCGACATACCAACATTCGGCGATAGTTAAAAGCCTTGCGACCTACTTGTAATGTGTGAGCCACATTAGCTAAATTTATATCCAAATGCTGTTTTAAATATGCGACCATATTTGTAGTTGCAGTTTCAAGTGCCGAACTAGTTTTAGCTGATAATAACAGCACTTGCCAAGGTCTAGATTCTTCAAAATGTTTAATTTCAGGGGCTTCTTCCAGAATTACGTGGGCATTAGTTCCACCAAATCCCAAAGAACTAACTCCAGCCCGACGTGGAGTGTTTTTAGTTTTCCATTCGGTAAGTTTAGTGTTGACATAGAAGGGACTGTTAACAAAATCAATCTGAGGATTCGGAACTTCAAAATTTATGCTCGGAGGTATTTTTTTGTATTTTAATGCTAAGACAGTCTTGATGAGACTTGCTACACCAGATGCTGTATCTATATGTCCGATATTTGGTTTTACTGAACCGATAGAGCAGAAGCCATTTTTGTTAGTGAAGTTACGAAAAGCCTTAGTTAGCGCTGCGATTTCTACCGGATCGCCAGTAGCTGTTCCTGTTCCATGAGTTTCTATATACGAGATATCATCAGCATCTATTCCAGCATTTGCTAAAGCCTCTACGACTACTTCTGCTTGACCATCTACACTAGGTGCTGTATAACTAACTTTTAAAGAACCGTCGTTGTTGATTGCTGAACCTTTAATAACTGCATAAATGTAGTCTCTATCTGCGATCGCATTTTTTAATCTTTTTAAAACGACAATTCCCACCCCACTGCCAAAAATAGTACCTTGCGCTTTAGCATCAAAAGCTCGACAATGACCATCAGGCGAAAAAATTCCCCCTTCTTGATAAAAATAGCCTGACTTTTGTGGAACTTTGACTGTTACCCCACCCGCTAAAGCAATATCACACTCTTCATCCAGTAAACTTTTGCAGGCTAAATGTACAGCAACTAATGAAGTAGAGCAGTAAGTTTGGATACCGATACTTGGCCCTTTGAGATTTAATTTATATGAAATATTTGTAGTCAAAAAATCTTTGTTAAGAGAATATAAATTTGTTAAATTCGTTAAATTATAATTTTGATAAATATTGTGTAAAAAATAAGAGTTTGTGCTTATACCAGCATAAACACCAATCAATCCTTGATAAATTTCTGAGTCATATCCAGCCTTTTCCAGAGCTTCCCAAGCACACTCCATGAAAAGCCGATGTTGGGGGTCCATTATTTCAGCTTCTTTAGGGCTAAAACCAAAGAATCTAGCATCAAAACTCTCAATATCTTCCAGTACAGGTGCGGCTTTAACATAATTTGGGTTATTTAAAACAGTCTCTTCAAGATTTAAATCTAGTAAATCGTCATTGGATAAAAATGAAACAGACTCAACTCCATTTTGTAAATTATGCCAAAAATCATCAATATTTTTTGCCCCAGGAAACCGACCTGACATTCCAACTAATGCTATGTCTAAATCTATATTTTGTTCAATCTTTGCATTAATAGTCATATTTTTGTTAAATTAATTTAAAATTTAAATTATTTTAATCTTCTAGATTATTTTGTAGTTTTATCTGTCTTCTTTTTTGCCCTCGATTTAGCCTTTGTTCAAAATTATTTTTCTGAGATTCTTCAGGAAATAAAGTTTTGGACATAGAGTAGATATTCGGACATTCATAAAGTTTGGTTATAGAAACATTTAAATTAAATGCTTTATTTAGGTGAGAAATAACTTTAATACCGATAAGTGAATCACCACCTAATTCAAAGAAATTATCATAGGTTCCTATGCGTTCAATTCCCAAAATTGCTTGCCAAATGTCAACAAGCTTTTTCTCAATTTTATTGCTGGGTGCAACATAATCATTACTCAAATCTGGTCGGGGATATTTTGAATTTGATTCACTGAGATTTTCTAAAAATTCTAGTCCGTGTGTTTTGCGATCAAAACTATCCTGTTCTAGTGAATTGAGAAAATCAGACGGAGATACTAAAACTTGGGGTATTGTACTTCCTAGAATACGTGTCAATGCATTTATGCCCTCATCAGGTAATATTCCTTGTTTAAGATGTTCTGTACGCAACTCTTGAATTCGTTGTCCTACTGTTGTATTCACTGCCATCCCAACTTCTTGCCAAGCACCCCAATTTATACTTGTGATTAATCTGCCATCTTTTGAAGTATTACATTGAGCAAAGGCATCAAGAAAAGCATTCGCTCCACAATAATCTACCTGTCCAAATCCTCCGAGAATTGAATTCATGGATGATGCTAGGATAAAGAAATCCAATTGGATATCTTTAATAACAGAATCAAGAATTAATGTACCTTTGACTTTAGGTGCCAGAATACTTTCAGCTTCTTTGTAAGTTTTTCGCTGAATCACACCGCCTCCAGGAACTCCAGCAGTGTGGATAACACCATTTAGCTGACCAAATTTTGAATGAGTTTGAGCGATTGCATTTTGCATTTGTTCACTGTTAGTCACATCAGCACTCACTACCAACACTTCAGCACCCAACTGTTCCAGTGCTTGCACTTTCTGAATCTTGCGGCTGGTATTATTATTTTCATCGTGAGTCAGCAACCATTGTTCCCAATCGTCTCGGTTAGGCAAACCTGAACGTCCTATTAACAAAAGTTTTGCTTGTACAGTTCGAGCCAAGTATTCTGCTATAACAAGTCCAATACCTCCAAGTCCACCTGTAATTAGATAAACTCCCCTTTGCTTTAATCGTGGTTTTCCTATCTTTGCTGCATCAAAGCGCACTGGTTCAAAAGTTTGCACCCACCGATTAATCCCTCGGTAGGCAATTATTTTGTCAGAGGTGGCAACTGTCAATTCTGTTAGTAATTGTTCTATGATTTTTTCGGCTTGCCAACTTTCACTGATAGGAAGAATAATATCAATACTACGACAACTAATATTTGAGTATTCTTGAGATATAACTTTAATCGGACCAAGTAAAGTTGCTTTCTCTGGACAAAGTATTTCAGTTCCTGTGACTGATTGTAAGTTGTTAGAAATGACTGTGATTTCTAATTGCTCGATAGTTTCCTGTCTTCCTAAAGCTTGGGCAAGAAATAACAGACTATAAAATCCTGTTATTTGAGCTTGCTCAACTTTTTCCATTTCTAATTTTTGTTCATATATAGGTGTGACATTCCATATATGAACAATATTTTTGGGTAACTTCTGTTGTCCGATTAATTCCTTGATTAATGCATCATAATTATCAGGTTTTTCAGGATTAAGGATATATTCATACTCGTTTAACTTTGTGAATTCTGCACCAATATTTACAGTTATGACATAATGGTTTTGTTGTTCCAGTTGTTTGACTAAGTTACTACCTAAACCACACTCATCGATAAACACCAAAGTCCAAGATTTGTTAACTGCTAATTCTTCATGTGAGAACTGTACTGGTGGTAAAGATGGTTTCCAGAAAGGGATGTAGAACCAGTCAGCAATATCGGTTTTTTTGCTAGGTGATATTGGAGTAGGATGATCGTCAATTACCTGTTTCTTGGGTTCAATCCAATATCGTTGACGTTCAAAAGGATAAGTAGGCAAAGGCAGACGATGGCGGCGTTCGTGAGTATAAAATCCTGACCAATCTATTTCTACACCAGCCAACCACACCCGACCTAATGTCTGCAACAAAAAGCTAACATCGGATTGTTGTTCTTTAGCATGGCGTAAACAAGTCAGCACAAGTTGTTTGGCATCAGGTTTGAGATGCTGGGTTGTTAATGTACTTAACGTTCGTCCCGGTCCCACCTCCAAGAAAACACCTTCAAATTGCTCTAAGAGTTGCGATATCCCAGCAGAAAATTGCACAGTTTGCCGCAGATGTTGACTCCAATAGTTAGGACTTGTGGCTTGTTGGTCAGTAATCCAACTACCAGTGACATTGGATATGAAGCGAATCTGCGGCGGGTTGAGTTTGACTTTGTTCACAGCCTGGACAAATGCTTCTAACATCGGTTGCATCATCAGAGAATGAAATCCATGAGATGTATGCAACAGGCGAGATTCTATTCCTTTGGAGGATAATTGGTTTTGGAATGTAGCGATCGCTTCTACACTACCAGAAACCACACACGCAGATGGACTGTTAATCGCTGCGAGTTCCACCAATGGCTGTGCATCTAAAAGAAATTGTACATCTGTTGCTGGTAACGCAATTGCCAGCATACTCCCTTGAGGCAACTGTTGCATCAGTTTTCCTCTAGCTGCCACCACTTCTATTGCATCTTTTAGGGAAAACACACCTGCAATTGTGGCTGCAACATATTCTCCGATGCTGTGACCAATCATCGCTATCGGTTGCACTCCCCATTCCATCCACAATTGGGCAAGAGCATACTCTATAACAAATAGTGCTGGTTGGGTAATTGCTGTTTGTTGCAGTTGTTGTGTAGCAACTTCAATTTCTTGTTCTTTAGGGAAGAGTATTTGGCGAATATCAAGATTAAGCAATGGTTGGAGAATCTCGGCACAGATATCAACATATTTCCGGAATGTCGGTTCTACCTCGTACAGTTCTCGTCCCATATGCACATATTGCGCCCCTTGCCCAGAAAACATGAAGATGACGGGACGACGATTAGGTTTTTGGTAATGGGTGAAAACTTTTTGTGGATCTAAAGTAGTCAGCGCTTTTACTGCATCATTTAAATCACGACAAACTATCATCCGCCTCTGGTCAAAATCTCGACGACCTACTTGTAAAGTGTAAGCGACATCTGGCAGGATAATATCAGGATGTTGCTGGAAATAAGCAGCAAGATTAGCTGTGGTAGTTTCCAGCGCTGTACTAGTTTTGGCTGAAAGCAGCAACAACTGCCAAGGGCGGGAATCGCTTGCGGGCGTAACAACTGGAGCTTCTTCTAGAACAACATGGGCATTAGTCCCACCAATACCAAAAGAACTCACACCTGCGCGGCGAGGAGTTCCGTTGCTATTCCACTCTGATAACTTAGTATTGACGTAGAAGGGGCTGTTGGCGAAATCTATTTGGGGATTAGGCTGCTGAAAGTGCAAACTGGGGGGTATTTGTTTATCCTTCAGGGCTTGGACGGTTTTTATTAAGCCAGTTACACCAGCAGCAGTATTCAAATGTCCAATGTTGGTTTTCACTGATGCGATCGCACAAAAGCCTTTTTTGTTTGTGCTAGCACGAAAAGCCTGTGTTAAAGCTGCAATCTCAATAGGATCTCCTAAGGGAGTTCCAGTCCCATGTGTTTCTATATATGTAATAGTTTCCGGTTCAACTCCAGCTAAGGCCAGCGCCTCTAAAATGACTTCTTTTTGACCTTCAAGACTGGGAGCTGTGTAACCAACCTTCAGAGAACCATCGTTATTGACAGCCGAACCTTTAATTACCGCATGAATAAAGTCGCGATCGGCTATAGCATCCTCTAGCCGCTTCAGCACTACCACACCTAAACCATTACCGAAAACAGTTCCCTGTGCATCAGCATCAAAAGCTCTACAATGCCCATCAGGAGAGTTAATCCCTCCTTGTTGATATTGATACCCAACTTTTTGTGGCACTTTTATTGCTACGCCACCAGCTAGAACAATATCACTTTCACCATTCAGCAAACTTTGACAAGCCAAATGAACAGCTACCAACGATGTAGAACAGGTAGTTTGCACATTGATGCTTGGCCCTTTAAGATTCAATTTGTAGGAAATTTGTGTAGATAGGTGATCTTTATCATTTCCAATAGAAATTTGAAAATTGTCAACTGATTCTGACAAATTGCTGTGAGAATATAAATTAGATAATAAATAAGTACTTACAGCGACACCACCGAAAAGACCAATTCGACCACTGTAACTTTCCGAGTCATAGCCGGCATTTTCTAGAGCTTCCCAAACACATTCTAAGAAAAGACGATGTTGGGGATCTGTGATTTCTACTTCTGTAGGAGTAAAGCCAAAGAATGCAGCATCAAATAATTCTATGTCTTCTATGACAGCGCTTGCTTTAATATAATTGGGATCATTCAACACCTTAGAGTCGATGCCAGCAGATACTAGTTCTTCATTAGTGAAAAAAGAAATAGACTCTACACCATTTCTGATGTTTTGCCAAAATACATCCACGTTTTTCGCTCCCGGAAAACGTCCTGCCATACCGATAATAGCTATTTCGTCTTGCTCATTTAAGCTGTTAAAATTATCTAGCATTTTTCGTCAGCCCTGAATCTAAAAAGCTACCAATTCAATTTCCTAAAACTGGTTTATTTTCTCAATCAAATCTCTAAATATTTACCGTTGATATTTCGGTAGCAATCTGAATTTGATCGCTTAAAACTGCGTCAATATCTTCTTTAGTAGTGAGCGGATTAGCGATGACTGCACGCAGAGCAATAATCGGAATTTCCCGATCAAAACAGATAGTAGTTTTTGTTGTCCGTGAGATAAAAGTTCGACCAATTTGCCGCTGAATCTTCTGGATTTTTTCATTAAATTGACTAATTAGCTGATTATCGGTTTCGGTCAAATTATTTTTAACTACGATATCTCTTAATGACTCTGGAATATAGCGATATATAAGTAAATTAGTATCAGGTTTTGCTAACAACTCAAATTCCGGCATAGTACAAATCCTATCTGCCATATATTGAGTTTTCCGAATTCCTTCATCAATCAAAAATTCATATCCCTTAAGTCCGATCAGATTTAGCCCAGCATGTAAGAATAAAGCCATACCTGGCCGAGAACCTTCTAAAGCACGTTTCCCTAAATCAAATGACCCTTTACGCATGGTGTAAGCTGCTTGCTTTTCGATTGCTTTCGCCAGATCGGGATCGCGGAAAAAAACCATCCCAATGCCCATCGGCAGATACATTTGTTTATGTCCATCAATGGTTACTGAATCAGCCCATTCGATACCAGCAAGTTTATGTCGATGTTGTTCAGAAAAAATGAGTGGCCCACCCCAGGCAGCATCTACATGAAAATGAACTTTAGCGGCTTGTGCAATCTCTGCAATCTCCGCGATCGAATCTACTCCACCTGAGTCTGTGGTGCCGGCAACGCCTATAATACCAATAATCAGCAATTTCTGAGCATGACATTTCACAACAGCTTCGCGTAGTGCTTGTATGTCAACTTGATTGTTAGAGTTAGTAGGAATTCTAATCAAACCTTGTATACCAATGCCCATCAAATCCGCAGCTTTATCAAAAGAGAAATGCATCAACTCAGAGCCAATAATTACTGCTCCTTTATAGCCGTAGAAATCTAGGGCTGCTGTTAAGCCTTCTTTTTCTACGCCACCAAACCCATCTTTTGCTCCTAAAGAATTGTTTCTGGCACACCAGAGGGCTGTAATGTTAGCAGTTGTACCACCAGAAAGCAAGATTCCTAAAGTACTCTGGCTATTTTGAATATGTTGAGCATAGAAATTATCAGAAAAGTTGTAAATCAGTCGATGCATCATTGCTAAAGCCTCTCGTTCACAGAAGCTGAGGGATTTAGCTGTCTCTATTTTAACGGCATTTTGATTCATTGCCGTCATCAGTTTGGCAAGAGGAAGTACAAAGCTGGGAAGTGCAGAGGTCATATGACCAATAAATCGAGGCGAAGATGTATGTATTGAATGATCAATAACATTGTTAGTTAAGTATTTGAGATAGCTTTGAATATTACCAGGTTTAACAGGTATTTTACTATTAGAAAACCTACCTAATAAAGAATCTATTTCAATATCCGTGTTGGCATCATTTGTGCTTAAAAAGTTTTGCGATATGTTATCAACCAAACCATCTATATCGTAAGGATTTGCTTTCCCAGAGGAAGTAAATAATTCGATTATTTCTTCTTCAATTCCAGGTTGCAAAGATTGCTCGGCTTCAAAAAAGTAATTTTGTTTTTGGATATCTTGTTTGCTTATTGTCATTATTTTAGTTAGATTATTTTGGTCTTTTATGGCATTTTTTAGGGAATACTGCCATTGATTTTTTTAACAATCAATTGTCTTTTGGCTTTGTAACTGTTCGATGTTGTTGCCTAACTTGTTTTCGGCGATGTATGGAAGCTTGCCTACTTTCAGGTCGATGAGAATGTTCTGCAAGAGACAGTTGTTCACTTGACTGCTGACTAAGATATTGAGCTAAGTAGCTAATGGTTGGATAGTGAAACATTTCAAACAAGGGAAATTCTTGCTGAAATATTTTTTGTAATTTGTTATGAACCTGAACTAAAAGTAATGAATGACCACCGAGTTCAAAGAAATTGTCATTAATTCCTACCTCCTCGATGTGAAGAACTTCTTGCCAAATACTAGCAATGCTTTGTTCAATCTCCGTTTGGGGTGGCTGATAAGTAGCTGCCAATTCGGGACGTATTTGGTCAGGTAATGGCAATCCCCGACGATTAATTTTACCATTTGGCAGTAGTGGTAAAGCTTCTAACATCACAAAGGATTTTGGCATCATATAATCAGGTAGTTTCTCTTTCAGCAAGTGATTAAGTTCACTAACGGTGAGTGTTTGCTGTAGATCAGAAACTATATATGCCACTAGTTGCTGGTTTCCGGGATCATCTTCCCTACATATAACTACGGCTTCTTGTACCCCTGGATGTTGACCGAGTACTGCTTCAATCTCTCCTAATTCAATGCGGAAACCACGAATCTTAACTTGGTCGTCGATTCGTCCTAGAAACTCAATGTTGCCATCGGGGAGATAACGAGCTAAATCCCCAGTCTTGTAAAGGCGAGAGTACTTTGTACACGCTTTGCGATCGCAATTCCAGGATTGGTCTTCTTTCGCCTTTGCGAAGGGATTGGCGATAAATCGCTGTGCTGTCATCTCTGGTTGGTTCAAATAACCTCTAGCTAGTCCAGCACCACTGATATACAATTCACCAGGCACTCCCATCGGCACAGGTTCTAGATATTGATCTAGCACATAGATTTTTGTATTAGCGATCGCCCGACCAATCGCAACACGCAAAGGTATTGGCGTTTGCGGCTCAATACAGTAGCAACTAACATCAGCAGCAACTTCTGACGAACCATAAAGATTTAACAAAGTACTTGTCGGCAAATTCTGACGGAATTGCTGCAACAGTTCAATCGAAAGTGCCTCGCCACTAGTTACCCACAGCTTTAACTTAGGTAGTCGTAGCTGTAAATCGTTGTACGTATCTAATAATATACGCAGCAATGAAGGTACAACTACCAACCTTGTGACGTGATTATTAGCAAGAGTGGTGACAAATTCTTTTGGGGCTTTGACGACTTG
This sequence comes from Nostoc sp., assembly GCF_036919495.1. Taxonomy (GTDB): domain Bacteria; phylum Cyanobacteriota; class Cyanobacteriia; order Cyanobacteriales; family Nostocaceae; genus Nostoc. The sequence continues at coordinate 30,369 of NZ_JBALBZ010000212.1, forward strand.
ATCGGGGATAATTACTGTCTTTATTCCTTGCAGTAAGCCTCCAAAAATTTCCCACACTGAATCTACAAAGTTTAAGGATGTTTTCTGGCAACAAATATCTTCAGAGGTAAATGGATAAGTCTGCCACATCCAGTAAAAACGATTAATTGCACCTTGATGAGAAGCACAAACTCCTTTGGGTTTGCCAGTCGAACCAGAGGTGTAGATAATATATGCTAGGTCATTGGCTTGAGAGTTTACGACAGGGTTCTCTGGGCTATTTTGGGCAATATTATCCCAGTCAGTGTCCAAGCAAACGACTTGTGCTTGATGTTCTGGAAGTTTCTCTACCAAATGTTGTTGAGTCAGAATTATTGGTACTTGAGTATCCTGCAACATGAAAGCTAAACGCTCTTGGGGATAAACTGGGTCAAGGGGTATATATGCACCACCTGATTTTAGAATACCCAACAGTCCGATGATCGTGTGGAGCGATGCCTTCGGCAACGTCTTCGACGATCGCTCCACACAAATTCCCACCAACACTTCTGTTCCTACACCTAGCTTTTGCAGGTGATGTGCTAGTTGATTCGCTCTAGCGTTGAGTTCTTTGTAGGTTAACTGCTCATTTTCACACACTACTGCTACAGCTTCCGGTGTGCGCTTCACCTGAGTTGCAAACAACTGATGAATACATATTTGCGGATATTCAACCTCAGTATTATTCCACTCTACAAGTAATTTCTGTTGCTCTGTTGCTGTTAAGAGCGACAACTCTGAAACTCTATATTCTGGGTGAACGACAACGCCCTCCAGTAAAGTCTGAAAATGTTCCACCATCCGCATAATGGTGGCGATATCGAATAAATCAGTACTGTACTCAACTTTTCCCGTTAGTCCTTGATCTGTTTCCAACAAGTTGAAGCGTAGCTCAAACTTTGCTGTTCCATTGTTAAAATTCAAGGTACTCACAGTTAAATTTGAAAGCTCCAATGGTTCTACACGCGCCAGTTGCAGATCAAATTTGACTTGCAACAAAGGTACCATTTGGGCTATATTTCGCTCTGGATTTAGAATATCTACTAGCTTATCAAACGAGAGGTCTTGATGGTCATAAGCCCCCAGAGTTACCTCACGCACCCGATGGAGTAAAGAGCGAAAAGAAGGATTTCCCGATAAGTCAGTACGCAACACTAAAGTATTGATTAAAAAACCAATTAGCCCTTCTGTTTCAACTCGATTACGGTTAGCAATATCGGTGCCAACAACAACATCACTCTGATTAGTATACTTATGCAGTAAAACTTTAAATACTGCTAGTAGTAACATAAACAAAGTCACTCCTTCTTTCGCACTCATGGTTTTGAGTGCATCAGATAGAGTTTTAGATAACTCAAAGGACTGAATAGCACCTTGATAAGTTGGAATAGATGGCCGAGGTCTGTCGGTGGGTAGTTCTAACACAGCAAGATCAGCAAGCTGTTTTTTCCAGTAAGCTATTTGGGTTGCTAATACTTCTCCTTGCAAATATTCTTGCTGCCAAATTGCCCAGTCTGCGTACTGAATTGGTAGTTCTGCTAGTGGTGAAGGTTGCTCATTAGCAAAAGCCTCATAAAGAACTTTCATTTCCCGCACGAATACGCCGTCAGACCAACGATCAGAAATAATGTGATGCATTATAAAAAACAGCACATACTCTGTCTGTGCCAACTTGAGAAGAGTTATCCGCAATAATGGTTTAGTGAGGTCAAAGGGTTCCTGAATTTGTACACTAGCTAGTCTTTGAACTTCCTCTTCTTGATTAGGCACTCCCTGAAGATCAATTATTGGTAATATAATCGGCTGGGTGGAAGCAATTACCTGAATTGGTTGTCCTTGGGAATTGGTAATAAAAGTTGTCCTTAAAGTTTCATGGCGTCTGACAATTTCAGTAAACACTTTTTCTAACAGTGCCACATTCATCTGACCTTTAAGACCCAAGGCACTCATACCATTGTAAGCACTATTATCAGGGTTTAATTGCTGAAAAAACCATAGTCGCTGTTGAGCAAAGGACAAAGGCAACTCATTATAATCTTTTCTTTTAGATATTTCGATTTTAGATATTTCTGGATTTGTTAGAGGACTCAAACCTCTCTGCTTGAGCCGCTTCTCAAGTACTACTCTTTGTTCGGGAGAAAGAGCCGCAATTTGTTGATAAAAATTACTCATTAGTACATATCCACAATAACTAATACTCAATAAACCGACTATTTAGAACAATTAAGCATTTATCTCAACGATACCATTTTTTCTTGATTGCACATATCTTTTAACTCTTTCAGGTGAGGTAAACTCGCCATAACAGAGTCAAAATTTGGATTAAAGTCAATCAGACAAGCAACTTCATCAACACCAGCTTGCTCTATTTGTTTGATCATTTGCATACAGCTTGTTTTTGACCCAATTAGAGTTTTTCCTTTGAGTAGACCTTCATAAGCAAATCGTAAAAGGCTATTAATATCTGCTTCAGTAAACTTTTCTAAGTTGATTTGCAAACCAGCATTTTTGGCAAGATTTTCTAGCAGATCAATATGTACTTTCAAGTAATTGTAAAAATGTTCTCTCACTTCTTCTTTTACGATATTATAGTCTTCTCCTACAAAAGTATGTAACATCATTGCTACTTTCCCAGCTTGAGGATCGTGACCATGTTTAGCTAAAGATTGACGATATAAAGATATTTGTAGGGCTACTTCTTCTAAAGTCCCTTCCAACAAATAGGTTAATATGTTAGCACCTATTTTGCCAGCTTCAACAAATGTCGCCTTTGATTTACATACAATCCAAATAGGTAGCTTCTGCTGTATTGGTCGGGGAAATGTCTTCACTTTGAAAAGTTTGCCAGTAATATCTTTGAGTTCGACTTGTTCACCTTCCCAAAGCTGCTGGACTGTTTGAATTCCCCGCCACATTGCTTCTCTGCGGTTTGCATGGCTCTCACCAGAAAGCACAAAGTCGTCTACTGTCCAACCAGAAGCAAAACCAAGAGCAACTCTACCATTTGAAAGATTATCAACTACAGACCACTCTTCTGCAACTCGTGCTGGATTATGCAGTGGCATTACAAGACTACCAGAGCGTAATTGAATTCGCTTAGTAATCATTGCCAAAGCTGTACTGGTTAGTGAAGGGTTGGGGTAAAGTCCTCCAAATGAATGAAAATGACGTTCAGGAGTCCAAATTGCTGAAAACCCATTTTGATCTGCATATTTGGCACTTTCTATTAATAAGTTATATTTATTCTTTTGAGTGGTTAAACCATCACCAGAAAAATAAAATAAGCTAAAATCCATGATTGAAATCCTCAATTGATGTAAAAAAATTATTTAACTTTTGATTGTATTATTCAGTAATATTCAATATAGCAATCCTAAATGAGCAATAAATATTGGGTTTTAGTCATTGACAGTCAACAGACTCGACTAATTTATTACAACTCAAATAGGGTTGCTATACTAGATAATGCTAAAAGACAGAAAGGATACTGTTGATTTCATCAGCTTTTCAAGTTTATTCAACTGGATACCTATACTAATTCTTGTTGAATTTCTTCTGGTGATAGGCTTCTAACTTCTTGTAATAAAGCTGCCATTTCTGATAATTCTTCTTGTTGGGGTTGCTTTGTGGCAATGAGTACAGCGAGTCCAGCTACAGTTGGAGCATCAAAAAGAATACTTTGTAAGGGCAATTCTACTTGAAAAATTTCTCGCAAACGTGAAGTCACCTGAACCGCTAGTAAGGAATGTCCTCCCAATTCAAAAAAGTTATCGTTAACACCAACTTTTTCGATACCAAGTAGCTCTTGCCAAATACTAACAATCTTTTGCTCAATCTCGTTACTAGAATCTATGTATGCTGTTTGCAGATTTGGTCTTGAATGCTGCGATAGTATACCTTGGGAATTGTCTGAATGCTTTAGAGATTCTCGCTTCAGCCATGTGTTGAGCCTAATTTGTAAATCTCCTGGCGAAACAATGAATTGACCTGCTGAACCCATTGATAAAACGCGCAGAGAAACATCCCACGCTTCTTTGGGGGTCATTACCAATTCATTCAAATCTGCTCCAAATGCAATATTTGTTTCTGCTTTCTGTTCATACTTTACAGCATCCCAGTTGACACTGAACCACGGAACAAAGCTTTTCTGATTAAGTTTGTTAACAAAGGCATCTGTGAAGAGATTAGTAGCAGAGTAAGCAACAAGTCCTAGTCCTCCCACCACAGAAGATAATGAGGATTGCACTAGACAAAAATCTAGTTCTTTCCCTTGCAAAGCTTTTTCTAGTACATAGAGTGCGTCAACTTTAGAGTGAAATAGCGATTCAGTTTCAGTTTGACTAATCTCTTGAATAGAGAAAGTTGACTTTTCGTTCCCCATTGGTGTTACATAAAACACTCCATTAATTTGATTAAAGTAGTCATAAGATTGATTAATTGCTGCTTGCATTTTTTCAACATTGGCAACATCAGCCTCAACAATTAGCAATTCTGTACCTAACTCTTCTAACGCTAGGATTTTTTTGATGTAATTACTAATTGCATCTTCTTCATCGTGAGTTACTAACCACTCAGACCATTCATTTCTTTGGGGCAGCCCTATATTCCCAATCAGGATCAGTTTAGCTTGTACTGTTTGAGCTAGATACTCTGTAAAGGTTAACCCAAGATTTCCGGCGAAGTCACCCGCAATCAAGTAAATTCCTCCTGTTTTAAGTCTAGTTGTTTCTTCGACAACTTCTGGAATTTGGGTAGACTCAAAAATTTGTATCCATCGATGACTACTACGGTAAGCAACAACTAAGTCATTTGACTGGGCTGTGAACTCTACCATGAGTTGCTCTATGATTTGGTTTTCTTTGAAGTTTTTTGATTCAGGAATGATGATATCAATGTTACGACAGGTAAGATTTGGATACTCTTGGGGAATGACTTTACAAGGTCCTAGTACTGTCCCTTTTTCTGGAATCAATTTCTCTTGTCCGATGGTATCATACAGATTATTGGTCACGACCATGATTTCAACAGAGGTCGTAATGTTCTGTTTACTGAGTGCTTGTGCTATATATAGTAGACTGTAAAAACCGATTTGATGCTGTTCAAAGCTGGAAATTTCTAATTCAATGTTAGCGGTAATGCCCCAAAAATGAGCAATGGTTTGTGGAATTTTTTCTATTGCACGCAGTGCCTGAAATAAGGCATCATAGTTATGTCGGCATTGAGGATTAATTGCGAAGGCGCGATCGCTCAGTTGGCTAAATTCTTCTCCTACCGTTACAGTAATCACTTCTTGACCCTGTTGCTCTAACTGTTGGGCAATTTGTGAACCCAATTGACATGAGTCCATAAAAATTAGCCAGCACTGCTTTTGCTTTGTTGACTTTGTTTTGTGGAAAGGTTCAAGTAATTTTACTTGTTTCCAGGTAGGAAGATAGAACCAGTCGGAAATATTTGGTTTTTTGCTGAGTTTAGTTGGACGATGATTGATATCGTTGGTTTTGTTTGGCTCAATCCAATAACGTTGGCGTTCAAAAGGGTATGTCGGTAATGGAATTCGCTGCCTTTGCTCAAACGCATAAATCCTATCCCAATCTACCTGTACCCCTGCTAACCAAAGACGCCCCAAGGTGTTGAGTAAAAATGCCACATCTGATTGTTGGTCTTTTGGATGGCGCATTGAACTCAGGACAATTGACTGATGAGTTTGTTGTTTGGCAAAAGTATTTAAAGTTCTCCCAGGCCCAACTTCCAACAATATTTGCTCTGGTTCTTTAATTAACTCAGCAATGCCTGTAGCAAAGCGCACGGTGTATCGCAGATGTTTTGTCCAGTAGGTAGGATTGGTTGCTTCAGCAGCAGTAATCCAAGTTCCTGTCAGGTTTGAGATGAAAGGAATTTGCGGAGGATTTAAATTAACTTTATCCACAAGCTTGGTGAATGGTTCCACGATCGCATCCATCATTGGAGAATGAAAAGCGTGGGAAGTATGCAATGGACGACACTCTATAGCTTGTTGTGTTAAACGACTTTGCAATTTAGCGATCGCTTCTACACCACCTGATACAACACACAATGATGATGCGTTAATTCCGGCAAGAGTTAGTTCCTGATTCAGCCAAGGTTGTATTTCCTCCTCAGAAAGCGCAACGGAAAGCATAGCGCCAGGTGGAAGTTGTTGCATTAGTTGTCCACGAGCTGCAACCAGTGCCAAAGCATCTTCTAAAGAAAATACACCCGCCAGTGTTGCTGCTACATACTCGCCTATACTATGACCAATCATTCCCGCCGCAGATATACCCCAGTCTATCCACAATTGCGCTAGGGCATACTCAATAACAAATAACGCTGGCTGGGCAATATGAGTTTGTTGTAATTGCTGTGCAGCTACTCCAACCTGTTCTTTGTCTGGATATAAAATAGTACGTAAATCAACGCCTAAATGAGATTTGAGTATCTTACAGCACTCATCGATATGTTTCCGAAATACTGTTTCAGTCTCGTATAATTCTCGACCCATATCTACATACTGTGAACCTTGACCGGGAAACATAAATATAATCTGTCGGTTACAAGGTTCTTGATAGTGAGTAAACAGCCGTTGTGAATCTAAGGTTTCTAAAACTTCTACTGCATCATCAAAATTCTGACATATCAACATTCGGCGATGGTCAAATGCTCGCCGACCTACCTGAAGAGTATAGGCTACATCAGCTAGATTTAAATCAGGATGTTGCTTGAGGTGGCTAACAAGATTTGTCGTTGCAGTTTCCAGTGCCGAGCTGGTTTTCGCAGACAACAACAACAACTGCCAAGACGTAGAAGGAGTAGAAAATTCAGCTATTGGGGCTTCTTCCAGAATTACATGGGCATTCGTCCCACCAAAACCGAAAGAACTGACTCCTGCTCGACGAGGAGTGCCGTTGGTATCCCACTTAGACAGTTTTGTATTAACGTAAAAAGGACTGTTGGCAAAATCAATCTGAGGATTTGGTTGTTCAAAGTTCAAGCTAGGAGGTATCTGTTTATGCTTCAGCGCTAGGACAGTTTTAATCAGACCTGTCACCCCAGCCGCAGCATCTAAATGCCCAATATTAGTCTTGACCGAACCAATACCACAGAATCCTTTTTTCTGAGTACTAGCGCGAAAAGCCTGTGTTAGGGCGGCAATTTCAATGGGATCTCCCAAAGAAGTTCCAGTTCCATGAGCTTCAATATAGGTAATTGTCTCAGAATCAACCTCAGCCATAGCCTGAGCCGCTCTAATCACCTTTGCCTGACCATCTATGCTAGGAGCTGTATAGCTAACTTTTGACGAGCCATCGTTATTAATTGCAGAACCTTTAATGATTGCATGGATCGTATCTCGATCTGCGATCGCTTCCTCTAATCGCTTCAAAACTACAATACCTAGACCCTTACCTTTTAAAGTTCCCTGCGCCTTAGCATCAAAGGCACGGCAACGTCCATCAGGAGATTCAATCCCTCCCTCTTGATACAAATAACCACCAGCTTTTGATATTGAATTTCCTCCAGCTAGAGCAATATCACATTCACCACTCAACAAACTTTGGCAGGCCAAATGTACAGCAACTAAAGAACTTGAGCAAGTGGTTTGCACCGCATAACTTGGCCCTTGCAAGTTTAATTTGTAAGAAACAAATGTAGTGATATAGTCAGGAGAATTTCCTTTTTCTATTTGTTTATCACCCGCAGAGGCGACAATTTCGGAATTAGAATAAATGTTTAATAAATAACTACCTGCACTAGTACCAGCGTAAACTCCAATCGGCTTATTGTAGACCTCTGAGTTATAACCCGCATTTTCTAGAGCTTTCCACGCATACTCTAAAAAAAAGCGGTGTGAGGGACTCATGATTTCAGCTTCTCTAGGATTGATGCCAAAAAATGAGGCATCAAACAAGTCTATGTCTTCGACTATACACTCTGCCTTGACATAATTAGGATTGCTGATTAAATCTGGATCTACACCTAAATCTTTTAGTTCTTCATCATTATATAAATGAACTGACTCTATTCCGTCTCGAAGGTTTTGCCAAAATTGCTCAATATTTTGAGCATTTGGGAAACAACCACTCATGCCTATAATAGCTATTTCTAGCCCTGTTTCTTGACTCAACAAATTTACAGATTTATCCATTCTTTTTATCCTTTTATTAAAATAGTATTTTATGTATTCTGTTTTTTTCTTTGTGCTAGGCGTTGTTTTAAGCGACCTTTACCAGCTTCTAGTTTTTCCTTTTGTTCATTACTATCGTCAGCAAAAAAATCATCTTTTGCTTCTTGACTTAAATACTGTGATAAAGAACTGATGCTCGGATACTTAAACAGGTCAACTATTGCCAAATCCACTTTCAAGATTTCCCGTAATTTGCTCAAAACCTGAATCATAATTAAAGAATGACCACCAAGATCAAAGAAATTATCTTGGATACCTACCTTCTCTAGATTAAGTGCCTGCTGCCAAATACTAGCAATTAAACGTTCCGCCTCATTTCGAGGCATCACATAAGTAGTTTCTAATTCTGAGCGCATATCTGGTTTAGGCAACGCCTTACGGTCTACTTTGCCGCTAGGTGCTAATGGTAAATTTTCCAGAATCACCAAGGCAGAAGGTAGCATATAATCAGGTAACTTTTCTGTCAAAAAGCTACGTAATTCATTCATGGTCAGGGTAAGTCCTGTATTGGCAACTACGTAAGCAACTAATTGATGATTACCCCATTCTTCCTTGTAAGCTATAACCACTGCTTCCCGTACAGATGAATGTTGTGCGATTTGTGCCTCAATTTCTCCCAGTTCGATGCGGAAACCGCGAATTTTTACCTGGTGGTCAATACGTCCTAAAAACTCGATGTTGCCATCGGGTAGCCACCTTCCTAAATCTCCAGTTTTGTAGATTAAATCTTTGCGGTTTCCTGGCAATACCTTTATAGCAATTGCAAATGGATTGGGAACAAAGCTTAAGTTGGTTTTTTCTTCATTTTTCCAATATCCATCACCTACGCCAATTCCAGAGACGCAAATCTCACCAGGAATACCAATTGGCACTAAATTCATTTCTGAATCAACAATATAAATATTTAAATTTGCTAAGGGCTTACCAATAGAAACTGTTCTTTGATTATCCGGTAGAGGCTTGTCAACTATAAACTGAGTAATATCATCCGCAGCCTCAGTCGGGCCATAAGCATTAGCAACTCTGATTGATGGATACAAATTCAACCACTGATTTACCTGCCTGACTGGTACTGGTTCTCCAACTATCATCATCCACTTAAGGTCAGCTAATACTCTCTGATAATTCGACAATTGAGAAGTATAGTCTAATAATCCTTTAAATAAGGCTGGTACTAACTCAACAACAGTAATTTTTTGTTCTTGAAGCACTTTAAACAGTTTCTCAGGAAGCGCAACCGTTTCAATATCTACGATTACTGTCCTACCACCAATTAAAAGTGGTGCTAAAAATTGCCATACAGAAATATCTGTTGAAGAAGGGGCACTTTGTAGAAAAGCAAATTCTTCAGTTAATTCTAACTCATCGAATTGAGCATATATATGATTAATTGCTCCATCATGTCTCACAATTGCCCCTTTAGGAAATCCAGTTGAGCCGGAAGTATAGAGCATATAAGCTGGATCGGTTGCTACATTACTATCTCCTAAGTTTTCTTTCAATAAATCATCAAAATTGCGCCGATCAAAAATGTTAAATTTGACTTCCTTAACGAATTCTTGGTGCTGAAGTTTAATGTCTAAACAAATTAAACTTTCTAAGTGCGGACAATTTTCAATTAAACCTGCCAAACTGCTGAAACAGGAAGAGTCTGTTAAAACAACTCTGACTTCGCTGTTAGCTATCATGTATTCAATTCTATTTAGCGGATAAGTACTATCAATCGGAACATAGGCTCCACCAGCTTTATATATAGCAAGTATACCTATAACAAAATTGATATCCCGGTCTTTTAGAATTCCAATAAACTCTCCTTTTTTCACTCCTAAAGTTCGCAAAAATCTAGCAAGTTGATTGGCTTTTTCATTGAGTTGTCGATACGTGAATTGAGTGCGCTCAAAAACAACAGCAATATTATCAGGTGTTTGTTCTACTTGTTTTTCAAATAAAGTATGAATTGTCTGATTTACTGGGTAGTTTTTACCATTATCGTTAAAATGTTCTAATAGTTCTTGTCTGTCAAATTTATTTAAAATCGGGATCTCAGATATTTTTAGATATAAATTTTTAGCTGTGCTTTCAATTATATTGGTCAAATAATTTATAATTTTTCTAATATTATCTTCTCTAAACAACTCTGTATTATAATGCAATTGGCCTTTAATTAAATCTCCTTTAATTTCAAAAGCAAATGTTAAATCATTTTTTAACTCTGCTATGTTTTGGAAAGAATGTATATTTTTTAGTAAAACTACTATATCAAAAATAGGGCAGCGATTTTGATTATTTGGGATATTTAACAATTGCATTAAGTCATCTAAAGGATAATTTTGATGAATGTATGCTTCTATTGTTTTTTCTTTAACTTGGAGTAGACAATCTTTAAATAGAAGTTGATTAATCACATTCAAGCGCAGAGGAATCAGTTTATTAATTAAAGATTCATCACTAGCTTCTGGTTGATAAATCGGAGAGCCGACAATTACATCATTATTCCTGGTAGACTTTTGTAGCAATATACTAAGTGCCGTGAGCAATACTAAATAGGTAGAGAAATTAGAGTTTTTAGTCAAACTCAAAATGGCTTGAGACAAGTCACTTGATAATTCAAAACTGAGCGAATTTTTATTATCTGCGTAAATAGGAGGTCTGACATAATCTGTAATAAAATTTGTCTCTGGTAATTCTCCAGATAATTGATTTAACCAAAAAATCTTCTCAGCAAATAAATCTTCAGCTATCAAGTTCTCTCTAATTTGAGTTGAAATCATCACTTTATCACCTTAGACTTTTTGGAATTGCCACATCTAATTAGTTATCAAAAATTCATTTGGACAAACAGTCTTCAAAAGCTTGCTTAATGATTAAACATCCTTTTTGTAAGGTCGCCATTTCAATTGTCAAAGGTGGCAGAATTTTGATAACAGTATCATTCCTACCTACTGTCTCAATTATTAAACCTAGCTCAAAGCAACGTGATGTCAACTCTTTAGCAAAACTACAATCACCAAAATTAGCAACATCAATACCCCAAATCATTCCAATTCCTCGGATTTTTATATTTTCATTGATTGGTGCTATGTTCTCTATTAAAAAATGTTTTAAAAATGACTCTTTAACTTTGACATCCTGTTCAAGATTGCTACTTTCTCTATACTCTAAAGCTGCTGTTCCCCCCACAAATGCCAATTGATTGCCTCTAAAAGTGCCAGTGTGCTCACCAGGCTCCCAGATATCTAATTCTGGCTTAATTAATAATAGAGACATTGGAAACCCGTAACCACTGATAGATTTTGAAAGTACAATCATATCAGGGACTATATCTGCTCGTTCAAAAGAGAAGAAAGACCCAGTTCGACCACAGCCGACTTGAATATCATCACAAATTAATAAAATTTCATGTTTGTCACACAACCTTCTTAATCGTTGTATCCATTCAATTGGTGCGACAATAATTCCTCCCTCAGCTTGCACAGTTTCAAATATTATGGCTGCTGGTTTTTCAATCCCAGAGTTTACGTCATTCAATACCGATTCCATAAATTCTATGGTGTCAAAGCTTTCCATAAATCCATAAGGATAAGGCATAAACGTGACACTATTGGATGTACCAATTGCCCCAGAGCGAATGGCGGTATTGCCGGTAATCGATAAGCTACCTAATGTCATGCCATGATAAGCTCCCATAAAGGAGAAGATTCCTGGCCTTTTTTTGATTTTTCTAGCTAATTTTAAAGCAGCTTCAACGGCATTTGTTCCAGTCGGGCCACAGAACTGGATGCGATAATCTAGCTGTTTTGTATTTAGTATTATCTCGTTAAACTTAACTAAAAACTTCTCTTTAGCTGAAGTATACATATCTAAGCCATGAGCTATTCCATCAGCATCTAAATATGACATGACTTTTTGCTTTATATAGTCATGATTATGTCCATAGTTTAAAGCGCCAGCACCAGCGAAAAAATCTATGTATTCTTCACCTGATTCAGAATAAATAATAGAACCTTTAGCCCGATGCAGTACGGCTGGGAAATTACGGCAATAGCTTCTGACCTTTGATTCACACTTTTCAAAAATATTCATTGAATTAACGGAGTTACTTGGCGGCAATAATACCTTTGTTCTGATAATTTTCACATCTTGTGAGTATGGATGCGAAAATGATTGGAAAAGAATTCAGAAGTCAGAATTCAGGCGTCAGAATCAATCATTCACAGGTCTTAAACCCGATTATTCATCCGCCCTTATCTTATGGGAGAGGCTGCGCGAACAAGTCGAGAAACCTTCTGTTAGCGCTTGGCTCACCAGTCGTACAGAATACCTAGCTGAATTCTGACTCTTGAATTCTGTTCGATAAAATCGAGCTTATCTAATGAGTGGTTTCCGGCAAGAAAAAGCAATACCAGGTTGTCGTTCTTTTGAAGGTGTTAACTCTTTTTCATAGTCATAATAACTAATTTCTATAAAACCTACATTTTTCAAAGCAGACTGAATTTCTGCTATTGTAAAATGTTTGTTAGAAATAATATAATTTGAACGCTGCCATTCCCCATCTATCAATCTAAACAAACTAGTGTGATATTCAACTACTCTTTCTTCTGGGTGAGTAGATGCTATTGTAGCTCTGACATACTCATCTTTGATCTCAGCATGTTCTCCTATCCTTTTCTCGTAAGGATATGACTCTTCCACGAATACATTAAATACGAAAAGACCATTTTCTAGCAGTGCATTATACACATTCTGGAAGACGCTTGTTAGTTCTTTAACCGTTAATATCTGGTTTAATGACATCTGTGAAAAGACACCATCAAAGGTAGGTGGTAATTTAAATGACCGGGCATCCTCAAGGAGCAATTGACTATTAGGGGCGTTTTCGCGAGCGTAGTTTAATAGCGCTTCTATTACATCAATCCCAGTTGTTTTGTAACCTCTGGTTTCAAGCTCTTTTAAAAAGCATCCAGTTCCACAACAAAGATCAAGAATATGCGCTTTTTCTGGAAGATATTGGAGAAATAATTGTTCTAAAAACCTCATCGTTAATTGAATATCTTCTGGACTTTTACGCTGGTTTTGTATTGCAGCAAAAACATTATAAAAATCTGCTGGAGTAGGACTGACAAAAGACATAAAATATTTCTCCTGATTTCAAAAAAATTAAACTGAGGTGGTGACAAGCAAGCTAAAAACCTAGATGATTTTTAAGAAATATAATTAAGATAGCTTTTATAAAATTTAAAAACCATCTGAGGAGGTATTTTCATGACTAATCCCATCGCTAATAAAAAGTTATAATATGAATTTTGAATCGGCATACCCTTTCTAAAAGCGGCTAGAGCATTCAACGAGCTTTTGCTAGTGTGCCAATCAATATTAAAAGAAATTGATGTATCCAAACTTCTAACATGATGCAGTGTACCAGGAGGCATATATAAAATATCACCAGGATTGACGATAAATTTAATTGGTCTTGCATATTTGTATTGAGGATATTTATTATAATCTGGCTTTTCTGGATCAATCAGAAACCATCGCCAACCTTGACGATAACAATATTTTGCATCTTCAGGCTGTAATATAGTAAATTGTTTTCGTCCAACAATTTGAAAAAAAATATTGTTAGTCAGAAGGCAATCAAAATGTAGTGGGGTAATGCTTTGAGAGGAACCGATAAAAAATTGACAGTAACGCCACCATTTGTAATGATACCATTTTGGCAAATAATCTAGAGGAAACGGTTGAACATCTTCTATTAGTGCAGGTATTAAACTAAATAATGGCAGGTCATGACAATAAGGTGGTAAGTCATTATCATGAGGATTTTTTTCAAAGTCATTTATTATTTTTGCATATTCTTCGATAGTGACGCTAGATAATTGTATTCCTTGAGTACTACTAAACTTTTTAGCATAAATTTTAACATGGGAAGATAGATTTTTGAAATATTCTATTGACCATTTATCAAAACTATTCCAACTTGGAATGACACCTGAGATAATAACTGGTTTTCTCTTTTGGACATATTCTATTTGAAATTCATCGTTTGAAAGTTTATATCGACGTTCTATTTCGGTGGAAACGAGCATAATTTTATTTATCTTTTTTTGATTGATATATGTGCTTGCTTGCTTGTTTAGGCAGGCTAGGTACTTAATTATTCTAAACAAAGCTAAAGGTAATCTCTTTTTCTAACATTGACGCTAACTTCTGCTGATTTGCTGTCAATAAAGATAAGTCCTGAAGGCGTATATGAGGATTATTTGCTATACTTTGGAGTAATATTTCAATATCCTGAAGAATTCCGGTGATTGTGGCAGCATCGAAAAGCTGACAATCGTAATTAATTCCAATCACTAGTTCTGATCCTGGATACCCAATAACATTGAGGGGATAGTTTGTTTTGTAAAAACCAGTCAGTTCAAGCAACTCTAAATCTTCCTCATTGTTCTGTAAAACCTTAGTCATTGGGTAGTTTTCAAACACCACAATGCTCTTGAATAAGGGCATGCCTCGTGGCACTTCACTCCACCCTTGAATCTCTACTAGTGGACTGTACTCATACTGACGCATCTTAACCTGTTGAGCCTGAAGTTCCTTTAGAAATGCCAGTAAATACTGCTCAGAGTTAAACTTGACACAAACTGGCAAAGTGTTAATGAACACCCCTACCATCGACTCTACTCCCTCTAGCTCTACTGGACGACCAGAAACACCGCAGCCATAGACCACTTGGTTTTGACAACTGTAACGACTCAAGAGGATAGCCCAAGCTCCTTGAAATAGTGTGTTCAGCGTCAGTTGATGCTGCCGTGCCAAAGACTGTAGTATTTCTGTAGTTACTGCTGATATCTTGATTTGTTGCTCATCATATTTCTCTTCTTGGCTAGACAAGTTTTCGAGTTCTAGATAAGTAAGAGGAGTTGGAGCTTTTATACCATTGAGCATCTGCCGCCAGAACACTTCAGCTTTAGATAAGTTTTGTTTTCGTAACCAAGCAATGTAGTCTTTGAAGGGACGACAGGGTGCTAAAAATATATGTTGACTCTGAGAAAGCTTTTTGTATATTTGAAAGACTTCTTCAAGCAGCAACGAGCCTGACCACCCGTCCAATATCAAATGGTGTTTGCTCCACACAAATTGGTGAGTATCTTCTGCCAGACGAATCACAGTTAAACGCATCAGTGGGGCTTGAGAAATATCAAAACCCTTTTGGCGATCGTTTACAAGAAAACTACTTAAAGTCTTTTCTTGTTCTACTGGATCTATTCCCCGCCAATCGTACTGCTCTAGCGGCACTTTGACTTGTTGATGTACAACTTGTAGTGGTTTGTCAATTTCTTGCCAATAGAAGCTAGTACGTAAAATTGTATGTCTAGCTGTTACTTCTTGCCAAGCACGATCAAAAGCAACAATATCGAGATGACCACGCAGAGTAAAGCTAAACTGGATCAAATAAAGTCCTGTTTCAGGCGCGTACAAACTGTGGAATAGAATACCATTCTGCACCGGAGAGAGTTCGTAGATATCTTGAACATTTTCTGTTTTCATTTGCTTGTCTTCCCGCTCCCTCGGTTGATTTTTGTTAGGAACTGTTCCAGGTCTTTTTGACTCAAGTTTGCTTCTGGAAAGTCAGAAGGTGTGTAACCTCCCGCTTCAGGAGATTGACAATGGGTAATAAGCGATCGCAATGCCTTGATAAACTCTTGAGCTAGTTGTTCAATGGTAGTTCGTCGATGTATCTGTTCACAGTACGTCCACTCTAGTTGCAGCTGACCCCCAAGTACAAATCCGTTAATATCTATCAAATAGCGTCGGTTATCTTGCAGGCTGCGGCTAATACCTACAGTTTGGTTGACCAGCTTGAACTGTGATGATTTAGGTAGAACTTGATCAAACTGACCCAGGTAATTAAATCTCACCTCTGGTTGGGGAAGATTTTGCAATTGTGTAGTTATCGAAGAATCCATATTTAGATAACGCAGTACCCCATAGCCAATGCCATGATTTGGGATACTCCTGAGTTGTTCTTTGATAGCTTTTAGCGCTTCTCCTGGTTGAGAAATTCCTTCTAAGGTGAGTAGCACTGGGAAAATAGTGGTAAACCAGCCAACTGTTCGCGATAAGTTGATATTGTCAGTTATAGATTCTCTTCCATGTCCCTCTAAATCTATTAGCACCAAGCTGCTTCCGATCCATTGAGCAAAAGCTTGTACTAATGCTGTCAGCAGTACATCGTTGATTTGGGTGTGATAAACAGCTGGCACATCCTGCAATAATGCTTGAGTTTCTTCAATGCTAAGAGAGACTAATACACTACGACTCAATGCCACCGTGTTAGCACCGTCAGGAGCATCTACAGGTAGAGGTAAAATGGACTGATGGGATGTTTGTAACCAATAGCCTAACTCTTGCTGAAGTTGGGCTGTCTGGGCATACTCCTGAAGAAAATTAGACCACTGTTTGAAGGAAGTTGTTTTTGCGGGTAGCTTAACTTTTTCTCCCTGACTGAGCTGTTGATAGACTTGCTGAAAATCTTCCAGCAAAATTCGCCAAGAAATACCATCCACCGCTAGATGATGAATTACCCACAGCAGGCGTTGTGGCTGGTTGTCACCGAAATTAAACCGCGCCATACTCATGAGCAAACCTTCTGTGATGTTCAGGCTTGTCTGTAGTTGAGTAGCAGAGGTTTCAAAGGCGATCGCTTGTTGCGTGACTGACAATGCTGATAAGTCTGCATAGGAACAAGGTATGGCTTTAACATCCTCTCCCGCGTTCATTTGCTGCCAACCTGATTCTTCAGGGACAAACCTCAAGCGTAGGGCATCATGGTGCGATCGCAATTGCTGTATTGTTTGCTCCAGTATATCTGGGGCAATTTCTGATGCTACTTCCAGTAGTAATGCCTGGTTCCAGTGATGTGAATTGCCCAACTTTTGCTCAAAGAACCAGTGCTGAATTGGCGTCAGAGGGAATGAACCTGTTACAGCCTCTTGTTCAGCCTTTATAGTTAAAATAGTACCAGCTATTGCAGCCAATCCAGCAATAGTCGGGTTCTCAAATAACTGCTTCGGGGTTAGTTGTAAACCTGCTTGGTTAAGTCTGGCGATGATTTGAATACTAATAATCGAATCTCCACCCAGTTCAAAGAAGTTGTCATAAATTCCTACCCGCTCAAGTTCCAACACCCCAGACCAAATCTTCGCGATCATTTCTTCAATGGGATTGCGAGGAGCAACAAATTTCCCGGCTAACTCTGGTTTAACACTCTCAGGATTAGGTAATGCTTGACGGTCTACTTTACCGTTGGGGGTTAGAGGTAATGTTTTCATCTGCACAAAAGCAGCCGGTAGCATATATTCCGGCAGTTTCTCCTTGAGGAAGTTTCGCAGGTCGCTAACCACAGATTCAGATTGCTGCTTTGAGACAAAATAAGCGATGAGACGCTTATTACCAAGATTGTCTGGCCGTGCTAATACAATGCTTTCTTGGATGGCAGCATGTTGTCTTAATACTGACTCAATCTCGGCAAGTTCGATGCGGAAACCACGAATTTTAACTTGGTCGTCGATTCGTCCCAAGAATGCAATGTTGCCGTCGGGGAGATAACGAGCTAAATCTCCAGTCTTGTAGAGGCGAGAGTGCTTCGTACACGCTTCGCGATCGCAATTGTCTTCTTTGGCTCCTTTGCTTCTTTGGAAGGGGTTGGGAATAAACCGCTCCCTCGTCAGTTCTGGATGGTTAAGATAGCCCCGCACTAAACTATTTCCGCCAATATAAAGTTCTCCAGCCACTCCCAGAGGTACGGGTTGCAGATAATTGTCCAGAATGTAGACTTGAGTATTTGTGAGTGGACGACCGATGGGCACATAATCAGATTTATTTTCCATTGGCTCACCTTCAAACATGAAGGTTAAAACCCCCACAGTTGCTTCTGATGGCCCATAGTGGTTGAAGATTTGACACTCTGGTGCGTATTGCTGGAGTTTTACAGCTAATTTCCAATTTAGCGCCTCCCCACCTAGTATCAAGCGCTTTTTAGGTAGGATTTTTTCAGGTTGGGAGGCACTTAACAAAGCATCTAAGTGAGATGGAACAATTTTAAGACAGTCAATGGTGTGGCGATCGCTATAATCTGCTAAAGCCTCTGGACTAGTTGCTCGTTCCTGGGAGATGACGTGAAGACATCCCCCTGTACATAAAGCGGGAAATATCGCTGTATTACCTAAATCAGCAGCAAAGGTGGAAACGGTTGCAAAGCTAGCATTAGCAGGCAAATCTAATTTCTCTTGAATACTATATAAATAGTTGAGGAGTTGCTGATGCTCAACAGCCACACCCTTGGGCTTGCCGGTGGAGCCGGAAGTGTAAACTACATAAACCAAATTTTCTGGAGTTGCAACTTTTTGCAAATTCTCATCTGATTGTTGATTAATTACACCCCAATCGGTGTCTAGACAGATGATCGGTGCTTGTGTTTTAGAGAACAGTTGAGTTAAGTGCTGTTGGGTCAAAATTAAGCAGGAATCAGCATCTTGCAACATGAAAGCTAGACGCTCAGATGGGAGTAAAGGGTCTAAAGCAAGATAGGCTCCACCGGCTTTCAAAATTCCCAAAAGACCAACGATCATTTCCAGGGAGCGCTCAACACACAGTGCCACAACTGTTTCGCAACCAACGCCTACGGTTTGTAGATGGTGGGCAAGTTGATTGGCACGGGTATTAAGCTGGGCGTAAGTTAGTTGCTGATTTTCATAAACAACAGCTACCTGCTCTGGATAACGCTCTACCTGCTGTTCAAATAGCTCGTGGATGCATTGATGTAGGAAGGGCTTGGTTTGGGTTTTGTTAAATTCAAATAGAAGTTGCTGGCGCTCATCAGGGCTGAGAATGTCTAACTGGGCGATTTTATTTGTGGGATTATTAATCGCACTAGTTAACACAGAGTTGAATTGTACTGCCAAGTAATCGATATCTTGGCGAGTAAATAAGTTGGCATCATAGTGTAACTCTGCTGTTAGAGAATCATCGACCTGCAAACAGGAGAGTTTGACTTTGAATCGCTCAAGACAACCGTACTGCTTGTCAATAGAAAATGTGACATTATCAGCCAAATACTTCGTAGGCTGCGATCCAAAATCAAATGCAAATGGGAAAAATGACAATTCTTGACTCTTCCCATTACTAGGGACGATTTCTTCCCAACTAAAACTCTCTTGCCATTTATAAACATCGCTAATATTTTTCTCTATTTGTGGCAATATTTCCGCAAATATAGTATTTTCATCGAAATCGGCAGCTACAGGGAGATATTTCGCCAGTAATCCAATTGCTGGTTTTAATTCTTCATAATTTCTGCCGTCACAGCAAATTGCGATCGCCATCTCCGATTTATCGAGCAGACGCCAAATTAATATCTGCCAGCAAGACATTAAGACTGTCGCTACACTCACAGCATTTGTCTTTGCCAGTGCTTGAATCTTATCTAATATATCTAGATGGAAATGAATATCAATAAATTGGGGTTGAAAGCCGATGTTGCTAGGCAGGGATTTTTCTCTAGGTAACTTTCCTTTCAACAGATTTAAGACATTTTGTTTGCACCAATACTCTCTAGCAATTTCCGTATCTTCCCCTTCAAATAATTCAATTTGCCATGCGGAAATATCTGCATATTGCAAAGGTTCATTTACTAATTCTTTTTGATGCAAACAAGTAGTATAAGTATCACTTATTTGTTGCACCAAATTATTAATTGATATTATATCTGCACAAAAAGATGGCAGACCCAGCATTAAAATATTTTTAATTGGACAGAAACTAATTAAACTTATATCTAAAACACTACCATTCTGCCAATCAAAATTTATCTGTTTATATAGCTGAAATAAACTAGTAATTTCACCTTGTTGTTTTTCTGACTCTAGATCGTGAAAATTATAGTAATTAATAGATACTGAACTATTTTCATGAATAACCTGTAAAGGAATGTTCATTTCCTTTAATGCCTGCAAGTTAGTTCGGAGAATTTCGTATCTATCAACAATTTTTTGTAAGGCAACTTCGAGAATTGAATATTTGATATCTCCTTCAATTAAAACTGCACACTGAACACGATAAGGTTGGCGATCGCCTTCTTGTGCCAAGAGCCATAAACGCTTTTGTTGAGGTGAAATTTGGAACCCTTCTATAGCAGAATTTTGCATATTTCCCATCCATCACTAATTTTTATGACGCACAATACGGCTCTGCCATACCTACAAGCACTTTTCTATCTCCAATAAACGGCTTACGTCCATGAGCAGTTAGCATATTGTCGAGCATTAAAATATCTCCTTCCTGCCAGGAGAATGTTACTGATTCTTGTTGATATATTTGATTAATTTCTTCGATTACTGATGTTTCAATTTTAGAACCATCACCATATAAAGCGTTGCGTGGCAAGTCTTCTTCTTTTAGCACCGAAAGTAGAGAGTCGCGGATTTCTGTTTTTAAGTTGGAAATATGAAATAAATGTGCTTGGTTGAACCACACCATTTCACCAGTTCGCGGATGAGTAGCAATAGCTTGACAGACTTGACGTGTTTTGAGATTAGTTTCATCTTGCCACTCAAACTCGATATTAGCATGACGGCAATAACTTTCTACCTCAAGTTTATTAGTGGTTTGAAAAACATTTTGCCACTGTAAATCAAGTCCTTGTCCGTAATTACGGACATACATAACTTTTTTGAGAATGAATTGCTCTTTGATTTTTTGATCGAGCTGTTGAAATACTCTTCGACTATCAGCAATTGGTGTTTCCCCGCCTTCTGTTGCTGCTTTTACACAAAAAAAACATATTTTTTTTGGCCAGCTTCGGGCGTATGCCATTTCATTGTGTAAAGGAATTGATTCTTCTGCGGGGTATTCAGTTGATGTATATATATTACCACTTACTTGGCTGCGAGGAGTTGACCGATAAGAATATTCAATTAATTCTCCAGAAATAGTTTTAATTAACTGTTCAAATTCCTCAACTGCTTTGATATTAAAGTTACGAAAAAGAATTCCTCCATATTGGAATAATTGAGTTTCTAGCCAATCCCGATTGTTGTTTACCCAAGTTATCAAGTTTAGGTCATTGACATGAGGTTTAATAATTAATGGTAAATGCTGTTCTGGCAGAATAAACTCTGTTTTTATGAGTTCTTCTGGCGACACAATGATTGGTTTTCGTCTCCCGAATTTTAAATTCATTATTCTTTTTATAAGTTTTACTGAAGAATTATTTTTCTAACACTGCTCAATAACTATTAACCAGTACTAGTAATTCCTTTGCGCTTAACTTTACCTAATTTCTGAGAACGCGCTGCTTGAAAATTTTGGTGTTTGAGAAATTGATCTTGTTTTTCAGCCTCATTTAAGATTGATCTCAACTGGTTCAGCTTAATATCAGGCTGTTCAACAATAATGCCTAGAAGTTTTACAAAAAGCTCTGCCATCCGAGCAATTGTACTAGCATCAAATAAGTCTGTTTTATACTCAAAAAAACCTTTGATTCCTTCTGGTGTTTCTAAAAGGTCAAGCTTCAAATCGTGCTTAACCATTACAGTTTCAGCCTCTAAAAAGCTAAGTTTAAGTCCTGCAAGTTCAAGATTGGATATGGGGGCATTCTGAAGCACAAACCATACCTGAAACAAAGGCGTATAATTGAGGTTACGTTCTAGCTGTAGTTCAGCTACCAGCTTCTCAAAAGGTAAATCTTGATGGGTGTATGCGCCTAAGGTTACTTCCTTGACTCTTTGCAGCAAATATCTAAAGCTGGGATTATTTGAGAGATTGGTACGCAATACTAAGGTGTTGATAAAGAAGCCAATTAATTGCTCAATTTCGCTACGGTTGCGGTTAGCAATGGCAGAACCTATAAGAATGTCTTCCTGATTAGTATAGTAGTAAAGCAAGGTATTGAATGCTGCCAGCAGGGTCATAAAGAGGGTGACTCCTTCTTGCTGGCTTAGAGATTTGAGAGACTTGGATAGTGTCACCGGAAGTGAGAAAGAGTGCTTTTTCCCAATGGAAGTTTGAAGGTGCGATCGCGGTCTATCTGTTGGCAATTCCAGAACTGTTTTCGCATTTGCTAACTGCTCTTTCCAGTAGACTAGCTGAGTATCAAGGATTTTCCCTTGTAACCACTCTCGCTGCCAAAGAGCAAAGTCTGCATATTGGATAGTTAATTCCGGGAGTAAAGAGTGTTTTCCAGTGGAGAAGGCTTCGTACAATGCTGCCAACTCTTGAACTAACAAACCAATCGACCAGCCATCTGAGACAATATGGTGGATTGTAAACAATAATATATGCTCTTGCTCGCCAACGCGCAAGAGAGTACATCTGAGTAGCGGTCCTTGGGTAAGGTCAAAGGTACGTTGAGATTCTTCTACAATTAGTCGTTGTACATCAGTATTCCGTTGTGCTTCTGGCAACTCATACACATTTATTACTTTGATTGTAACATTTGCAGTCGCAATAGGATGAATGACTTGAACTGGTTGATCCTCGATTATTTCAAAAGTAGTACGTAAAGCTTCATGGCGTCTCACAATCTCATTGAAACTCTGCTCCAGAGCCACGATGTGAAGCGTACCTATCATCTGTATAATTATTAGTTCATTATAACAAAGATTCCCAGGATCAATTTGATGGAGAAACCACAACCGTTGTTGAGCAAAAGATAGGGGAACAAGACTTGTTTGGGAACGTCTGGAAATAATTTCTAATGGAGAGCAAGAGTCAACTTGACCCCGCAGCCGCTTTTCGAGAAGTTCTCGCTGAGTGGGTGAAAGCTTCGACCGTCGTTTCAAAATTTCATCTGTTTTGTTGTCCATAATCCCCCCTATCAAACAATGAAAATTTAGTTTTTAGACAATTGTTCTAATTCTTCTAGTTCTTCTATGAAAATTTCTTCAACAACTAAAGCTAACTTAGTTATAGTAGGTTCATCGAAGAAGCGTTTATAAGGCACTTCTATTTTGAGGGTTTTACGGAGTTGAGAAATAACAATAGTGGCAAGTAAAGAGTCTCCTCCCAACTCAAAAAAATTATCGTAAATTCCTACCTGTTCAATACTAAAGATTTCCTGCCAGATTTCAGTCAGAGTGCGCTCAATCTCGGTGCGTGGAGCGATATATGCATTTCTTAGGTCGGGGCGGGAGTGAGTTTTTTTGACTCGATTAACCTTGCTAGATTCTTCTTCTAAGGAATTAAGAGTGTCTTTTAGGTTAATCAGGTTCTGATTAATCAGGTTATTAAAATCGCTTTTTGATACAACTATCTGAGGCATTGTGCTACAAAACAGAATACGCTCAAAGGACTCCATACCTTCTTCAAGGGTTAATCCTGTTTCTTCAAGTTTTAATCCTGACACACGGTATAACTTTGTCTTAGCGATCCATTCTGGAGTATTCCATATATCCCAATTTATAGATTCAATGAACTTGCCATGTTTAGAGACACTATAGTAAGCAAACGCATCAAGAAAAGCATTTTTAGCAGTATATTCTACTAACCCAATTCCACCTATAACTGAAGCTTGTGATGAAGTCAGGACAAAGAAATCCAACTCGGCATCTTTGAAGAGATTATCGAGTATTATTGTTCCTATTATTTTCGGCGTAAAAACAATTCTTCCTATTTCTAAAGTTTTTTGTGCAATTAATTCTTTTTTGTCTTCTAGAGCATTATGAATTACCCCATTAATTTGACCAAATCGATTATTTGCCTGAGTGATTGCTGCTTCCATTTCTTCTCGATTGGTAACGTCAGCTTGAACTACTAAAACTTCTGCACCCAACGCCTCAAGTTCTTGCAATTTAAGGATCTTACGGCTGACGCTATCTTGAACGCCATAATCTGATAGCCATTGTGACCACTCATCTCGGTTAGGAAAACCTGAACGTCCTATCAGTATGAGTTTTGCTTGTACAGTCTTCGCTAGATATTCTGCATTAAAAAGACCAACTCCTCCTAATCCGCCCGTAATCAGATAAACTCCCCTTTCCCTGAACTGGGGTTTTGCTTCGACGACTCTATCCAGGCGGACGGGTTCAAAAGTTTGCACCCAACGATAATTTCCACGGTACGCCACAACACGGTCAGACAATTGAGCCGTGAATTCCGCGAGTAACTGATCTATAAGTTTTTCTTGTTGCCAATTTTCTGTTTCAGGAATAACGATATCAATACTACAACAGGCAATATTCGAGTACTCTTGTTGAATGACTTTACACGGCCCTAATATAAAAGCCTTACCTGGGTCTAACACCTCTGAGCCTGTCACCTCCTGCAAATTGTTTGACACGATTCCAATTTGCATCGGATTTGTCATACTTTGCTGCTCTGCAAGTGCTTGTGCTAGAAATACCAGACTGTAGAAGCCCAGAGTTTCACACCTTTCAAGGGACTCAATTGTTAATTCTGCGCCACTGTTCAATGTAAGATTCCACAAATGTAAAATCCTGCTTGGAGTCAGTTCCAGTCTATTAAGTTCTTTGATTAAGGCGTAGTAGTCATCCTGTCGTCGAGGGTTGATGGTATATACGCGTTGATCAGATGCTATTTCGCTACTAAATTGCTCTCCTCTTCTGACAATAATTGCATTGTTACCCTCAAGGGTAAGTCGTTGCACGATTTGCTCACCCAAGCCGCACTCATCAATAAATATTAACCAACACCCGACCTGAGTCGCTTGAAGCTTTGAGCTAAACGGCTGAGGCGGCATTAAGCGTTTCCAAGATGGAATATAAAACCAGTCGGAAATGTCTAGTCTTCGTTGGAGGTGTCTTTTTGTTAAAGGTGAAAGTTTTTCGGGTTCAATCCAGTAACGCTGTCGCTCAAATGGATATGTTGGTAGGGGAAGACGATGACGGTACTCATTGGTGTAAAATCTTGACCAATCTACTTGTACTCCATACAACCAGAGTTTACCTAATGTGTTCAATAAGAATGTAATATCCGACTGTTTTTCTTTCGGATGCCGTAATGAAGATAGTCCTGGAGAATTTAAATGCTTTTTAGTAAAGCTACACAAAGTGCGTCCTGGCCCCACTTCTAGTAAGATGTGATTTGGCTCTTGCAACAATGTATAAATGCCTGCTGCAAACCGCACTGTTTGCCGTAAATGTTTTGCCCAGTAATTTGAATCTGTGGCTTGCTCTGCTGTAATCCAGGTTCCTGTGACATTAGAAACAAAGGGAATTTTTGGAGGATGTAATTTGACTTTGCTTACTTCCTGCTGGAATGCCTCTAATATGGGTTCCATCATTGGGGAATGAAAGGCATGGGAAGTATGGAGACGACGGCAGTCTATACCTTGATCTTGGAGCTTGTTTTGAAATGCATCTATAGCATCATGGGTTCCCGAAACCACACACAAGGCTGGTGCATTGCTGGCAGCGAGGGATAATTTTTCATTCAATAGAGCTATAACTTCTTCCTCTGGCAGTGGTACGGAGAGCATAGCACCAGATGGTAGTTGTTGCATTAATCGCCCACGAGCCGCCACCAGCGCCAAAGCATCGCCAAGAGACATAACACCAGCTAAACAAGCGGCGACATATTCCCCAATACTATGTCCGATCATCGCCTGGGGAGAAATGCCCCATGATATCCACAACTGAGCCAGAGCATATTCAATCACAAATAGTGCTGGCTGAGTAATATCAGTTTGTTGTAGTTTTTCTGCTGTGCCTTTTGACTCAGACTCGCTCGGATAAATGAGCGATCGCAAATCCAAACCCAAATCAGGTTGAAGCAATTCACAACACAGATCGACCTGTTCTTGAAAAACCGGCTCAGTCTGGTATAGTTCTTTACCCATATCCACATATTGAGCGCCCTGTCCAGGAAACATAAACGCGATGGAGCGATCGCCATTTTCGAGTAAGTGAGTGAAAACTCTTTGAGGATCTGGCTGCTGTAAGGCGCTGGTTGCATCTTCGATATCCGCGCACACCAATATGCAACGATGATTGAATTCCCTGCGTCCTACTTGCAATGTATGCGCCACATCCGCCAAGCTAATATGGGGATGTTGCTTGAGGTATTGAACCAGATTTGTTGTTGCAGTTTCTAAAGCTGAGTCTGTTTTGGCAGAAAGTACCAATAACTGCCAAGGGCGAGAGGAACTGGAAGCTGGTAACGCTGGAGCCTCTTCCAGAATTACATGAGCATTAGTCCCACCAATACCTAAAGAACTGACTCCAGCCCGACGAGGGGTAAGTCCGGTTTTCCATTCTCTGAGCGTTGTATTAACGTAAAAAGGACTATTGGCGAAATCTATTTGAGGATTAGGTTGCTCAAAATTTAAGCTGGGTGGTATCTGCTGATGTTTAAGGGCTAGAACTGTTTTAATCAGTCCTGCAATTCCAGCAGCTGCGTCCAAATGACCGATATTTGTTTTTACTGAACCGATGGCACAAAAGCCCTTTCTATTTGTACTTTCACGAAAAACCTTTGTTAAAGCAGAAATTTCAATGGGATCGCCTAAGATAGTTCCTGTTCCGTGAGCTTCTACATAGCTAATTGTTTCAGGTTCTAGCCCAGCTAAAGCAAGTGCTTCTGCGATCGCATCTGCTTGTCCGTTAACGCTGGGTGCTGTGTAACCAACTTTACCAGAACCATCATTATTGATGGCGCTACCTTTAATTACAGCATAGATATTGTCACCATCAGCGATCGCCTCAGCCAACCGCTTTAAAACCACAATTCCTACACCATTACCAATAATTGTTCCCCTGGCTTTGGCATCAAAGGCGCGACAGTGACCGTCGGGTGATAAAATACCCCCTTCTTCATACAAATACCCGGTTTTTTGGGGAATGTGAATAGATACTCCACCTGCTAAAGCAATATCGGATTGGTAATTTAATAGACTTTGACAAGCTAAAGAAATAGCTACTAAGGAAGTAGAACAGGCAGTTTGTACTGTTAGACTTGGGCCTGTGAGATTTAATTTATAAGAAACGCGAGTCGCGAGGAAATCTTTATCGTTGCCAATTCCCTCTTGGAAAATGCTACCCAATCCAGTGCGCTCGCTATTTAAATCCAATGATAAATAATTATTTGAACTAGAACCACCATAAACTCCAATCCGACTTTCGCAACGTTGGGAGTCATAGCCAGCATTTTCTAATGCTTCCCATGCATTTTCTAAAAATAAACGATGCTGCGGGTCTGTAATTTCTGCTTCTTTGGGATTCAAGCCGAAGAATGAAGCATCAAATAAATCTATATTTTCTAAGATAGCAAGGTTTTTCACATAATTAGAATTGCTAAGTAATTCTGGAGCAATTCCAGAGGCAATTAATTCTTCATCCGTGAAAGTAGATATTGATTCTACTCCAGAGCATAAATTTTCCCAAAAATCTTCAATATTATTAGCACCGGGGAAACGTCCTGACATGCCAATAATTGCAATTTCTTGTATTGAATCGTAACTATTCATTAATCTTATTTTACCTTATTAATTACACTTTTTATTAGAGCAAACGGCTAGCCACCACAACTTTACCCAACCAAGGAAATTCCAATAACAATCCTAAAAGATTACCTATTATTGGATTTACCTCATTTGCCGCATGTAAAACCATCTCGAAATTCCACTCATTTACTGTGTTTAAGCCCAAAGCGATCGTGTTTTCAAGGTTTTCCGCTTGATGCCACCACATAGAGGGAATATATAAAAGTTCTCCTGGAGTTAGGATAAATTCTACTGGTTTTACATTGGCATACAATGGAAATTTTTCTAAATCTGGGTTAAAAGCATTAACTTTCCCATCGTATACAAATTCTTGTTGATCAGGTGGTATTAAGATTAATCGCTTCCGTCCATAAATTCCTGCTAGCCATCCTTGTGTACAAAACGAATCAATGTGAAGACCTATTGATGACTCTTTACGACCTATAATTAGATAGATATATTGTTGAAACCCATATTTATTAAATAGTTCTTCTGCGAAAGTTTCTAATAAATTATGGCAGTAAACTGGAACTTTGTAATCTTCGTAAAGCTCTGGATGCTCAAACATATGGAAGTCGAACAAGTAAAGTGATTGCTCGCTATTACCTGTCTCTAGATAATCCATATAATCCGCAATAGTCATTGATATGTTAGTTCCATTATTTCTATCTCTAACACCATCAGTCTTTACTGATCCATATTTCTCTCTGAAGAAATCTAAAGTCCATTTTTCTGAAGCTTTCCAATTTTTAACTACATCAGTTATAATGACTGGCTTGCCAATAGATGCATATTCTTTAACAAATTCCTCGTATGATAGATTGCTACGACGCTCAATAGAAGAAATTGGTGTCCATATTAACTTACGTTTATTTTTGAGCAATATTCTCTTCAGAAAATATGTACTCGTCAGTATTATTAAAATCAACGCAAATATCAAAAAAATTGATCCAATAATAATTGGAAACAAAAAAAGCAATGAGTGTAAAGTAGTAGCCAAGTTTGCTGTTTGCATAGTTTTGCTGAGAGTCCTTTCTACTTATTTACGTGACTTATGAGTTTGCTTTTGTCGGTTTAGAGCCAATTTCTGTTTTTCAGATCGGTTATGAATTTCTTTAAAGGAATGTTGTTCTTCCTGTTCTTGACTAAGGTGTTTCGCCAACAAACTGATACTAGGATATTGAAACATTTCTACTACTGAGATATCGCGTTGCAGTTGTTCTCGCAGTTGTGCGTTTACCTGAGATATCAGTAAAGAATGACCTCCTAGATCGAAGAAGTTATCGTTAATACTAACTTTTTCAAGACCGAGTACTGTTTGCCATGTACTAGCAATGGTCTGCTGTAGCTCTGTTTCGGGAGCCACATAAAGGTTTTTTTGGGTAGAGTAACTTTCTGGCAACGGTAAGACGCGACGATTGACTTTGCCATTGGGCGTCAAAGGGAGCGCGTCTAAGAATATAAAAGCCGTTGGCATCATGTATTCAGGTAGTTTTTCTCTGAGGAAATCTCGGAGTAGAGCTACTCGTTCACTCGCTAAACTTCCTTGCCAAGGAGTGTTAGCTTCTACCGTTTCCGGCTGATATTGCCCAACGACATAAGCAATCAAGCGCTGATGGTCTGAACGATCGCTGTGAGCAACGACCACGGCTTCTCGAACACTTGGGTGTTGATTCAGTAAGGCTTCTATTTCTCCTAATTCAATGCGGAAACCCCGAATCTTGACTTGATGATCAATGCGTCCGAGAAATTCGAGGTTGCCATCACTTAAGTAACGAACTAAGTCACCTGTCTTGTAAAGACGCTCCCCAGGTTTTGAACTGTAGGGGTTAGGAATAAACTTTTCTGCTGTTAAGTCTGGTCGGTTGAGGTAACCTCGAGCAACACCAACACCTCCAATATACAATTCGCCGGGAGTTCCTACAGGCACGAGTTGTAGAAAAGGGTCGAGGACATAAGTTTGGACTTGGGGAATGGGTTTGCCAATCGGCACTTCGTCGGCTGTCGATCCCGATAAGTCACAGAGTGTAGCCACAATTGTTGTTTCTGTAGGACCGTAGGTGTTGACAAGGCGTACTCGTTGACCAACTTGCTGCTGCCACGTTGTCAGGTGTTTTCTGTCGGCTCTTTCGCCGCCAATAATCACCAATCGCAAGGAATCGGGAAGTGCCAAATTTGCTGTTGCTAATTCAGAGCTAACTTGATGCCAAAAGGCGGTAGGTAAATCAAGGACAGTTACCCCCCAATCACGACACTGCTGTAAAAATCGAGGTATTGAACTTAGCATCTCATCTGTACGCAGGATGAGAGCAGCACCGCAGATTAGACAGGGAAAGATTTCTTCAGCAGCAGCATCAAAGCTAATGGAAGCGAATTGCAGCACGCGATCGCTTTGCCCGCCTTCTCTACGAGACGCTCCGCGAACGGCATCGCTTGCTTTTAGTCCATACTCTAAACAGGCAATTTTGGCATAACTGGCTAAAGAGCGATGCTGAATCGTCACGCCCTTGGGAGTTCCCGTCGAACCAGAGGTGTAAATAATGTAGACAAGATTTTCTAGTTGCGTCTGATTGACAAGATTTTCCTGACTTTCTTGGGCGATGGCGCTCTTGTCTGTATCAACGCACACGACTTGTGACTCAAGCGCAGGCAGAACAGCCAGCAGTGATTGCTGAGTCACAAGGACTGACACCTGGGCATCTTTCAAGATTAAAGCAAGACGTTCTTTTGGATAGGCCGGATCTAAAGGTACATAAGCTCCTCCGGCTTTGAGGATCGCCAAGAGTCCAATCACCATCTCTAAAGAGCGCTCTATGCAGATTCCAACTAAAACTTCTGGCCCGACTTTGCGGGTTTTGAGGTGGTGTGCTAGTTGATTCGCCTGCTGATTTAATTCTGTGTAGGTTAAATGCTGGTTTTGAAATACCACTGCGATCGCATCTGGTGTTTGCTCTACCTGTTTCTCAAACAGTTGATGAATACATTGTTCGGATTGGGAAGGAATTAGGGATTGATTGCGACTAAGTTCTAGTAAATCCTGACAATCTGCCGCGCTCAAAAGTGGTAAGTTGGATAGCCGAGCTTGAGGATTAGCCGCAATGCCTGAGAGCAAATTCTGAAAATGCCTGAGCATTCGGGTAATGGTGACAGCATTAAATAGGTCAGTATTGTAATAATATGATGCCGCCATTCCTTGCTCTGTAATCTCAATGGACAGGCTCAAATCAAACTGTGCTGTTTCGGTTTCGATTTTTAACAGGCTCAATGCCAAACCAGGCATTTCTGGTAATTGCGAGTAATCCTGGACATTAAACATGACTTGAAATAGCGGTGTACGACTCATATCCCGCTCTGGTTGCACTACTTCTACCAGTTGGTCAAAGGGCAAATCTTGATGTGTATAGGCTTCTACAGCTACCTTTTTTACCCGCGTCAGCAACTCGTCAAAAGTCGGGTTGCCGCTCATATCTGCACGTAACACCAAGGTATTGACAAAAAAGCCAATTAACCCTTTCACTTCTTCCCGATTACGGTTTGCGATCGGTGTTCCGATCGCAATATCATCTTGTCCTGTATAACGGTAGAGAAAAGTCTGAAATGCTGCCAATAGCAACATGAATAAAGTTATACCCTGTTGACGAGCGATCGCCTTCAGTTCCTTAATGACTGCTTCGGACAACTGGATAGATTGTTGAGCGCCGTGTGAAGTTTGCACCGCCGGTCGTGGTCGGTCAGTGGGTAGTTGCAATGCGGGTGGCATACCCTCAAGTTGTTGTTTCCAGTAAGAGAGTTGGGTTTGCAGGATTTCTCCTTGCAACCATTGTCGCTGCCAGTGTGCAAAGTCTTTGTATTGGATAGAGACTGACGGTAGAGGTGAAGAACTTCTGGTTAAGAATCCTTTGTACAGTAATGCTATCTCTTGTAAAAATACCTCAGCAGACCAGCCATCAGAGATTATGTGGTGCATCTCAAGCAAAAGAATATGCTCTTGGTTTGCTAGCCGCAAAAGTTGAGTACGTAACAATGGCCCCTGCGTTAGGTCAAAAGGTCGTTGGCTCTCTTGAGTCAAGAGTTGTCGAATTGCGGCATCGTCCTGTGATTCAATATTTTTTTGATGATCTATTAAAGATAATTTTAGAGAAGGAGCAATAATTTGCATCGGTTGTCCGTTGACTGTAGTAAAGGTGGTTCTAAGAGTTTCATGTCGCCGGATAATTTCGTTTAAACTTTGTTCTAATAAGGGAACGTCAAGCTTACCTTTAAGATTCACAGCTAAGGAAATATTGTAAGCTGGATTCCCTGGTTCCAATCGGTCGAGGAACCATAATCGTTGCTGGCCAAGAGATAGGGGATAAATTCCGGCTTGCTGGATTTGACTAAGAGATTCTAAAGGGGTGAAAGCCTCTGCTGTGATTTGAGCGAGTATCTTGGTGGAGAGCGATCGCAAACTCAATCCTTCAAAAAAGTCAGCTACGGATATGGTAACTTCCAAGTCAGTTTCAA
The DNA here is from genome assembly GCF_036919495.1 of Nostoc sp. Taxonomy (GTDB): domain Bacteria; phylum Cyanobacteriota; class Cyanobacteriia; order Cyanobacteriales; family Nostocaceae; genus Nostoc. The sequence continues at coordinate 62,582 of NZ_JBALBZ010000212.1, forward strand.
TTCGGTTTTTTAACTGGAAAACTTTTAGAGAATCGAGTCCCAAGGAGCTTAATGGCTGTTGAGGGTTGATTTCATCTGGTAGGATTGAAAATCCCCGTGCTATCTGTTCTTGAAGATAAGACTCTAATCGCGGCTGAGACTCTTGGGGAGCGATCGCTAACAGAGCTTCTCGCTGCAACCGATTCTCGTTTCCATCTATATCAATACTTTTTTGAATACTGCTGCCAACGACTACTAGTTTATCTGCGAGAAAATCGGCTTTTGTTGCACGGCGTTGAATTTTGCCACTCGAAGTTTTTGCAAGACTACCAGGTTTTATTAGAATCACTGCATAGACTTGTACTTCGTGTTCCTCAGTCACGGCCTGACGAATCGCTGTAATAACTTCCTCAAGATTCGGTTTGGCGCGAAACTCTAACTCTTGAACTACAACCAGTTGTTCTTCATTGTTTACCTCAACCGAGAAGGCTGCACCATTACCTGAACGCAATGATAAATGGCTACGTTCTGTAGTTAACTCTATGTCTTGTGGGTAAAGGTTGCGACCTCGGATAATGATTAAGTCTTTGGCTCTACCTGTAATGAAGAGTTCTCCATTGTCTATAAACCCCAAGTCACCAGTGCGGAGAAATGGCGTTGACGGTTCGCTAACCCCTGTGTCTTTGAGGTAAGCGTGGAATGTTTGCTCTGTTTCTTCTTTCCGATTCCAATAACCCTGACCAATACTCGGACTTGATACCCATATTTCTCCTATTTCATTAGCTGGACAAGGGCTTAATGTTTCGGGATTAACAATGACAATCTGCTGTAGAGGTACGGTTCGACCACAACTGACAAAAGTCTGAGCGTGTTCAGTCTCAGCACTAGCTTCGATTACTTGGTTGTTTGATAGAGCAGATTTGTTTACAGTTTTTAAAGGAGGTAAAGCTTTCTTGACTCCACCAGAAACTATCAAAGTTGCTTCCGCCATACCATAACAAGGATAGAATGCTTCAGGGCGAAAGCCACACTCAGCAAAAGCTGCGGTAAATCGCTCTAAAGTATCTTGCCTGACTGGTTCAGCACCGTTAAATGCGACACTCCAACTACTTAAGTCAAGAGTTTCTTTTTGTTCTTGAGTAATTCTTTGAATACACTGGTCATAAGCAAAGTTAGGACCACCACTTGTAGTGCCTTTGTAACGAGAAATTGCTTGTAACCAACGGAATGGTCGTTGTAGAAAAGATGCTGGAGACATTAATATGCAACCAAACCCGCCATACAAAGGTTGCAGAATCCCCCCAATCAACCCCATATCATGGTAAGTAGGTAGCCAGGAGACAAATTTACTCTTAGGAGAATGTTCCATGAGTTGGTAAGTCACAGCCGCGTTGTGCAGCAGATTACCGTGACTAAGCATGACTCCCTTTGGTATCCCCGTAGAACCTGATGTGTATTGCAGAAAGGCTAGAGTATCCGCATTAATTAAAGGTTGCTGCCAAGATTCTTCTAGACCCTGTGCAAGATTGTCGGTAGTCAGCCAGCGCAAATTTTCCAGATTTGTTTGGTTTGTAAATATGGATTGTAATGTGGGTAGCATCGCTGTTGTGGTAAGAGCGATGCTTACTTGTGCATCTGTGCTAATAGCCTGAATTCTTGGTGTTTTCCGTTGATTGAGAGGTGGATAAGCTGGAACCGCAACGACTCCAGCGTACAGACAACCGAAAAAAGCACTTAAGTAATCTAGTCCTGGGGAATAGAGTAGTAAGGCACGTTTTCCGTTTAAACCTAGGGCTTGGAGTTGAGATGCGATCGCCTGAGAACGCCGATCCAACTCATAATAGGTGAATGTTGATTCTTTGGTTTCTCCATCCTCAAGAAAGGTAAATGCTTGTTTGTCCGGTGTCTGCAATGTGCGATCGCGCAGAACATCAACGATATTCGCATAGTGTTGAGGAATTTCTTGTATGCTATTGAAAATTTTAGTCATTTTATGCCTTAAGCATCTTTAAGCTGCACGTAAACAAAATTTAAACCATATTTAAATCTTGAGACTGATGCGGGGAATGGCTAGAACTCTCTGTGGTTCATAATCTCCGCATCTTTGCCTCTCTGTAAACTATCAATATTTTCGGTGAATCAATTCTCTAGAAGTATTCACTATCATTTCAGGAGACTTTATATAGGACTTACCCATTGACAGAAAAGTAAAAATAGGAGATATGCCTTTCAAGGCTTTTAGCTAGATTTATCAACTACTTTTTGGCGATGCCTAGGTTAGGCTATGCCTACGCACCTCACATATATAGTAATCCAAGTTTTTTCATAAACTTTGCAAATAATTCTCAATTAACTTATGTATTTTACTTTAATAGGAATAAGTTGCATTTGACAAGCAACTAATGATAGGTATTAATTATCATTTATGAGTATTTTACCCAGTTTAAATATATATAGGACTTACGCAAAACTACAGCCTGTAGGAGCAATTCATGAATCATTGGTGTCAACTTAAACAAAAAATGTATCTCTAAGAACATCATTATTAATGTTCTTAGAGATACATCATGACAAGAAAACGTCCAGCGCGAACAGGAAACCCAGATTTGCGGCAACAAAACTCAAACGCCACTAGCTTCTCCCCTTGGGAGAAGCTGCGCGAACAAGTCGAGAAACCCGCCCAATGCAGTTGGCTCCCCAACCTACGCAGTTTTAAGGTAAAGCTTCCTGTCCGTTGCTATATTTCTCAACTAAACGAAGCTCAGAATATTTTACGTTCTTCTAGATGGGCAAGTATATCTGAGCGATCGCGCCACACAGTCCGCAACTTTTTGTTGGCGGACATCTGTAACTGGTCGCTAATGTGGGGCGATCCGGGTTGAGTTGCATTACCATAGCTGGTGAGTGCCATTGCCCGTATAGGGTTGGAAAATTCAATTGCAGCGACATAGGAATCACCTCCAACGGCTTGGAACGTTTGCTCTGCTGCTGGGGTAAAATTGAGTACACGAAAAATTCCTAGCTTGCCATCCCCACCATTGGCAGCTAAATCTACATTACCCAATCGTAGCCGAAAAACCTTGCCCCACGGTACATCAAGCGCCCCATAAGTCTTTTCTACCTGGGCTGCGACTGCTTGCAGAGTTGCAACTGCGCTTTCAGGATTAGCTAAACCATCGGGTGTGGTGCGTGGAGAATTTTCATTCCAGGGTTTACTAAACATCTTATCTAAGTGCATCTGTTGTACCCAAAAGGCAAATAATACCGCCCCGCGACTATCTGCATTGGCTTGCCGATCCCAGCCTTCTAAGACATTAGCTGCTTGCTGCCCTAAGTCCTGACCGTACTTGCGTGCAGCCGGAATTAAATCATCCAAAATCCGATCAGCCAGTTCCATGCGGGTAGAGTACTTGTCTGCAACCATTTTATCGAAAGAGATTTTTTTATCTTCAGCCAACATCCTTACAGAACGTTGGGAGCGGAAACTCATCAAATGAGGTGCCATGTAAGGCGGGTAATTATCTGCTTTAATGGCGGCTGGAAATGTAGTTGTCCAAGGTGCGTCATTTGTATTTTGCAACCAGCCACTTTTCGGGTCAACTATGCGCGGTAAATCTTGGTAAGGATGAATTTTTGTCCACAAAGTTTTAGATGTATTTCCTGGGATGATGCCTTCCCAATATTTAAAGTCTCCAAAGGAGCGGACCGGAACTTGACCGTTAAATAGGTGCATAATATGCCCTTCTCTGTCCGCATACATCACCGTAAACATTGGCAATTGCAAGCGCTGGAGTGTCTTTTCAAACTGAGCAAGGTTTTTTGCTCGTGCCATATCCCACCACTCTTGGAGTACACCTGGTCGGTCAAGACCTGCAACTCTCAGCGCCACGGCTTTATCATTTTTCTCGACGATCACAGGCCCGTGGACAGAACTTTTCACTACTAATGGTTGTTCTTGCAAAGAGCCATCTTTCTGCTTCACCTTTAAGGAGAGGGTTTTTGTCTGAAAGTTACGAACTTTGTCATCAAATCTGTATCCATTACCTGCCAGTGTGAGTTGATAAACATCCCAACCATCATAGGTATTAACGGTGTGAGTCCAACCTAAGTTGTTGTTAAAGGCGATCGCTAATACGGGAATACCTACAAGTGTTGCTCCATAAGCATCAATTCCTGGTGCGGTGATTTGGGCTTCATACCACAAAAATAAATCTGACCAAGGTAGGTGTGGGTTTGCTAGCAACATGGCGTTCCCATTGGCAGAATGAGTTGGTGCGATCGCCCAACCATTAGATCCTGCTTGCAACTTTTCTTTGCTCAGGTCTAATACTTCCTCAGGATTGACTACAAAGGTGAAATTGAGTACCCGATGTAAGTGAGCCATGACATCTTCTGCCTTGACTGGTAGCACCGCCTCAACTTCATCATCAATTAAGTTAGGATTTTGTTTTGCATAAGCATTGATCCCAGTGGCAAAAGCATCAAGATAAGTGCGAAAAGTTGGACTCTGTGCCTTGTACCAAGAACGAGCGCGTTCTGGTACTCCCACAGTCTGTACCCAACGATCTGAATCTAGGTATTTCTCTCCCCAATATTCGGCTGCGCGTCCCCGTGCTTGACCATAGAGACGCAAAAGCAAATCTCCATGACTTTGCATTTGTGCCCAACCAAAAGCATAAAATGCACTCTGGTCATCTTTACCGTAGATGTGCGGCACACCATAGTTATCCCATAATATCTCTGTGGATTTTGTTGGTACTGCTATAGTGCGGCTGCCTACCAACAAAACCAGTATCAAACTGAGTATTAAGGGTAAAAGGCGTATTGATTTTCTTTTGTAAACCCTGAGTAAAATATCAATCCTCATTAACACCACCATCTACAGATGTAACGCCTGGTTACTGAAACAGCTATTGATCAGTCAGGGAAATGGCACAAATAAAAGCCCAAAGACTTGTGTTGCCTCATTCCCAACCTGGAGGCTGGAAATCTATTCGGAGACGTTCTACCTCTGGTCAAGAAAGAGGAGGCAGAGCCTCCAGGCTCTTAACCAGTCAGGGCAAGGGCTGTATTTTAACTTAGTGCCATTCATCAGTGAGGGATTGGGGATTGAGAAGAGATCAGAAAGTGAATTTTTCAATAATTCCCTTTTGCCCTCCATGTCCCCCCAATCGCCAGTACCTAGTTCTTAGTCCCCAGCAACCTTTTCGGTAACAAGGCAAAGCTGCACGCAAGTGACTTTGCCAAAGCAGATTTTAGTTGATCTAACAATACCACTTTGTTGACAAATAATATCAAAGCTAAAACGGTATCTTTATTCTTTTTTCAAAAATGGCGAAGTTGTTGCTGTGGTCATACCTTATAACTGCTGAAATACCTGCTGTATATGAATTTAACAGAGATTGTTCCATTTTGTGACAAATCCGGGATTAACCTCTCATGATGGGAAACCCGTTCAGCGCAGTTCCTCACTAGTCCATAAATAAGATAATCCCAACAATTGGATGGATGATATTTTGATTAATTATTTTCAATAAGCTTGCTAAATTACTGTAAATAGTTTTCAATAATTTTCTAAGGGTTCGCGCAATTAATTACAGTCTGATGGATCTGAAGAGAAAAATAATGAAGTTAGAGTGGCTTGTTTCCAGTATATTACTGACGTGTTCAATGGTTGCATTCGGCACAAATCCCACTAGAAGCGAAGAAATATCAACAAAGGAATTTCAAAAGCGAACACCAACTAATAATACCAGAAGTTATTCTCAACAAGTCTCTCTGTCAAGCAGAGTACAGTCAGTGAAATCCACAGCAGAGATTTGGCAAATCCCTAAGATAGAAGGTCCGATTCCCAACGCCCAAATACTTGTGCAGACACCAACACCGACAACACCTGCTCAAAAAATTGTCCAAGTTACGGGAGTTAAAGCTAATCCCACCAACAAAGGTGTCGAGGTAATTTTACAAACTTCTCTTGGGGAACAGTTGCAAATCACAAATCGTAGTGCAGTTAATAGCTTTATTGTTGATATTCCTAACGCGCAACTACGTTTACCCAGTGGCGAGGCATTTACATTTCGTTCAGACAAACCAATTGCAGGTATTACTGGAATAACAGTCACTAATTTTGATGCCAATACTATCCGCGTGACAGTAACGGGTGAAGCGGGTGTCCCAACTGTTGAATTGTTTGACAGTCCGAATGAGGGGTTGATTTTTAGTGTTGCGAGTGCGGCTGCTTCTAGCCAACCATCAGCACAACCACAAGTACAACCAACACCTCAACCAAATCAGCCAGCAAGTCAGACACCGCCAACTCAACCATCAGATGAGCCAATTGAATTGGTAGTGACGGGTGAACAAGATGGATATCGCGTAGGAGATTCCTCAACTGCTACTAAGACTGACACTCCTCTGCGCGATATTCCCCAGTCGATTCAAGTTATCCCTCGACAGTTGATTGAAGAGCAACGGATAACCCGCGTCAGTGATGCGTTAAGAAACGTTAGTGGTATCCAAGAACCGGCTAGTACCACCCGTAATGTATTCGATGTACCGATTATCCGAGGCTTTACGCCTAACAGTGATGCTATTTTGAGGAATGGTTTGAGAGAAAGAACAAGTAGTCGTATTCCTTCTGAGACTGCCAACCTAGAGCGTATTGAAGTTCTCAAAGGGCCTGCTTCGGTTCTGTACGGTCAAGGTTCCCTTGGAGGCACTGTCAATTTAGTCACAAAACAGCCCCTAAGTTCGCCTTACTACTCAGTGGAAGCTTCAGTTGGCAGTTTTGATTTTTATCGGAGTTCTTTAGACTTATCTGGGCCATTAACCTCGGATAAAAAACTGCTATATCGCCTGAACGCAGCTGCGGAAACTTCAGCAAGTTTCGTCGATTTTTTTGAAAGACAGCGTTACTTTGTTTCACCCGTCTTAACGTGGCAAATTGATCAGAATACAAAAATATCATTTGAATCTGAATACTTAGCAACTCAGCAACCAGATGATTCAGGTTTGCCAGCTAGAGGGACTGTGCTTTCTAATCCGAATGGTCAAATTCCCCGGAATCGCAATATTGGAGAACCTTTTGATGTCTCAGTGTCAGGGAATAACCGTAACGTCTTGCGAGTTGGCTATAATTTGGAGCATCGCTTTAGCGAAGATTGGCAAGTCCGAAATGCCTTTCAAGCTTCGCTTTCTAACTACCCCAACAACCGGATATATATCCTTCCCACTTCTCTGTCAGATGATGGGCGCTTGTTGTCAAGAACTGTGAGAACGTTCCCAGCAGGAGGCTACGATAAAACTTATTCTTTGGATAATTACGTTGTTGGCAAGTTTAAGACGGGTAGCATTCAGCACCAAATAGTAGCTGGTTTTGATTTATTCAGGGAGGTTGCTGGGGGTCAACAAATTAATCGTTCCATTGCGCCACTTAATTTGTTCAATCCAGTATATACTCAGACGCTAGGAGGGATTATTGGTGACCCATCAGATGATGAAACGACATCGGACTCGTTAGGCTTTTATCTTCAAGACCAAATCGCACTCTTCAATAATCTCAAGTTACTGCTAGGCGGTCGTTTCGATATTGTTAATCAAACATTTAAAGACTTCATAGACTCGTCGAATAATGATTTTCAACAAAACGAAGCCTTTAGTCCTCGCGTTGGAATTGTGTACCAGCCCATTCCAGCAATTTCGCTCTATGCCAGCTATAGCCGCTCATTTCAACAAGTTATTGGTACAACCTTTGATAAGAGTTTATTCCAGCCAGAAAAAGGCACTCAATACGAGGTAGGTATCAAGACAGATTTGAGTGATAAAGTCTCGGCAACACTAGCATTTTACAATCTGACTCGTTCTAACGTGCTGACTGACGATCCAGACCATCCTGGCGATTCCATTCAAACAGGCGAGCAAAAAAGTCAAGGAATTGAACTAAATATTGGTGGGGAAATTTTGCCCGGATTGAGCATTATTGGGGGCTATGCCTACACTGATGCCAGCGTCACAAAAGATACCGACCCTGAGCTTGTTGACAACATCCTGAATAATGTACCGAAACACGCCTTTACCTTGTGGACGACCTATAAAATTACTCAAGGTGACTTGCAGGGTTTAGGGTTTGGTTTAGGACTATACTACGTTGGCGATCGTCAGGGAGACTTGGCAAACACGTTCGAGTTACCAAGCTATTTACGCACTGATGCTGCTGTTTTCTATGAGCGAAATAATTTCCGAGTAGCGCTCAACATTAAAAATCTGTTCGATATTGATTATTATGCATCAGCTCAACGTGACCTCGCCGTTTATCCAGGAGAGCCTCTGACGGTACAAGGAACGGTTTCCTGGGAGTTCTGATGAGATCAGGAATAGTGTGGGAGCATTTTCTATGAGGTCACTCAAATTACGTCAGATTGCTTTTCACCTACACCGTTATATCGGTCTAGCTGTAGGTCTGCTACTTGTGATTGTAGGCTTAACAGGTAGTCTGCTGGTATTTGCAGATGAAATCGACCTCTTCCTACTCTCTCACCAGATTGGACAGGTAATTCCCCAAGGGCAACGTGTTTCTATTGAGTCAGAGTTATATACTGTGGAGGCGGCTTATAAAGATCGGCCAGAGTTTCAAGCTATTGTGATTCGCACTCCATTAGCAGCAAATGCCCCACATCAAGTTTTGCTCAGATCCCCTAAAGGAGAAATTACAGAGGTCAATGTTAATCCCTATACGGGTGCGATTATGGGCAGTCGCATCCGCGATCGCACTTTCAGGACTTTAATCGCAAAATTACATGAGCAACTCCTAGTCGGCGAAATCGGAGGGCTAATTCTAGGCATAGTGGGTCTACTTTCACTCCTCCTCAGTATTACAGGGATATTGCTGTGGCCTGGTTGGAAAAAGCTGATACTTGGTTTCAAAATCAAGTTGAAGGCACATCCAAAGCGAGTGAATTTTGATATTCATAAAGTCATAGGTATTATCGCAGCTATCTTCCTGGGATTAACAGGTTTTACTGGATTCTGTTGGAATTTCGAGCCTCTCACACAACCGATCATTTATGCACTTACCTTAACTCCCAATTCACCTGATCCCGTTTCTCAACCTTTGCCTAGTCGGACACCATTGCAGCTTGAACAGATTCTCAAGAAAGCTGATGCGGCTCTACCAGATGGTGTGACTACTTTTATTATCTTGCCCATGACCCCAGAGGCAACTTTTAATATAGCCAAGAAATTACCCCATGAAGCAGAATCTTTTGGTCGCAGTCGTTTATGGCTGGATCAGTATACAGGTGATTTGGTAGAAGTAAAAAATACATTGGAGCTATCTCTTGGCGACCAAATTTTTGACTCCTTTACACCATTGCACTTTGGTACTTTTGGCGGATTACCAACGCGCATTCTCTACGTCTTCGTTGGACTTACACCACTGATTTTGTTCATCACTAGCCTTGTGATGTATCGCTACCGCTATAAGGGCAAACGCATCAAAATTCAGTAGGGTTGAGTCGATGGGGACTAGTGCCCTTGGCTACCATCTGAATTAGTTCTCCGCGAATCAACTCGATGCGATCGCTCTCCTTTAGAAATTCTAGTTCAATCAGCCGATGATATTCGTCAATAGTAAATCGTTTTGGCCTGATAACGTTCATGGGATAAGAACCGTATTGGATGTTGCCCTATTTTCAGTCAAACTATATTGTCAAGTTATCGTCACACGAATTCACCTTGTAACGATAGCTTGAGAATATATCTTTCTAGTTTTTTAATAGCTGTGACGGAAATATAACTTATGCACTTGTAAAAAAGGATTCAGCAGTCTAGATTGGGAATTTTATTCTATACCTAAATAGGCACGCCCTGTACATAGACTATACCATTAAGCATAATATTGGGAGCATTAATAGTAAGTGCTGCACCTGCGGTAATAGTAATAGCTCCACCTGCGGTAATAGTAATAGCTCCACCTGCGGTATTAGTAATAGCTCCACCTGCTTTATTAGCAATTGTAGTAGATTCCAAACCTATAGAAAGAGGAGCAGTATTATTAATCATTGTATTAGCTTTGACGTTTATGCTGCCATCAATGTCATTCAAAGTGACGGTTTGTCCCTGAGCAGTCTGTATTTCGATAAACTTTTGTGTATCATTAAAGCTGAGGCGATGGCCAGAACCAGTTGCAGTTTGGACATAATATCCTCGATTTTCAGTACCTTTATCATCATCAACAAATTTTACTATGTGACCAGCACGGGTTTTTATGGTACGTAGTCTGACTTGACCGTTTTGAATTGTGTCATCCACAGTTTCAACTGTTTTATCCTTACCATTCCAAACTCCACCAATAATATAGGGTCGATGAATATCTCCATGCTCAAAGGCAACCAGAACTTCATCGTCGATCTCAGGTAAGCAATAAAATCCTCTTTCATTGCCTGCTCCTAGTCCTACCACCCTAGCCCAATGGCTTTCATCCTTCATGTTTAAAGTAGGGAATTTTACTTTGACGCGCCCCCAACCTTTTGGATCATTATTATTAGTCACCAAACCGACTAAATTCGTTTGGCCAGGCTGAAGATGGGTTTTGGGCGGCAGTGTAGAAAGTAAGCTACCTTCTCTCAGCCCTCGAACTGTAAAATCAGTTGTGTAATTTCTATGGATGTAACGGTGACAGGTTCCTGTTATGTAGTATTTGCCACTATAGCGAGTTCCCATATTTTCAAGTGTAACCACTTTGCCCGGTCGGATTTTAGCGTTTCCCCCAGCTTTGGCATCAGCAGTCACAAACTCTCCGCCTAGCTCATTACAAAGCGCCTGAGCCATCTGTTTTGCTTCTTTTGGAGTATCTACAGGTTGGTCTACCACAATCATTTTAGGAGGTTCTTTCATTTTAAACTCTTGACTGATGCCGCTCCCGTCGCCATTTCCCGTCTGTGTGACCAACTGTTCCTTTGAAGCGGTTTCTGAGATTAACTCTTTATTACTATAATCCCAGCTATTAACCTTTACCGAACTGACTTGTTCAGCAATGGTAACTTTTACATCAAAGCTCCTAATATCCCTAAGCCACTCCAGTATGAGAGATTCTCCACTTTTGGGCTTGCGAAAGTAAAGCTTCTTGTCCTGCACAAAGAGTTCAAATCCTATTCTTGCAGCGCGCTCCCGCAGAAACTCCATATTAGTTTGATTTTCTTGGAAAACATACTCATGGGAGACACCACTCGCATCCAATTGACCAATTCTAATTCTCGCTTCTTCAGCAACACGTCGCACAATATCAGTATCCGTACAATTTAAGAAAGATCGGTTGTAGCGACCCCGATGCAGTCGATGAGAAACGTCATAGCCATGCACGATGATATGGGCTTCAGATGTATGGGAAAATTTGACTTCAATACCCGTAATTTCGCCCTCAATTAACCGCTCCTCTATTCCATACGACAAAAATTCCGGATCTTCTGTTGTAGCAGCCTCAAATCCAATCGAAATTTGATCGCCAATATTAAAGTACTTTTCGTTTTTCCAAGGCTCGCTGTCCTCGCTTGCAGCAAGATAGACATTATGGATTTTGATGACAAACATACTTGGCATATGTAAACTTTCATCTACAACAATTTCCAGAATGTCGTTCATTAGGTCATCTGGGGCATCGACTCCACCTAGTTTAAGTATAGGCTTGGATAAATAAAGGGTTTGACTATTTTTGGTAGACATTGGAAGATACTCTTAGTGTTGTTAGGCAAAATTTAGAGGTTGTTCCCTTAACAGGTGGGATAGGTTATTGGATTGAGATAACCTTTAGTAAGTTTTAGAAATTAAGGAAGTTTTTTAGCAATGGCTCCTGTTGTAGGTGGCTTTCCTGCTGGTATATTTTCAGGGTCGACTTCTTGGAGCGCAATATTAACGATCGCTTTAACCGGTGTGCCATCAGCCAGAAATAGGGTGAGTCGATAGTTCAAACTCGTCATAACGCAGTGAAAGTAGCTATCGTGCCAGGTCAAGATATACACTGGCGGACGAGTAAGAGTATTGCTACGAGCTGTCGCCCCCTTTTTAATGTTGTTAATATATTCCTTAAGAACAGATGTCTTTTTTTCATAAGTATCAAATAATAAATTCTGTAATGTAAATGAATAGGGTTCTACCCCAGAAAAATTAACTTTTGGCAATAAAGTGCTTCCCCTATTGCCTACATCACTATCCCAAATTATTCGTCTAGTAAAATCAAGTTCTGACGGATTAAACATGAATTCAATATCTTTCGCCTGTCCGCTAGGGTCACTATGAACTATCAGCTTTGCTTTTTCAAGTTTCATTGCGTTTTCCTCAATTCTTTGAATGCATTAAAATTACCAGGGTAAACAGCCTACAGATCGTCCCCGTCGCTCGCGCTCATGGACTAGACGATGGTGCAAAAGCTGCTCAATTTCCTGAACCAGCCGTTCCAGTACATCTGGTATTTGTTCAGATTTTGAGGAAGTCTGATGGGTTGTAATCGTTTTCCGCGAAAAGATCCGATTGCTTTGATGGAAGCCGTTACGTTCCATCTCAAGATTTAGACGCAAACTGATGCGATCGCAAACTATCTGTGCAAGCAATTCTAAATCTTCTGCTGCTTCCTGAACAGTATCGATGGCTGGAGTTAGTACTTCCTCAAGTATGGGGTTTTGAGGCGCAAAAGTACCCGGTGGAAGCTCACCCTGTTGCTGAGTCAAGTCTTGGGTTTGCAACAGGGCTTTAGCACGCTGGTCATAGCGATCGTTATCATAAACCAGTAAGTCTTGAATACTAGACTGTTGTGTTGAGCGATCGGTTGATGTTTTGGCAGCATTACTCCGATTAAGCTGTCGCAATAGGTCATGAACCGTCTTAAAATCTGCTTTGTTGTCTACACCATCGTCAGAAGCGCCGTTAGAGCGCTCTGAAGATTTGGAATCAATCGGGGGCTTAAACTCACTCATGATTAAACTTCCAACTTACATTCATTTCCAGGCGCTTTCACCAAAATATCCCTTCGCATCCCTAGAGACTGCATCGCCGCCAGCAGATTGCTTCCCAATTTTCAAACCCTCAAAGGCTAAAGTTAATTCTTCAACTGCAACTGTATTGCCATCAGCCTCTAAACTAGGGAGTTTCCACCCCACTGGAATGGCACCAATCAGGCACCAACTCTTCATGATTTCCCCAGCTTGGTTGTATGTCAGAATAGTAACGTTGCGTCGCTGCGTTTTTTGCTCAAATAATTCGCTTAACCATTCCGAAAAGGTATTGTCGTCAGTTGTTCCCCGCTTTAGTGTAATATCTGAAAAACGAGTGTGTCCTAAACTAATTCTTTGCTGCTCGTTTACGCCACCCTCGTGATATACCTCCTTTTCCACCTCAATACTGATGCCTGAACATTCTGAAAATGAGGCAACTATATTTTTCCCAATTTCTATATAGAATCGGTTGGTTGTGACGTAGTTCTCAACGTGAGAATTGGATTGCTGTGTAGCCATTTTATTGTCTTCCTGTACTAGAGTTACCGATTCTTTCTCTCTGAATTTTGATATCTGCGTTAAGTCGTTCGTAAACGCGATCGCATAATTGATGCATTAGCAGCGGATTGTTGAGATATTTTTGAGCTAACTGTGCCAGACGGTTATCCTCAAAAGCTGTGTAGGTTAAGTTTGTATGACTATTTTGGGACATAGACATTACCGAATCATTGATGGGTGTTAACTTCCCAAGGACAGGCTCAGACCACCGCTACAATATGATGTGCGTATTTCCGTGGGTAAGCCCATATTAAGGCGGTTAATGAAGCATAAAAACAGACAAAAGTCGCATTTCAAATTCCCAAAGGCAGTTCCTTAAAATTACTTCCAACTTTGAATCAGCATCTGGGCATCCTTAAAAAATTGACTCGTCTCAGAAATTTGTTCAGCAATAGCTCGCGCATTGCGAAATTTACCATTTCTAGCCAACTCTTTGGCAAAAGAAAGCCGACAAAGATCCAACTCCCGCAGTTTTTTCTGATACTGTTCTGAGCTAGGCGGCTCTTCTGAAACCATCACGTTATCAGTAGAACGATTGATGTGGCTTGAAAATGGCTGTTTTAAACTCTTCGCCACAACTGGCTGCCTGCCTAGATGAAAACGAGATTGTAGTTGCTTTAGGTCAATCTTCCTCCAGATTGAATCAAAAAATTGCCCTGTGATACTTATAAAGCGCGAAGTAAATGAGCCTGATGTCCGAAACATATCCCGAAAAATACTTGGATGGAATATTTGAACATACGCCCGATTTTTTGGCGCAATCGTCGCTGTTGATGACTGCAAAGATCGTGGCATCCCCAATTGGAAAACCGTTTGATCCAGATCGTTAGATAATGGCCGCATTGCTTGATAAACTGTTTGATCTGGTGGATTATGAATTGCTGAGTCCGAGTATTGAACAATAGTCCGATCTGTTACCTTTTGAATGACCGAATCTGAGTATTGAACAATCGTGTTGTCATGGTTTTGAACTACAGCAACCCTAGCAGCATTAAGATTTTTAGAATCATTCTCTAAAGAAAATTGAGCAATGGTATTTGGCGTAAGGCTTACTGCATCAACGGTTCGGCTAGGTTGGGATGAAGAGCCAATCCGTTCTACCACTCCAGGTTTTTGCGGCGAGAGAGATACATGATTGACCAATACTCCCGAAAGAGGAGAGTCTTGGGGGCTTGGGTTCGGTAGTCTTTGCAAAACGGTCTTGTTATTTCCTGCTTCTGGAAAAGGACTTGCGACTTGCATAATGGTCACATTTTCAGAGATTTCTGTTGACAATGGTTCTGCGTTTATGCTGGTGTTTATTGCAATCTGAGAAGGCCTAACCGATGGAGTTTTGGCTGAGTGAGTCCTGCTCCATTCAGGCTGGGGCGATAGGCGTAGCCCGCCGGAGGCATCGCTTACTTCTACTTGTTCGAGTGCCTCCGGTAACTTTTGCTCTGAAGGGTTAAAATCGTTGGATGGATTCTGCATAGAGGTCTGTCTCATAATAATTGAGTGTATAGATTAAGACATGAATAAACATTTATTTTTTAGACGACAAGTCTAGAAAATATTGGTTAATTTTGAACCCTTCTGAGTGCCTATCCAATTAGCACAACGTTGAAAAAAGATAATCTCAAATTGGGGCAGAGGGAGAAAGGCAAAAAATAGCCATACTTTTAAGCAACTATTTAGATATAGGCTATATAACTCTATATAAAGGGAGTTTAAAGTAGAAGAGATCAGACAGAAGTCTGATTCTAATTTCCTCATATAAACAAGGAAAATTATATTGCAGAACTAAAGAAGCATATTCCAAAGAAGGCGCTGGATATTCCTTAAGTACCTCTATTAGCGCTCTTTTATGTCTCTGGTGAGAGAAAAATGATCGCGAACATCCCAGTTTTTTGCGAAGAGGGTAAGAATCAGGCAGGATAGTTAATAGAAGAGTGTATTTACCGATCAATCACTCCACAAAAACAGCAAGCACTTCAAGAACATATACAGGCGAGCGCTAAAATTAAAATATTATATGAATACACGTCATCGGCTCCAGGGGAAATCTCAATAGATGTAACGGATCATCAGATTTTTAGGAGTATAAAATTGTTGTGGACATGCTGGTTGGACGCTACGAAATTATTCGAGAATTGGGTGGCGGGGGCTTTGCGATTACCTTTCTAGCAAAGGATTATCTACAACCCAGTCAGCCGTTATGTGTTGTCAAGCAATTACGTCCTGAACGTACTGAACCTCGGATTGTGGAGTTCTTTGAAACAGAAGCTACTGTTCTGGAAAAGTTGGGTAAATATTCCCAAATTCCTCAATTATTGGCGCATTTTAGAGAAAATAACAATCTTTATATTGTTCAAGAATTTATTGAAGGACACGATCTAAAGGCAGAAATCATTCCAGGTAAGCAGTTAAGTGAAAGTTATGTCATTAAGCTATTACAAGATGTTTTGGAAGTTTTGTCCTTCGTACATAACCAGCAGGTAATTCACCGCGACATCAAGCCTGAGAATTTGATGCGGCGGCATCAGGATGGAAAGATTTTTCTAATTGACTTTGGGGCAGTCAAGGAACTTGGCACTCTAATAGTAAATGTACAAGGTAAGGTGACTTCTAGCGTCATCGTAGGTACTCCTGGCTATATGCCTAATGAGCAAAAGAATGCTAAACCTATATTTGCTAGTGATATATATGCCTTGGGAGTAATGTTGATTCAAGCATTGACGGGTGTTTCGGCAGTGGACTTTGAAGAGGATGCCAAAACAGGTGAAATTCTCTGGCGTCATCAAGCACGGGTAAGCAAGCATCTAGCTAATGTGTTAACCAAGATGGTGCGTCGTCATTACAGTTTACGCTACGCCAACGCAACCGAAGTGCTACAAGATATTTCAAAAAAACTGTCTCCACCGCCAACACGACCACAACAATCAGTTAACTGGTCGCGGCGCAGAGTTATTCAAACCGTGGGGTTAATGGGAGCTAGTTTTAGCTTGGCAATTGTGGTTGAGAAATTCTTCCTCAACAACTCTGCTCGAAGAAAAGCTTTGCCATCAAACTCATCTATTCCGGCAAATAATATTCCAGTACCGTCCCCGAATGAGACTCCAGCATTATCTACAAAAAGCGTAAATACTAAGGAATTAGCTTTAAAAACCTTCCAGTTTAAAGTCATGAAGGTAGATAAGCAAGGAAACATTACCACAATCAGTCCTGGTCAGGCAATTTATTTTATAGAAGACCTTGGTAATGGCAACACACTGGAGATGGTAGAAATTCCTGGCGGTCAGTTTCTCATGGGTTCACCAGTAGGCGAAAAACAGCGAAACACAAATGAGGGGCCGCAGCATCCTATGACCATTAAAGTTTTTTTCATGGGTAAATTTACGGTCACGCAAGAACAGTATCAAGCAGTTATGGGAATCAACCCCTCTTACTTCCAAGGGGCTAATCGACCTGTGGAACAAGTAAGTTGGAATGATGCAGTCAAGTTTTGTCAAAAGCTGTCACTCATGACTAACAAGAACTATCGTTTACCCAGCGAGGCGGAGTGGGAGTATGCATGTCGAGCTGGAACAACTACCCCATTCTATTTTGGTGAGACGATTACGACTGAGATCACTAACTATAATGGCGGTTATACTTATGGTTCTGCTCCCCCGGGTGAAAATCGTCAGGAAACTATGGATGTTGGTAGTTTACCTGCGAATGCTTTTGGTTTGTATGAGATGCATGGCAATGTCTGGGAATGGTGTCAAGACAAATACCACAATGATTACCGGGGAATGCCTGCTAATGGAAGTGCTTGGGTAAGTGGAAATAATAATCCTTGCCTGCTGCGGGGTGGTTCATGGTTAACTCAGTCAAGCGTCTGCCGTTCATCTGCCCGTTTAGACGGAGGCAATTCTGATGTAGCGTTTTACGACTTCGGCTTTAGGGTGGTTTGTACACCGGGGTAAACGCATCTTATTTACTAATAAAAAGTAAAAAGGATTCTCCAATTATCTGAATAACAGCACAATCAAAGGTTGTACAACTAGCAACAGATCAAAAGCTGGTTACTTTGCCAAATAAAACAGGCACTTGCCAATGTGGTCAATTAATTTGGCATTCGACATCTCCACCCACACTTACCACCAATTGGTAGAGGACTCAAAGCTCTGACAAAGTGTAGCTTTGTTACAAGAACTCTGGAATAAAGGTGAAACAGGACAAGTGCGATGGACGATCGCCCGCAGGCGACAGCACTTGTGTGTACACCTTATAGATTACCTGCTCCAAAGGCGTTTGTTGACCACCAACCCCAATGAGTAGCACACTCTCTAAAACTGTCCACTTGTCAAGTATGTGTAACTTTTGTTAATATTAATTCAAGGGAATAGATAAAGCTAATGTTGCGAAACACCGGAGAGTAAAAACTATGGATATCCCTATGGAGCTTAACTTAGAGCAGAAATTCAACCTCAAACTTTACGAAGAGCAGGTTAAGGGATTAAACCAGGAAGAATCCCAAAAATTGCTTTTAGAGGTGCTGCGGCAGTTAATGGTCAAAGACAATATGATCAAGCATCTTCTCAAGCAGACTTAGCTAACTGGGGATGTTTGTTAATTTTCTAGAGGACAAGTAAAAACAAAAGCATGTACAAAGGCTTCTCTAGATTAAACTGCAAGCCTACTCATATATTCAATCTCAACAACTGGCGTTAATGTCGCTCCTGCCTAAGGAGGTTCACCTCCACAACGTTCATTACCAAAAGCTTGTCGGATTTACTCAGCACGAACGCACTAACTATTTTTTAGAACCAAGCAGAAAAATGGGCATGAGGCATTTGTCAATGTTATTTCTCTTCTGCTTTTTCATCTTCTTCATCCCCCTTATCCTCACAATCCCAATCCCTGTTACCCCTTCGCCCCTAATCTTCAAAGCGTACCCCTAGTTCCCCAGTCAGACCAATCCTGACTGGGGATTGTTTGTTAAGGATTATTACTTAGTTTCTCATAACTGAGACTAAGATAGGTGTCATCTTTTATGTTCTATATTGTCTTGTTCAGGGAACAGGCAATCAAGTTTCAGAGAAAACCAATTTTTAAGGAGAGCGAAATGCTTGACGCTTTTTCTAGAGCTGTAGTTTCAGCAGATGCCAGCACTGCTACCGTATCTGATATTGCTGCCCTCAGAGCCTTCGTTGCTAATGGTAACAGACGTTTGGATGCTGTAAATGCGATCGCTAGTAACGCTAGCTGCATCGTCTCTGATTCTGTTGCTGGAATGATCTGCGAAAACCAAGGTTTGATCCAAGCTGGTGGTAATTGCTATCCTAACCGTCGCATGGCTGCTTGTCTGCGTGATGCTGAAATCATCTTACGCTATGTAACCTACGCTTTATTAGCTGGTGACGCTTCAGTTCTAGATGATCGTTGTTTGAACGGTTTGAAAGAAACCTATGCAGCTCTTGGCGTACCCACCACCTCTACCGTGCGTGCTGTTCAAATCATGAAGGCGTGTGCAGCTGCTCACATTCAAGACACCCCCAGTGAGGCTCGTGCTGGTGCCAAATTACGTAAGATGGGTTCTCCTGTCGTAGAAGATCGCTGCGCTAGCTTAGTTGCTGAATCTTCTAGCTACTTTGATCGCGTAATTTCTGCTCTGAGCTAATTGATTTGCGATTTGCAATTCACTCAACAGATTGACATCCAACACAGTTTAAATTAAAAGCCTTTTGGGAGATTTAAGAAATGAAATCAGTTGTTACCACCGTTATCGCATCAGCAGATGCCGCAGGTCGTTTCCCCAGCACCTCTGATTTAGAATCAGTCCAAGGTTCTATTCAACGTGCATCTGCTCGTTTGGAAGCTGCTGAAAAGCTAGCTAGCAACCTCGATGCAGTTGCAACCGAAGCTTACAACGCTGCTATCAAGAAATATTCTTACTTGAACAACGCTGGTGAAGCTAATTCCACCGATACCTTCAAGTCCAAGTGTGCTCGTGACATCAAGCACTACTTGCGCCTTATTCAGTACAGCTTGGTAGTTGGCGGTACTGGCCCATTGGATGAGTGGGGTATTGCTGGACAACGTGAAGTTTATCGCGCTTTGGGCTTGCCCACTGCTCCTTATGTTGAAGCTTTAAGCTTTGCTCGCAACCGTGGTTGTGCACCTCGTGATATGTCTGCTCAAGCATTGACTGAGTACAATGCTTTACTAGACTACGCTATTAACTCTCTCTCCTAGTTAGTTGCCAAACTTGTCATTTGGTGGCAAGAGTATATTGTGACTCTACAAGCCTGGAGGTTCTTGGCTCTTTGCTTTGCCTGTTAAGGTTGAGTAATGGCAAAGAATCTTCGGGTTTATTTTGTCTTAATAAGATGCGGCAAGTTGATATATATTATGGATAAACGTTTTTTTAATTTTTTTAACCTCACAGAAGACCAGGCGATCGCTCTTTTGGATACGCCGCAAGACCAATTGAGTGAGGATGATTCACGTTATATTGCCGCTTCTCATTTAGTCAATTTTCCCACAGAGCGATCAATTAAGACGCTGATGCGGGCGGTGCAGCAAACTGACCCTTCGTTAGATAACCGCATCGTCCGTCGCAAGTCAGTGGAGACTTTGGGGCGACTGCAAGCTGAGGTAGCTATGCCAGTGATCCGCACCTGTCTTTTTGATGAAGACTGCTACACCGTGGGAAATGCTGTTTGGGCGATCGGTGAAATTGGTACTCAAGACCCTGACATATTAGAAGATGTGGCTCAATTGCTGGACAAACCAGGGCAAACCTACCGTGTAATCATCCACACACTAGCAAAGTTTAATTATCAACCTGCCCTGGAACGAATTCGCAAATTTGTAGATGATACCGATCCACCGACAGCCAGTGCGGCAATGGCCGCAGTTTGCCGTTTAACTGGCGACTATTCCCAGATGGGAAAAGTAGTGGCAATGTTACAACACCCAAATGTGTTAGGACGGCGGTTGTCTATCCAAGATTTAATGGATGCCCGTTACTATGATGCAATACCTTATATTGCCCGATGTCCAGTATCTTTGGTGTTTCGGCTGCGAGGAATTCGGACTTTGGCAGAAGCCGGAATCACTGCCGGAGCAATTACTTTTGCCACGATTCAACCTTATTTAGAGCAGACGTTATACGACCATCCAAATGATCTGAGTTTGGTGCATAGTTACCCAAGCCCTCCTAGTTTATCAGTTCTGATTCGAGGGTTGTATGAAACAGACTTTGGGCGCTGTTATTTGGCAGCTAAAACAATACTTGACTATCACGCCGATGCTGCTCCTGATGCTTTGTTTGCTACCTACGCCGAAGAAGCAAATAATGATTATGGTGCCCACTTCCATGTAATTAAGTTATTCGGTTGGTTGAAACACGCCCCAGCTTACAATTTAATAGTTGAAGGTTTGCATAACAAACAACCACAGTTTCAAAAATCACGGGCAGCAGCAGCGATCGCTCTTGGTGAACTGGGTGAAGCACGGGCAATTCCTGAACTTAAAGCCTGTCTAGAAACCAAAATTTGGGATCTCAAGTATGCGGCGTTGATGGCGCTGGAAAAACTTGGTGATACCAGTGGTTATGAACAAGTCACTAACGATGATGATTGGCTGATTTGTGAAAAAGCCAAGTCAACCCCTAGGGGGAATTAAAAATTAAAAATTAAAAATTAATCTTCGACCCATTCCTGTTCAAGAACCACTGCACATTAATTGCACATTTTTGATAATTTATTAAAATCTTGTTATGTCCATAGAAGAACTATTCCAACAACTGAAACACCCTAACCCCCACTTACGCGACCAAGCAATGTGGGAATTGGCTGAGAATCCCGATGAGACAACTATTCCCCGGTTGATGAGTATTCTCAATGAAGAAGATACCACCTATCGACGAGCTGCCGTCAAAGCTCTAGGCGCGATCGGCCCTGATGCAGTGATTCCTCTAGTTGAAGCTTTGCTCAATAGTGATAATGTTACCGTCCGGGGAAGTGCCGCCAAAGCACTGGCACAAGTCGCCATTAATCATCCAGATGTTCCTTTTGCAGCTGAAGGTGTGCAGGGTTTAACGACTGCTCTTAATGACCCCAATCCTGTAGTGAATATTGCAGCTGTCATGGCCTTAGGTGAAATTGGTTCTCCCGTGGTGGATGTTTTGATTGAAGCATTGCAAACCACAGACAACCCAGCGCTGGCAATCTCTATCGTGAATGCCCTTGGCTCAATTGGCGATCGCCGCGGTGTGGAAGTGCTACAATCCCTCATCCAGGATGAATCCACCGACTCCTATGTACGCGAGTCTGCCACTAGTGCATTATCTCGCCTAGAGATGATGGTGAAGTTTCAGCGAGGAGAAAAATAATACCCACAGGAGGAAAAACTTACCAATCATCTGCTTTAGACTGGCGTTCAATTTGCGCGATCGCTAGTTTAGCTAGAACCCGCACAACCTCTTGTTCATCATTAAGTAGCGGCTGTAATGATTCTAATGCACTGCGATCGCCAATTTTACCAAGAGAATTGATTGCTGCCTTCCTCACATCTAAATCAGTATCTTGAATTGCCAAAATTAAATGCGGCACAGAGGGAGGATAATTTACTTGTCCCAAGGCTGCGGCTGCTTCAGTGCGGATAAGCGCTTCTGGATCGGTCAGAGCAGAAACTAGAAGGTTGCAGGATTTTTCGTCTGACTGCTCTTGCGCCACATGACCAAGGGCGCCGATGACAGCACATCGGACATCCAAAGAAGCGGAATTCAATGCTTTGTATAGATGCTCTGCTGCTTCCGATCCAATAAATGCCAACGCCCATGCGGCAAGACCTTTAATATCCTGTGGATGCTTGTCTGAGGCTAAAATTTCCAGCAACGCTGGTACAGAGGCTTCTCCTGTTCTGGCTAAAGCCCCGGCGGCTGAACTTCTAACTACCCTATCTTCATCATTTAGAAAAGCATGAAGCAAGTCTGGCACAGCACACGGGTCAGAGATGATAGTGAGTGTCTTGGCAGCGGCCCGTCGCACAACTACATTGGAATGATTTGCCAGTGCTTCCACGAGAAATGGCGTTGCTGCTTCACCAATTTCACCCAAGGTTTCGGCAAACCGCAGTCGCACCATTCCCCGTGGATCTCCTAAACCCTCCACTAATTGTTTAAGAACTTTGTGATCTGTAGAATCGAAGGTTTCTAGTGTAATCTGCTCATTTACCCTCTGAACCAGATCATCATTTTCAGCTTGCACTCGCAGGATGAGATCATCCACTGCTGAAGCTTTGGAGTTGAGCGATTGACTCATGACAAATTCCCTATCACCGTTATTGTTAAATGCTCTAGTACAGGTTCGCGCAAATAAACCTACCGTTTTATTACAGCCAGAAAGCCTAAAATTAAAGCCTTTTGACTTTTGACCGTCGCTTCCCTCCAATTAAAAATTGAAAATGTAAAACTAAAAATTGAGAAAAATTCCTAAATTTTTAATTTTTAATTCTTAATTTTTAATTTCCCGAAGGGGTACTAGTTACCAGATGTCAGAGTAGATTGCTGCTGTCGTAGTGACTCAAGAGTTGCATCTAGCTGGGTAAGCTGAGGTTGCAGGCTAGCAAGTGCTTGTGCCTTCATAATTTTGGCGCGTTGCGCCATTGACAAGGTATCATTAACCAGGCGTTCCCGATACTCTTCTAATTCAGCGATCGCTTCTGTAAGTTCTTCAAGGCTGGTTTGAGCGCTTGAGGTGAGTTCTGTAGTATCAGCCATATCCGTTGTGTTTCCTAAAAGTAGATTTAAAATGCCCATGTTCGATTTTCTCAGATTCAGTCATCAACGGACAAACCTTTTCGATTATCCTGGTTCTACCTTTAATACCAACTTTGGATAAGTAATCTTGTTTCAAACTTATAAAAGAGTTTATTCATCAAGATTTTCAATTCCATTATCTAAAATCTAAAATTGGTAAGCTTACCTAATAGCTGATGCCAGCTTTCTTTCCAAATCGAATAAAAACCCGTGGATATATTCTTCTGTCCACTCAGCACCGTAAAAACGGGTGAACATTCCCCGTGCTGGGTCTTTTTCGGCTCGATAGCGGAGATAACGTAGTTGAGCTTGCTCAATTTCTGCTAAATATTTGGAGTCGGTTATCGGTTGCGCCTGGTCAACAAAATCCAGGTAGGCTTGTAGATAGTCTTTAAAGGCTGCAAATACATGGGTTTCCACTACCTGAGTTTCCTGGGGACGCGTCCAGAGAAAGGCGGGTGAGAAAAAGGGCTGGGCTTCTTCGGGAAAGTCGCCCCCCCAAGGTAGATGCTGCTGATGTGCGTGAAAAGTTGGCAGGATAGGCTGGGTATACTTCGCCTGATACTCCAAATCATCCCGAAATAGGGGTTGCATATCGAGGGCAATTAAGTGCCCTCCTGGCAAGGTAACTAAATCTGCGCCAAAAAAGGGCAAATCGTAATTCAGATGGGGGAAAATAACGAAATTTAATACCTGAAGTGAGTTACCCCCTTGGACATGGGCGGCTCGGATTTGCCGGAGTTTGGTAGTTTGATAGGCATAGCTAGTCGTTAAGACCTCTTGTTGATGTTTACCTTTGCCCACTGTTGCTTGCTTCGACTCAAACCCTTCAGGAATTGCATAAGGCTGCAAATTCAAACGTTCTTGCAAAAGCGCGATCGCGTAATCTAAAAATGGCTGATAGAGAGTCAATGTTGCTTTGCTCCGAATTCAAAATTAATAATCACCATATTCTGTTGTGGTGATCTAGATTTAAATCACTATTTGGCTGCATTAGCTACTAATGGCACAGCATCCTCAAACAAAAATTCATGCAAAAATCGTTCTGACCATTGATGTCCAAAGTAGCTACTGAACAAACCAGATGCAGGATCGCGCTCGGCACTATATTGATCGTAGTCTTTTTGGGCTTTGACAATCCGTTGAATGTCTGACTGGTCGCTCAGAGGTTTAGCTTGGACTAGCATCTGCCAGTACAAATTCAGATAGTCTTTGAATGCCTCAAAGACCCTCGTTTTTACTGTTTCTGCATCGGTTTTGGCAAATAAGAGATATTTTGAGAAGTACTGATTAGCATCGTAAAATTTCATTTCCAAGCCTTGTGCCAAGTCTGGATACTTATCATGCAATGTCTGCAATGGATGTATGTACTTCTTCAAGTAAGCTTCATCTTGAAATAAAGGCTGGAAATCCATCACAATCAGGTTTTTCACTTGACCAAAAGAGAGAAAATCAATGCCGAGTAAGGGCAACTCATAGTTATGACTGGGATAAATCACACTATTAAGAATCTGGGCACTTGCGCCTGCATCAATGTATGTATAGCGGATTTTCCGTAACTGTGGGCACTGATAGCACCAACTCTGAATTGTGGCGGGATTTCTGCCGCGATCGCTCACCTGATACTCTAGTCCTGGGGGAATTGGGCGACTCTCTAATGTAAACCGTTGCAAAAGCCATTGTTCCAGATGCTCAAGGAAGCACTTATACATAAAATTTAGAGATTAATTTGCCTTAACCCCAGAGAATACGGGATTTCCAGATTCGCCGTCTCGAATATGTTAAACAAAGTAACGATCCTTAACGTTAGGATTAGGCGATGGTGCAATACCTATTGATGGCGATCGCCAGAATGATTGCCTAGAAACGATAGCAAGCCTTTCAAAATTATGAGCGACCAGACGATCAAACGGATGCTCTAGATAAATTGTGTTGCACCATTTGTGCTAAATTCGCCTCAGTTAAATAGCGTCGTTCAGAACAATAGGTCATCAAATACACTCCATTCATCATCCGCACTGTGCTAACGCGCACCCGAAAATCATCGGTCATGAACCAGCAGCGTTCCTGACCTTGGTTGGTTTCATATTCGGTATCGATGGTTAAAATGCCATCTTGTCCAAACCAGTAACGGCTAACTACCGGAATTTTTTCCACATAGCCTTGGTTACGAAGCAATTTTCCCGATCGCCCTGTTTCATCATCTGGTACATCAATTAAGACAGCGACACGATCCTGATTGGGTTCTTGATCGTCGTCATGTTCTTGCCACATAAAGGTAGCACCTCCCTTAGCACTAGCTGGATCGATACCTTGCGGTAGGCAGATTGTTTTTATCCGTGGGTCATCAAGTGCGATCGCGCCTACATAAAGCTTTGATTCTCCTGATTGATCCGGCACCGTATCAAAGTGATGCACTGTGCGCTGGGTAAACCAGACCCCTTCACTCTTACGGAAAAACTCCATCATGGTCATTGGTGGTACAAAAGGCATAGCTGATCCCCCTAATGATTGTAGATAGGTCGCGGTACAATACCCCTAAATAATCTCACGATTTCAACTCATGATCAGCAGGGATCAGAAGACACCCCAAGAGGTTTTGGCTGTCCTCAAGGCAGGATTTGCTTTAACTCAAGAAGATTTATATCAATTCAACCTTAGTGGTTTAGAACTGCAAGGAGCTAATTTGCATCAAGCTACTTTGATTCGAGCGAATCTCAGCAAAGCGGATCTCAGTGCTGCCGATCTCAGTGGCGCTGATTTACGGGCAGCCGATCTGTGCCAAGCGATTTTAAGGGATGCCAATTTACAGGCAGCTTGTTTGTACCGAGTTGATCTGAGTGGCGCAGATTTACGAGGAGCTATTTTGACCGACACCAAGCTGCTAGGGGCAATATATGATAGCCAAACTCTGTTTCCCGAAGGCTTTAATTACAAATCCTCTGGGGCGATTGGGCCAAATGCCTATTTGAATGGTGCCCAGCTGAATACAGCCAACTTGCGTCATGCTGATTTGCAAGGTGCAAGTATGTTGGGAGCATATTTAGGGGGGGCTGATTTAACTCATGCTAATCTTCAGGGAGCGCGGCTAAGTCAGGCTGACTTGCGGAAAGCCTGGTTGGCAGGAGTATCTTTACGCAATGCTCGGTTAAATGGAGCCAACCTCGCAGGAGCTGATTTACGAGCAGCAGATTTGACTGGCGTTGATTTCGAGCATCTGGAAAGCATTGCGGGAGCAGATTTTACTCATGTTCAAGGGCTAAGTGACGAAATGCGATCGCGCCTCCTTAGCCAACCGGCACAAGAGTTAGATACACCCCATGCTTTAACCCGTCGCACCACACGCGCCAGTTTAGAAACTAAGTAGATAACTATCGTTGGGATAAGGCAAGGGGCAGGGGGCAGGGGGCAGGGGGCAGGGGGAAAAAGAGTTTTAGCCTTGTTGACTTTTATTCACACAGTTTGGGTTTATTGTTATGAAAATTTGAGAATGGGGGCAAAGAGGACAAGCAAGATAAACAACTCAAAGTTATCTCCTATTCCCTATTGCCCATTCCTTATTCCCCATTATCTTCTTAAGATTTAGTAGCTGTCCAGTCTTTTTTCAGCAACGCCAGAAAGGTAGCAATTCCTTTAGAAAATCCTTGGGGGTCGGGTAGAACATACTGCGGAAATTCTTCATACGGCCGCCACGGCTCTGAAGAATTATGCCGCAGGTGCAAAACGCGATCGTCCCCTTCCAATTTCCAGATCATTTGACCGCCGGTGGGAATTTCAGCCATTTGTTTCTCCTATGGTGCAAACAATAATACTCAGTCACAGTTTGCTCTTTCCCAATTCTGACAGTCTAAATATTAATTTATGTCAAGATTGCTACAAAATTTCTAGACTTTTGTGTTGAATTGCTGTAAGAGCATGGATAAATTATAGGTGTTCATCACTGAGTTAGGCATAACTCAAAGAAATAGTTTTTTCTCCACTTAGTGGTAGAGTTAGCCCCAACTCTTGGAGACGCTGTTCTCGTTCGGGGAAGTCAAAAGTCAAAAGTCATTTTCCCCTGCCCCCTGCCCCGTTGTCCCCCTGCTCCTCAAGAGATTAAATTTTCCATTGCCGCCCCCACCACCCGATGATCGGCATCCTGTCTCAGTTGCGCCAGGGCTTCCTTGGCTTCAGGAGTATTAAAGTGCTTCAGGGCATAAGCAACTCGTACCCGAATATATTCATACTCAGAATTTTTCAGGTTTAAGAGTTGGGACAAAGCTACCTCAGACTGACGGGAAGTCGCCAATGACCCCAGCGCATCTATAGATGCTTCCTGGACTGCGGCATCGTCACCTTCTAACCCCAGAATACAAACCTCTACAACTTCTTCAGGGCAATCCATTTCTACCAAGGCTGCCAAAATACTCCGACGTACCAACCAGTGATCGTCTCGTAAAAATGTCTGCACTAGATGAGAGGCTGAAATTCTGCCAAACAAGGACAGGGAATTAGATGCTTCTGCGCGGACATTTGGGGTGTTATCAAATTTCATAATTCGCAACAGAGCAGCAAAGGATTCTGAGGTTTTTTGCTTACCTAACTCCCTAGCAACAAAGGTTCGCACCAGAAACTCTGGGTCTTGGATATGGCGATTGAGCAAAGGAAAAGCGATATCCACCGGATAATCTTGCAGGGCAGAGATCGCCTTCAGGCGGTATTGAAAATCCGAGTTTTGCAGATCGGTTTCGATTTGACTGAGATCCATAGAATTGACAATCTGAAATTAAGTTACAGTTTCAAACCCTTCTCAAAGCCCTTCAGGAATGGGAAAGCGTTCTCCTTTTAGGTAAGCGGCGAAGTGCTGCCTAAAGTACAGTGTACTGGTCATATTTGGTTCGTTACTCTGGTCAGGTGTAAATTCATATATCGGCACTTGTTCGCGAATCAGTTGAATCAGGTTGGGATGGAGTTGTTCAAAGGATTCAACCCGAGTCGTTGTTGTCTCAAATCGTAAGCGGGCTGGATGACCATAGCCCAGTTTCATCCAGGGTAACCAGGGACAGTCTCGCGCCCAGGTGGCTGGAGGAAGATCCTTCACCCCTGGCCGGGAAATGTGACTGGTGAAGTATTCTGTCCCATTAAAGGTTTCACCGGGACAATAATCTCGGTATTTGGGATCTGCTGCTAATGGATGAGGATAGCTCAGGGGAATTTCTACGACAGAGTTAACATAGTCTTGTCCTTTGGGAATCACCGTGATTTTCGGTCGAACAGCCCCCTGCACTATGCGATTGGCAATATGCACGATCGCTACAGCAGAACGAGTGGAATCGGGTTGCCATGTATGCAGGATTTCTTGGGTCTGCGGATCGCAAAATAGACCTAACTCCCGATTGATCCGGTAACCTACCTGTTCAAACTCAGGATCGGGATGAATGAAAACCTTGGTTGCATTCATCCCAATAATCGAGAATAATTTCTCCCGTTGGCGGTCGCCTGCCTCTTGCCACCAGACTTCTCCCTCCCAGCGATAGTAAAGCTGCTGACCATGATGCTTTCTATAGAAATCTAGATTATTAACTGTGTAGTCTTCTGAGTTGTTCATAGTTTGCCTTTTGAGTTTCCTAACAATTTACCGCTACAGTGTTACTAACTAGCCCTGCTGAATATTTGACAAAGGGCAGGATTTCTACTTTTCAACTAGTCTATTAATAGTTTTGACTATGACTCAGCCACAATTGAGCGAAAAAGTTTGAGAACTGATTCAAAAAGCAAGGATTGTCAGTTTTGCTACTTGGCAAAATACCCATCCAGCAGAGGCTATTCAGCTATTCCAGGCGGCTGACGATCGAGGACACTATCTTACTGATGAAGATTTGCAGCAGATTCAACAGCTTATATCAACAAATACAGGACTCGTTGCCGTAAATAAGGGGTTACGCGATCGCGTCCATGAAATCGTAGATGAAGCCAGAACCCACGTATTGGCTACATTTCCTAATATCACTCAACCCGGTGGTGGACTCTACCCAGCAGTGAGAGCAGATGCCTGCTGGCGTGATTTCTGGCACTTCTTACGCTGTATTACTTACGGCATCGCCGGACAGCACACCGACTATACTAGTGCCGAAGGATTGCACTATATGCAACTGTTGTATCAAGAATTGCAAGTACCTTTAGATGCAATGGTTGTAGGGTTAGAAGGTATTAAAACTGCCAGTTTAAAGCGAGTGGAACCCAAGCAGCAAGCAATCGTTGCTCCCTACTTCGATCATCTGATTGAGCAATTAAAGCAATTTCGCTAATTGTTGGTGCGATCGCTTTGCCAACGTCTTCGGCGGACACTTTAGGCATCAATTCCCCAATTGCTGTTTAAGCTTAGAATCCCCGCACTTGAGGGGCGGGGAATATGCCGAGTGATGTATTTGTGAAATGTTTATTCGCAAATACATATCGGTGGAATTTTCAAGCTACATAGTCAAAAAGCATAGTGGTCATGTAACGATCTGCCCACTCTTCACCAAAGGATTTCTCTAGAACTCGCCGAGTTTTATCGTTTTGTTGCTGCTTGGTACAGTAATTTCGTTGTCCTGCCAGAACCTTGGAGATGTCAAGATTTGATGTCAAAGGTGTCTGTTGACTAGCAATCTGACAATGAATGGTTAAAAATTCCCGAACTCGATTGAGAAACCTATCTTCTTCTTGAGAGTTCCCTGGACGGACAAATAGACAAAATTCTGAAAAGATATCGCCCCATTCTGGTAAAGCCCGTGGTTGGGAAAACTCAAGCCCAGACAAAACAGACAATTGTTGAGAATAGCTTGGCGGTAGGGTGCGATCGCTACTGACTGGAGATAAATCAGCGATCGCCGCACTAATTCCGCCTCGCCCGCCAACCAAATCTGTGCCAAAAATCGGCAAGGCATATTCGGGATTAGGGAACATTACACAGTGCAGAATATCTAATCCATTGCCAACCTGAGCTAATTCTAAATGCAGTTTGCGAAATTGCAAAGCTTGGTAGCAATGATTTTCAATGATCAACCGTTCACCTTCCAAATGTCCCTCGACGTAGCCTAAACCTTCTGGGACAGAGTAAGGGGAGATATCGAGATGCTGTTGCCAAATTTCTTCAATGGAATCCGCTAATCTGTGGATTAAGGGATGCTGACGGGTTCTTAACGACGTTTGCATAGAGTTCAACATACGCTTCTCTTTGAGAATAGAATTAATATTTACCTTGGCGTATAGTTTGTGCAAAATTTGTGCAGTCTTGAGGGATTGGGGATTGGGGATGAGGCAGGGGAGAAATGCCCCACAAAAATCAACTTGCCCAAGCCTTAACTCTTTGTAACCGTTGCAGAATTCGGTTAGCTAGTTCGACTGCTTTAACGGGTTTACACAGATAATCGTCAGCACCAACAGTAAAAGCTTGATTCTGATTGGCGGAATCTGTCAGCACACTTAGAAATAAAACTGGCAAACGCTGCCAATGAGGGTCACTGCGGAGAATCTGGCAGAGTTCAAATCCGTTGATCTGTGGCATATTGACATCTAATACTAGGGCATCGGGGGTGACAGCTTCCAGTACTGTCCAAAATTGTTGCGGATCGGCAAGGGTTGTGACTTGAAATCCCCAGGGTTTCAGCAGGGTGGGAAGAGTGTGTAACCAGTCTTGATCGTCATCGAGAATCATCACCTTCTTTGTTATTTGAGTCCCGCGCAACAAGTTTACTGCTGTGTCAATCACCTGTTCAGGAGGAATTGGTGCTGTCAAAAACAGTTTTCCGCCCCGCCGCATTACTTCCAAGCGATCGCACAATTCACTGCGATCGCTAATCACGACAATTGGCAAGCCAGGGTAACGCTGGGTTAATATCTGCAATTCCCAAAAGTTATTTACTTGGTGAGTATGGGGTTGGGATGGAATTGAGGGAAAATGTAACAGTATGATATCAGGATTTTGGTCTAAGCTATCAAAAACTGAATCTCTTGTGAGCAAAACTTTAGCCATATTCTCCAGCATCGGCGCAATCTGAATGCGAATTCCCCGGCTTGCCGCCACAGCTTCTAAGGACTGGTTAAACTCGATATCCGAACTCACAATCAGTAAAAGCGGTGATTGCCCATTGGGAACCTGAGACAATTGAATCAGTGTAGTCTGCTCAATCTCTTGCTGGAGAGCCATCACCAGGGTTTTCATCAACGGCGCGTGTTTCGGTTGTAGCGGTTCTCGACCACCCAACCAATACTCTAACTGCCGTGCGGTGTGCATTGTTTTGCTTAACCCAAAGATTCCCAGAGTCCCCGCCAGTTTGTGAGCAACTTGTTGTGCCTGTGCTTGTTGTTGGGGTTTTAGCTGATTTGTTTGTAAGTCTCTGACAACTTGTAACAAAATTGTCATCTGGTCAAGACTTTTCGGTTTTGTAGTTTTCCAAGTTTCGTTGAGAAAAGCCAGGTATTGTTGTTGGGAATCGCCAGGAGGACTATACTTTGGCGAATCACTCAACGTTTTTAGAGATACAGCTATTTGAGAGTCACCCGTAGTATTATTTACAGCAGGTATCACCAATTGAGTAGTTGATTCTTCTGTGCTTGCTGCTTTTAAGTAGTAACCGCGCCCATGCATGGTAGCGATAAAATCATGAGGCGCACCGACTGCAACTAACTTGTGTCGCACTCGACGGATATGGGAACGGACTGTTGCCTCAGATGGAAAATCTTCTGAAGACCATAATCTGTCTAGAAGTTGTTCGCTACTAAAAACATGCTGACAGTTCCGCAGCAAAAGTTCTAGCAAATCATATTCCATTGTCGTCAGCTTCAGGGGGCGGCTATTGTAAGTCACTTCACAAGTACTAGGGTTAAGGAGCAAATCCCTCCAAGTCAGTAAAGGAAAGGGATTGTTACTTCCCCGCCTCAGCAATGCCCGAATCCTGGCAATCAGTTCTATGGTCTCGAAAGGTTTTACAACATAGTCATCTGCACCTGCATCCAATCCCTGCACTTTGGCGGTAATGTTATCTTGAGCCGTAAGTAACAGAATTGGGACGGTGTATCCCTCTGTCCGCAGACGCTTGCATAAGCTAATGCCATCCAATTTTGGCAGCATGATATCCAGTACAATCAAGTCATACTCAAAGGTAGAGCCATAAGTCCAACCCATTTCTCCATCTTTGACTACATCTACAACGTAGTGATGGGTTGCCAGATTTCTAGTCAGGATTTTAATTAATAAATCGTCATCATCCACAAGCAAGATTTTCATTGATGCGGCTACCAATGGAGGATTCTACTAATTTGCTCTGGTAGATCGAGGGAGTTAAAGGGTTTTGTAATGACACCACTAACTCCTAAATCATTAAACTGACGCTTTTCTGCCGTTTGTGCTTTGGCAGTTAAAAGAATCACCGGAATTTGTTCTGTTTCAGAATGAGACTGGAGTTCTTTAAAGGTAGCAATACCATCCATATCTGGCATCATCACATCCAACAAAATCACATCGGGTTTTTGAGTTTGGGCAGTCTGGATGCCTTCAAAGCCAGAACTAGCCGTGAACACTTCCCAACCTGCTGCCATTTTGATGCCAAATTGCACAACGGTTTGAATGGTTTCTTCGTCATCAATAATTAAAATCCGCTTGGTATGCATAGATCCCCCTTCATGAGATATTGAAAAACAGGCAAGAGAGCAGGGGGAAGGAACAGAAAGGGAGATTCGACACTTCGGCAGAGCTACGTGACCACCCCATCTGTAGCTTGCTTCCTCGTAGGAGTACGAGAACCACTTATTAGAAATGGGGGACTCATACTCATGTTCCCCCCTTCATTTTACGGCAGGATGAAGTAGCACTCAATGCTATACAGCGAGCTGCACCTTTTGCACCTTTGCCCACAGGATATCCCAAGAACTACATTGATATCGAATTTACGTTTGATATCAATGTTTATGGCGAACTAAATTTATGGAGAGATGGTGGCTAATAGCAGGCAAACAGAGTCCTGGCTGGTGATATCAAAGCTTGTCGAGTGTAGTGCTGCGTGGTCTTGTTGGCATGATGCAGCCGCCCTGCCTGCAACGCCAGTTTACCCGAACCGTATCAATGGGTACATAATTATATATATATTTGGCAATTTTTTTTGTAACGAATTTATGCAAAGCTGTAAAAGAAAAATGCTTTGTTAAACATTATCTATGAAGATCCATAAAGTTTCTACTACCCCTTTAAGCGACCAAAAGCCCGGTACTTCTGGGCTGCGGAAAGCAGTTAAGGCTTTTCAGCAGCCCCACTACCTAGAAAATTTTATCCAATCCATCTTCGATTCTGTAGGTGACTTGCGTGGGCAAACCCTAGTCCTGGGCGGTGATGGTCGTTATTACAATCGCCAAGCCATTCAAATCATTTTGAAAATGGCTGCGGCCAATGGCATTGGGCGAATTAAAGTAGGTCAAAAGGGGATTTTGTCTACTCCTGCAACTTCTGCTATTATTCGCAAGTACCAGGCTATTGGTGGCATCATCTTATCTGCTAGCCATAATCCGGGCGGGCCAAATGGTGACTTTGGTGTGAAATATAACATTAGCAACGGTGGCCCAGCCCCGGAAAAAGTGACAGAGGCTATCTACGATCGCAGTAAAGTAATTGATAGCTACCAAATTCTGGAAGCACCAGATGTAGATTTAGAAACTTTAGGTGAGTCACATTTGGGAGAGACGGTAGTTGAGGTGATTGACTCCGTACATGATTATCAAGAGTTAATGGAGTCCCTGTTTGATTTTGATCGCATTCGTGAACTATTAACAAAAGGAAATTTTCAGATCAGTATCGATGCCTTACACGCAGTAGCTGGCCCTTATGCCCATGCCATTTTTGAGCAACGTTTAGGCGCACCAGTGGGAACTGTGCGTAATGGTACACCCTTAGAAGACTTTGGCGGCGGACACCCTGACCCAAATCTGGTTTATGCCCATGAGTTGGTGGATATTTTATACGCAGAGGATGCGCCAGATTTTGGCGCGGCTTTTGATGGAGATGGCGATCGCAATATGATCTTAGGACGTAAGTTCTTTGTCACCCCTAGCGATAGCCTCGCAGTGTTAGCAGCTAACGCCAAGCTAATCCCTGGTTATAGTGCAGGTTTAGCCGGGGTAGCGCGATCGATGCCTACTAGCCAAGCAGTAGATCGAGTTGCTGCTCAGATTGGGATTGAATCCTATGAAACACCCACTGGCTGGAAGTTTTTCGGCAATCTTTTAGATGCGGGGAAAGCTACTCTCTGCGGTGAAGAAAGTTTTGGTACTAGCTCTAACCATATCCGCGAAAAAGATGGGCTATGGGCTGTGCTGTTTTGGCTGAATATCCTAGCAGTCCGACAACAATCGGTTGAGCAGATTGTCCAGGAACACTGGCAGACTTATGGACGCAATTATTACTCTCGCCATGACTATGAAGAGATACAGACAGGGCCCGCTAACACTTTAATAGAAAGACTGCGTTCTTTATTGCCAACTCTCAAAGGCAAGCAATTCGGTAACTATCAAGTTGAATACAGTGATGACTTTAGTTATACCGATCCTGTTGATGGTAGCGTTAGCGATCAGCAAGGTGTTCGCATTGGCTTTACCGATGGTTCTCGAATTGTGGTGCGACTTTCTGGTACGGGTACTCAAGGTGCAACCCTAAGGGTTTATATAGAAAGCTACGAGCCAGATCCCAGCAAACATGACCTCGATCCACAAGAAGCACTTGCTTCTTTAATTACTATTGCCCAGGAGATAGCCCAGATCCGTGAACTTACAGGACGGGAACAGCCAACTGTAATCACTTAGTATCGCAAGGCAAAAGTCAAAAGTCAACAGTCAAAACTTTTGGCGTTGCTGATTTCATGTATGAAAATGATTCTGCATGATATCAAAATCCTTGTAGAGACTAGCAATTGCAACGTCTCTACATCTGGATTCATACCGCAATTCAGCAACGTCTATTTTTCAAGAACCTTAAGTTTTTTAGCCCTCATGAACACGAGGTAGACACCATTCCTTTAAGAGCGATCGCCTTAAGTCTGTATTGCAGACTGGAAAAGCTCAAGATGGCTAATATTTTAAGACAAAACCCTTTTTTCAAGTTATTGCTCTCGTGCTGCAATTATCCAGCAAAAGTAGATAGTTATTAAAAAGCTGTCGGCAAAATTTTTGTAGTAGGAGATATGCAGATAGGGAGATGAGTGGAAGGAAAAAAATACCAAAATTATTACCAATTGCAGATTTATTTACCATTAAAACTGTAGCCAGAGAGAGCAGTTACGCAAGACTGCTTAAATAATACAATAATAAATTTCACCCTTTGATTAAGCCGATGGTACAATGACAAAAATCCATTAATTAAGTTAAAATATTACATATATTATTAACTCCTACTTAATTCCTGAATTTGAGAACTGAATTTTTAGTATAGTTTTCAAGTATTACTTGTTCATTTAGGTACTCCTATGAAAAAATTGATTAAAGGTTTGCGCGAGTTTAAAAGTAGTTATTTTTCCGCCAATGAAGAACTGTTTGAACAACTTTCTCATGGTCAAAAGCCCAGAGTACTATTTATTACTTGTTCAGATTCCCGTATCGATCCAAATCTGATTACACAAGCTGGGTTAGGCGAATTATTTGTTATCCGCAATGCAGGTAATATTATTCCACCATTCGGTGCGACTAATGGCGGTGAGGGGGCAACAATTGAATATGCTATTCAAGCTTTAGATATTCAACAAATTATTGTCTGTGGTCACTCACATTGTGGCGCTATGAAAGGGTTAATGAAGTTAGACAGCTTGCGAATAGAAATGCCTCTTGTACATGACTGGCTCAAGTATACAGAGGCAACGCGACGACTGGTAAAAGATAATTATAGCCACTACGAAGGGGAAGAACTCTTAGAAATAATTATTGCTGAGAATGTGCTTACCCAAATCGAAAATTTACGGACTTATCCGGTGATTCACTCTAAGCTTTACCAAGGGAAACTCAATATTTATGCTTGGATTTATCAAATTGAGACAGGAGAAATTTTGGCTTACGATGCACAAAAGCACGCCTATGTCTTGCCTCAAAATCAGCTTTCTCCATCGGAGATAGATGAGACGTTACTTAGCCCAGCTTTAAATAGCAATGTGGAAATACATTTTACTAAAACTCAACAAAGGGAATATCAATCGTCTTCGGAACTTCCTATTTCCGCACATGAATGGTTTCCAATGACAGTGCTTTCTCCAGAGCAAATGGAGCGAATTTATCGAGGCTCGACAAAAAAGTAAAACGGCAACAAGCAGTCAGTAATGGGCATTGCAGGGATAGTTGCCCAAGCAGAAGCGCGTAGTACTGTCGCTACTTTGTGCCGCGTAGATGTAGGCTGTTGACTTTGATGGAATTTTGCCGTTTTTGGTTCATGCAATTTTTGTGTAAGCGCAAAGCCAGTGCTACATAGGCTTTTACCCCAAATGGCGATCGCAAATTCTGCGTCGGCACGCATGAATTAATTACGGTAACGAATGAAACCTCGTTACAATATCACCATCGGTCTGATTCAACGGAGCATTATCAGAGACGACATTTAGGTTGAATCAGCAAATCAATTAATCCATTGACCAGACGATCGCGCTCCATTGGCATAACCTCTTGACCATGCAGTATATCTCGCACAGTCACAAAATGGATGAGCGTGCCAATCAATATGCGGGCTGTTACTTCAGCGTCAGCAGACTGGAGCTGAGGATGCGTCGCGAAATACTGGGTTAAAAAGTCAAGGCTGGGCTTTTCGACCGCCCGGACAAACGCTTGCGCCAATTCTGGAAACCGTCCTGATTCCCCCATGATGATTCTGAGCAGCATTAGCTCTTGTGAGTTTTGGGCAATGTTGTCCAGCATTGCAGTGGCAAACCGTTTCAAGAAGGCAGCAGGCTCCTCCTGCGGGGATGGAAAATCCTGTTGCTGAAACAAGATTGCTTTGCTTGCCATCCGTTGAATCAGGGCGGTAAACAGGGCTTCCTTATTGGGGAAACGTCGGTAGACTGTGGCTTTAGAAACTCCTGAGGCTGCCACAATTTTATCGATCCGGGCACCCGCATAGCCATGCTCCAGAAACTCCTGCATCGCGCCCCGCAGAATGGCTTCCGTTTTTTCGGGAGACAGCTCCCTATCGACACTCTTCACGTTACTCTTCACTCAACCTCCTTGATGGCTGGAGAATCCCCTCATCCTACTGGGTGATTCCTTCAAATACTAATTGACAAGACAAAACAGTTTGTTCTATTTTTATCTTATACGAAACGAAACAGTTTCGTGCATTTGGTGTAGTAGGAATTTCCAATGCTGTAAGTCGATGGAGCGTACAAATGTCACAACTACTGATAAAAACAGATGCAGCCAGAGGTTCGTTGGTTGAACCATCAGGCAGATTGTCTGGGCTTGAAAATGGACGGATGGAAGTATGAATGCATTCTCTCCTCTGGATAATTCCTCTCGCGCTCAAATGACACTGCCATCTCAAATGGGAACGCCGATCGTGCAACAGCCCGATCAATTGCGCTTTTTAATCTCAACAAATTTGGTGGGTAGTCCGCTTGGAAACTTTTTCTCGGCATTTTTGGTGATTATTTGGGTAGCATTTGCTTTCTTTCATCTGGGTATGAGGGCGGGTCGGCGGCAAGCTCGCTATCACGATCGCGCAGCAGTGCAGCGGCAACATGTTCAAACCTTAGAAAGAATTTGGCAAATGTCAGCCAAACGCAAAGATTAATTTATTTCTCGATCGCTTCAATATTTATATCCTAAACCTTTATCTAACAGAGGTATTTTATGTCATCCGATCATGCACATTTATCTGATTCTGAAGCGGATCAATCCCACTTGCTTGAAGGCAATAGTGCAAAAGATTCTGGCTCGATCTCAGCGTCGGCAGTTGATTCCAGTCAAACGCATGAAACAACGGCTAAAAAGCCTCGATCGCGCAAGGTTTGGCTTGGGAGCATTCTGTCCGTTCTCCTGATTGGGGGCGGCTTTGTCGGCTGGCGATCGTTCGGCAGTCGAGAAGATCCGGCAGCCGCTCAAGCTCCGCCACCGCTCCCGGTTAAAGTGGAGACGTTGGCATCGGGTCAAGTGCAATCGACGACTGAATTCGTCGGTAAATTGGAGGCACAGGAGCGCGTTTCACTGCAACCCCAAATTCAGGGACGGGTGGATCGTGTGTTGGTTGCCAGTGGCGATCGCGTCACGCAGGGAACGCCAATCCTAACGCTGAGTTTGGATCAAACGACAGCCAATGTCAGCAGTGCCCTTGCAGTCGTTAACTCCAACCGGGCGGCGGTGGCAACAGCTGAGGCACAACGTCAGGTAGCGTCAGCCGATCGCGCCAAAGCAGCGTCAGATGTGAAACTACAGCAAGCGCAGTTTGACCGCACCCAATACCTGGTAAATGAAGGCGCACAAGCACGGCAACAACTAGATATTGCTCGAAACAATTTGGAGACGGCGATCGCCACGCTCAATGCGGCTGATAAGCAGGTGAATGCCAGTCGGGCAAGCGTCAAGCAGGCACAGGCAAACGTGGAGCAGGCACAGGCTCAAGTTGCTGTCAATCAAGTGAATCTGAACCAGAAGCAGGTGGTTGCGCCGATCGATGGCATTGTGAGCGATTTTTCCATCAAAGCGGGTGATTATGTGAGTGTGGGGCAAACCCTGACCACGATTATCAAAAATGAGGCGCTGGATATGCGAATTTCGGTGCCATCCAACAATGCAACTCAATTGCGTCGAGGATTGCCTGTCGAGCTACTGGATGCCGACACAGGTAAACAGTTAACCACAGGCAGCATCAGCTTTATCTCACCTCAAATCAATGCTGATGCTCAATCAATTCTGATTAAAGCCCGCTTTGGTAATGCGGATGGCAAATTGCGCGATGGGCAGTATGTGCGTGCCCGGATTATCTGGAACCAGAAAGCCGGAGTTTTGATTCCCACGCAAGCGGTAAATCGGATTGGTGGACAGAGTTTTGTCTATGTGGTGAAAGAAAACCAATCGCAGGAAAAACCGCAATTCGTCGTGCGTCAAAAACCCGTGCAGTTGGGTGATGTGCAAAACGATCGCTATCCCATTCTCGAAGGTGTCAAAGTGGGCGAGCGAGTGGCAACCTCCAACATTCTCAAACTCCGCGATGGCGCACCCATCCAGCCAGAATCTCCACAGTCTCCGCAATCTCCCTAGCCTTAGGAGCTAATCATCATGTCGATCGCCGACACTTTTATCAAGCGACCTGTCTTATCAACGGTTTGCACCCTCCTGATCTTGCTTGTTGGGGTCATCTGTATTCCGCTGCTGCCAATTAACAACCTGCCAGAAATTGCCCCAATTCAGGTGCAAACCACCAGCGTCTCGATTGGTGCTGATGCCCAAACGATAGAAGATACCGTCTCTAGAGTGATTGAACGGCAGATCAACGGGGTGGAAGGGATGCAATATATCACATCCACTAGTGGTAACGACGGCTCCAGTTCCATTTCAACCCAGTTTGATCCATCCAGCAACCGCAACATCAATCAGGTTAACGTACAGAACCGGGCGGCGATCGCTGAACCCACTTTACCCGCTTCGGTCCGGCAAACCGGAGTTACCACCGTGGCACGGTCTAACAGCATTTTGCTGGTCTATGGCTTCTATGCCGAAAATAGCGAGTACGACAGCACCTTTTTGAGCAACTATGTGGATCTGTACATCACCGATGCAATCAAGCGGGTTCCAGGTGTGGGCGATGCTACCCTGGTAGGGGAACGCCAGTATGCAATGCGGCTCTGGCTTGACCCTAACGCGCTAGCCAGCAGGGGTTTGACGGCAACGGATGTGAGCGATGCCCTGACGGCTCAGAATATCCAGGTGGGGGCAGGGGCGATCGGACAAGCGCCTACGAAGACAGATCAGAAAACGACTTACCCCTTGCGAATCAATAGCCGCTTTAAAGATGTCAGCGAATTTGAGAACCTGGTGATTAAGACCCAAATGGGTCAAACGGGTCAAACGAACCAAACAGATAACACACTGGTCAAACTCAAAGATGTCGGACGAGCCGAACTAGGGGCGAGAGACTACACGACATCAGCACTGGTGCAGGGCAAACCCGGCGTGGGCATGTTGATCTATCAGCTTCCGGGCAGCAACGCGCTGGAGACTGCCAAAGCCGTAGAAGCAGAGATCGCCGCGCTCGAGAAAAACTTTCCGCCCGGTTTAAAAGCGGTAATCTGCTACGACACCACCAAGTTTGTGGAAGTATCGATCGAAGAAGTGATTAAGACGCTGCTGGAAGCCATTCTCTTAGTCGTGCTGGTGATTTTCGTCTTTTTGCAAGATTGGCGGGCAACCATCATTCCCGCGATCGCCATTCCCGTTTCGTTGATTGGTGCCCTGGCGATCGCCTATGTTCTGGGCTTCTCGCTCAACACGCTAACCCTGTTTGCTTTAGTACTGGCAACAGGGTTAGTAGTAGACGATGCGATCATTGTGGTGGAGGCCATTGCCGCCAAAATGGAACAAGGATCGACTCCCAAACAGGCCGCGTTTCAAGCAATGGGGGAACTCTCTGGCGCGGTCATAGCGACCTCTCTGGTGCTAATCGCGGTGTTTATCCCAGTATCGTTCTTCCCAGGCGCAACGGGCATTATGTACCGACAGTTTGCGCTGATCATCATTTTCTCGATCGGCATTTCCTTGTTCAATGCCCTCAGCTTTACCCCCAGTCTGTCTGGACTCTTCCTCCGTCATACTGATAGCGAAGGGCGCGGTCTATTGGGCTGGTTCTTTCGCCAGTTCAACCGGGGCTTTCGCTGGCTGCTAAAGCAATACGAGCGTCTGAGCAAATTCCTGATCCGCATCCGCATGATTGTAGTGGGAGTGTTTGTCCTCGGCTTGGCGGCAACTGTCTTGATCTATACCTCTGTTCCTACTGGCTTCGTGCCTGCCGAAGATCAAGGCGTGTTCGTCGGCATCATTCAGGCTCCTGACGGAGTTTCCCTGGCTTCCACCGAAAAAGTGACGCAGAGTGTGTATCAAACCCTGGGAAAAGAAGTGCCTGAAATGGAAGCGTCGATTATTATTGCTGGCTTTGGCTTGAGCGGCAATGGTCCAAATCAGGGGACGTTTTTCGTCAAGCTGAAGGATTGGAAAGAGCGTGAGGGGAAAGAACACTCGGTCGATGGCATTGTGAAACGGCTGACTGGCATCTTGATGCAAAATCAGGAGGCGCTGATCCTCGCCTCCAATCTGCCTTCTGTCTCTGGCTACGGCATCACAGGTGGGTTTGAATTTCAACTGCAAGACCGCACCAATGGACAACTGAGCATTGACCAATTTTTGGCGATCGCTCAACAATTAGTTGCCAAAGCCAATCAAAATCCAGTCTTGAGTCAGGTGTTTACCCAGTTCACATCCAGCACTCCTCAGTACGAAATTGACATTGACCGCGATCGACTGCAAGCCCTCGATGTCGATTTTGGTCAGGCAATGAATACATTTGGCGCTTACATCGGCGGGCAATATATCAACGATTTCACATTTTCCCAGCGCAGTTATCGGGTTTACATTCAGGCAGATGAGCAATTTCGGGATTCTCCTGACAAAATTAGTCAAATTCAAGTGCGATCGCGTAGCGGCAGTATGGTGCGCCTGAGTGAAATTGCCAAAATTACGCCGATTACCGGTCCGCAAAGCATCAGCCACTTCAACCTCTTCCGCGCCATCAAAATTCAAGGCAATGCGGCTTTGGGTCACAGTTCTGGAGAGGCGATCGCGGCGATGCAGCAGATGTTTAAGGAGATTGATCAACCGGGGCTGGGCTATGACTGGACGGGAATTTCGAGAGAAGAAGCGAAGTCGGGTGGACAAGCCGTTTTGCTCTTTGGTTTGGGTATCGTTGCGGTGTTTCTGATCCTGGCAGCACAGTATGAGAATTTCATCGACCCAATTATTATTCTGCTGACTGTCCCGTTTGCAGTTTTGGGAGCGCTGCTCTTCGTCTCACTGCGTGGGTTGGTCAATGATCTCTACTGTCAGGTAGCGTTGGTGATGTTGATTGGCTTGGCAAGCAAAAACGCCATTTTGATTGTGGAATTTGCCAATCAATCGCGGGAGCAGGGCATGACAATCGCCCAAGCTGCACTTCATGCCGTGCAACAACGACTCCGCCCAATTCTCATGACCACGATCGCGGCTCTGGTCGGGTTCCTGCCGCTGGTGCTGGCGCATGGAGCGGGTGCTGCGAGTCGGTTGTCTTTAGGTACGGCAGTGTTTGGTGGCTTATTGATCTCCACTATTTTGAGTCTGCTGCTGGTGCCTGTTCTTTACGTAGTAGTTAAGAACCTGATGAATTCTAACAAAGGGAAGCAGCCCAAACCACCGTCCCCAGATACACCGCCCTCGTCAAACCACTCCTCATCAGAAAAAACCACTCATTCCAATGGAAACGGGCATAAGCCAGCAGGAACCTTTCTGAAAGCTCAAGGCGACGCACCTGCTTAATGAAATGAGAGCGATCGCACCCTTGATCGCTCTCAACTACTTTTTAGCCAATTTAAGTAGAGCGAGGTGAAAAAACCAAGCTGTGTAAAGATAAGTAAATACGTATAATGTGTTTACCAAAATAACAGGGATATGGGCAGCCGTTTAAGGGTGTTTCTGACCAGAGAACAGTAGGACTTACGCAGAAGAGATCCCCCAACCCCCTTAAAAAGGGTGCTTTTAGGTTTCCCCCTTTTTAGGGGGGTTAGGGGGGATCTAGGTTTCAGGCTTTCAGTGCGTAAGTCTTGAACAGGATAAAAATCTTTTCAACCTGAGAACGGCAGATATTACCCCAGAAAGTGAAAGACAGAGCAGAAGTGATTAGATTGAACCCAAATGGTTGGTACGTAGAGAAAATAGCATCTCACTTTAATTGGACGGCACAAACAGTAAGAGAAGTTTTGCATAAGTGGGAAAAGCTAGGGCTAGAAGGACTTTGGGAAAAACCAGGGCGCAAAGGAAAAGCAAAGTGGGCAGAAGCTGATATAGTTTTTTTAGAAGAATGTTTAGAGAAAGAACATTTTCTCCCCGACTTACAATGTGGGAGAAGTTAATTTCCACCAAGCTGTACTAGTCGGTTGTCCCCTATTAAGGGATACTAAAGCCAGGTAAGTAGATAGGCAAGGAAATATGGAATCCCTAACCTCTCGTATGCAGGCGGTACAGTCGCCAATTATTCCTGTGGTTGGGGAACTGATTAAAAACTCTCCTGGAACAATCTCTCTAGGACAGGGTGTTGTTTATTACAATCCACCACCGGAAGCGATAGAATTTTTACCAAAATTCTTAGCCGAACCCACTAATAATTTATACAAACCAGTTGAAGGAATTCCCCCGTTGCTGACAGCACTTGCAGAAAAATTGCAAACCTTCAACGGTATTAAAATCAATGGGGAAAATTGTATCGTCGTGACAGCCGGGAGCAATATGGGATTTATGAATGCCATTCTTGCCATAACTGAGCCAGGCGATGAAATTATTCTGAATACGCCCTACTATTTCAACCACGAAATGGCGATCGCAATGGCTGGTTGTCGGGCAGTGTTAGTGGCGACAGATGAAAATTACCAGTTGCGCCCAGATGCGATCGCTCAAGCAATTACGCCCAAAACGCGGGCTGTGGTGACAATTTCACCAAATAACCCGACTGGAGTTGTCTATTCTGAAGCTGCATTGCATCAAGTAAATCAAATTTGTGGCGTTCAGCGAAGCTGTGCCGAAGGCACTCGCGGCATTTACCATATCAGCGATGAAGCCTATGAATACTTTACCTATAACGGAGTAAAACACGTTTCCCCTGGTGCATTTGAGAGTAGTAGCGAGTACACCATTTCTCTTTTTAGCCTTTCCAAAGCATACGGTTTTGCCAGTTGGCGCATTGGCTACATGGTGATTCCCAAACACTTATTTGTCTCCGTCAAACAAGTCCAGGATACAATTTTGATTTGTCCGCCAGTAATTTCCCAATATGCGGCTTTAGGGGCATTGCAAGCAAAAGCGGAGTATTTACAGAGTCATATAGGTGCAATAGCTCAAGTTCGACAATTAGTACTCGACTCCCTTAAGCGCCTACAAGGTTTATGTAGTATTACACCTGCCAATGGCGCTTTCTATTTTTTCCTCAAAGTTAATACTCAGATGGATGCTTTGGAGTTAGTTAAAAGACTAATCCAGGAACATAAAGTAGCAGTCATTCCAGGTACAACTTTTGGTATGGATGACGGATGCTATCTCCGCGTTGCCTACGGTGCGCTGCAAAAAGAGACAGCAAAAGATGGTATAGAAAGATTAGTGCAAGGTTTGGAAACTATAGTTCTAAGCTAGAAGTCATTCAATTCTGCCCCCTGCCCTGCCTCCTTAAAGAAGGCTTTAGGCTGTGTTGGCGTACCTCGTCGGTAATCCAAATATAAAATTGAAGAGATGCCAATTATTAATAAGTTAATTGAAATTGAAACTGAGCCAAAAATTAATATTCATAATATAACATCACAAATCCAAGATTTTCTTACTTCAACATCAATTAAAAATGGACAAGTTTTAGTATTTTCTCGACACACAACCAC
Source organism: Nostoc sp. (assembly GCF_036919495.1). Classification (GTDB taxonomy): domain Bacteria; phylum Cyanobacteriota; class Cyanobacteriia; order Cyanobacteriales; family Nostocaceae; genus Nostoc. The sequence continues at coordinate 107,530 of NZ_JBALBZ010000212.1, forward strand.
AGCTTTAGCTATCAATGAAGATGAAGTTAGATTATTAGAAGATATAAAAGTATTCTTGCAAAAATTAGCACCTGAATCAGACAAATATTTACATAATGACTTGCATTTAAGAGATGTCCCAGAAGATGAACCAATTAATGCTCACTCTCATTTAATGGCAATGATGCTGACAACTAGTGAGATAATTCCCATTGTGGATGGTAAATTAGCTCTGGGAACCTGGCAATCTGTATTGTTTTTTGAGTTGGATGGGCCGCGCAAAAGAACGGTATTTTTCCAAATTTCTGGTGAATAATGCTACTTCGCACCTGTAATCCTCTCAAAACAACCTAAATCTGAGAGAATTACCTACAGCAATTAAAACCCTAAAAAAATGTTTTCAAGCATAACCTTCCTTTCCACAAACCAAGACTTTCGTTGTGTTAAAGGCAGACGCAATTAGTGATGAAAAATAACGATAACTTTGTATTACGTAATACTTGGTACTATGCTCTGCCTAGTAATCAGATCAAGCCAGGTATGATGATCAGCCGCATTTTTTTGGGAGAACCAGTGCTGCTAGTCCGTAGCCAGGATGGTAAAGTCTCTGCGATGACAGATATTTGTCCGCATCGTGGTGTGCCCTTGAGTTGTGGTAGATTCAATGGTCAAGAAGTGGAATGCTGTTACCACGGTTGGCGCTTTAACCCGGCTGGACGCTGCACTGCGATTCCATCTCTTGTAGAGGAACAGCAGATGGATTTGAGGCGCTTTGACGTACATTCCTATGAAATCCGGGAAGCACAAGGGAATATCTGGATATATATGGCTGATCCCGATAACCCTCAACCTGCCTCTGAGATGGAAATTCCGGTAATTCCAGGGTTTGGCGATCGCTCTCACCAGTTCGTAGAAGTGGTAAAATTCCCTTGTTTTATAGATCATGCAGTGGTAGGTCTGATGGACCCTGCTCATTCACCTTATGTTCATCGTGCTTGGTGGTGGCGAAGTGAACAACTGCACGAAGAAGTGAAGCAATTCGATGCTTCGCCCTACGGCTTCACAATGCGACGACACCGATTACCAGCAAATGGGGGTCGATTATACTGGCTGATTGGCGGTGGTGTACCGGAAACGGAAATTTCTTTTCGTTTACCTGGAGTCAGAATCGAAGAAACCACAATTGGCAACCATCGAGTCGTTAATTTAACGGCAGTTACACCAATTTCAGACACAGAAACCGAGGTAACTTTTGCTCTTTACTGGACACTTCCTTGGGTAGGATTTTTCAAACCACTGTTACATGTGCTGGCGCGGACTTTTATTGGCCAAGACCGAACGGTTGTAGAAAAACAGCAGATTGGTTTGAAATATAATCCCGTGCTGCGACTGATTAAAGACTCAGATATGCAGGCGCAGTGGTATTACCAGTTAAAGCGAGAGTATGCTAAGTCTGTCGCTGAAGGACGAGAATTTGTGAATCCTGTCAAGGGTCAGATACTCCGGTGGCGTGCTTAAATTACTGCAAAGTAAATTCTGCAAATTCTCTTTGTCCAAACTGCATATTTCGGTCTATCGCTGACAAGATTTTATTATTGGCACGCTCGCTATTTAAACAGCGACCAACTAACTGTGCAACATCTGCACGATTTATGCTACCAATAATGTGCGGATCTTCAGTTAAAACACCATTACCCGTTGCTGGTTCTGACTTGAGTCCACCAGGACGGATGATTGTATAAGTAAGTCCACTGGCAATTAAGTGTTGTTCAGCTTTGTCTTTCTCAGCTAAAACTTTTCCCAGTACCGCTAAAACTTGGGGTGACGCAGCAACAACACTATTGCCAGCACCAATGGAAGACACAAGAATAAACTTTTGCACCCCAGCTTTAACTGCTGCATCAATCAGATTTTTATTACCAGGGTAATCGGGTCTTTCTACATCTGATGGTAAGCCGCCAATTGTACTGATAACGGTGTGAATAGGTTCATCTGTCAGCATGGCGCGTTCTACATCGCCAATATTCAAGGCATCTCCCAGAACTACCTCAATATTGATTTTTTCTAGTTCACTAGCAACTGCTGCTGTTCTCAGAAAAGCTCTTACCTTTAGCTGTTGCGCTGTGAGATATTGAGCAATTTCTCGACCAACACCACGACTTGCTCCAGCCAGAAAAATATAAGATGCACTTGTCATAATAAATTTAACTACTTACGCTCAAAGGATTTTATCAGAGGATTGTCACGAAAAATATCACATGAGCGCCTAACACACCCTTATAAGCTGTTGCGCCTTTAATTTGCACTAATATTTTTATCAAGATGATTGTGGGGTGGGCATCCTGCCCGCCCTGATAATGCAAGTTATATACGTAACAGCTTATAACATGGTGCGTTAGGCTAAAGCTGTAACACACCCTACAAAAGAATTACTTAACCCAATTGTAGGAAGTATTTTAATAAACAATTGTGCCAATCTAGCAAATAACTTTTCAATGGATTTACTTATGGCGAAAAAATCTCAACCCAATCTAGAACAATACCAGGATGTCAGATTATCTGCCACCACAAGAATTTGGGTAATTACAGTTGCCATTCTCGGAGTTTGCGTCCCACTGTCAGCAATTACTAAAAGCGGTGCTATTCTTCCTTTAGTTGCAATTGGTGGCGCAGCTATTGGTACAGTTGCTGTTTGGCGTTCTGATGAGCAAAAATCAAAAACTAACTATTTGCAACAGCAGCAAATAGAATTGCTAGAGCGGAGATTAGCGAATTTAGAAACAATTGTTAGCAGCGATGACTTGAATTTGCAAATGAAAATTAAACAGATTGAGGCAAGAGATACTTTTGGCGACTCCTCTGATATAAGTACTAGACCTAGACAACCAAAACGCAAAGGTTAAAATAATTCGTAATTCGTAATGGGCTACGCTAACGTAATTCGTAATTATTATACCGCAAGGGTTTCATTGAGTTGGGATGGGTGGTTTACTTCCGCCGTGCTGTACTACGTTATTTTTGTGTAGGTATTTGTTGACTTAACGTTACGGCAACCTTTGAAATCCGTCTCACATTAAACTTTCCTTTACAGCGATAACTGTTTCCGTAGAAACAGTATCTCCTTCTGCATCTCCGTTAGAATTGACTGACATCATTTAATTCTATATACTTCAACTGCATCAGTTTATGAAATGTCTAAGTGCAATAATCTCTATCTTTCCCGGAAACATCTGCTAATTGCTGTGTTTTATTAGACTACTAAGATTACTGTATTTTTAATTAACTAAGGTTATAAACTTGAGTAATTGCATTGGTATAGCTTACCGTAGGTATGCAATAGTTTGCCGCAGGAATGCAGATGGATTGGATTAGCTTACTCAAATCTCAACAAGCTGACTTCCTTCAACGTGTGAAAAAACCTAAAACTTATGACTTATCTTTGCTAGAAAGTCAAGTCAAAGGTTGTCACACTGAAATTATGGCTTTTTGGGGCGAGCCATTGGCCAGACTCCAAGAACTTTCTCGCCAACAAGCAGAAGTTCTTGCCAAAAATCCACCGCCAACGCCACCTGAATATCCTGAACCTCCTGACTGGACGATACCTTTTCCCAAATACTTCCAACAACAAGCGCAAGATTATCTTTTGCGAGAGCATATTGTTGACCGGGTGATAGCTGAATGCTTAGGAAAGTTGGTAAAAAAGGTATCACAAGATACTGTGGAAAACATGGTTTTGGATGATGAGGGAAATTTGTCTGGCGAAAGCAAATTTTCTTATGTACTAAAAGATAATCCTCAGCTAAGTGTTCAAGTTTATGTTGCTGATAGAGAAAGTTTTAATGGTATTAAGAAAGACAAAATTAGGTGGTCAGTTACTCAAGAAGATTTAAGAAAGCACCAAGTATTAATTTTTCTATGTTTGTTTTATCCATCTACAGGTAAGCTAGGATACGACGAGAAGCAGTGCATAATTACAGGCTTTTTACCTGCAAACCAAATTGAACTTACTGAACCAAAACTCTACATTAATCCAAGTAACTTGTTGTATGCAGGGGGGTTGAATTGGTATTTAGAATCACTTCTTGGTAAAAAAGACACGTCGCCATTAATTCATGAGAAAGCGATCGCAGATACAATACAGACTCTACCATCAGAGCATTGCCTCAAAGATATAGTCGGTGACTGGGAATGCTGGCAGACTTTGCAAGGACACACCAGAGGTATTAATTGCCTAGCTTTCAGTTCCGGGTGTGATAATGGCAAAGCTTTACCCATATTGGCAAGTGGTAGTCGAGGAGAGACGAAACTCTGGGATTTAAGCAAGGGTGAATTAATAGATACATTATCAGAATATCCTTGGGTGATATCTGGGCTGGTGGATGAAGTGAATTCCCTAGCTTTTAGTTCAGATGGACAAACTTTAGTGAGTTGTGGTGCAGATTCCACAATTAAGCTTTGGCATGTAGGCGCTTTAGATTTAATAGATATTTTGCACAAACATAATGGGGTAGTGCGATGTGCTGCCTTCACCCCAGATGGGAGAATGTTAGCGACAGGCGGAGATGATAGAAAAATTCTGTTTTGGGATTTGATGCAACGTCAGGTTGCGATCGCACTCTCTTTAGATGATACAGCTGCTCATTCCCTGGTTTTGAGTCGAGATGGCGAAACTTTAGTTACAGGTAGCTATCGCAAAATAAAAGTCTGGCGCACCTTACCCCAGACGGGGATAAAAAGTTTAAAAGACGCACAACCACTGCATACCCTCATGGGCCATTCTCACATCGTGCGTTCCTTAGCGATTAGTGCAGATGGTAAAATGCTGGTGAGTGGTAGCTGGGATCAAACGATTAAAGTTTGGCAATTGGAGACTGGGGAATTACTTCATACTCTGAAAGGACATAGAGATAGAGTATATGCGATCGCATTAAGTCCCGATGGTCAAATTATCGCTAGCGGTAGTGCTGATAAAACCATTAAGTTGTGGCATTTACAAACTGGTGAATTGCTGGGTACGTTTACAGGTCATGGGAATATAGTCACAGCATTAGCTTTCACAGCTTCCGGCGAGATGTTGGTTAGCGGGAGTTTGGATAAGACAATTAAAATTTGGCAACGGAGTTAGTAGAGACGCGATTAATCGCCGTCTCTACAAAGTCTCTTGCGTTAACTATATTAGGCGATCGCTAATGCACATAATTTAAGATATTCCCCTCTATGCTATTTGCTTATGACTATTGCTATTCAACCCCAACTAACTTTTAAATGGACAATTGAACGCTATCACCGAGCAATAGAAGCAGGCATCTTTGATGACAGCACCTGTCAGAAACGAAGGATGCGAGGCGTAGCTTGCTTTAAGAGTAAGCGATCGCACGCCCATAATAAAACTATCCCCTCTATGGTACTTGCTTATGGCGATCGCAGCCTTTATTTTTGGTTACGTTTGATTAGCTTTTTTCTCTTGAGTGCTAACTAGTGAATGTTTCGCGATCGCAATCTTGTTGAGTTACTATCCTAGCCTCAGGAAACAGGTATCTGGCTGATCTTCAACGTGTAGGCTGGTGATTTTTTCCCTATACACATATCTGGTAACGTGACAAATAAATTCTGTCCGTACTGTTGCCACTCAAGTTTACCTTTTGCCCCTAGCATTGTAATCTTTGCATTTTTCGGCAGAATTAGCCCTGGGATTGTCAGCGTCTTACTCATAGGAGTATCAAGCAAGACAGCATACAAATTAGCTTTATTTGTGGTATAGCGCACTCGTATGCCTTGAGTGGATATATCTTCTGAGCGTATCCAATAGCGCGAACCAAAGATGGCTTCACCATTTACATCTAGCCACTTGCCCAAGCCGAGCAACCGTTCACTTTGCAGTTTCGAGATTGAACCATCGGCATTTGGGCCAATGTTGAGCAGTAAGTTGCCGTTTTTACTAACAATGTCAACGAATGAGTCAACCAGTTCATCTACTGAAATCATGTTCAAGTCGGTATCATTTTGGTTGTAACCGAACGAGTAACCTAAACCCCTTGTGCTTTCCCATTTCTTTGGTTCGATTTGTTTGAGTTGATTGTATTCAGGTGTGGAGAAGTCGAAGTGTAAACCGAATTGCCCATTTAAATCAAAGCGGTCATTAACGACACCGTTAGATACGTGATTATAAAAGTAAGCCATAATGTCGTTCGCCTGACCAACAGGGTAGCCAAGGTCATTCCATAAGATGGACGGCTGATAGCGGTCAATGAGTTCGCGCCAGTGACCATTAGCATATTCAGCGTAAGTTTTTTCTTGGATAATGGCTGCGATCAAAGTGTTAAAGTCTGTCACCGTTGTATCTTGTTTAGACCAATCAATACCGCCGGAGTAGTACAGACCCATACGCATACCTTGTTTACGAACGGCTTGTGTCAGTTCGCCCACAAGATCCCGCGCCGCCACTCGTCCTGACTGGTTTGTGGTTTTGCTAGGCCATAACAGGAAGCCATCATGATGTTTGGTCGTCAGCACAACGTACCGCGCACCTACTTGAGAAAACAGTTTTGCCCATTCGGATGGATTCCACTTTGTGATGGCTGCGTTGAAGGTGGGGATGAAATCGTCATAGGTGAAATTTTCACCGTAAGTTGCACGGTGATAGTTATAGGTATCGCTGCCCTTAAGTTTCATGGAGTTGTAATACCATTCAGCATAAGGATTGTGCTGAAACCAATATTCCCAACCGCGTTCTGCAACTACCTTATTCAGTTCACCAGTCAGTGGTGCCCAACCAGGTACGGAGTAAACGCCCCAGTGAATGAAAATGCCGAGTTTAGCATCTTTGAACCACTCTGGAACTTCATGTTTTGATAGGGACTCAGTTGTTGGTTCATATATCTGTCGTGCAAAGGCAGTAGAGGCTGTCAGATACAAAAAGCTACTTAGAACGATCGCAATAATTAATCCACGTATTGATTGCCGAAACATCAGAATGCTCCTGACTGGGGCATATATAATCTTACAACTGTATCTTGTCAGTAGCGATTAAGCGTTTAAAAGTATCATCACCAGAAAGAATGCATTACAAAGCATACTTAGTACACCTCACTGCAAAAATCGGAAATGGGCAATACACAACTGAACTGACATTAACCACAGGTACTATTGTCGCCTTAGCCTTTGGTGATGTATCAGTCCAAGTTCATCGCCTCGTAGGTTTCGCAAAAATATAATTTCTAACACCTATCAGAAACGAAGGATGCAAGGCGTAGCTTGCTTTAAGAGTAGGCGATCGCACGCCCATAATAAAACTATCCCCTTCATACTATTTGCTTATGGCGATCGCAACTCAACCCCAACTAACTTTATTTTGGCTGGTTGAGTTTGACGTAAATAAAGCAAAGCCATTTCCCAAAGAAAGTTGGGAAAGATTGTATCTGTAGGTTTATTGTAGAAACTGGGCGGTACAGCCCAAACTCGTATGTACCACAAAAATTTGTATGCCGTACTTTTATGGAAAATCAACTAGGTTTAGTTCTGAAACTGCTTTTACTCTCAGCTTTGTTATCAGTATTGATTAAGTATGCGGGGCCAAGTCTATTAATTCCGGCCACAGCAACTAATGCGCTGATTATAATATTTTCGCCGATTGTGATTATAGCGATCGCGCTACTGTGGCGATTCCAAACACAGAAACAAAATTCACTCAAACCATAGACGCACAAGTTACTAAAATCAGTTAATCTAGCTGAATTACCAAAAAATTGCATCTCACCAACCGTTGGGAGTCAGCCTGTGAACCTCGGTCAATGGATCGGCTTAATCGCCATCGTTCTTTCTTTATACATCCTGTGGCAAATTCGGGAAGTGCTTTTGCTCATGTTTGCCGCAGTTGTGTTAGCCACCACCTTAAATCGGCTAGCGAAACGCTTCCAACGCTTTGGGATGAAACGTGGCTTCGCCGTCCTCCTCGCAGTAGCTATCTTTTTTGCAATTATTGCGGGTTTTTTCTGGCTAATTGTGCCGCCATTTGCACAGCAGTTTCAAGAACTAACCAATCAGGTTCCTAAAGGGTTTGAGCGCTTTAATAGTTGGCTTGATGCCCTGAGAACTCATATTCCTAACCAGTTGGTTCCCTACATCCCAGATATAAACAGCCTCATCCAACAAGCAGAGCCCTTCGCCAATCGGTTATTGGGAAACTCCTTTGCCTTTGTCTCTGGCTCTTTGGAAGTTGTCCTCAAGATTTTGCTAGTGTTGGTTTTAACAGGAATGATTTTAGCCGATCCCGTGGCTTACCGCAAAGTATTTGTGCGGCTTTTCCCCTCATTTTATCGGCGGCGGGTAGATGGGATTTTAGATAAATGTGAAGTCTCTTTAGAGGGATGGATTACAGGCGCTTTGATTGCCATCTTTGTAGTGGGGCTGATGAGTCTGATTGGCTTATCAATTTTACATGTCAAGGCAGCACTTGCTTTAGCGGTTTTAGCGGGATTTTTTAACTTAATTCCCAATCTGGGCCCCACGATGAGTGTAATACCAGCAATGGCGATCGCCTTTTTGGATGAACCTTGGAAAGCGATCGCTGTCTTAATTCTCTACTTTTTTATTCAACAGGCTGAGAGTAATTTCATCACACCTATTGTTATGGCGCATCAAGTCTCATTACTGCCAGCCGTAACCTTAATTGCCCAACTATTTTTCGTCACTTTCTTTGGCTTTTTAGGATTATTTCTGGCGCTACCCCTGACTGTTGTTGCTAAGATTTGGTTGCAAGAAGTACTGATCAAAGATGTTTTGGATGAATGGGGAAATAACCATACAAAAGAGACTGAGTTTGTAATGGTTCCTGAAACTCTTGCAGCAGATGAAAATCGGACAGCAGAAAATCCCGATATTAATCGGGAGCGACGGATTGATGATGATATCTTGCAAAAAGAAGATTAATCAATTATAGATTTTAGATTAGCCCTATACCTAAAGGTAAGTCGCTAGGGGTAAATAAATTAAAGTTTGTAGTAAGGACTTTAGGGACTTCCAAATAAAAAAATGTTCCAAAACTGAGGCAAAAACTCTCTCTATTTCTTCTCTCTGCGTTCTCTGCGCGGCAGTCGCTCATGGGGGAAACCCCCAAGACCGCGCTGCCTTGTCTCTGTGGTTCGTTTCTTGGAATAATTTATTTCTTGGAAGTCCCTTAGTTCTGAAAATCCTAGTTGGTAGTGCTCGATTTACCGCTCACTACCAACTAGGATTTTATTTTATATTTAATTATGGCTACCTGCTTAGTTACTTTGGAAATGTGTTTTTTAGTCTAAGGTTTTTCCGAAACAATCGGTTCTGCTGCAACATCATCTAAGCGGATGCTGCTTAATAAATTCTGCCACTCTGCTTGTAGTGCTGCATCTTTAGGATTTTGATCGCGCAGTTGGGCCAGTATCGTTAGTGCCTCGTACCATATCCCATTTTGGGCATAGATAGCATAGCGCTTTAGAGGTTCTCTGGTTTGTAGCTCTTTGAGAGTAGCTGGTTTGAGTTCGATTCGTTGTATTACTCCTTCAACGAAAGTCGGGGGAGAATTTTCTTGGTTGTCACAGTTAACGGTTAAAAACCAGCGATATTGTTTGTTTAGTGCCAAGGCAGGAGCGCTGATAGGCAGAGAAACGCGGATGACTCCTGGTTTATTTGGTAGAGCGATCGCTTCTTTGTAAATGTCCTTCAAGTCCTGATCTTGCAGCACAAATTCAACTGCATAGGGCAAATCTTTAGTATAAGGCACATAGAAAAACAAACTTGGGTGTTCTTCCGTTGTCTGTCCCCAGACATTAATCACTGAGTTAGCTTCCTCTGTAAAAGGTACTAAAGCAGTCAGGTCAGGTTTACTAATAATAACTGGACATGTATCCCCCCCGTCGCGCTTTGCTCCACCACGAACGCGACCTGCGGGAGGAGGGCCAGATGGAAGTGAGGGTTGATTAAAGGCTGTGGCTTGAGCAAGGTTCGTTTTAACACCAGGGCGATTGCTAGGTGAAGAACTAAGAGTTGGTTTTGCCAGTACTGGAGTCAGGCTAACTAGTAAACTAGTGCAGCTAAAAGCTACTACTAAAAACAGTTTTATCTGTTGTGAATTTAACTTCATAAAAACCTTCCCTTAAGTATGCAAATCTAATAGAATTATCTACTAGTTATCCAAAAATTTCATACAGAAATATTTTTCCACTCCCTAGTGAACTCCAAAAATTAAATTATCCAAATTTGTCTATCCAATACAATTATCAGATTTTTTACCCTGCCTGCCTTAATAGATCAATTTTCTTAACTAAGTGTATTACCCTATTCCCCGGTAGCCACCCGAAGTTTTGTTGGTGAATTAAATATTGACATCAAGCCAACCGTGACAACCAACGACAAAGCCGAAGGTACAAAAGGCACCCAAGCACCCGAAATTAACAGACCAAAGCAAACTAAATATAGAACACTAGAGGTAATAATAACTGCCAATACTAACCAAGGGAAGGAAAGCTTTCGCCAAGCCAGGACTCCCCCTATTAAAGACCAGCTCCAAATCCATGCTACCTCAGTCCACAGTGACCAAACCCGCAGCAAGGGTCGCCCATCTTGCACTGCACTGAGGATTTGGCTGATCATCTGCGCTTGTACTAACACTCCTGGCATTTGCTCATCTAAAGGAACGCCATAGGGTGTAGGCCAGGTGTCTGGAGAATCCCCCTTTGCCACCACACCAATCAAAACAATTTTATCTTTGATCGCACTAGAGTTAATTGGACTTGATAAAAATTGGGTTAGCTTCACCTGTTCGGCTATTTGTTTTGGGGAACGGTAATTGAGTAAGATTTGACCGCCATTGGCATCAATATTTTGATAACCGCCAGTCCGAGATTTTAGGTTCGGAAAAATAGTTTTGCCTAGCTGCAAATTCCCTTCAGGGGTGAACTTTGGTTCAATCCCTAAAGGGCGTAGATACACGGAGGCGAGTTCTAGACTGAATGCAAAGGGAGCAGTACACAATGATGTCGCCTCTTGGTTCATGAACAGGAGATGCCGACGGATAACTCCATCACGATCGTGAATAAAGTCACTGAATCCCAAATTTGTCTTAGGGATTTCTGGCGGCGGCTGATTTCCTGGGATATTTACTGTGACATCACTCCCTTTACATACGCCAATCAAATTCTCAGTTTTTTGAAGACGAGTAATTAAATCTGGTTGTTTGGCTTTAAAATCACGGTAGATATCCAAGCCGATCGCACGGGGTTGGTATTGATTCAGTTTTGCCAGGAGTTTGTTAAGAGATTTTTCGGAAATGGAAGCTCCAATCAAATCCTCGTTATTTTTTCTTTGAATTGCTAGATCGTTATCGTCAATTGTGATTATTAAGAGTCGGGAATCCAGTCCTTCGGCAGGGCGCGATCGCATCATCAAGTCATAGGCTGCAATCTCTGGATTTTCCAGCAATCCCACCAATCTCGGCCCACAAACAAAGCCTGTAATCGCCAAACTAGATAACAAAGTTATCATAAGTCTGTGTCTGGTAGACAAAACTAAATTTGGTGCTTCAGTTTTTGTAGACCTTAATTCATCCCAAGTGAGCGGGATCTGCGCTGGATTTTGGCAAATCATTGGTAGCCAAGTCGCACAGGGAAATTTATCCTCAAGCCCTTGCAACCGTTCCCGCGCTTGGCGTACCGACTGATATAAAGGTTCGCCTCTAGCAAAACCTTCGAGAAAATACTTTAAGAACTCCTTAGCAACCTGATCTGGGACAGGTTCACGCATAACGATCATCTGAGGGATTTGCAAATCAGCTAGTTCTCGCGCCAATCCCAATCCATCACAGGAGTTGAATATAGCTAGTTGCAAGCCGTTTTCAATGGCTTTCTTTAGAGCATACTTTAACTCGTTAATGGTGAGGCTATCAGTTTTATTCAGGTAAATTCGTCCGCTTTCGCCATTTTTATTGCTGGAACTGTGCCCAGCAAAAAAGAGAATATCCCAGTTTTTTCCCCAAAGATGCTCAGTCAATTCCTTCCGTTGTGGTTCTACTAGAAAGCAGACCTCTGCATTACTACACTGTTGCAGTAAAGCTTGATCGGCCTGGGTGTCAATTCCTTGACTATTGCCCACAATCGCTAAAATATTGACTAATGGATTTTTTGTGTGTGGTTTGTGAATGCGATCGTAAGATGGTGAAGAAAGGGCGATTTCAGCCTTGGGGTAGCGTTCTAACAAATCCCACAGATGCCAGGGTAATAACTGTAATTGGCTATTTTCTGTTTGTAAAATTACCCGCACTTCTTCTGTGGACGACAATCTTTCTAACCATTTTTCCCTCAAAGGGCGAAACTCCTCTGCTCGCAGCCACGTATTAAAGCGGGCCCGCAAAATATGAGAAGCGTTTTCGCAGTCTTGAATCATCGAGACATTCGTCACCTGCATTTTGTCAGCATGAAGACGATAACGATTGCCTATCTGTCGATAACTAGACTGCCAATGACTGTAATAGAGCGGCATTTCGGGAAATGAAGGTAGTTTCCCCGTAATTTCTGTTGTAGCACGCCCCTGTTCTTCACCAATTTCGAGAGTGACAGCAAACCCTTGCTCAAAACTACCCTCTCCGAATTTTAGAACCACTAACTTACCCATGACCGTCGCTATCCCCACTGTACGAAACCATGCCCTGTTCTCATGTCTCATAACAAGCTCTACAAGCATTTACAGATTTTTTTCAAAATCCCTAAAAGCTGGCTTGAATTTTTAGTTAACCAATTACCACTTAATAAATTATCGACAAAAAGGGAAGATAGCTAAATGTTTTAAATTCTAAAATATTCGGTAATACTAGTATCATTTATGGCCACCTTAACGCTAAATTGCTCTCTAGGTTCACCGCGAAACTGCAACTGAATGTAGTTATCTAATTTTCTAGATTGAGCATTTAGAAATACTGTTCCCGAACTATCTAAAACAGTGAGATGAACTCCTGGTGGCAAGTAAATGTGATTACCAGTGGCGTGTAATTGGAGATGAATACTGGTTTGCTGATCCTTTTCTGGGCTGATTTCTACAATCAACATGACGGGTTGGTTCAGAATTTGGATACCCAAATCAATCAGTTTTGCCCGTTTAGTAATTGATTCTGGTCGGTTAAGGGCATTTAGTTCGATAGTATCAGTACTGCGAAAAGCATAAATTGGTCTGAGTTCTGGGACGTTCCACAGAGATTCAATAGTCTGCCAACCTGTCTCAAATATACCAGCAAACCATTGACTTAAATTCACCAGTGGACTAGCTGGGGATTGGCGCAGTTGGCCCAGGTGGTCTATAAACGCTTCCAATGGTTGCAATTGCGCTAAAGGCAACGTTTCATTTTCGACACTGGGGATAAAACCAAGCAACCTCGCTTCTTGGAGCGATTCATCAAATTGAACTACTAAATAACCCACCCGTTCTTCCCAGGTTTCTGGAGGAATGGAACATATCTGCTGATGTGAATGGACAGGGCGACACTCCAGACGACCAATGGAGGGCACTTCTAAATCAGCTACATCCCCACAGAGGCGCATAATAGCGTTCCAGCTGTCACTAGCTTGGAGATCAGTAGGAATATCCATCATTTCTAAGTAGTCATTCACCACCCACACAGCCAAGGTATTCAGCCGAACTTGCTCTGCTTTTTCAGAATTTGGCTGCTGGTTAGCAAATTGCTCGGCAGTTATCCGAGCTAATTGGGAAATCGGCAATGTTAAAGCGGAATCGTCTAGCTGGTAGGTGGAGTTAGTCATAAGGAACTTCTTAGTGATCAATGCTGCTGTATACATATCACCCGCATTAACTAAATTTATGCCACAAAATAGAGAATAATTATTGGAAAAAAATAATTAGGGATTGAGGGCTAGGCCTCAACAGTTATCGATTATCAGTTAATTTGTCCGTTGGGAGTCAGAGTCCCCGACGAATAGAAGTAGCGTGTTTCAATTTGGGGTCAAATCTGCGACTGCTTCCAATGATTAAGCTAATCGTTATTCATTTTTCCAGGTTGATTTGCTTATAGTAAGCAGTTCCAACCATGCTTTTATGCAACTTAAATGCTCATAAGCTTAACTGTTCACTAATTTAATCCGGTTCGGGCAAGATGCTCACCTCACAAGATTAGATAATTTATTTTTTGGAATTCCCTTAACCAAGAAATTGCTTAACTGAACAGTATTAATACCTACTTACATTTCTTTCATGCCGGAGCGAAAAGTTTTGTAACGATTGTGGCTAGTTTGTGTAAAAATCACAATCCATACATGAGAGATATATAGAGAATGGCAAGTTGGTGCGTTTGAACTCGAGGTCTTTTATGACTAACGACTGGAGAAAAGAACTAGATGTGCAACTTAAAGAATTAACGCTCAAAGCCCAACAACACCCATACGCAACCAAAGAACAGCGCGTAGCTTTAACACGGCTGATGAATGCGATTTGGCAGTCGGGTAGACTGATTCATCCTTATAAGGGTCAATTTCAACTAGTTTATGAAGATATTTATGATGAGGCAGTACAAAATTTATTTTTTTATCTTTGCCAAGATAACAATATTAAAAAGTACGATCCAGAACGCGGCGAAGTTATAACTTGGGTAAATATGCTATTGAGTAAACGCTTTTTTCCAGAAGCTATCCCCAAAGTTATCGGCAAAGGAAATGAAATAAATCTCGAAGAATCTCAGATGGATAATATCCCATCATCTCAATCTCAACCTATGTCTTTATCTGAACAAATAATAGAATGTATAGAATCCGATCCAGAGTTTATTTTTTGCAAAGAACATATAAAAGGTCATCCAGAGGCAAATTTCCAAGCTATAGCTAAAAGAAGATACTCTGGAATTTCCTGGAAAGAGATTTCGGCAGAATGGGGCATTGGAATTACATCTCTACATAGTTTCTACCAACGATGCCTGAAAAAATTTACTGATAAACTCCAAGAATATATATGTATTTAATATTTAATAAACTTTAATCATCTGGTCAAAAAATATGGAGAAAATCGCAGATCCTTTACAATTTACAGGGCCTATACCGTTAGATGGAAGACATCGAGCAGAAGAGTTATGTAGGCAACAAGCCACGCAAAAAAAAGCTGAACTTGTTCATCTCAATACTTTGTCTGTGTCTTTTGTAAACTCTTATCTCCAATACATGGGATTTGAGACAGACTTAGACAAGAGCGATAGTTGGAACCCTTTACAGCAAACACTTATGGATGTAGCTGATTTGTCGCTGAAAAACTTGGGATCGTTAGAATGTCGCCCAGTGTTGGAAGATGCACAATTTATTTACGTACCGCCTGAAGTACAGTCAAATCGAATTGGCTATGTGGCTGTGCAGATAAAGAAATCATTTCGAGAAGCGACGCTACTAGGATTTGTCAAGCAGGTACAAAGTGATTTGCTACCAATCAATCAGTTGCAACCTTTGGACAATCTACTGGAGTATTTAGAAGAGCTTACTCAAGTGAGGCAAGCTGAGTTAGCTTCTCAATTGCCCACTGACAGGAAGACTTTAGTTAAACTCAAACAATGGTTAGAAAATATTTTTGAGTCTGGTTGGCAAGAAATTGAAACTCTCTTTGATTATCAAAGAGCTAATCCAGATTGGAATCTAAGAAGTGCTAATGGTTCTTTTGTTAGCAGAGGTAAGCTGATTGATTTAGGAAAGACAGGAATAATTCAATCTGTAATTCTAGTCGTTGGTTTCATTCAAGAAAAGGAGAAGGAAATAGATATTATCGTAGAAGTGCATCCTACATGGGGAGAAATTTATCTACCACCAAATCTCCAACTGATGGTGCTTGACTTTGAAGGAGTAGAGGGAGAATCTATTATGGAAGCGCAAACTAGAAGCACTAACAAAAATATTCAATTGCAGTTTAGTGGTGATGTAGGAGAACGTTTTAGTATTAAATTGGTCTTGGGGAATATTAGCGTGATAGAAAGTTTTCTCATCTGAAGCGAAAAACAATAGGGGTGCTGCAAATGGGAAAGTTAGTTGTTTTGAAGCTAGATGGCGATTTGGAGTTAGGGGTGCGGGTGACGCTGGAGATTGGAGAAGATGGTAAGCGTCCCAGTATAGAAACCTCTGGTTACTTACCTCCCAATATAAAAATAGTTAAAGCAATTGATGAGTGGCGCTCAACTTATTGTAGTCTAGGAAGCGGCCGCATCAAAGCCAAAAAAATTATTTACGATGGTTCTATTACCCAACGGCGTGATGAGTGTCAAAACAAAGTTTGTGAGTTGCGATCGCACTTAAATCACTGGCTAGAGTCAGAGTCTTTTTGGCGGATTCGAGAAAAATTGCTTAAATACTTAATGCCCAATGAGGAAGTGCGAGTGCTGATTCGCACTGCCTCTATGCAGCTAGAGAAACTTCCTTGGCATCTATGGGATTTGCTCGATCGGGACTACACCAAGGCCGAGGTAGCTTTGAGCGTTCCAGAGTTAGAACAAGTAACTGCATTGCAGACATCTACCTACAGACACAAAATCAACATATTGGCGGTTTTGGGCGATAAATCTGGTATTGATGTAGACAAAGACTGCGAATTACTAAAAAAATTACCCAATGCTACCACAACCTTTTTGACACAGCCCCAACGCGATCGGATTAACGATCATCTGTGGAACCAACCTTGGAATATTTTATTTTTCGCTGGTCATAGTAAAAGCGAAGGTGAGACTGGTCGCATTTATATTAATGACCAAGATAGTTTAACAATTGCAGATTTGAAATATGCCCTGAGAAATGCCGTCACCAATGGCTTACAGTTAGCGATTTTCAACTCCTGTGATGGATTGGGATTAGCGCGAGAACTACAAGATTTACATATTCCCCAAATTATTGTCATGCGGGAACCTGTGCCCGATCTTGTGGCGCAAGCATTTTTAAAGCATTTTCTGGAAGCTTTTTCTTCAGGCGCATCTTTATATATTGCAGTTCGCACTGCCAGAGAAAAACTGCAAGGATTAGAAGACAAATTTCCTGGGGCAACTTGGTTACCGATAATTTGTGAAAATCCTGCTGCCATACCGATGACTTGGCCAAAGCCCCGAATTAAATCTAATATTGGCCTACTCCTAAGGGGATTGCTAATGAGTGTGATGCTCACCATCAGCGTGCTGGGAGTCCGGCAAATGGGAGGATTGCAAACATGGGAGTTACAAGCTTACGATCAATTAATGCGATCGCGTCCCCAAGAAAAGCAAGATCCGCGTCTGTTGATAGTTGCTGTCACCGAAGAAGATTTTCAGTTACCAGAACAAAAGGAAAGAAGAGGTTCGCTTTCGGATCTAGCACTAACCCGACTTTTGGAAAAACTTGCACAGTTCCAACCCAAAGCCATTGGTTTGGATATTTATCACGATCAGTCATCACAACGCAACCAAGCTTCTTTAGCAACTAGGTTGAAAATAGATGACAGACTTTTTGCAATTTGCAAAGTTCAAGAACTCACAAAAGAACGTCCCGGAATTTCACCTCCTTTAGGGGTTCCGCTAGAACGCCAAGGATTTAGTGATATTATCCCAGACCTAGACCACGTTCTGCGTCGTCATTTATTGGCAATGCAATCAGCAGACGTAACTTCCCCTTGTACTGCACCCTATGCCCTTAATGCTCAACTGGCATTTCACTACTTGCAGGCAGAAGGTATCTCTGCCAAATACACTGATTCTGGGGATTTGCAGTTAGGTAAGGTTGTTTTTAAGCGGTTGCAGTCTCACATAGGTGGCTATCAACAGGCGGATACAGGGGGCTACCAAATATTGCTCAATTATCGGTCTGTTCAAAATTCCCCTGGAGAAATTGCTCCTAAAGTCACACTCACAGATGTTCTTAGGGGTAAAGTCAACGCTGAACAAGTCAAAGACCGAATTGTTCTCATTGGTACTACTGCCCAAAGCTTTCGTGATTATAGTCCTACCCCCTACATGACTGGGCAGGCTTCTGAAGAAATACCAGGGGTGATTCTGCAAGCACAAATGGTGAGTCAGCTGGTGAGTGCGGTTATGGATGGGCGACCTTTGATATCAGTTTTGCCCATTTGGGGCGAAGTTTTGTGGGTTTGGAGTTGGTCGGTGGTTGGAGGTGCGTTTAGCGTAGCCGGATCAGTGGCGATCGCAGCAAGCGATCGGTCAAGACTATATTTAGTATTGGCAGGAGGAGGTGTACTTGGAGTCTTATACGTTTTTTGCTTAATTCTGTTTTACCAAGGGATTTGGGTTCCCCTAGTTCCATCAGCTTTGGTTTTAGTGGCTACTGGTGGCACAGTGGCAATTTACCTATCACAACAAAGCAGAATTTGAGGCATAAATAAAAATGAAATTTTCTATGCAAAAGATTCAAATTTTCCTCGCCGTTAGTTTAACATTCCTTAGCTCTATAGATGTCCAAGCCCAGCCTGCAAATCACAACAGACAATTAAACCAATCATTGATTTTCGCAGCACCGCCTCCACCAAAAGGCATCGGGGAACCAGGTAAGCGAACAGAAGCAGGTAGTCGTGGCTGTGGTCAGGATATAAATAAGCTTCTGACTTCTTCTCAAAAGCGGCTCACAGCTTTAGTACCTGTTTATTCAAAATCAGAATTGGTGTTTGGCACAACGATCACAGAGCATCCTAGTTTCTTATTCTATGTTCCTTATGCATCTGACTTTGCATCTGGAGAGTTTGTGCTAGAAGATGAAGCACAAAATCAGACTATTTATAAAACTTCTTTAACGGGGACACCAGGAATAGTAAACCTTCGCTTGCCATCAAAAGCAACACCAAGCCAGCAAGTAAATCTTTATGCGGCTAATGGTATTTGGTATGAAGCGCTGAGTGCTGCTAGTGAATTGCGTCGCACAAAATCGCAAGATACTTCTTGGACGGCGCTGTTGAAAGCCGTTGGTTTGAATGATTTTGCAACTGAACCAAAAGTAGAGTGCTGCAATCTTAAGAATTAGAGCGTTGCATAAATGTGGGATTATTTTATAGAGTTTCCTTTGCACGGCAATACTGCGTAGTTTTGCCTAAAAAATAACTCTAATGTAGGTTGGGTTGAACGGCAGTGAAACCAAACACCGTACCAGACACCGCCGAATCTAGCGCAGCGTTCCTCAGTTGCGTCGATGCTCCAACCCCCGTTTTTTTGTTAACGATCACTTGACTTTTAAGACAGTCGCTACAATTTTCCTTAACTGAACCGTATTGGGGTACAGATAGCGATCGCTCTTTGAGGAAAACTTTTTGGTTTACTGATCAACTGCAAGATAACGAATTTACTCAGGTAATTGAGGTTGAGTAATTTCCAGGTAGTGGAGATAGTAATCCATCCGAGTCAGATCAGGACAAATCCTTCACGGCGATCATCGGGTGATGGATTAATATTTGCTCGCTAAATAAAAACTGGGATGCTCCCAGAAAATCGGCTTTTTACCCCCTTTTTGCATATTTGGGATGCTCCCATTAAAAGTACATATTCATAGGCTTTTCAGCAATTTTATCGGTCAGAAATTATTGGGTATATGCCTGCTTTTTGAGCATAGGTAGGCGGAGATTCTTTATTAAATTCCCAATTTCCTACTGTACTGGGAGGTTAATCGGACAAACTCGAACACAAAATCCTTTCAAAAAATGCTAATTGTTAAATTGAATTGTAAGCGTGTATACAAAACTTTCTTAAGATTCCCAAGAATATATATAAGCATAGAAGCTGGGCTAACCTCAGGGCAAACGCATCTAAATTACTCTTGATCACAACGAAGGTTAAGAACCAAGGAAAAAATAGGGATTTCGCGTTTGATTATTTTTTAAGCCCCAAAACAATCGCCTAATTTTTTCGCAATAAGTAAGACCTAATGACATTGACTTTAACTCTATTAAGAATATAGGCTGCTTATTGACATGATGCGGCCGCCCTGGGGCTAACCTCCTTTTATAACTTTAGTGAGAGTAAAATCACATAAAAGTTGCTTGAACAATAGTTAATGCATCTTGTTGAAAGCTTAAATTTCTTTATTTTCCCCAATAGCTAGTTCCTTTTTGCTATGTTTCAACTGTTTCCAAAGCGCCCTAATTTGCTCGTAAGCTTCTTCTGAAGACAGCTTTCCACCTGTTTCTAGGCAGGTAATGTAACTAATTTTTTGGGCAAATTCTTGAAGGTTGGCATTAAAAGCTAAGGTTTCTGGCTGGAAATTACCATAATATCGGCTACGAGGGTAAAGAAAGCTATTTTTGTCTTGCGAGTTAGGCTGTGTCATTAGTTTGTTATCTGCCATTTTTTTATTTAAGAGTTCTAGACTTGATTTATTCTACGTGTAATTACACAGTAGAAAAGCCAAATTCCAGAAGAAGTTAATATTGTAGTAAAAAATATATTTATATGGCTACTGTAAGAAGATAGAAATAACTATCAAGTTAAAAAAAAGAAATTTTAGTGTAAGTAGGTAAGAATAATCCAAACTATATTAACTAATATTGAAATTAGTTTGTAGAGAGGTCTTCAGTCCTCTCTAGGAGACGCTACGCTAACACTACAAACCTTTAATTATTTACGCCGTTCCAGGTTGCAGTTCCCGCACCTGTTCTCAAAGCGTTCGTTCTCCTGGAACAAAGGCACAATAAAGATAATCTTGCAACGCCACCAAATCTAAATCGCATGAACAATGGGGTGATAAAGCTATCAGTTGAGGCGCAATCCAACGAACCGAACCAGTGGTAGTGTAATAGAGGGTAAGAACACCGATGCGATCGCGAACTAACTGCAATACCTGTTCTTCTTGATGCCAAACCATTTTACACAGATGCGGAAATTATAACTAATCAGCCGGACATGATATAAGACATTCAAAGCGCCATCGGCTCTCTTAAGAAACCACAGAGACGCTGAAACCGCAGAGGGAGAGGAAAGAGGGATAATTTTGATATCAAACGTATTTGATATCATCACTCCTAATACGGTTCGGATAACATCCCCCTCTGCCTGCGGCGGCCCCCTTTTTAAGGGGGTAAAGCTCAGAAAGGGCAACCCTAAAAAAGGTGGGATCTTCGGGAGACAAACATGTTAACCGAACCGTATTGTCACAATCGCTATATATTATGTGAAACTCAAAACACGATAATCGCCCACATACTAACTCCTAAACCGATCGCTGCTAGGTGTTGCCAAAGGAGCGATCGCACTGGTTGCTTGGCAATCTTTTGGGTTAATAGTATAGTCATTAACACGGAAAAAATTATCGTTGCACCTTGCAAAAAGGCAATGACAGCCGGATGAGCAACCAATATTGGCAATTGTTCACTACCCAGTCCAAGGGTAGCAAAGGTTACGGGTAAAATTCGTCCACCTTCGCCTAAGCCTAAACGCAGATAATGAGCCAAGTTCCCCCCTAACACTAATGGTAGATAGCCATAAGCAAGTTCTACAAATGATCGAGGCTTTCGGTTAAAGTTGAATACTTGCAGCAAGCCATAAGCCCCAAAGGTAAGAATCGCTGGGATGATTAACACTAGCAGCGATAATCCCAAGTGCTGCCAAAACTGAGTTAAATCCAGTTGTAACCCCAACCAAGATTGCAACTCTGGCAAGCGATGCAGATATATTCCACCCAACAACAAAAACAATAATGCTACTTCATAGGTGCGAGGTACATGAGTTGTCCACAGTTCAATTCCAGGTGGACGCAAGTTGAACTCAACAGAACGATGGGGACAGGCTTTCAGGCAAGTCATGCACAATACACAATCTCTGTTATCTTCTAACTGCGCTGGGTGGGAATATAAAGGACATCCATTGGTTTCCATCCCTTCGCCCTTTTGTGGCCCACCTTTATAGCACTGATATGTGGTGCAACTGGCAGAACAAATACCTTGCTGGGCGCGAAGTTCCGTCATTGAGAGTTTGGCAAATAAACCATTCATCCCGCCGATAGGACAGAGATAACGACACCAAAATCTTCGCTCAAAAAGAGCACAGAAAATCATCGCTCCAGCCGTAATTAAAAGCAGCAAACAAGCGCTGAGGTAGGCGGTATTTTCTAAATGCCAGAGTTCTTCCCATAAGAAAATTAGGGTGAATAAACCAAACATGAACCATCCGCCCCATTTCTCAGCTTCTTGTCTGGGCCAACGTTTGAGTTTTCGAGGCCACAGCCACAGAGATAACTTTTGGGTAATTTCCCCGTAAATCATGAAGGGACAAACAGAACACCAGATACGCCCCAAAAAGGGAAAGAGAAATAAGAAGAAAGGCCACCACCAAGCCCAAAATAGATTTAATACGAAATTGCGATCGCGGGTTTGTGGCCCAATAAATAAGACTGCAACTATAATTGCAAAAGCCGTTGCAGTAAAACCATAGTTAATGCGATCGGGCCACCAGGGACTACGCAAAAATCGCCGCAAATGAGGATAGGCATTTAACAGATTCACCCGAAATCGTTTTTTCTTCGTTTCGGCTGGCCAGAAAATTTCTTCTGTTAATTCATTAGCACCCTCCGCTTGCACGATCGCTCTTTCTACCAGATTTTTTAATTCCTTGAGATTGCCAGGAAAATCATAAGACTGGAGGCGGCGTAAAGCTTCTGGGGTGATGTGCGGTTTCAGAACGCCTCTAGCTCGAATGTAGAGACTAGTATAATATTCAACCTGTGCCTGAACATCAGCTTTCCGTACCCGTAGCGGTGGCACTTTAATAATGTGACCAATACAACGTTCAATTGTCGGCTGAGTTTTTTCGGAAACAATCAGAATTCTGGCTTTACTGGGACGAGGTTCAGGTGCTGCCTCTCCTGCACGACTGACGGGGGTATATGTGCCAGTTTTGAGCAACTGCGTCACCGGAGGTAATAATTCTTCGGGCAATTCTTGGATATTGTTGAGAACTAAAGTACCTTCTCCCAACCATTCCAACAATCCTGGTTTACCGCCAGCGCGACCGAATAAATCTGCACCGCTAGTTTGCAGAATACCGCAATTTACTTTAATAATTGGTTCTCGTCGTTTTGGAGAACCAAAATGGATGAGAGCTGCTATATTGTCTTTTTCTAATCCTGGTTCTCCAAAAATATCCACTGATTTCCGGTCAGCCGCCGCTTCTCGAATTTGCTCGCGTAGCCTTACAGCATAGCGACTTGTACCGATAATTCCCCGTTGGGCTTTGGTGACTAAATATGGTCGCAAAGCTACGGAACGTTCTTGTTCATAGCCAAGTGCAGATGTTACCTGAGCTAATTCTTGAGCCAATTGGCGCGAAAAAGCCTGAGCAATTTCGGGGTATTGGTTAACTAAAGCGCGAAATTTATCACCAGGCACAACCCACAAATGACATTCAGTTACCGTAGTAATTGTGAATGGAGTTAATTCATCCAATAGCAGCTCTTTGAGTTCAATCACTGCACCGGGGAGGAATCCACAAGCTAAGGCTGGGTTGGTTTCATTGGTGCTATTGCTTTCAAGTTGACCTTCTTGGAGAATATAAAGGGCTTCTGGACGACTGCCTTCGCTAACTAAGTTAGTTTCGGCACTCACTACTTGTTCTTCAGTTACTTGAGCAATCGCATCTAACACCTCAGATGAGAGAATTCCTAAACTTGTCCGTTCTTTTAGCCATGTAACCATTTCTGGAGATGTCATATTAAGTTCTCCGTGTAGGCTGCTGTATAAGAAGATTATCCCTTGAAAAAGAGGCAATATTAGTTCTGGATCTGAGCAAGAAGAGGAAAAGCCACAAGATTTAATTCCCACATTATTCGTGATTATTACTCGCGAATAATGTTTCTTCCTTTATTTTTGCAAAATTGGGATGCTCCCTGCTCACATAGTGTTATAATTTATACAATATATTGTAGTAAATGTAGTAATAGTTTAATTTTTAGGTATGCTAGAGGTGTCTTTAAAAACTAATTATGGATACCGCACATTACAAGATGAATACGGCAATGCTATTAGTTGATCAGCAAATAATGGGCAACTCAATACTAAATTCAGTTCCCCAAGCTGGATCAGACATCACATTAATTCGACCATCATGGCTGTCAATGATTTGGTAACAAATCGATAATCCTAATCCTGTCCCTTTACCCACTGGCTTAGTGGTGAAGAAGGGATTAAATATCTGATTATGAATCTGGGTAGGGATTCCGTTACCGTTATCCTTAATGAAAATTGCAATGTAGCGATCGTTTAGTTTCTGCGTGCGAATCCAGATCCGACTAGGCTCGTTTTGCATTATTTCTTGTGATGACCTAGGGTTGCTTGGAGAGGATCGCACTTGTTCAGCTTCTTCTAAAGCATCGATCGCATTATTCAGAAGATTCATAAACACCTGATTGAGTTGCCCAGGAGAACAACAAACCAAAGGTAATTCTCCATATTCTGTAATCACTTCAATACCAGAATGCCGTTTGCCAGGGTTGAGACGACTTTGTAAAATCATCAATGCAGCCTCTAAACCCTCATGAATATCAACTACCTTGAATGTTGATTCGTCTAATCGAGAGAAGTTTCGCAAAGATTTAACAATCTCCCTAATCCGCTCGGAACCTGTGTGCATTGACTGGAGTAATTGTTTGATATCTTGTTGAATAAAGTCAAGTTCTAAGGCTTCAATTTCTTGCTGAATCACTAGGCTTGGATTAGGATATTCTTGCTGATAGAGTTGAATCAGTTTTAGTAAATCATCATAGTATTCGCTAGCATAAGTCAAATTTCCATGAATAAAGCTAATCGGATTGTTAATTTCATGGGCAATGCCTGCAACTAAATGTCCTAGCCCAGACATCTTTTCTGTTTGGACAACTTCAAGGGCATTTTGCAGTTTGAGCAAAGTTTGTTTTAAGGTTTCATTCGATTGTGCAAGTTCTGCCTGAATGCGTTGCCGTTGTTGAATTTCTTTACTCAGTGCATGATTTTTTTGGTTAAGCAAAACGAATTGATCGCTCGTTCGCTTTTCTAACCGCAGTAAATTAATGGCTGGGCTTTCGGGCGATCGCGGCTCGATCAAAGATCCTTGACTACGACAAGCAATTCCCTCTCCTTGGACTTGGTGGATAGTTAAAGCTCCCAAAATCATTTGACGACTTTGAGAGCAAGCTCGAAGATAGTCGATGACTTTCTCTGAAGAATCAGTAACAAACTCGGTAAGACATTGACCAATCAGTGCTTTACTGGTCTTGTTAAAGAGTCTGGCAGCAGGCTGATTAACTGCTAAAATTTCACCTGCGCTAGTCACAAGAAGCAGAGGTTCTGGTAAAACCTGGGCAAACTTTAAAAATTGATCGCGTATCATGATCTGGAGGTACTGAAGCAGGGATCTTTACCATTGCTCATAGCACGGACGGGATAAAAGTAAAGAGACTAATACTAACTAATACTAATTTTGGATTTGAGATTTTGGATAAAAAGCTTTAACTACAAAGCTGCTTCAGAAATTTCAAATAATATATTCTATCCTAATCTGGAATAAGGTAGGCTTTGGGGCATCAACTTCAGCCGGGACATATTACAGGGAGAGGGTGATAGTCTGCAAATGTCCCGTTTGAGGCTGCTACTATACTTTGAAGTATTCTTGTGCTACAAACTCGTCTAATACTTCGCTAGGTTTGAGATGAATGACGATTCTGCATTCTTGTGCGCCTCTAGCAATCGTTTCTTGTAACTCGACTCTAGCGTAGCCGAGGTTGTCGGCTGTGATTGCGCCAAAAATATTAGATGTCATGACACACATGGCTTCGCGCCCTTCTACCTGTTCTGCAAAGGGGCATTTGCGATTGCCTAAAACGATCTTCTCATCAGTTTCTTCAATCACGTAAAAGTCGCCTTGAATCCGGCGTTTCCAATCTATGAGGACGGCAGTTACCTGGCTACGAGAAAGATTTGACAGTTGCAAAGCGTTCTGGTATACCTGATTGACATGTTGACCTGTTCGATAGCCGACTACATTCAAAAAGCCTTCTGCCTGTTCAATCCCAACAACATCTTGTAGGGTTCCAGCCAATTCTCTAATCATTGTACGCAGAAATTGATCGCGCTCGATCGGTAATTCTAAGGATTTTATTTGTTCGTCGAGCGAAGATATGTGAACCATGATGGTGTTATTTCCTAAGTTTTCAGATAGGGCAAGCATGAATGATACTTAATTAAGCGAAAGTCAGTGACACACCAAAAAATTTTAATTAAGTACCATGTTTACTAAGAATAGTTTTCCCTAATTGGCTACAAAACTAACTTAAACTTAGGAACATATACTTACTAGTAAAGGATCAACGCTGTGTCTTGTCTTCAAGTTGACTCTACAGCTATCGCCTCGCTATATTTGTCAACGACGATTTGACGAGCGATCGCCAATCCTAACCCGTTCCTTTATCAACATGTTTAATAGTAAATAAATCCATCAATGCCATTCACTAAAATATTTATAATTACCTGATTTAGAGGCTATAATATACTTACGAAAAAGTGATCTAGTTATCCTACCCTATTTTGAAGTTAGGCAAAAAACTTGAGGAACTTGTGAGAAAATATTTGAATTAAATAGTTTTTTAATCTGTTAAAAAGAAATTATCAACATTGAGTATTTAAAATAGGCTAAACTGGGTGTAAAAGCTGGCAGGATATTAGTCATCTACAATCAATCTTAATCTATTGTTTGATAACACAAAGCACATGTAGATGAGTTTTATCAGAAGATATCAGATGACGTTAACGAGGAAAATATCATGCAAAAAGAATATATGGAGATTTTAGAAACATTAATTAATAAATTGACATTATCCGCAATATTAGAAATGTTAGAGCGAATATGTCATAGAAAAGCAGAAAATCTGAGAACTCATTGGCAAGATGAGACTTCAGCAAAGCTTTGGGATAAAGCTGCTAGACAGATAGAACAGATAAATGTTGATGTTTAATTATACAATAAAGCTCAGTAAATACAAGAGATTAGTTACTAGGAAGATTTACAGTATTTTTAATGCATTAATTGTGTGCCTAATCTTTTTTCTTTAAAGAATAGTCGAAACCGAGTTCGCGCAAGCACAGGGCAAATGCTCTTTAAAACATGAACAAAATGTGCATAGGTGTAGCCTGCCGTAAACATCGCTAACTATCAGCAAGCTTACACGCTGATTAGTCTGCTATCAATGGGTAATGAAAAATCACGAGACCATTCATTCCAAGAGCCAAAATAATTTCTAGCAGAAATTCCTGCCTCTTCAAGGGCTATTAATGTATTAGCAGCCCTTGAACCCTTAAAGCAGTAAATGTACACAATAGACTCTGAAGTAATACCTATTGATTGACAAATTTCTCGGATTTCTTCTGGCGAGCGAAACGTAGGGATTTCTAATTCAGAATTCATCAGACGATGCCATTCTAACCATACTGCATTAGGTATTCTACCTTTGCGAGGACAAAAATCAGGGTTATAGGGAGAAGAACTTAGCCCAAGCCATTCTGAACTGTCGCGCACATCTAATTTAATAATTGCTGGATTGCCAATTGCTTGCAACATCTCAGTGGTAGTCACCATTATGTCAGCATTGGGATGCAATCTAAATATGCTGCTTTCACGCTTTGGTACTTCATCGGTAATAGGTAATTCTGCTTTGAGCCATGCTCTATATCCTCCGTGTAAAATAGATACCTGAGCGCAACCCAAATACTTCAGCAAGAAAGCTGCTCGACAAGATTGACCATAACCTTTATTTAAAGCATCTTCATAAACAATTAACTGTTCTGTACCAGATATTCCTACTCTGCTCATAATTTCTGCAAAATACTCTTGCAGTTCCTTCAATCCTATTGGAGAGGAATTATCTAAAAGATAGGTGAACAAATCTCTAATATTTATGGATTGAGGAATATGAGAAATAAAATAATCTTCTTGACTTCGCGTATCAATAATGACAGTCTGTGATAGATTTTCTGCTAACAGTGACGTGAGTTCTTGAGGAGAAATGAGGAGTTTTGTATTCACGACTTCATACTTCTGTTATTGTACCAGTAAGCATTATCGCCCTTGGTAAATTTGCATTTTGGAATGCAAATTACAGAATAATGAATGTTAAATGTTACGAGATAACTTTTGGTATATGTTATTTGACAGTAATAATTACGAATCCAGAATTTTGAATAAAGTTTATTTACAGAGAATAAAGAAGCAAAGGATTATTTTCTCGTCTGGGGCTAAAGGTCGCAGCGACAAATAGCCTAACGCTTCAAGGTAAGCTTATCGTTTGCTCAACGCTTAATTTGTCGATTAGGGACTTCCAAGAAATAAATTATTCCAAGAAACGAACCACAGAGACAAGGCAGCACGGTCTTGGGGGTTTCCCCCATGAGCGACTGCCGCGCAGAGAACGCAGAGAGAAGAAATAGAGAGAGTTTTTGCCTCAGTTTTGGAACATTTTTTTATTTGGAAGTCCCTTATCAAAGTACAGGACAAGTGACTTCAAAAGCTCATAGGTATGCCTGCCATGCTTTCGCCCACGATCACCAAAGCACCTAGAAAATTTTGATAGCTTTGGTTCAGAATACAAGTTCGTTCTTAACAATTTGTTATCAAAGACAATTCAGTGTTGAATCACCTTTGAACCACGAGAAACATCAAGATTCCTAACACTCCTAAGTTGAAGTGTCACTAGCGAGAATACTATTACAAGTAGTCGTTCCATTAGTAGAAACTACCCTGGAAAAATAATGTGAGGTTGGAGTAATGGATGAGCAGCATCGGTACTTGCGAATTGCCCTTGTTGTTGTTGGAATTGCTTTTCTCCTGGTCTATCCGTTGATGAAAATATGGCCATCGGGCTGGTCATGGCAACCAGCTCAATACGAATATGAACAGATGATCATCGGCATTTATGCGACGCTCGGTGTCTTTTTACTATGGGCTTCTCGAAAACCAGAAGCCCATCTCAGTTTAATCTGGTTTACTGTCTGGTCGAGTTTTGTTCATGGGGCGATTATGACGGTACACGCAGTGATTGACTCTGCGGAACGTGGACACCTCTTCGGCGATGTTCCAGCATTGATATTGGTAGCAATTGTCCTTGGTTTCCTGGCATCACGCGAAGTAGTGCCAGTGCATGAATAAGCGCGGCATAACAAATGCAACACTGCCAAGCAACAGGGAAAGAACCCAATTGCTTTTTATTTTACAAGTTTTGCCCAAAGTGGCTTTGGGATTAGCGTTGTGTTGCGGAGTACGCAAGAGCGGACACATTCGTAAAGCTACCATTACCTAGTTCAAATCGACCGCAGACTCAAAAGTGGCTTCTACACAGACGGCATAACGAGGTTTTTAGCCTCGTTTATCTTTGTTAATTATAGATAAACGAGGTTTGGTTTTATTCTGCTGACCCTTCTTTTTTCGCTGATTTTTGAATCAATTCAGCTACTAAACCTGTCCAACCGGTTTGATGGCTAGCACCAATACCTGCACCAATATCGCCATGAAAATATTCATAGAACAGAATCAAATCACGCCAATGTGGGTCGTTTTGAAACTTTTCTGAGCTGCCATAAACAGGCCGCTTACCAGATGTTGGGTTTTTCAGGAAAATTTTGATCAGCCTTTGGCTTAATTCATTTGCCACTTCTTGCAAATTCATCTCTTTCCTTTCACCAGAAGAATTAGAGCACATAACTTTGATTTGATCTCCCCAAAAATCATGAAACTTCAATAAAGATTCAATGAGAAGATAATTCACAGGGAACCAAATAGGGCCGCGCCAATTAGAATTTCCACCAAACATTCCATATTTTGATTCTGCTGGTTCGTATTCTACTCGATACTCTTGTCCATTTGCTCGTAAGACATAAGGATGATCTTTATGATATTTTGACAACGCTCGGATACCATAATCACTCAAAAATTCTGCTTCATTCAACAGACGCTCCAAAATCGATTTGAGTCGATCTTTATTTACCAGCGACAAATAATAAAGTCCATTTTGATTGGGGAGAACAGAAACATTCTCGTGTTGAGTAAGTTGGGGACGATTTTGAATAAACCAATCAACCCGCTTTTTAAAATCTGAAGATAAATATTGCTCAACAATATCTTGTTCAATTGTTTCTACAGCAAAAAGCGGAATTAACCCGACCATTGATCGCACTTTCATTAACAGTACACCTTCACTGTTCGCACCCTCAACTACACCTGGAGGAGCTTTCAGAATATCATAGTAAAAATTGTCTTTTTCATCCCATATATCTACTTTTGTACCACCGACTTTATTCATTGCATCAGCGATAAGTAGGAAATGCTGGAAGAATTTAGAAGCCATATCTTCATATTCGCTTCTATACTTACTACTAGACTTACTACTAGACTCAGGATCTTCTTTGGCAAGTTCTGTGGCTATTTTTAGCAAATTTAGACAGTACATTGCCATCCAGCTAGTACCATCAGACTGCTCTATGATTGCATTAGGAATCTGAATATTGCTTCTATCCAAAACTCCAATATTGTCTAATCCTAAAAATCCACCTTGAAAAAGGTTGTTGCCTTCAGCATCTTTACGATTCACCCACCAAGTAAAATAAATAGATAACTTTTGAAAGATTTCTTCCAAAAACTTTCTATCAGCAGTGCCATACATTTCCTTTTCTATGTTGTAAACACGCCATGCAGCCCAAGCATGAACAGGTGGATTTACATCACCAAATGCCCACTCATAAGCTGGTAGTTGACCGTTGGGATGCATATACCATTCGCGCGTAAATATATACAATTGCTTTTTGGCAAATTCTGGATCGATTAGTGCCAAGGTAACGGTATGAAAAGCTAAATCCCAAGCAGCAAACCAAGGATATTCCCATGCGTCTGGCATGGAAATAATATCTTCATTAAATAAATGATCCCACTGACGATTTCTGCCTAATTTACGTTGTTCTGGTGGTCTTGGTGGAGTGGGGTCGCCATTGAGCCAATCATAAACTACATAGTGATAATATTGTTTGCTCCACAACATACCAGCAAAGCTTTGTCTTTGCACATTTCGCATATCCTCGGAAATACCAGAAGGACAAACAGCTTGATAAAATTCATCGGCTTCGCGCTGGCGATCTTTAAGTACACTTTCAAAATCATTACCAAAAGGAGAATCTAAATTTTCATTGCTCAACCGCAGTCTAACTACTTTGGTTTCTCCTGGATTAATTGTCAAGTCGTAATGAACTGCGGCTTTTGTCCCTTTTTGAGTAGAATTTACTGTTTTGTTATTTCCGAAAGAAACAATGTAATCATTTATGCCATCTTTGACGGGGCCGGAATTATCACCCCAACCAAATCGTTTCTTGTTTGTTTCGTTTTCTGTAAATAGAAGTTCTTTAGGAGCTTCGCTATAAAGCCATCCTTTGCGTAAATTTTTAACTTCATCATTATCTTGATAAACAGTTTCTATGACGCTTAGGTTGGAGTCAGTTTTGATAGCTTGCAAGTATTTAAATTCTTTTGTTTGATTCTCATACCCCCAAGACCAAGTATTGCGAAGCCAAATAGTTGGTAAAAGGTGCAGTTTGGCGGTTTCTGAGCCTCGGTTAGTAACACTAATTTTGATGTGAATATCTTCTGGAGAATTCTTAGCGTACTCTACAAAAACATCAAAGTAACGATTCTCATCAAAAATCCCTGTATCTATTAGTTCATATTCTAAAGCTGCGGGATTGGTTGATTTTCGATGTCTGTTTTCCTCAATTAGCTGGCTATAAGGGAAAGCTTTTTGTGGATATTTGTAAAGGTATTTCATGTATGAGTGCGTGGGAGTGTTGTCAAGATAAAAATAATATTCTTTGACATCTTCCCCGTGATTGCCCTCACTATTGGTTAAACCAAATAGCCTTTCTTTCAGAATCGGGTCTTTTTCATTCCAAAGAGCGATCGCAAAACAAACTCGTTGATAATTATCGCTAATCCCAGCAATTCCATCTTCGCCCCAACGATAGGTGCGGGAACGAGCTTGATCGTGAGAAAAGTAATCCCAGGCAGTGCCATCAGCACTGTAATCTTCTCGTACTGTTCCCCACTGACGATCGCTTAAATAAGAACCCCACCGCTTCCAATATTTATTTTTGCTGCGATCGCGGTCTTCTATTAATCTTTTTCCTTCTGCCGTCTCTTGAATCTTGTTCATTTTTCGTTTCCTTTTATGATGTTTGCGATGATTAATTTGCAATAGTTAATAGCAGTCATAAGCTATTAACTTTCAAACGAACCTAAATATTATTTGTGTCTTTACTAAATCAAGGCATGATAACAACTTGATAAAATTTCTTCCCCTGCCCCCCTGCCCCCTGCCCCCTGCCCCCTGCCTCCCCTGCTCATTACTCTGTAGCTAGCCAAGCGCGGAGTACTTCTCCAACTGACCAAGCTTGAGCAATACAACCTTTAGGTTCCATTGGTGGATCGCCATTAGATATTTCACTGATAGTTCCAACTCCAGCAGTATAGAGGTGATGTTGCATCGGTTCTAGAAATTGCCGAGCAACGGATGGGTTCTTAAACACACGCAAGTGAGCTAAGACAAATGAACCAATTAACCATTCCCAAACTGTTCCTTGGTGATAAGCGCCGTCACGATGAAATTGATCTCCACCATAGTGGCCGATATACTGCGGATCGTCAGGTGCAAGACTGCGTAATCCGTGAGAAGTTAGAAGCGATCGCTCGCACGCTTCTACTACTTGCCGTTGTTGTTCAGGAGTGAGCGGACTTTCTGGCAAGGATACAGCGAAGATTTGATTTGGTCGCAAAGAGGCATCGTTACCATTTGGGCCGTCTAAAACATCAAAACAGTATCCTTTGGCATTATTCCAAAAACGACTAAAACCTTTTTGAGTGGCATTAGCCATTGCATCATAGTCTTTATAAGGTTTTCCTAACTTTTGGGCGAACTGAGACATCGTTCGCAAAGCGTTATACCAAAGGGCATTCACTTCTATAGGCTTGCCAATGCGAGGAGTAACCACCCAATCATCGACTTTGGCATCCATCCAGGTAAGCTGCACTCCTTTTTGCCCTGCATAAAGCAACCCATCATTGGGATCGAGGCGAATATTGTAGCGTGTTCCTTGACGGTGAAATTCGACAATCTCTGCGAGTTTGGGAAATAAATCTGCTAATAGCTTGTCATCACCAGTGGTAGCAAGGTAAAGGCGGATGGCTTCAAAATACCACAGTGTTGCATCAACTGTATTATAGTACTCTTCCGTGGGTGGCTTATTATCGTCAGGGAAACGATTCGGCAACATTCCTTTGTTGATATATTTGCCAAAGGTGCGAAGAATGGACTCTGCAATTTGAGGACGATTAGTGGCAAGCGTCAGACCGGGTAGACTAATCATGGTATCCCGACCCCAATCAGTAAACCAGTGGTAACCGGCGATGATGGTTTTTCCGTCTTGTCGGTCAACAATAAACTGATCGGCAGCGAGTACAAGTTGCTGCACCCAATCAGGAGGTGGAGGGGCTTGTGGCGATCGTTTAGCTTGCCAGTCTGCTATCAGCTTTTGCTCGTACTGGTGACGTAAGTCTAAGGCTATTGCACCATTTAAATTAGGATTTTGCTCTCTACTAGCGACAAAAGTAAATGAGCTTCCAGGCTCTAATGTGGCTTCAAAAGTTGCTGGATGAAGATGATCGTCTATATCGTTGAGTCCGCGTTCCTTTTCGGCTGCGAGTTCAAATCCATAGTACCACTCATTATTAAGTGAGACATTACCGCTATCTGTCAACAAGTATAAAGGTTGCGCTCCCTGAAATACTGTGACGCCGACTCCACGATCGATCGCTTTTACATTCATTCGCCAATCCTTGGCAGGCGATTCTTGAGCATGGGTTCTGCTGTGATAATCCCGGTGATTAACAAATGCTTTGATTGATAATTTAAGCGATCGCTTTGCTCGTCGCAAGTAGTAATGAATATATGTAGTATCAGCTCCAGGCTGCATCCAGATGCGTTTCTCTAATAACGCACCTCCACAAGCAAAACTCCATACAGGTACTGTTCCTTCTAAATAAAAGCTTTCGATATAGCGGTAACCTTGAGGAGCAACTGTGCCATTTGACCAACGATTGGCAAACAGGGGATAAGAGCTGTCTTCATACTCTGCTGTTTCATCTAGCTTTGCTAGTAGTAAGGTTCGCTGCAACGGTGGTTGCAGTGCAGCCACAAGTAAACCGTGATAACCCCGTGTTGATAAACCTGCTACTGTACCCGAAGCATAGCTACCGCTACCATTGGTTACTAACCACTCACGCGACTCTGCTACATTAAGATTTCCACAAATTTCCCGTCCAAAGTTGATGCTCATAAATAGACCTAATTATGTCACCAATATTCTCAGTTTTGGTTTCCACATCAATAACTTTTATTAACTCCAAGTCTATATAGCTGGTAAAAGTTTTTGAATACATAGCAATCCTAAATCATTCGGAAAAAATCTGTTGTCTGTTGTCTATCTCCATGACTAATTTGATAATTCAAATAGGATTGCTATAGCGCCTTATCAACCAACAGAGCTTAACTAAACTTAATTTATAAGCTACGATTAAGTTCTTGCTAAATTTTTGAGAAAACTTAGGCTAGGTGCAAAAAAATATTCCCCACCCTTCATTTTTACCGGCAGTTTAAACCCATATTCTTCAGTTTTTGATCCGCCCCATTCTTTTGGCCATTTCTGAATTCCCTCTGGTTGACCAATTAGCGGATCTGGGCCAGCATTGACTTGCACAAAATGCTTAGGATTTGCCCATCTAGACTGTATAAAATTAAACTGATTTTCAATATCTGCTTGAAAGCAAAGAAACAGCAATCCTGAGCCTGTTGTCGGCTCTTGACTGCAATCTTGCTCTCCAAAACTGACAGAACGACGAGCAATCCGATGCATTCTCTCTACCTTTAAAGCCTCGTCAAAACCTGGGGAAGACTCTACTCTACCTGTATCACCTCTAGGATTAACTTTGCGGATATGGGTGTGGAACGGACACTTTGTTGCCTGCGTATCCAAATCGTAATTAAAATTATTAAAGTAATTATAATTGGTTGATGTCGCACTTTGACTTGGTAAATCTGAGAGGGTTACTGGAGTTCCATCTTCAAACCGTCCCACAACCAAAGCTCCGGCTAAAGTTTCATTAATATCTAATTGTTTAGCCAAATTCCGCACCTCTTCACGGAATTTTTGGACATTTTGTTCAAGTTTACGACAAACTAAGTAACTGCCATAACTATCTTCAGTCTTACCATTAGGATCTTTAACCAAGATCGCATTTAGCGGAGCGCGAGGATCCCATTTGCTGAAGTCAGAGTTATTAGCTTTGGCACTGGCAATATTTCGTTTCAGAAATAGAGGTTGACTGACACCATCAACATAACCGAAGTGTTCTATAATTTGTTTTTGAGCATTTCTGAGGATAAAACCATCTTCTCTGTGAAGTATTTTCGACAGTTGAGACAATTCTGAACAGATATCGTTAATTGCTTTGGATAAGTCTGTCAAATTATCATCTGCTACAAGTAGCAAGGCATCTGATTTCTGTTGAAATCCTGGTTCCCAATCTCCCGGTGCTGGATCGCCTAAAAAGCCCTTGATATCAACATTTTGCATACCTAATCGAAATGGCTGATCTCCGGGTATTTTCCACGGTTTTATTTGTAGATATTCATAACCTTGACAAGACAAATATAAACTAGCAAATATACCACCTGATATCTTTTTAGTTCGGTATTCGTAGGCCTCATTTGACTGCTGCTCGGCAGATTTAACATATTTCTGGGCAAAGTTTTGAATCCATTGTTTGACTGCATTTACTTGACCAGGTTTAAATTGTAAAAACAGATGTACGATATGATCTCGTCCATGCCCATTCAGAATGTTTCCCTGTAAATCTTTTAGCAAAGTTTGGTATTTACCAGGATTTTCTGGATCGATGCCATCTTGTGGTATGGTTTTTAAATCTTCTTCTGTTAGTGCCATTGCTTAACTCTGGTTGTAAAGTTACAATTGAACTGTTGCAGATTAAAATCAATAATTTTAGATAGTCTTAGTAAGACACTTGGTTTAACACTACGCAACTTCTAAAGTAAAAGGTTTCAAACGAAAAATATAATAGGGTGGTATAGAAGTATTTTCTCCTGCATTGAGAGGAGCAGAACGGTGTAATTGATTGCAATCTAAATATATATAGCCATCTAAACCTAAGGTTAGTGAATCTGTCCAAGACAACTTCTCGTCAGTAACTAGAATTTGGTAGCAGCGATCTGGTGTAATCACTCCAATCCCATTATTTGCTATGCTACGACTTCTAGGCGATCGCGTAAATTTTCCATAGTAAAATTTTATTGATTTCGCCAATGGTTGAGAGAATGTCATTTGTTAGAAGTAGTTACAAAATGGATTTTATCATCATAAAAAATATTCTTTTTAATATTTGATCGAGCCTCCTTAAACTTCAAGCTTTACCATCTTGGCGTGGGAAGGTTTACCTAATTCAGTGAGGTAGAACATCATGTAGTAACCTGGTGGGTAAAGATTAGCATTTTTCGGCGCTCTAAATTTGATGGCAGACTCATTCCCTAAAACAACATTTTCGACTGGTAAATCTGCTAATCTTTGTCCATAATCGAAAGAATGAGTAACTGAACCCAACTTAACCAGAACCACAGAACCTGTTTTTGTAGCATCCTTGACTGAGATACTACTAGATTTCCCATAGTTGAGTATTTCAGGAGATTTGGCTATTTCAGGACGAGCACCCGGCTTAAACAAATACGGGGGACTGAATATCTCTGCCTGCCAAATTTCAGAAGGCACGAAAGGTTGTTTGTCTCCTTTATCAAGGTCTTCCTTAATAAAATAACTTTGAGGAGATTGGTAATATTCTTCAAGATTGAATTCCTTTTCCTTCTCACCTGATTTGTCTGTCAGTTTGGGAAACTTATAATAATATTTCAGGGGATCTCGCTGGATATTAACGTGAAGTGTGCCATCTTTTTCCCGTGCTGTTCGATTGGCATTTCCCCCAATAATCAAAACACGAGCATCCGGTAACAAAATTGCCCCATTATGATAAAGCCTGGGTAATTTAGCCGGATTCATAGATTTGGTAATGTAACCCCCTATAGCCCTGGAATCGGGAGTCATTAGCAAAGGTTCATAGACTGGCTTGTATTCTGGATATTCACCGCCATTAACTACCAACAGTTCCTGATTGGGCAGAATCACTGTTTGGAGGTTAGCTCTTGGCTTATCAAGAAAGTTATTGACAATTTCCCACTTGCCATTCTTTTCTCCACTCTTACGAGGAGATGTCCAATGCTGTAGGCTAGTAGAAACCCTTGACCAGTTTGGAAAACCTGCTGTATTACCTCCTCGGCCATAGTTGATGTCGTTGGTGCCGATGATACCTCCGAGTAATAAAACATCTTCAGAGTTAGGAACTTGCACAGCAGTTCCATAAGCTTTAGACGACTCTCCCCGGTCGGCTACTACTTCAAAACTGACGGATAATTTACCCTCTGCGCCTTCATCGATAGACATTAAATAGCTTTTTTTACTGGACTGTGTGACCAAAACCCCACCAATTCCAGCGTCATCTCCAGTTATCAAAAGTTTGCCATCAGCAGTTGGGAAAACGCGAGGATAGAGGTCTATAGTATCGTAGGCACCCACATCTGTGAGTTTGGTGTTGAAGGGACTGTTTTCTACGGTTGTTAGGTCAATATAGTGGAGTTTTTGGGTTTTAGGATCGTAAATTTCTAGACTCGGATTAACTTGGTTGGGAGACTCGTATTTTAGACCAGAAAAAATAACTATTTTCCCATCAGCTAGTGAAATTAAACTGGGATACCAACGTCCTTCTTTGAGTTGTCCAGCAGCAGACCACTTATTTGTTTTCCAATCATAAAGGTTTACCTGTCTAGAGCCTGTAAAGGCTCCTCCAGGGTAGTATCGTCCAGTACCACCGACAAAAAGAACATTACCATCGGCTAGTTGCAAATGACCGGAGCAAAATAAATCGTTGATTTCTCCATATTGCTGGAATGGTGGTGAAGCAATGCGCTCAAGTTTTCCAGTTTCAGGATCTAAAAGGGCAGTATTGTTGATGATATTATAATCTGTGACATTGACTCCTTCTATAAAGCTGGGATTGGGTTCTCCATTTTTAATAACTACGGTATTGCGAAAACTACTACCACTGACGCTCAACACCTTGCCATTGGGAAGAAGTAAAGTATGGACAGATTGCATCAAATTTTCTTTAGGAGGCATAGGGATAGTTTCCCATACACCCATTTCTTCTTTTAAACCGGCTATTGGCTGGGCGATCGCCTGTTCCCAGCCACAGATAATAATAGCTACAGCCAGAATAAAAGCCAGAAAAACTGAGACTATCTGATTTTTATTAAAGAGCATAATAATCGATAAATCTTAAGTACCTATGCGAAATGAATTGCACAACATAGAAGAAGAGGTTAAATGATATTTAAATGAAAAATATTTGATTATTTAACCCCTTATATATCCTATGATGGCAAGGAAAAGAGAAACAATCAGATTCACAAGCGATCAAAGATATTTGACGATTGCTCAATCAAGATAAATCCCTTCGATAATTTGGACAGAAATATCTAAGTAGTTATCTGAAACTACTTAACAATAATAGTTGATTTTATCCAACTGTATTCGAGTAGCTTTGATGGCTTCGTTGGCAATATCGTAGGCACTTGGATATTTATTTTCAGGATCTTCTCCAGGAATCCAAAACTTACGTCGAGTCAAACGAAGCGAGTTAATAAAAGCAGGAATGGCATTGAAAATCTCTACTGCGATCGGGCCATCATAGACTTGTAAAATTGGTTCTAAAAATGATTGCCAAGGAATCCAACTTGTATGAAGTGCCCCGCGATCGGGAGGAGAGACTTGTACGTAATGAAGTCTTTCCTGTTCGGCAAGATACGCCACTTGTGCTTTGAATATTTCAGGCCCATCACCATCAAGAGTTTCGTGAGCGCTATCAATCACTACTCCTACTTGTTTACTATCAACTCCATCCAAAAACTCAATTAATTGCGATAATTTGTTAGGACCAGAGGTTTCCCAATGAGTAATTGGTTCAATTGCTAATTTGACATTTTGTTGCTCTGCGTATTGACCTAATTCATCAAATATCGTCTGAGCATTGCGATAGCGAATTGCTAAATGCTCCTGAAGTTGATCGCTCCAAATTGGAGCATTAAAGTCAGTAGTTGGAAATACACCATAAGGGATGACAATCGGCCCCATCATAATTTCACCCCTCAGTGCAGCTGTTATGTCAATCCTTGACTTGAGGTACTCTAGTGCTGCTTGTCTTTGTTCATAGTAGGGAGAACTTAAATCGAAGGAACGGGTAGCCCCGACATTAGTAGTAATTTTTACATCCTCTAATCCTTCTGAGTCCAGACTATATCGCAAACTAGCATAATCTTCAATGTCTTTTTTATAATTTTTATCTTCGTTAGGCGCAATAGGAAATTCAAAGCCAGTGTAACCAAATTTTTGAAGCTCTTTTATATGCGTTAGAATTGTTTGTCGATATTCTGAATCACCAGGATTCAAATTGACGGTAAACAGGAAGAAGCTCAGGTAAATATCAGGCAAAGATGATGAGTTGCTCATGTTAAAATTTGAGTTGATTGCTAGTTAAATCCAAAAATTATGAACTTTTAATTGATAAGTTAAAGCAATTTTGCTACCTATTAATCAATACGGTTCAGTTAAGCATTTCTTCTTCACGCCCATTGATAGTCCTTTCACTAATCGGGCTAAGAAATTTAATCTCAGAAGAAAACTGTACCTAAAAAAAATCACCTGTTCTAAAGGAGCGGAAATAATAGTCAATAATCTCGCGATATTCTTCTTTGCCCTTTTTATATTTGTTCATTTTACAAGTCTCCAAAAGTTGTAAAATCGCAGCTTTATAAGGGTTTAGTATTCCAAATCTGACGACTAATTTTCCAGTTATTATCCTGTTTTTTCATTAACCATAATGCCCGAAATTTAACCAGTTTCGATGGGCTACCATCTTTTGGGTGAATTGTGGCAATAGAAATTCCTAAGACATAACCAAAATCGCCAATGACTTCGATTTCTTCAGCAGTGAAAATGGGATCGATCTTGTTGCTAGCAATCTGCTCGCTAAAGCCTTCAACAATGTCATTAATCCCAACGCGATCGGGGACATTCGGCGCCATCCAAAGAGCATCTTCTGTATACATCTCGCCGTAACCACACAAATCTTCAGATTTAACATTAGCGGCATATACTTCTTCAAAGACACTTTTGATCTTTTCTTTATCACTCGATTTCATTCCTATTCTCCGTTGAAATAATGTTTAATTATCTTATTTGCATCTAAGAATTGGGCAAATTCCATCATATTTCGCTCTTCGCAATAGAGAATATGACACTGCAAAACGAATTTGCTAATGAAATAACTGTAAAAGCCCTAATGATGTGGCAAATCAATTCAAAATTCATAATTTTTATCTTTTGAATTTTGAATTGACCTACTGACTACTTGCTGAAATAGCTTATAAACCAGTCACATCATGTAGATAACTACGAGCTATTAGCGCGTTTTTCAAAGGATTTGTTTTGTTAGGATCTTGTTCTGCTTCCACTATGAGCCATCCTTCATAGTTGGCATTAGCAAGCTCATTTAAAATTGGTTTAAATTCAATTGCACCTTCTTTGGTGTCTCCTGGAACAGTAAACACACCTTTTTTGATCGAATCTAAAAAGCTCCAACCTTTTTTGATAGACTCATCTAAAACCGGCTGACGAATATTTTTTAGGTGAACGTGCTTGATGCGATCGGCATATTTCTTTGTCACTTCCAGAGGATCGACTCCTGCGTAGTATAAATGACCAGTATCGAGCAGCAAATTAACATATTCGGGATTGGTATTTGCCATCAAGCGATCTATATCAGCCAAGTTTTCTACTCCTGTACCAATATGGGGATGGTAGGATATCTGCATACCTTCCTCTTTTGCTTTTTTACCAAGTTGATTCAACCCTTGAGTAAGAGCATTCCATTGCTTGTCAGTAAACTTTGGTCTGTTAGGCAAAGGTGCAACTGGCTGTTGATGAACTGCGTTACCCAATTCGGCTACTACAATACTTTTGCTGCCACCAATTTGTTTCATAAATTGCACCTGTTTCTTGAATTCAGCCCAGGTTTCATCCGTCTTCCCTACAGTGAATTCAGTTCCCACCCAAGGTTCAGAAATAGTCAAGTTACGAAGTTTTAACTCTCTTTTCAAAACTCCGATATCTTCCGGATACTTACCTGAGGTTTGCGAGCCTTTGAAGCCAGATAGTGCCATTTCACTCAGAATCTGCTGATAAGGGATACGAGGATAGAGATCAATACTAGGAT
This sequence comes from Nostoc sp., assembly GCF_036919495.1. Lineage (GTDB taxonomy): Bacteria > Cyanobacteriota > Cyanobacteriia > Cyanobacteriales > Nostocaceae > Nostoc. The sequence continues at coordinate 148,967 of NZ_JBALBZ010000212.1, forward strand.
CGTCACCATTGCTCCAACCCGTGGGCGTAATGCCCAAAGAAACTTTTGCTGGATCGAATATAGGTGTTGTCTTTGAAGGCGGAACCAGAGACACTAAATATGAATTTTTGTCGCTATTTGTAGCGGCAGTGGCGGGAAAACTCAAGTAAGTCATCCCGAAAAATACCAATGCTACTAACACAATTAATAAGCGACCAATAGACTTGAATTGATTACAACCTGTAGAGTTATTCATCTTACGTTTACCTTGTTGTTTCAACATAGTTTGGTTATTCCAAAGATATGTGAATTTGTTCAATTTTTACGAGTTAATACTGTGTTTACAATGAGCAATAAACAAATAGAATTTGATTATTGCTCGTTAAAGCGAATGAAGTAAAGTATTAATTAGCTCAGAATTTCAAAAAATATTTCATTCTGCAAAGGGAACTACTACTGCTGAAAGTACTAAAATTATGTAAATACTTAGAATCACTTTAATTGATACTTTCGTCATTAGTTAATAGCTTAATAAACTTTTCAGAATCGTTACGAACCTATTAACATTTTTCAATTCTTAAGTATTTAGGAAAAAGGAATGGATATGTTCTTGTCCGTTACACTGTCTTCTCTATTTTTAATCCCTTATCAAGATTCTCTTTGGGATGACAAAAATTAGTGTGTTTGAGTCAAACTTTCTCAAATTTGCCTATAAGAGAAAATTTTGCCAATGCTTTACAGCAATGTTTGCGGATGGTGGGTTATGAAATTGTACTAACCCACCTTACATTTTTTTATTTTCCGCTTTTCAATTCACACTGAAGCAGGACTCAAGTTTCACTGCAAAGCACCAAACTTAGTGACATCTCCATTATAGGTAGTCCCGTCAGGCATCACAGAATTAGACAAATCTGCCCCAGATAGCTTAGTTCCATTAAGCTTTGCTTCTGATAACCTTGTATTTCTCATGAAGGTATTAGACAAATCCGCTCCCGATAGAATAGCTCGAGAGAAAATTGCTGCCCTTAGCTTGGCATTTTTCCCCACAGCATTAGACAAATCGGCATCAGAGATAATAGCCTCTGTTAAATCTGCACCGGTTAAATCCGCGTTTAACAACTTTGTCTTACTCAGAAGGGCATTATATAAATCTGCCTGAGAAAGATTAGCCCCCGTTAGGTTAGCATCAGACAAGGTGATCCCCATCAGGATAGCTCCCGATAGATTGGCTCCCGTTAAATTAGCTCCTTGAAGCTTTGCATCATTGAGTAGGGCACCAGAGAGATTTGCTTTAGATAGATTTGCCCCACCGAGTGCGCTGCCATATAAATCTCTATTCGATAAATCCGCTTCCGATAGATCGCAGTTAACACAGGCGTTTGTGATAAGCAATTTTTGGTAATCTGTCGTAACGAAAGCGTTAGCGGGCAAAGTAAAGATCGTTAAGCTAAAAAAAATCGAGAAGGCAATAGTAGAGAGCCTACGAAACCAAGATGTAATACTCATGTTTGGTCTTAAAACTAGGAATTGTTGCTATTTTGTCAGGCTCAAAGATGAGTCTTATTTTAGAGGTTGAGTGAGGTGATACCCAGAAAAGATGTTAGCTTTTAGCCAGGCTCACTAAAGGGGGTTCGCTCCAAGTCCCATATCCCTGGCCTTTCGCGCCAGGTGGGTTAACACCGATAGCAGACCATAAAAGTCCTTCTGGATAGGCATGTGGACTGATAATAAAGGTTCCATCCTTTTCTTTGGTTCCAAAAACATCCCGCCAGGATTGTGGCAGTGTATACCAGGTGGCCATATACCAAACCTTAATGATATTGCGGGCGATCGGGCCAAATTTTTCAGATGCCAAAATCTGTGCGATTGATTCGTGGTTGCTTTCTTGTTTTTCAAGCTCCAACTGATGAAAACTTGTTAACAGTTCTCTAAGCAAATCTCCACCAATTATGTCCCGAATGGTTTCAAAATAAAGAGTAGCAACGCCTGTTCCTTGCAAGTGAAACTTGGAAAAACCTGTAAGAACCACTGAGAGATTGAGGAAATACTCCATAAACTCAGGTGCATTAATATCCATCAGTTATTTACCTCCACAAAAGTTTAGATTCGCAAGTCAAAGTTAGCTAAGGCTGGTCTAACCTGTAAATAGGAGCCGCATTAACCCCTGGAGTGCCTGGAATGGGGTTACGCATTAAACTATTAGCCTGTTCTTTGAGGCGGAACATTCCCCCAACTGCGGGAATCAAATGCTCAGGATGTCCATTAAAGGCGTATTCAATCTTGGTTAAGAAGTCACTATAGGCGGACAGAAACTCTAAGGCTGCTGCACGCACTTCTGATCCTTCGGGATAATCACTCAGTTTGGCATTATCCTTAATCGGATAAACTGCGTCCCAATCTACGGTAAAGGATTCACCTGTAGGCTCATTGGGCTTATCAGATTTTGTCGGATCATCCTTGTCAATGACATAATATTGCTTTAATAGTATTTGCTGAAAACGATAGTCATGGGCTAGTTCTCGCTCTGCATCATAGATCGTCTCGCTTCTTGACCCTTCACCCTGATCTTGAATCACTTTTAAGGCTCGTATGGCTGAACGCAGATCGGTTACTGGGATGATGTCTCCACCGCCGTTATAGTAGTATTCTGGAGTGATTTGTCGTTTAGGATCGCCACAAAATAGATCGGGACCCTTCTCTTTATAGAGTGCATTCAGACCACGAATGATTTCTGCATAAAATAAGCCAATGCTGTAGAAAGCCTTGGTCGGATCGTAGCCTATAATATTGAACAAATATTCTTCTAAGCTTCGAGATGCAACTAATGCTTCACCTTCTGGAACGTGTTGAGACCGTTCAATTTTACGAAAGGTCTTTATCGTCTCTTCGGAAAACTTGCTTAAACCTACTTTAAAATCCGTAGATCCCGTGGGTAGAAAGCTAGGATATATGGGAATAAAATGATAGTCCGTTAGGACTGGTGATTCAAACGATCCTCCTACCGCATTATAAACATTAGCCACGAGAGTTAGATGTAGCATTTCTTCTACAGCAACCGCCCGGATAATATGGAAAGCTTCTAAATTTGTTCCGGGTTTAATGGAGTAAAGTGCTGTCATGTAAGGGGGAATGGTTGCATGTTCTATCTTCATTGCCTGTATGAGATAGTACTTCAATTGGTCAACCGTTGTAATCAACTTTAAGCTATCAGAGACTGTAGTCATAATTACGTCTACTCGCAATATTTTTTGACTGTGTAAGGGCTACTAGGGCGTATGATTAAATAGCCCTATAACGCTATTTAGCGCTGAATTTCAGCCATCATGAAGTTTTAGATTAAAAGCGCACAAAGCCTTTCACTGATGGAGCGTAATTTTAATTGCTGACACGCCTTACCTGGCTTGCAAATTACTGGCTTGCAAATTACTGGCTTGCAAATTATGAGAATTTAATTCTTGAAGCATCTGCTCGGCAAGTCTAAAACTCAGCGCGGCAATGGTCAATGTTGTATTTGAACTGCCAATGGTTGGCATACTTCCTGCACCAACTAGGAAAAGATTTTTATGATCCCAACAACGCAGATCACTATCAACAACTGACTTGGATGGGGTCGCTCCCATGATATGAGTTCCCGAAAAGTGGTTTCCGCCTTTGTATACGTAACCTTCACCCTCAAACTCAAAATAGGCAGGGTCTTTAGGATCGTAGTTGGTATAATCTTCCGCTCCTAAACGCTCGAAGATTACACGAGAGACTTTTCTGGTGTAGGCAAGGGTTCTGCGACTATAGTCTGGTAGGTTGAAGCTAATAACGGGACGATAATTACCCAGTTTATCCTTGTACCTCGGATCGATGGTTACTCGGTTACTGTACTCGGGGAGTAATTCACACATGAAAGCTAGCAGTAGTTGTCGTGAAATCCGACTAATCAATGTCTGGCGAAGTTCTTGGCCATATTTGTGCTTGTTATCGACTGCATCTTCCACTTCACCCTTGGGCGATCCGGTTGCCCATCCCCAACCATCATTATGAATATCTACCGCGAAGGCAGATTGTCTTTTACGGAAATCGCCTTTACGAAATGTTCCGATTCCCGATGTAACAAGAGGCCCTCGCATAGTGCCAGTCACTTCAGGCATCAAAGCCCAAGCTAAGGTGAAAGGGTGATCCATTAAATGCCGCCCTATCATCCCACTGGTGTTAGGCAAATCAGAACCGAGCAATAGCCGAGCGTTTTCGACGGCATTAGTCGCTAAGACAAATAATGTTCCTCTAGCGGTTCCTGTAGTGTACTCACTAGAATTGGGGTTCTCATAACGCTTATAGTGAATAGCAGTGACACGACCATTTTCGCGATCGTATTCAACCTGATAAGCCACTGCTTGGTAGAGTACATGAACCCGACCGGTTTCAAAGGCTTTAGCTAAAGTTCTGCGAGCATCATATTTCGCTTGAACCGGACAGATGGGAACACAGTTAGCGTTTCCTTGGCAACGCTCCCCATACTGAACAGGATGCACACTGGTAACTCCATCGGCAACAAAGCGGTTACCATTATCGTATTTAGGATTGGGTACTCCATTTCGAGCTTGAGGAAATGTAGAAAAGCTTAATGTATGGGCCTTGTCATAAAGTTCAACTGTAGTCCCATTAACTTTCTCAATAACTTTCTGATCCAAGTAAGAGGGGGGAAGCTTTTCCATCGGGAAAACATAGCCATCTGGAAATTCGAGGCCTACTTTTTTTTGCTCATCTACGTCCCCACAAACCCCCATTTCGTACTCGGCTTTGCGGTAGTATGGCTCAATGTCTTTATACTCAATTGGCCAGTCAAGACCTTGACCGTAGTTACTGTATAACTTGAAATCTTCCGGTAACATGCGTGGGGTTTTTGCTTCCCAGTGCATCGTTGTTCCACCCAAAACCCGTGTATAGGAACCCGAAAGGGGCATGGGGCCTTGCTCTATAAAATAGTCTTTGTAATCAGTGGGGCTTTGAACATTGGAGTTAGCGGGATACGGAGAGTTGGGATTTTTCTCCACGGCTTTGTAGAAGGTTTCGACGTAACTTTGAAAGCCTGCAAGGGTAAAATCCTTTTCTACCGTAGCTTCCAGGATTAAAACCCTCTTGCCTTGTTGACTCAATTCTTTGGCAACAATGGCTCCAGCTACCCCCGTTCCTACGATGACGACATCATACAACGTTTTAGAGACAGTCTCAGAATCGACATTTACAATTGTCTGATTTAGGCTCATCGGTTACTCCTTAAAAGTTACTCTTTGACATAAATCTATTTGGCAATATCTCCAGATATTCAATGAGAGGACTTTTGCTTCAGCAATATCCTTATTAAAGACTCCATCACCGATCTAAGGAAGTCAATATTGACGGACTTATTCTTGGGCTGCCATCAACTTCTTCAAGAAAATTCCTTAGGTACTGTATACTTGTTATAAAGTTTAGTAACATGCTAGTTTGCAAACATCTAATTCCACGAAATAGGAAGGCAAACGCATCTTGTCAGAATGAAGACGGTTCTAATAGCCAATTTCTGAATTTGTAGATGAATTGTGTATTTTATTTACAGACTTTATAAATTATGTATTCGAAACAACATCATAATTATCATCACCGTAAATACGCGGTGTCAATCAGTAATATTACGTAACTGATTTACTATCCTGACTTTTCCCGTTATCTCCTTGATTGAGCGATCGCTAATCTTCTCACTAAATCTAGGTCTCATCATTTAGCCCCAATTTTTATTTCTCCAGAGTGACAAAAGCGGTTGATGGACGATATGTCCGCGATGGATGAAAGAAACGGAATAAAAAGTACGGAAAAAGTTTATACTCGCATTTTGTCTTGACAGTTAAGACCGTTCTCTCAATCGTGCATCCTAACGAATGCGTTCGGCGTTTTGGTTGTTATACGGCTGATCTATACGCCATTGCTGATTGGTTAGCCAGGGCAAACGCATCTAAATTACTCTTGATCACAACGAAGGTTAAGAACCAACGAAAAAATCAGGATTTCGCGTTTAATTATTTTTTAAGCCCCAAAGCGATCGCCTAATCTTTTCGCAATAAGCAAGAGTTAATGACATTACTTTTAACTCTATTGATAATAGACCTTACTTATTGACATGATGCGGCCGCCCTGATTGGTTAGCTGAATGTGGAGTTGAGACAGTAGCAATGGAATCAACAGGTGTTTATTGGATTCCATTATTTCAAATTCTAGAGACTCGTGGCTTTGAAGTTAAGCTTGTGAATGCTCACTATGTCAAAACTTTGCCTGGACGCAAGACAGATGTTTTAGACTGTCAATGGTTGCAACAGTTGCACAGCTATGGATTGTTGTCAGGTTCTTTTCGCCCAGAAGACGAAATCTGTGTTATATCCGTCAACGTGATAAGCTAATCGGCATTTAAGCTGCATAATATAAATGCAGAGTCGATTGAAAATAACTATGCCACCACCAGCCAAAAACTTTTTAACTTCGGAACA
>NZ_JBALBZ010000213.1:0-11533 GCF_036919495.1 Nostoc sp.
ATATGAGTAACGACATAGATCTGATCAAACGTCTTGACCCCAGTGCGATGGATCAGATCATGCTTTATCTGGCTTTTAGTGCCATGCGGACGAGTGGGCACAGGCATGGGGCATTTTTAGACGCAGCCGCAACAGCAGCAAAGTGTGCAATTTACATGACCTATCTAGAGCAGGGGCAAAACCTGCGGATGACAGGGCATTTGCACCATCTAGAGCCGAAACGGGTAAAAATTATTGTCGAAGAAGTCAGACAGGCTCTAACAGAAGGCAAACTATTAAAGATGCTGGGTTCTCAGGAACCGCGCTATTTAATTCAATTGCCTTATGTCTGGCTAGAAAAGTATCCTTGGCAACCAGGGCGATCGCGCGTTCCTGGTACCAGTCTGACAAGTGAAGAAAAAAGACAAATTGAGCAAAAACTGCCCAGTAATCTACCTGACGCTCAGTTAGTTAGCTCTTTTGAGTTTCTGGATTTGATCGAGTTTTTGCACAGGCGATCGCAAGAAGACTTGCCACCCGAACACCAAATGCCTTTGAGTGAAGCCTTGGGTGAGCATATCAAGCGCCGTCTGCTCTACTCAGGAACGGTAACACGCATTGATTCTCCTTGGGGAATGCCCTTCTATGCTCTTACCCGTCCTTTTTATGCTCCCGCAGACGATCAAGAACGCACTTACATCATGGTAGAAGATACCGCTCGGTATTTCCGCATGATGAAAAATTGGGCAGAACGGCGACGAAATGCCATGCGCTTGCTAGAAGAACTTGATATCCTCCCAGAAAAAATGGAGCAGGCTATGGAAGAATTGGATGAAGTTATCCGAGCCTGGGCAGATAAATATCACCAAGACGGGGGTATTCCAGTAATTTTACAGACAGTTTTTGGCGAAAGAGAAGACTAGCACCGCAGGGCGGAAGTCAAAAGTCAAAAGTCACCCATGCTTTAATTGTGGGCTTTCTGGCTGTAATGAAATGGTAATTTATTTTCGCCGGACTGTACTAGTAGCACTACGTAAAATTCAAAAAGCTTATAAAGTAAGCTTTCCACTGATTTTGTCCGTTGCTTAAAGTAGGGAGATGGTTGATCTATTTAGATTGTAACACTGTACTAGCAATAGTAGTACAAAAGTCACAAGCAGTTTTGTGACTTTTGTATTGTAAGTGTTTAGTTTGCATAATTTGCAAGCAGAGGATAATTATGGTTTTATATAGATATTTTTGCTTCATTCATGGTAGTGGTATGTCTGATTAATTTTGATGAGTTCGTAGTAATCACAAAGCGTGCTTAAAAATTCAAGACTAAACTCCTTACTACGAACTTGTTCACCTCTCATAACTAATGCGATAGAGCAGTAAGTACAATGTCTAAGCTAGTTTTGAAGGTTTGTAGTAAGCACAAAGCGTGCTTAATCTCAAAAATATCTAATTTACATAATCGAAATATAACTCTTGTAGAGTGGGCATTTTGACCGCCCAGCTTATGCAATTTAAATGTGGAACAGCTTATACCATTTTTTTGTGAGGCTGCGCCGAATTTTTTTGGCTTCTTCTTTCTTTGTGCCCTTTGCGCTCTTTGCGGTTCATTCCTTATATAATTTGGCGCATCTTCATACAGAATTGGTATTACCCATTAATTTAAACTTAACAGATTAGTAGGGTGGACATTTTAATGTCCACCCTACTAATTAACCTGTATTCTCAGTTAATTACAAAGGACTGTAATTAATTCGTTGTGCCGGGTTGCGTTGGAACAATCGGTTGCGTTGGAATAACCGGTTGTGTTGGAACACTCGGTTGTGTTGGAACGCTTGGTTGTGTTGGAACGCTTGGTTGCGTTGGAAATGGGGTAGTCTCTAAACTTGGACTTGAACCGGCAGGTATTATAGTTGATGGTGGAGAGGAAGATGAAGCACCGATAACACTATCATCAGCACTGATACAAGTATCTAACGCCTGTGTAGCGGGAAAGTCAATTTGACTACGCAAGCCAACCACACACTGTCCAAAGCGCACGGGTAACAAACTACGTCCACAGTAATCTAGAACTAAGGGATTAGCTTCTTCCTTGGTACTTAAGCTGACGCCAACTACACAGGTAGCTAACTCCTCAGGACGACGGGCCCTTCCACAAGAAGAAAGTGCATCTGTCGCGGCAATTTGGGTTTCCTTCTCAATTTTAACCACGCAAGCAGCCAAATCCCTTGGACGCAGTGCTGCTGAACAACCTTGTGATGCCGCTACTGTCGTTACACCCACTTTTAGGAGGCGACCCGCACAGACACTATAATCATTGTTGTAGGAAACAGCGATCGCTGTATTTGGTAAGATCGTTGCCAAGCATCCAGCTATAGCCAAAACTGGTACTGTTAAAATCCTGGAGGTGGAACTGGCTTGCTTGTTCTTACCTCTATTAACCGCTTTATTGCTCATTGATGTTGCCATTCTCCAAACACCCAAAGTTATGCTAACTCAAATATCTTAAAAATCCTCTGTAATTCAATAATTTCGGCGGTAGCAAGCTATAGACATAATTAATTATGCCGGAAATTGTGTTAATATAACTGTTTGAAAGATAAGTAGGCAACGTAAAAAGTATTTCAGAGTAAGAATACTGCGTAAACCAATCTGATGATTGAGTAGCCTACGAAACTAAATAAACACAAAAAACTTATTGGCAGGAGTACGGCGGGGCACGTCGGAATTCAAGCTTGGAAGCCAGTATGTCGGTACCGACTTAAAACAACTGGCGCAAAAGTTGATGCCTCTACTTTGGTAGGATACGTCATACCAAGGCAAGCAGCCTCACAAAACCAAGAATGCTCTGATTTTTTATCAGGGGAATGTCAAAATGGAATGTTTGGGTAAAGTTTAAACAGGATTAGATTAAGGAAACTCATGTCCCGATATAGAGGGCCACGCCTCAGAATTGTCCGCCGCTTAGGCGATTTACCAGGATTAACTCGTAAAAGCGCCAGACGCGCCTACCCACCTGGTATGCATGGTCAGAACCGTAAAAAACGCTCTGAGTATGCTATCCGTCTAGAAGAAAAGCAAAAGCTCCGCTTCAACTACGGTTTGACTGAAAAGCAATTGCTACGCTATGTGCGGAAAGCCAGACGTGTTACTGGTTCTACCGGACAAGTGCTGCTGCAATTGCTAGAAATGCGGTTGGATAATACCGTTTTCCGCTTGGGTATAGCCCCGACTATCCCAGCAGCTCGTCAACTGGTAAATCACGGTCACGTAACTGTTAACGGTCGTGTGGTTAATATTGCCAGCTATCAATGCCGTCCTGGTGAAGTAATTGCGGTCAGAGATCGGGCACAATCACGGAAGTTAGTGGAAGCTAACTTGCAATATCCCGGTTTGGCAAACCTCCCCAGTCATTTGGAGTTTGACAAAAATAAGTTGGTTGGTAGAGTCAACAGCGTTATTGAACGCGAATGGGTGGCACTACAAGTTAACGAACTACTTGTGGTGGAATACTACTCACGACAAGCGTAATAGTCATTTGTCCTTAGTTATTTGCAAAGGGCAAGTCCCAAAGTGTGAGCAGAAGAAGCGAAACCTCTGCTCACACTTTTTATTTTTAATTAAGAATAATTAGTATGGGGATCTGTATTCAAGCACACCTCTTATTTTTCCTTTGAGGTCGGCTATTTAGTGTGCAATACGGTTTAGTTAAGGCTAAAAAATAAAACTGTTGTAGGTTGGGTTGAGGAACGAAACCCAACATTATCATGGCTTTGTTGGGTTTCACGACCTTCAACCCAACCTACGATTCTTCTTGTCCTGCCAAATATCCAATTATTTTCGGTATTGGATCAAAGCCACAATTTTATGGAGAATTATCAGCTTCAGGAAGAACAATTGTAATTCCATATTCTGGAGCAGTTGCTAATATCCGGTCAATGGCTTCTTGAGTTATAGGTAACGGTGGAACTGACGAATTTTCTACTTTAGTTCCGACTTGTGCAAAAAACTTTTCTATTCCACCTGGAGTAGCCCAAATCAGCATTTTAGCTGGTACAGAACCAATATTTTTAAAACTATGGAGTTGGCCTTTGGGAGAATGCAAGAATGTTCCGGGAGTTGCTACAACTGTTTGTTCATCAAGATAAAACTCAATCGAACCTTCTTGAATATAAAATGCTTCATCTTCTCTACTATGAATATGTGGCGGCGGGCCTAATTGGGGTACAAGTACTACTTCAAACAGTGCATATTTGCCATCTGTTTGTTCGCTTGTAGCTTTAAAGGTGGCTACATCGCCTGCTACTGAATAACTATCACCTTCACCTGGTTGCGATAATATTCCATAATTAATTGTCATTTTCAATCATCTCCTGAGTTTTATGACAAACAGATTGCGCCGCTTGCACAAATCAACAAAACACAGCCTAGCTATGATTAAAAAGTCCAGTAATTAAGCTCCAATGGGTTTCCTACGATTGTTGGTACGAAAAGGAAGTAAGACAATTACCTTTAATAATGCTAAAAATGATTCAATTTAAAGCGTTCGTCGCAGACGTTGGCGTAGCCATCGCTCAACTTATTTCTTTATTTTTAATCTTTGCTGACTCAATGGCACTACAATATCTTGGGATAATAGATCGATAACACCATCAGTAGGCAGAGATTTAATCAAAGCTGTTACCTCTTTTGTCCAAAGTCAAATTCTAACCAATGACTATCCGCCAATTTGCGACATCGTGCGGGTGTATATACCCTTACTACCAGAATCGCGCCCTTTAAAGTTAATTTCTGGCTTGATTGCTAGTAAACTACTTACCTGCTCTTGTAATTGAGTGGTACTAGTGCCAGAACGCAAAGCAGTTTTTAAATCTATTTGACCAGTTTCATTTAATAAACAAGGACGCAGCCAGCCATCAGCACTCAAGCGCATCCGGTTACAACGATCGCAAAAACATTCCGACATTTGACTAATAAATCCTAGTGTCCCCTTCGCACCGGGAATTTGAAAAACATCAGCAGGGCCAGCGCCACGAACTTGTGATTCTGTCAAGCCCCAGCGATCGCGGATTTGTTGCCGTAAATCGGCTGAAGATACCCAACCGCGATCGCCAAACAAATCCACATTACCAATGGGCATAAATTCAATAAATCGAACGTGCCACTGTTTATCAATTGTCAGAGCAGCTAAATCGAGAACTTCCTGGTCATTAACACCAGGAATCACCACCACATTCAGCTTCAGGGGGTCGAATCCGACCTGATGGGCAGCTTGAATGCCCTGCCAAACTTGTTGCCAACGAGAACGCCCCTGATTACCAATAATTTGCTCAAAAATGTCGGGATCAAGAGAGTCCAGACTAATATTAATTCGTCGCAGCCCTGCATTGTAGAGGTTTTGTGCCATCGGAGCCAGCAAAAAACCGTTGGTGGTCATTGAGAGGTCTTGAGTTTGGGGGAGACTTGCGATCGCGCTTACTAAATCTACCACGCGCGGACGCAACAAGGGTTCACCCCCAGTCAACCGAAACTGCTTAAAGCCTACTGGAATAAATACCTCTTTAATTAAGGTGAGTAATTCTTCATCAGTCAACAGCTGTTGCTTGAGAATATAGTCTAGTTCTACTCCCTCTGGCATACAGTATTGACAACGAAAATTGCAGCGATCGATTAAGCTTATGCGGAGGTAGTCTACCTGATTCATCGTTTTATTTTTATTGTCTCTGATTAATTAAAGACTTTACAAAGATGGTTTACGCCTTCATACTATATTTGTTGTAACTCAAGATACCGTACTCCCCCTTAAGTGAGAGTCCACAGATTGTGGCATAATAAGCCGATCGCATCCACTAGTTAGTCATCAATCGTGCAAGACACCGACTCCATAAACGACCTTGCTGCTGCTTTACTACAGCCAGCAGATATCAGCTTTGAACTGCCCGATCCAGAAGATGAACAGATTCTAGAGTCAGATTTTCAACAGCAGCTAGAAGTAGCGTGGCAGGTATGCGATCGCTTTGATTTGCAAACTGAAATCTGGCGAGGGCGAATTTTACGGGCGATCCGCGACAGAGAGAAAGTAGGTGGTGACGGACGCGGTACTGGCTTTTTGCGATGGCTAAAAGAGCGGGAAATCAGCAAAAGTCAAGCATACTCCTGGATTCAACTGGCGAATAGTGCCGATACTCTCATCGAAGACGGTAAACTCGATCCCGGAACTGTAAACAACTTCAGCAAACGGGCATTTGTTGAAACCTCCAAAGCAGTCCCAGAAGTGCAACAGATGGTGAGTGAAGCCGCCCAAAAAGGCGATCGCATCACCAGGCGGGAAGTGCGTCAACTCAGCGATGAATGGACAGCCATGTCCTCAGATTTATTACCCGAATCAGTCAAAGAAAAAGCAGCAGATAACACCCTTCCTCCGCGCTACATCGCCCCACTGGTGAAGGAAATGGAAAAACTGCCAGAATCGCACCAAAAGTTTATCCAAAAGGAAATTGCTGCTAATCCTGATGTAGATACCCTCAAACAGGTAACTACAGAAGCGCGTAACTTGGCCAAATATCTGAAAGGGGCGGCTCAAGTCCAAGCGCTGACGAAGGAAGATGTTGATATTGAAACAGCCTTAGAAGAAGCGCAAAGAGTCGGCTGCTTGAGCATTGCTGCTGATTTGGTGAATCAAGCATCGCAAATTGAACAAACGATCGCTAAATTGTACATGACTTGGAAACGAATCGGTAATTTAGCAGATCGATTATATGTAGATACTGGTGCAAGTACACCCAACTTGCGATCGCTCCTCACTTGCTTGGAACCTCTGGGTGGTGAAATCATGGAATTGCAACTTAGTGGTGCGACTGAACACACTATTCGTTTGCAAATTCAAGAGACGAGTTAAAACAATTCGCAATGGGCAACTCTTGGAGACGCTAAAAGCGAACGCCCCGCTACGCTAACGCAATTATGTTTTGTGACGGGGATTTAGATCCTGCTATATCAGCGATCGCATTTGTTATTTCGGCGATCGCATTTGTTATTTCGGCAACTACATTTGCTATTTCGGCGACTACATTTGCTACATTGGTGACTACATTTGCTACATTGGTGACTACATTTGCTATTTCGGCTATGCTGATGGCTAGCTACGCCAACCCAATTGCTGATTGCGTTTATCCTAAAAAACTTAAGACAAAGACCTCTTGCTGATTTTACATAGTAAAACCTGTCCCTCTCCAGATCAAGAGGACAGCCTTGAACTTTAGTTCAAGGTAGGGAGAGGTTTGTTGAACTCACGTCTAATGAGAAGCGCAAGATGTAGCGGTGAGCGAGGAGTTATGGGGCGTTGCAGTGGGTACTTGAGCAACCAGAACCACGTTCCCATTAGCATCTATAACCCACCCTTGCGCTTCTACAATTTGAGTAGGTTCATTGACAGAATTGACTTTCTGTGATTTTTCTTCTGTGTTTGGCTGCGCCTGAGCAACCACTTTTTTCTGAATAACGCCAGCACGATTCTGACTCTCTGGAGAGAGTGTGATCCAATCTGCCAACACCGCATCATCAGCTATCAATGGCTGCGTAGGATCGGCTACTAGTCCTCCACGACCAGTTGTAATAAATGAACTCCTGGCTATTTTTCCACCAGAATCACAAGCAGCAACAATTTGCTGCGAAGCATCAACCAGATTTGTGGGTAGTTCTACTAATCCTTTACTGGGGTCAACATCTGGTGAGTTGATTTGTATAGTGCCATTTAATGTAGGGTTTTGCTGAGAAAATGCGGTGATATCACTTGTTAGCAGTCTACTTGGATCTAGTGGCTGTTTCGGGTTCAACAGCCTTTCTACCTCTGCACGGGTGCGCGGCTCAAAACCAAAGATACTCTTAGCGGTGATTGTGATTTTACCACCAGAGGCAGATAAGGCATTGGCGGTGATATCGTTATTTTCAGAAGGAGCGGTGACAAGGAAGCCATTAGGTGCATTGATGGTGATATTACCGCCATCTCCATTACCTTCTGCATTAGTGGTTATTTTACTTTCGTGGCGCATCATTAACATGTCTTGCACCTCTAAGGCAATATTCCCACCTTGACCTGACTCACTATTAGATGTGAGTGTTCCTTTGTCCAGAAGTATAGAGCGAGCAGTTACATTTAGTTCACCTGCTTTCCCTAAATTAGGTACACCCCCTTGATAGTCAACATCCTTTCGAGTTTCACTGCTCACATTTATTGCAGCTCCATCTCGGACAATCAATTGCCCGGTTGTGATATCTACATCTCCAGCAGATCCAGAACCTCTAGTTGAAGTAGACAAGCTACTGGGCGTAAAACCATTTGGTGAAGTTCCAGCTAATTCTATGGACTTGGCGTTCACAGTCAACTTCCCTCCTTGCCCCGTAGCGGGTTTAAATTGGTTCTCAGCAAATAGAAATTGTCCGTCAGACTGTGTTGACACCTGTGCCCCTTTCTGAATACTTAACCTCGGAGTATTGATCGTGATGTTACCAGCATTTCCCACATCATAAGTTGCGCTAGACAATTTGCTAGGTATAAAACCACCATCTGGAAAAAAAGAGGAGGGTGGAAAGGAGATACCACCGATTAGTTCCACAGAATCTGAGGCGTTCACGGTCAATTGTCCTACCGAATCGGAGG
Organism: Nostoc sp.; assembly: GCF_036919495.1. GTDB lineage: Bacteria > Cyanobacteriota > Cyanobacteriia > Cyanobacteriales > Nostocaceae > Nostoc. The sequence continues at coordinate 8,633 of NZ_JBALBZ010000213.1, forward strand.
TAGAAGTATCAAGAAACACTTCTGCTCCATTGCTGACAATCAACTTGCTAGTATTAATTGTTAAGTTTCCAGCGCCTCCTTTACGATCAGTCCCAACCCTCAAAGGATTACCGGGGCCGATTAGTTCTACAGTATCTGAGGCAGTAACCGTCAAATTTGCTACTAGTTGTTTGCTCAGGCTATTAGCCAAAATCTGTGAGGAACCAGTTATGAGTACGCGCCTGCCTTGCACCAGAATATTACTTCCATCCTCACCATTGACATTTACGTAAGAAGGGATTCCATCTCGCGAAGTTAGTTGGATATCCTGGAAATTTTTTACACTTTCGTATCCCAAGCCCCAACCTTGGTCTATTTGCTTTATATTAACCAGACTATTAAGAGCAACACTTCCTAGCTCTATTCGTCCTCCCTTTGTTGTTAAATTTCCTCCCTCCAGTAACAAATCGCCCCCTACAAGTGCCAAGGTTTTACCTGGCAGCACCTGTAGACCAACAGGTGCTGCCGAGTCATTGATTGCGCCACCTGGACTTGCTTGGGATTGATTGCGGATGGTTCCTAGTGTAGCTCCAAATTGTAAGCCAACGGGAACACTGACTGTCAGAAGGGGTGTGGTTTGGGGATCTGTGGCGCTAAATTTAGTACCATCGGCAAAGTTCAGACTACTTGCCGTACTTGCCACGAATGAACCGCCAATGTTTAAAGAAGCATTGGGGCCAAAAATAATCCCATTAGGATTAATTAGAAAAAGGTTGGCTGTGCCATTAGCTCGAAGTGTGCCATCAATATTAGAAATAGACTTGCCCGTTATTCGGGTGATGATGTTATTAATATTTGCCGCATTGTTAAAGTAGGCTATATTGCCAGTGAGAACAGAAAACTGTTCAAAACTGTGGAACAAGTTTGTACCATGAGTTGCCCCACCATCTATCTGGTCAGTATTTTGACCATTAATCAGCTTGGGTGTAACCATTGAACTGTTAGTTCCGAGAGTGCCATCCTCTTTAATCTGTGCCAAGGCACAATACTCAGATAAGGTGAGTGTTCCAGTAATTGCTAAAGAACTTATTAGACTTAGCTGCCAGTACCAAACCCTGCTGTTTTGAGTCATAACAAAATTTGCACCCTATAAATAATGGTTTAGTACTGAAATACTGCTGAATTAATTATTAAAACTAATAAGAATCCAACATGAACTCTAGAGCCTAGCTAATAAGTGAATAAATTATAATTTTCATCTTCACTAAAAAAGCTTTTACTAGCAGGATCAGTGATATTCTTTAGCAGTAAAAATCTTGAATATACTGAGGCAGCAGCAAGGGTTTAAGTGTCATAATTCCATTAGCATTGTTTAATATTGCTATTGCAAAATTGTTTATGAAAATTATTTACCTTGCTTACCCTCGCGCATGACTAGATGTAAGTTTAGTTATATCTAAGCTACCCAGCAGCCTTGAGGATAGCCGGGTACTGGGCAAGGATTACAATAACCACCTATAGAAAGTGTTGTCAACGTTGGTTTTTGTTCTTGAATAATTGTTTGCAAAAATTTCTTGGCTTCAGCATCAGTAACTTCAATTTGAGTAAAATCGAGTAAGCACTGAATTTTTACAAAATTTTTTCCTGATATGCCATATTTGTCAAGTATTTCGCCGAAATTAGAGTTATTAAGTATGTCACTCAATTCCTTCTTAATTTCGTCTTCTAACTGCTGTAATGTTTGAGCATCTATAACTGTTAACTGTGAAGTTTGAGAATCCATAAATTTTGCTCTCCTTGGAGACTGGTAAATGTGTAAAGTTATTTTATGATGTACTAATTAATGCGAATTTGATTAGTACAGTTTGGCAACGAAAGAATCAAGGATACAGGGTCTAAAGGGGGACAAAAGAATTAGACTAATAAAACTTTTGCAAGTACCCATAGTTATTACTTCAACTTGGCTAGTAATAATTACGCATTTTTTAACTAAACTTCATATACTTCTGTCGGATTTCCTTAAAGCATTCATAAATCTGGCTACCATAGTGAATAAGCAATACCTTTGGTGGACTACCCGATCGCACCCACACCTGTTTGAGTACAAGGAGCGATCGCTTGTATAAAGGTCATTGCAAAGAAGCGATCGCACCACACCTAATTTGATTAGAAGGGGCGATCCAGGGCGGCCGCACCATGTCAATAAGCAAGCCATATTTTCAATAGAGTTAAAAATTATGTCATTAACTTTTGCTTATTGCGAAAATTTTAAGTGATCGCTTTGGGGCTTAAAAAATAATCAAACGCGAAATCCTTATTTTTTCGTTGGTTATTAACCTTCGTTTCGATCAAGAGTAATTTAGATGCGTTTGCCCTGAAGGGGCGATCGCTTCTGTGAAGGTCATTGCAAAAAAGCGATGTCTACGACGGGCTACGCCAACAAAATGGGCTTTATAGAGCAATATTATTACCTGAATTCTCAAGAAATTAAGAATTCAGGTAATAGTGTTAAGCTTCATTACATGGGCAAGGAACCCATTTTTTAAGGTTCCTGTCCCAGCAAGTGCAAGTGCAATTGGGGCAATCCTCATTTTGAATTTGACTTTGGTCTATATTGTGCTAAATTTTCTGAACTGCGTCGGCTGATATACCGTACTTCTGAACTGTGACCAGGCTAATAATGTTATCAATATCTGCGGTGTTCTTGCAGTAGACTGTGGTTATAGTGGGAACAGAAAACTGCTTAAAACTGTGAGACAGATTACTTCCAGATTTGGTTAGCCCTTCAATCATTCTGATTTTCTCCTGTGTTGCAACACTAGAATTATGGTTCTTCCGCTACTTTTATGGCGAGAATCAAAATTAATTAGATTTTAACAACTACAATTTAATATAAAAAATGGTTAAAATTTAGATATTGTA
>NZ_JBALBZ010000214.1:0-11655 GCF_036919495.1 Nostoc sp.
TCTTTATAGTACTTTTAGCAGATTATTGACACATTTTTTGACATTGTTTGATGCCTATATCTTAATAGTTTGGCATAACAAGTACTGAAGAACCAAGATTTTTAATATTTGTATATGACAAACGAAGTGCGGAAGATGGGATAAAAAACCCTACGCTCGCGTGTGCTTGCGATTGTAGGGCTGGAGCTTATGAGGTGTCGCATTATGAAATCTTTTAGATTGTATGTAAACATTTGAAACAGATTAAACAACTGCGGGAGGATATCTCGGTAATGCTGGGGTTATAGTTTGGAGATGTCTATTATGGAAACTAACTGTGCTTCCCAAAACAAATGGTTAGTTTACACTATCAGAAAGCTTAAATTTTAATCAGCTCAACCATGACCAAGAAAAATTTGCTTGGCAACGAAATTTTTACGTTAGACAATATTCTTTCATCAAAAGAATGTGCTGAGTATATTACTTTAACCGAAAACATTGGTTATACAGATGCTCCTATTAATACCATTCGAGGTTTTGAAATACGTCCTGACATTCGCAATAATCAGCGTGTAATTTTAGATGACCAAGAACGGGCTTTTGATTTATGGCAGCGTGTATCAAGTTATATACCCAGCCCTATTGGCAAATGGCAAGCGGTTGGACTGAATGAGCGTTTTCGTTTCTATCGCTATGACCCAGGTCAGAGATTTGCGCTTCATCATGATGGTTCTTATCGGCGACCTAACGGTGAGGAAAGTCTATTGACTTTCATGATTTACCTTAATGAAGGTTTTGAAGGCGGTGATACGCTTTTTCATCTTTCTCGCCGATACTATGAAGATTTATCTAATATCGCTGTGATTCCAGCAACAGGTATGGTTTTATGTTTTGTCCATGACCTAGTACATGAAGGCGCTCCTATTATCCAAGGACGAAAGTACGTTTTACGCTCGGATATTATGTACCGTCAATTGAAATATGTTTAGATTTTCTAGAGAAAGAATAACCACTGCCACTAGACTGAACTTTAATTAACTCAGCAGATATACTATTTGCAGTGGGTTAAGTGAACAAGTTTGTAGTAAGGACTTTAGTCCTAGATTTTTAAGCACTGAAGTGCTTACTACGAACCCAACAAAATTAATGAGACAGACCAATATTGTCAGCAAAATTAGAGGTGTAACTAGCTCTAGCCTATTACTGATGATTTGGATGTTCATGACTTTTGGTCACAGATGATGCTGCTGTTACCGCACTTTGTTCTTTGGCTTGCATTTCTAGCAATTGGGGAATCGTCACAAATCGATAGCCTTGGGCCTTCAAACCTGCGATCATCTCTGGTAAAGCTTTGACAGATTTGGAACGATTACCGCCCCCATCGTGCAACAGTACAATTGCACCTGGTTTTGCCTCTTTTAGCACATTTTTTACCAGCATTGGCACTTGAGGCGAACGACGTTCAGCGTCTCCCGACTGTTCTGACCACATCATGATAGCGTACTTCTGGTTTTTGGCGTATTGGGCTAGTCCATTATTCAGAAAGCCGCCGGGGGGACGAAATAGAGTCGTTTTCTCTCCTGTTGTCTTGTAGATGATGTCTGCTGTACGATCAATTTCACTAGATGCAGTGGCTCCATCCATTTGAAAATACCAATGATGCCATGTATGATTACCAATTACATGACCATCAGCAGCCACTTGTTTGGCAACTTGGGGAAAATATTTCACCATTTGCCCAACCATGAAGAATGTCGCTTTGATATTATTTTTCTTCAAAATTTCTAAAATCTGCGCCGTATTTTTGGGGCTAGGGCCATCATCAAAAGTCAGGGCGATGACTTTCTCATTTGCTTTTAGTTTCGCCTGATAAATGATTGTTCCCTCAAAAGGCTTTGGCACTTCATTCATCAGGACTGTGGCTGGGGTGATAGACTGAGCAGATGCACCCATTGCCCTATCTAAACTCGTTTTAGCAGTTTCGCTTTTTGGCTTTTGAATTCCCAATAGTTGGTCAAGTCTAGTTATGCCTACAAGCAGACTAATAGTTACACTACTTACACCAACAGCCAATATAATAGTTACTACTTTTAGTAACAGTGATAATTTCCGATTAGACACATTAAATCTCCTTAAATATTAGTCATTGGTCATTGGTCATTGGTCATTGGTCATTAGTCAAGAGTTACTCTCCCCCTTCCCGTACTTCTTATTCCCAAATTCCCTGTTACATCACTCATACTCGGTTGTAAATTAATATATATCTTGCTAAAACAATAAAGAATAAAATAGCTTGAGACATCCCAGCTAAAGCTAAAGAAAGTCTCAATTTAATCTGTACTAATTGACCGCCTAAGTACCAAAGTAGCACTAGTAACCTAGATACAATAATACCCAGTGGATTTAATCGACCAATAAAGGCAGTATAACCGTAACCAAGAGAAATGCTAGTCCGTAGGTTAACAAAAGGGGCCAAAACTTTGCACACACCAGCTAAGGGACTGACAAATAAAAAAATATTCCATTGCTTTTTAGGGCAGGGGAGCAGGAAGCGTCCTTATATCTGCTCCTAAATTGTGCTGTAAAATGTGTCAGATGAAGTTAAAATTCCAACAATATTTTTGGCGTTGTGCCCTAGTTGTGTTTCTGGCATTAACTGGATGTGGATGGAGTGTGCAGTCAGCACAAGCACTGCTGCGTCAACACCATGATTCTCCTGGTGTCTTATACTACCACTCCCAAGTATCTATCAAAGATGAAAAAGGATATGCCTGGCAAGTCCTACTGTTCAAACAGAATTACAATAGTCCGGTAAAAGAGTTGCGATTGCGCTTGGTTGCTTTTCCGGGTGTTGTTGAAATTGCTCACCCCCAACCATTGTTGATTGAGACAGTAGTTGGAAGATTGCTGAATGCATCGGATGCATATCCTCTAAATGTACCCGTCCCTAATGTAGGCGAATATAACTTAACTGATATCTTACCGAAACTGCCAACAACTGATGCGCTCAAACTCTATGTGCCGCTTTCTAGTGGACAGCAATTGATTCTCAATATATCTAACACTATAGTCACTGAGTGGCAATGGCTAGTTACAGAAATTGATTGACTTTATCCACCAATGGTAAAGTTTAATCTAAAAGCATTCAACATAAAAATAAACCAATGGTGATGTGGGGTATGATAACTGCCTTCAAGCCAGAAATCCCAGTCTTCATACGCTGATAGCTTCCCACATCACACGTAACACTTGTAATATTAGTCTTGAGACTCCTCAGAAGTAGGTTCCGATTCGGTTTCAAGTTCTTCTGTTTGGACTTTGACTGGAGGTTTAACGGGTTTGGGACCGCGTGCTAGGGCAGGATTCCCCTGCTGCCTGTTTTCTTCTCCATAGGATGCTTTTTTCCCCTTGTCAGACGAGCGATTACGGCTCGGTTTTGAGCTTTTGGGGTTGGATTCAATAGGAGGTATAGAATCCGTATTTTCGGAATTGTTGTCAGTGCTTGCTTGGGACTGACGTTCCGATTTCTTAATTGGGCGTTCTACCATTGTTGATTTTTGTAAATTTATCTGTATAGTACATCGGTTTGGTGACTATAAAACGTGCTTTTTTAGGCAAAACCTACGCAGTATTGGGTGCGTTGTAAATAATGTAACGCACCCTAAAACTAATCAACGAAATCAGGTCGTGCCTTTCCTGTTGATTTCAACTTTTGCTCTAAAGCTGCCCAATTTTCTTGCTCAATTAAGTTAGTCAACTCATCGAGATTGTGACGATACTGTTGCAACGATCGCAGTAATGCCTGACGATTATACCGTGCCATCATCACCCCCAACTCTGGATTCCCACCACCCACACGGCTGGTATCCCGAAAACCTGAACTAGCTAACTTTTGGGCTAATTCCAAAACATCGGGGTCAGTTTCACTCAAACAAGCAGCAATCAACGAGGAACTGACCATTACAGGTAAATGAGAAATCCAACTAACAGCGCGGTCATGTTGTTCAGGCTGACAATAGTAAATTTTAGCCCCAAGCGATCGCACAATTTCCTCTACAACTGTAATTGCACTACTTTTAGTTGTAGCTATCGGTGTTAATACATAAGGTTTATCAACAAATAAATCTCGCTGTGCAGCTTCTATCCCACTGTCTGTCCTCCCCGCCATTGGATGACCGCCGATAAAATTATCCCAAAGGGGAGAAATCGCTTTGACTATCTGTGCTTTCGCTGAACCTACATCAGTTACAACGCAAGAAGCAGACAAATGAGCGATCATTTCCTGAAATTGGGGCACAATAAGCGCTAGAGGTGTACAAATAAATACAACCTCTGCGGCTGCCAATAGGCTCAGATCAACAGATGCTTGATCGACACTGCCGAGAGCAACTGCCTTTTGACAAGTGGATTCACGGCGACTGACTCCTAAGATATGATGTCCTTGCGATCGCAAATCAAAACCCAAAGATCCGCCGATCAGTCCCAGTCCTAAAATCCCAATATTCATTTTTGATTTTGACATTCCGTTTTTTATGATACCAACTATTAAAGTTGGCATCCAAGGGGTAGCATCAATGACTGTAGAGGAATTACTGGAACAATACGCGGCAGGAGTCTTAAACTTTAATGGTGTTGACCTTGCGGAAGCTAACCTAAGTGGGGCGAAGCTCAGTGGCGTAAATCTTAGCGATGCTAATTTGAGTATAGTCAACCTGAGCGGCGCGAATCTGAGTGAAGCTAACTTGAGCAATGCCAAGCTGAATGTAGCAAGACTGAGTGGCGCAAATTTATGTAGCGCCATCTTGAATAACGCCAGTCTCAACGTTGCTAATTTGATTCGAGCGGATCTTAGTCGCGCTCAACTTAAAGGAACCTCATTGATCCGCGCCGAGTTAATTCGTGCCGATCTCAGCCGCGCCGATCTGTCGGAGGCTGATCTCACCAGTGCCGATTTGCGAGAGGCGACACTCCGCCAAGCGAATCTCCGTCACGCTAACTTGAGTGAAGCCGTATTGAAAGGCGCTTCCTTGACGGGAGCCAACTTGGAGATGGCTAACTTAAATGCCAGCGATCTCAGTCGTTGTGACATTAGCGGCGCAAATTTGCGAGATGCCGAACTCAGACAAGCAAATCTCAGACATGCTAACTTGAGCGGATCAGATTTGAGCGGGGCGAACCTCCGGTGGGCAGATTTAAGCGGTGCAAATCTCCGATGGGCAGATTTGAGCGGTGCAAAATTGAGCGGGGCTACTTTAATTGGCGCAGATTTAAGCAATGCCAATTTAACGAATACAATTTTTATCCACGCCGATTTAACTCAGGCAAAATTAATCAGGGCGGAATGGATTGGTGCTGACTTAACAGGATCAACTTTAACTGGGGCAAAGCTTTATGCTACCTCCAGGTTTGGTTTAAAAACCGAAGGCATGATTTGTGAATGGGTTGATCTTAGCCCGGCAGGCGATCGCTCCATTATCCAAAACTTCCATTCCCAAGAGTCACGAGAATTTTTTAACGAAACACCCCCAACAATCCGAATTATTGTTGATACAGCCATAGAACACGAAGCCAATTTTGCTCTCGCTGGCGCTTATTATCAAATTGCTCAAGAATACCGGGCGCTGAAACAACCCCCAAGCATGGAAAGTGGGCCTCGTCGAACTGTTTTTACATTTCATGTAGATAGCGACGAAGCATTATTTCCAACTGCTTACATTGCGATTCTTCCCTTTCTAGATGCGGTATCTACCCAAAAGAATATTTCCAGGATGGTAGAAATGATTAACAATGAAGTTATTGCGAACCAAAATTTAAAATCGCTAAAATCACCCCATATCGGAAAAGAATTAAATATTATTCTAGAGCAAGCGATGAGTCAGGCTACAACAATTAAACAGATGAAAAAAAATATCGAAGTAGCTGCAAAGTTAAATTTTTGTAAAGCACCAACTCAAATAATTTTAACGAATTCCAGCGCTCACACTTTGATTGCCCATGACAATCCCCAGTTTGGAAAACGATTTATTAATCGCTCTGCTCTGAATGCTTCAGCTTATAATGATATATCCAGTGAAGCAACAAAATACATATTACCTTCGTTAAATATGGTTATAGATTTTGTCAAAGGATTTCACTATGTTGGACATTAATTATTAAACTCATGAGTAATGAAAAAATAAAAATTGGAGGAAAGAATGCGCGATACCTTTAATAAAATGATCGGTCGAACTCGCTATGTAGTCTTGCGCCTATTTCTGCACTTAGGGGGAGGCGAGGTAGCACCAATTTTGGGAGTATTAAATAGTGCTGGACGAGATGCGATCGATGCCGATGGCGATTTAGAAGTTTTAGGAGAAGGATTGGTAGAAATTAGCCAAACCCTACTGCAATACGATGAATATTGGCTTTCTGCTGCTAACGAAGGTGACGTATTTTTTGATGAAGGCGAGGCAGGAGATTACGTGAATGAATTATTTACTGACTCTGCCCAAAGATATCTCAGTGAACCAAGTTACAGTTCTGATAGATCAAATGAACCTTTATCTATACCTCTAACCCAGAATGTCATTGTGATGATTACAGCAGCTTATGAAGGAGAAGTACCAGAGTTGGAAACTGATCTTTCTAACATTCAAGCACTCAAGGAAGGCTTGAAAGCATTGATAAATTTGCATTATAAACATAAATTCAAAGCAATCCAAGTGCATTTCTCGCCAGCACAGTTAGGCGATGAACTTACTAGCGACCAACTGTTGCAATATTACCCAGAATTGATTCCTTTATAATGTAGTTGGGTAGTCCGTACTTACTACTCACATCGAGAAATTGTTAAGCTCAGAGATAGGACAATAATCCAATGATCATGACCATAGTACGTAAATTTACAGCAGTTTTTTTAGCTCTGAGTTTGTGTATGACAACCGTTGCTTGTGGTGGGGGAAACGAAGCTAATCCTCCAGGTAAGAACGTTAGTCAAAGCTCTACTAACACCAAGCTAAGTGACGGACAGTATCAAATACAACAAGCGACTTATGACGATTCAAGTGGTGAGTATAGCCTGTTTTTACTTAATAATAATCCCCCAACCTTTGCAACCGAAAATTTGCAAATGGCACGGTTAAGTGATGATGAAATCAAGCAAGGTAAAAAGACCTATCTAAAGGTAGAAAAAGGTCAACCGATTTTATATCTGACAGAAGATTTTAAAATTGAATATGTTCACAACGTTACCGAGAATAAAATCAATCCTCAAACAGGACAACAAGAGACGGTGGTAGTCCGTCGAGAAAATAACTTTTGGGCACCATTTGCTGGGTCTGTGGCTGGTAGCTTGGCTGGTCAGGCAATTGGTAGTATGTTCTTTAGACCCCAGTATTATGTACCACCTGTCTATCAATCAGGCCGAGGATTAAGTGGCTTTGGTGGATATGGCGGAAGCTATGGCCAAGCAGTTGAAAGCTACCAAACTCGCTATAATGCACCACCCGCAGCCGTGACAAATCGCACTGCATTCCGCAATACAGGGACAATTAGAAGATCGTATCCGGGAAATTCAACTATACGCAATACACCGCGTAGCACTACAGGTAATAACCGTCCTTCTGGTTCTGGTTTTGGTGGTAGTACTCTACGACCCTCTGGCAGAGCTACTTCACCTAGACGCGATTCTGGTAGTAGTTTTGGTAGTGGACGTAGTTCAGCACCCCGCCGCTCAAGTGGTTTCGGGAGCAGACGCCGTTAAAAAATTCCAAGTTCAATAAATAGACTGCCTAAGAAGTGAAGGTAGTGTATTGCATAAAAAAGTCGGAGGGTTGATTTGTGAGCCTCCGGCTTCTTTTTATATATAAATAAATTTTGACGATTAATTATGAATTATTCAGTCAAATAATATGAAATACTAAATACAAATATTGCTAAGAGAACAGGAACCATTTTATTAAAGTCAATTTGCTTTTTTTGAAGCATTTCTAAACAAGACATCGGAATCATTAGAGGCCAGAAGATAGTTGTTACCAAAAACATAACACCTGATAAAAATTTATCTCCTGGAGTAGTAATAGGATGACGTAGGGAAAATATGAACCAATTGCTTAGAAAATAGCATGTCATGAACAGGTAAACAATACTTAAAGTCAGTTGTATCTGATTCATTGTGAGTACTCCTGAAGTTATGTGAGCTTCACTATAGCCCAATCCAGATAACACAGATACTCGTAGGTACACGATAATGCCGTGTCCCTAGCCAGTACTTATTCAAATGAAAATCGCTATAAATTGTCTCTTCCTTTGCTCCCCCTACCTCCCCTGCTTCCCTTTCTTCCTCACCCGCCGACATGAACGCCAGGACGTTTATGGGGATCTTTTTCAGCCCGACGGAGTACTTCACGGGTGACTACAGCAATATCACCTTCCCCAAACAAGATAAAACGCAGTAAATATTGTATGGGGTTGCCCTCAACCCAGCCAAAGTAAGCATGGGGAATTTTACCTGTTTGGTCACGAATATAGAGTAGCAAAGCCGCGATCGCATTAGGTACTGCTGCACTCTCAGCCCGGAGGATGCGGTAATCACCAACTTGTACCCCTCTTACTTTGATAACATCGGCAAATTCGGAAGCATCTGATACTTGAATCTCTAGAAAAAGAATTGGATCGTTGGGTGGAATATGATTGTCCTCGCGCACTTCTTTCTCTTTCATAAAATACTCTACGACATCACCCGTATTCAACCTATTAGCAATTAAGCGTATTGCTCCCTGGCTCTCTTCGGCAATGAATTGACCAGCAAGTTCGTCAACTTCGATCCGCTCTGCTCGTAGTTCTGTTGAACGCCAAACACGAGAAACTAGCGAGGTAAAAATGATTGCACCAATGAAAAACCCAGCAATCCTAATACCTTCTGGTCTTTCGATGATATTAACAACAGTGGTATATAAAAATAACAGTGTGATAATTGCAAATACCAGTCTTGCTCGCTTCTGTCTGTGACGGTGGGCTGATAAGGTTACGGCAAAGGCGGCTGAGGTAATTAACACAAGCACACCAGTTGCATAAGCTCCACCTTGGGCTTCCACATTTGCTCTGAAGATAATTGTGACAACAAAGGCGATCGCTGTGTAGACTAATACCAAAGGTCGCGTTACTCGTGCCCAATTGGGTGCCATGCCATAGCGCGGTAGGTAGCGAGGCACAATATTCAGCAACCCTGCCATTGCAGATGCACCTGCAAACCACAAAATCGAAATAGTACTTAAATCGTAAATTGTGCCAAAGGCATTGCCTAGATATAGATGTGCCAGGTAAGCTAAGGCCCGTCCATTAGCTTTGCCCCCAGAAGCAAATTCTGCGGGTTGAATCAATAAAGTAGTTATAAAGCTCGTGGTCAGCAAAAAGAAGCTCATAATCACAGCAGCACTGGTGAGCAGCTTGCGTGTATTCCGAATTCGCCCTTTGCAATGGTGCGGAGTGTTGTTGCTACCTTTTACCAGGGGCATAACGGTTACACCAGTCTCAAACCCTGATAATCCCAGCGCTAGCTTGGGGAATATAAGGAGAGCTATGCCAAATAATATCCAAGGGTTGGAATGGCGGGCAAAAAGTGCAGTCTGCCAGTTAGCGATCGCATCTGGATGAGTTAAAATCTGATACAGACCAAGGCCAACGATAATGAAGTTTAACAGCAGATAAACTCCCACTAAAAAGACTGCAATACCTATCGCTTCTCGGAAACCTCTCAAGAAAACTGCGCCTAGTAATGCAACTAATATTAGGGTGATAGCGATCGTCTGATCGTGAAGAAAATTTGGCGTTAGCGGATTTTCGATAACATGGGCTGTGGCATCAGCAGCTGACAAGGTAATGGTAATAATAAAGTCAGTTGCGACAAAGCCGAGTAAGCACAGTACAAGTAATTTCCCTTGCCACCAAGGGAGCAAACGCTCTAACATTGCGATCGACCCTTCACCATGAGGGCTTTCGGCAGCAATGCGCCGATAGATTGGCAATGCTCCAAAGAGCGTTAGTAAAACTAGAATTAGGGTAGCTACAGGAGAAAGAGCGCCAGCAGCCAGTGCTGCAATCCCAGGTTGATAGCCAAGGGTTGAGAAATAATCTACACCAGTCAAGCACATCACCTGCCACCAAGGATGCTGGCGATGTAGTTCTTCCTTGCGGTAAGGCCCTTCTTTCTCTGGTCGATGTTCTTCAAGCAACCAGTCGATTAACTGGCTACCGAGCCGTTTTGTTGAAAGAATTGATTTAGCCATCAAATACGGTTGTGTTGCAATCGACTTTGTGATTTTTAAGCCTTTGTGGTTTATTAAAATTTTCAACTACAAAGACATAGCATTATTATTGTATGTTAAGCATCCTGTCCGATTTGCAAAATATATCGTAGCTGTTCGTAGCCGTCTAGCTTATTAAGTTAAATTACAGATTGTGTATATAAATACTCATTCCGATGTCAGTATATTTTCGGCTTAACCCTTTACAGCCTCAAGCTGCCTCAGTTCTAAAAAAGGGCGCTGCTAAATAAGGCAGCTATGTAATTAGCCAATTTGTCCTAAGAGGTTGTTCTAAAAGAATGTTTAAAAAGTATTTTTGGTAACATTTAAACCTCGTAAACCTGGCCTATGAAGAAAGCTGTCCTTACAAGGGAATGAGAATTTCAAAGTCTCATGACCTTTCGGAGAGAGGAATAGAAGTAGGATTTCTAGTATATTTTGTGACTTTTCAAACATCCTCTAACAATCGCTTCTTCTAGTAGTGACAAAACTGTCAAGCTCTGGAGCTTTGATGGCAATTTGTTGCAAACTTTAGAGGGGCATGAAGATGAGGTGATGGATATCAGTTTCAGCCCCGATGGCGAAATGATTGCCTCTGCAAGTGAGGATAAAACCATTAAAATTTGGATAAAATCTACAGATGTTAAAACCCAGTGGATACTATATAAAACTCTAGCAGGTCATGAAAAGTCGGTTGTTAGCGTTAGCTTTAGCCCAGACAGTCAAATAATTGCTTCTGCCAGTGAAGATAAAACCGTCAGGCTTTGGAGCAAAAATGGAGACCCGTTAAATATTCTTAGTGGTCATGAACAGGATGTGATAAATGTGGCGTTTAGTCCAGATGGTAAACTTATTGCTTCTGCCAGTAAAGACCACACTATCAAACTTTGGGACTTAGAAAAAAATGAGCTAAAAAGCAGTTCTGAAGAGCATTTCGCAGAAGTTTCAGCAGTAAGTTTTGGACTTGATAGCAAGACTTTTATCTCAAGTGGTTGGGATAAATGTGTTATGTTCTGGAAAATCGATGAAAATGTTCCATCAGTCATACGTAGTGAAAGGCATGAAGCAAAAGTTTACTACACTACGTTCAGCCCGGATGGTGAAACAATCGCAGTAGCCAGCGATGATGGTCTGATTACTCTTTGGAACAAAAATTATAATTCTAAAAGAACTTTTAAGGGACATAGAGATAGCGTCACCAAAGTTAGTTTTAGTTCTGATAGCAAAACTATTGTCTCTTGTAGTCTTGATAAAACTATCAAACTTTGGAATTGCACTAAGAAATTTGATGGACATTCTAAGTAGGTAGGCATGAAAAAACCAACCTATGTAAAGATAAGTAAATACGGAGAATGCATCTACCGAGGTGACTTAATATATGGGCGCTCGTTTA
>NZ_JBALBZ010000215.1:0-25336 GCF_036919495.1 Nostoc sp.
TTCGACCAACTTTCATTTGAGCAGGTAATTTCAGTCTCTTCTTACAACTTTATCCTGGAAGCTCTATTCTATGCAGCTTCATATTAAATTGGTATAAGTCATAACTATAACCATGATTTTAGTCATGGTTATAGTCATGACTTTTTTCTCTAGTGCTACCATATTTCACCGATTATATTTGTTTAAAATCCCAAAAAGGCTCTCGGAATTTCTGACGAATTAGTAATTAGTTAAACCATCCTGAAAACTAGTAACTTGTACTGTATTTTATCCGCTCAATAGCTGAAAACAGTATTGATCTGCTATTAATTTTTTTCGGAGTAAATAAAGTGACGGTCATTGCGATACCTAAAAGAAAAAAGATTACACAACAGCGTCTATGGTTTCTACATTGGCTGATGGCAAGTTTCTACTTGGTTTTGTTCGCTGGTGGAATTTACATGACTCACTTAGGACGTGATGTTTTCTATCGACGACCTTTGTATGACTTCCACAAAACTCTTGGAGTTATAGTCATGAGTTTGTTACTAGCACGAATTACTTTCCTGTTACGTATTCAGCTAAATAACAAGCGTTTATCACAGCAGAAAAAGAATTGGATGCAAACATTTTTTGTCCATACATCTCTGTACTTATTTATGATATTTGTCCCTTTAAGCGGTTACTTATTATCTAATGCTGGTGGTCATGATATCATTATCTTCGGTACTAATATTGCTTTACCACAGCTATTTGTTAAGAATAGGCAATTAGCCCTTTTGGGTACAAACTTACATTTTTGGTTATCTTACACTTTTCTCGTTTTCATTATTTTACACACCCTACAACAGTGGAGATATTTACGGGGCATTTGGCGGAGATTATATAAAATGTCAGTGTAGTTTTTAATTATTTGAGGGCGATACCTGCGGCGGTAAACTACGCTCATCATAACCCATATATAAAGTTTCCTCTCTACGAGACGCTGAACGCGAACGCTTGAATTATGCTGCTTTAACTGCGACCTTGAAGAGTGCTGTCTCTAAACGACTAGTAAATTCAACACGAGCGATCGCTCCCCTACTTTTCCTCTAAGAATGAGGGGCGATGCCTACGGCGGTTCGCTTGCGACCATCGCTCCTCATTCTACTTTGCCTAATGCTGACTCAAGACGGCTGGTAAATGCTGAAGGGCATCACCGATAGCGTAGCGTAAAGCCTTCTCTTCTCTTTCAGAGACGCTAAATCACTACCAGATAGCCTTACAGAAAAACTTAGATTTAACATTTTTCTAGCTCACTCCTGACACAGTGACTTTAGTCATGGTCAGACTCATGACTAAAGTCAGAGGTGGTTTTGCAAAGAGGTAAATATGATTGTGACATCAAGCATCGGTATTAAGAGATGTTGAAAAAATCTTAATTTCTCGCTTGCTTACTAAAATTATTTGAGGATATTTGCATGAAACGTTTTGCTTATGCTGCTTTGTGCGCTGCTGTAATTTTTTTGCCGACAGTAGCTTCGGCTCAAGAAGTCTATCATCGGGAAGTACATCAGCAACATCGAATTACTCAGGGTGTTGAAAATGGCAGTATTAACAAACGTGAATATCGTTCATTGGAACGGAAAGAAGCATCTTTAAATGCGGCTCGGAGACATGACTTGAGAAATGGACGTTTAACTAGTCGGGAACGGCAACAACTCAACCGCCGAGAAAACTCCATTTCCCGTTCTATTTATCACGATAAGCATAACTAAGGATTTCTTGAACAGAAAATAGTTAATAACACCCTCAATCTACTATTCTTCGCAGCCAACGAAAAGCGCTCGGTCATCGCAACTCTTGGAGACGCTGCGCGAACGTCACAACTGGCTAGTAATGTACTAGAAAACACATAGTGAATCAGCGATCGCTGTCTTTTCCTCTAAGAATTAGGTGGGAGCGATCGCTTCTCTTTTCCTCTAAGAATAGTATGCCTACGCAACTACCAATTAAAGTACTTTTGCTGCCACTTTACCTAATGCTGTCTCCAAACGGCTGGTGAATTGTGAAGGGCGATGCCTGCGGTACTTGCTAGCCTACGCAGGTGTGAGTGTCAAAATTACCTATCTTAAAAAAGATTTAAAAATTCGGTAACGACTTCTAAAGGATGATTATAACATTCATTTGCATTAAATCTAACAGTCCGAATACCATCACGTAATAAGACTCTATCTCTCCTATAGTCTCTAGTTTTTTGTGATGCTTGTTGATGATGTTCTCCATCAACTTCCAAAATCATACACTTTTGTTTATAGAAAACTAAAAAATCTATTTCTATTCTTTCTTTTAATCTATTTTCACTATTAGAAATTGGTAAGTCAGTTAAATCCATAAAAGCACGACTATTAGCAAAGAATAAAACACGCTGACTAAACAAAGCGTGTGCGATTCTAACTTCTGTTCTTGACCTGAAATTTAAGCCACCCCATTGATGCTGGGCATTAGTATCATCTTTTGAATATTTGCTTTGAACGGAAGATATTTCAATTTTTATATTATTCAAAATGTCTTGTTTGTAATGATCATTAAAAAATAATGTCCACCAATGTTTTGAATTATGTCCATCACGTTGGTCGGCGTATGCTAAATGTAAATTAGGAGCTAATTCTTTATAAAATCCTGACTTACTTCTTATAGCTAACCAGTCATTAATACTTTTTCTAGTAAAGCTACTTTTTGAGTATATTTTTAAAATATAATCAATTAAAGAAGAAGTTCGTAATTCTATAAAATAGGGTAAACTAGAACTTTTTAATACAATTGCGCTTTCATCAAGGTTCTGCTCGTCTCCTGATGGGTTAAATTTAGTCTTTACCTCTTGAGTTACAACATTCATATTTTTTACTATCATCTATTGCTTGTGTACTTTTCCCTTAAAAATGGGAGGGAGCTATGCCTATGACGAGCGAAGCGATCGCCTGAGCGTGGGGTGTATATAGACCATTGCTTGGGTTTCCTCGCTTGATTGGGAGCGATCGCTAAGGAGTATCTATAGGAGAAAAGTTTTTACTGTTTTGCAAAGTTCCAAAAATTATAACTAATCAATCGAATTTGATATTACTTCCCCAACCACCGATTTAAAGATTCCCGGCGTTGTTGATTTCTTTCTCCTGGGGTCATATCAAAAGGACTTTGTTTTTTAAATGCCAGTGGGTTATAAATTCCTGTTTCCCAGTTTCCATACATAGGATTAGGTATTGCAATGTAAGCAGGTTTAACTATCCCTTTTGTTATATTAAACATCCCGTAAAAATTACGGCTCTTGTCTACATGATCGCGACGTTGTTGGTTATTTTTGCCTATTGTTTCATCAAAGTCATTGAGATTATCGCCAATCAAGGCAATTACTGTATATCTTTTTCCATCAGCACTACCATTTTTAACAGCTTCTACACGCCATTGTTTAGAGGTATTTTCTTTGCCGTCAATCTGTTTAGTAAACTCTCCTTTTAACAATACTGTCCGTTCAGAGATTCCTGTAAATCTTACTGATTTTAAATTGTTAATTGTAGCTATTTCTAAATCATTATTTTTAGCATTTTTAACACTTTTTTCATCTCGATTAGAAATAAAGAATACCTTACCCCCATTTTTATTTACATAATTAACAAATTCAACTGCTCCTGGTATAGCTTTTGCTTTCTCCTCCTTAATCCATTGATTCCAAGTAGTAAGTTGAAATCCATTATTAGTATCTAATAACCCTGCGTGATAAGGACTATTATCAAGAACTGTCTCGTCAATATCAACTATAATAGCTGGGCGGGCAATCTTTTTTGATTTAGCTGTATCAAAAGTGAGTTTAGCTATGTTAAATGCTTGATAAGTTAATGCTCTATATTCTCCAGATTGTTGCACCCAATTAACTGCCAACATTGATTGCTCATTTAATTGTTGGTTATTAATTACTCCTTGTGTATCTTGCTGCAATTGTGACAGGAGTAGCACTGGTAATAACGCGGGAGCAGCAAAGAATTTAGTGGGTAGTTTAGACATATATATTTTGGTGGTTATAATGATTTTCTTTGTGAAAGTTTAGAATTTATTTGAGGATTTTTTTTGCGAACGTTAATCCCAAGGGGCAGTAAATTGTGAATCTGCCCAAATATTTAAACGTTGTTGTTTAGCTTCGGCTTCAGCCTGTACTACAATAGTGGCACTAGGGCAGTTTTTCAGGTATTTTCGATAAACCATAGCTAATCCTTCTTTAACTAATATCTGTTAATACATTTAATTGATTAGGCTGTGTAAGTTTTAATTCAAACATTCCTGCTTGTGCTTTTTGGGGTGCAACGTTTATGATTTTGACTTCTTTACCTTGTAAAGCAATTGGGTTAGAAGCACCAGGAACTTGATCAAAGATTTTTCGAGGTATGATTATTTGGTAAACTTTATTATCTTTTCCTGATAACTTGAAAGTTTCAGTTTCACTATCCTGGTGACTCCATCCATTAATTCGCCCTAAGATTTCTGAAGTATTATTAGAATTATTAGGTTTTGGATTTGGGTAGCTATCACTACAGTAAAAATTAACTGGATTTTGCTGAAAATTTGCACATCGTAAAATTTCTTCAGCTCTTTGAGAAATCTTTATTAATTGTGAATAATCAGATTCTTCACCACCACCATAATTAGCTTGTTTTTTAATCTTCTCTGGTGCATTGAGCAAAAGTTTTGTAATTATCTGACGGTCAGATTCAGAAAGCTTAGGTGATAAATAAACATTAGAACCAGGAATATCCTTGCTTAAGTGAATGATTCTTAAATCTTTGTCATTTGCAACTGCCTCATAAGCAGCAGCGCCTACATCAGCTTTTCCAGTTTTAACTAAGTCTTTAATATCTTTTCCTCGATGCCCCATATCTACCCTTAGACTTTTACCAAATAAGTCATAAGCAGGTACATAGAAACTAGATGCTGAATTAAAATCTCCCATAGCAATAGTATTTGTAGATTTTAAATCATTGAGAGATTGAATACTACTATTAGATTTTGTGAATAAAGTAGCCTGATAATATGGAGGATTATTTGGAAACATCCGGGCTGCAAAATGATAATCATTATTTTTAGCAGCCAGAGAAAGTATTGGTGATAAAGTAAAGGCAATATCCCATTCTTTATTTATCATCCTTTTTCGGGCTTCTTCATAAGAAATTGATTCATTACCATCAATGACTATTTGTACTTTATTACCAAATTTCTCACGTAGGTAAGTAGTTAATTCCTCATAGTAACTGGGCTTACTCAAAATTCCTATAGTTAAAGAACTTGTTTCTAACTTCTGTTCTGTAATCCCACCAGTAGAAGACGTTGGGGAACTTGTAGGCGTTGGGGATTTTTGTGGTTCACTAGGACTACAACCGAATGAACCCAAAATTACCACCAATACTAGAAAATTTATAAAATACCGATGATTACGAGGATTAAACATGATAGATACTAAGTTTCTGTTGGTAATGTTATATGATACATTCATCTGTCCTAATTCCAAGAATTAGCTTGATTGTCTAATTCCTGAATTGTAGTGGTTAAATTATCTAGTGTTGTGACTCTGTAAAATCCATCTATTTTGGATTGAATACTATTGTCAATACGTGAACTTTTTGGAAATACAACAACACCATATACTGGTAAGTTATGGTAAATACGAAAATCTTTATTTTCCATTAAAGAATCACAGTAAGTTTTTAATTGACGGTAAGGATTTTTACCCCATGAGGAATAAATATTTAGAACTTGATTTTCTCTTTGACAAATCCATGCTGTATTACGTGCATCACCAAGTGGTTTAATCACTCCTTTATAAGATTTAGCCTCTATAATGATACAGCACTGTTTTGTTACAAGAATAAAATCAGTAAATTTACTTTCTCGTTTTCTAGTAGCTACATCAAATTGTATTTCTATTCTGCTATCAGAAAAGTTATTTTCTAAAAATTCTTTGATAGCTAATTCAAAATTATTTAAAGGGTGTCTGCCAATTTCTTCGGTATAACGTTCCATCTCTTCAGCTAAACGTTCTGATTCAGCTTTTGCTTGTTCAGCACGTTTTTCTAATTGTTTTTCTCTTTCTTGAGACTCTGACAAAGAACTTCGTAAACTATCTAATTGTTTTTTGAGTTCTTGTTCTCTATAATTTTGTTGATTTATTTGCTGTTCTAGCCTCTCTATAACTTGTTGGTAATTTTCCTCATTTTTCTGTAATTCTTCTAATTGAGATTCAACGATAGAACGAGCATTTTCAATTTCGTATTTTTGTTTCTTTAATTCTTGTAATTCATTGTTACTCTGTTCATTTTGTTCACTAGTTTGTAATTGTTTATTTTGAATAATTTGTAATTTTTGTGTTAACTTTTTTATACGTTGTTCATATTCTTGTTTATGCTTTAGGTTTTGCTGTGATTTTTCTTGAGCTTGCTTTAATTCTTTTTGTAATTCGATTGAGTTAACATTTGCTGATAAATTCTCCAAAGATTCTGTTAATTTAAGAATTTCTTGTTGAAATATGTTATTTAAATTACTTAGATTATTAGCTTCTTCTTCAAACTGATTACGTTCATCATCTCTTTGTTTTCGGAGCAATTGAAGTTCATTAATTCTCTCAGCTAATTGAACTTGTAAAGATTGGTTATTATCTATTAGTTCCTGTTCTATTGCTTTTAGTTGAGCAAGTTGTTGTTGTTTTTCTTTTTCAGCTTCTTCAAGGTCGCGCAGTCTTTTTTGTTCAGCTAATTCACTTTTTCGTCGTGCTTTTTCTTCTGTAATCGCAAGGTCACTTAGCCTTCTCTCTTCAGCTATTCGTTTTTCAGATCGTTTCTTGTAAAGAATAAACTCCAAACCACTCCAAACCAGTAAAGTCCCCCCAAAGCAAGCTATTAAACTTGTTGTGTAAGTTTGAATCCTGCTACTTCCAGAAAAAGGATTAGTTACTAATGTTGCAATATCCTCTTGAAACGTTGGTCTTACACCCCTAACATAATAAACCCTACCTATAACACGGCCTTGATTAGTGACACTTGTAGCACTGCGTTCAGTAGCATGAGAATCACTATAAGTCCACTGTGCAAATACAGGTGGAGGATCAAGCAACACATCGTAGGGATATTTTGTTAACTCTTGTGGATTTAGAGCCGCTTTCCAAGATGAGGATTTTCCAGAATCTTTACCTGAATAAGCAATTATTTTTTGTCCACTAGAGTCTGTAACGATTAATCCAAATAAACTATAATTACTATCTAAAGTACGTTGTACCTCTTGTGGTTTATTTTTAATAATTGCATAAGAAAGTTTCGTTGGTAGAGTATGAGATAAAATGTTAAAATCAACAGTCTGAACGCGAAATATTGTTTGATTCCAATAGTTGTTATAACGGTCAAAAGTGACTGCTCCACCAATTCCAAAACTAATTATTCCTGTTGTTGCTAGTCTAGCTAATACTTTTAGTATTCCTCCTCTATTGGATGTTTGAGTTGCTTGGGTATCTGTGCTGTTAACCATTTGATGCTCCTGAAATTTATGTTTTGCGATCGCTATACTATTAGTTGATATCAGGACAAAAAATACTCTGAATAATACTGAATGCGTGACACTGATTACAGTGTGCGATTGCTTGGGTTTCCTCTAAGAATGGGAGCGATCGCAATTTATTTTAGTGGAGCCTCAATTTATATTTCCTATCCTGGGGTTCGTATACATAGACTTAATCAACTAAGCTTGAATTTGGGTTTGAGGCTGTCTTGTTTGTGTATTACTGGGCGCATTTAATTTGCGGGATAATGCCAACACATTCATAGCAAACTGCTGATAAAGTTCTGGAGACTTATTCATGAAAACAACTATTGCATTCCGATGGCTGTAGATAGCTAAATACCGCCGTTTATTAGTTATTGCATACACAATTATGGCTATTGCTGCAACAAGTAAAATTAAACCTAGTCCAGAAGAGTTGCTGAACGCACCCAAAGCTGAAAAAGCTAGAAATACTCCAAAACCCAATAATGCATAAATAGGGGCTTCTAGTGTTTCTACTGAATCAATATTTTGAACACGTATCCAAGTCTCTCTCTTTTCTAACCCAGTTTTTGTTGTTCCTTGAAGGGTATCACCTGTAACTTTGACAAGAATTGTTCCTCTTGCTGGCACTAAGACATTTCCCCAGACTTGGGCAGGAGCGCCTGTGATTTCAACGACTTGCTGATTAGTTCTCATGTTTGTATTACCGTTCATTAGATGCCTTACCTGATGTTTAAAATTGCTATCAATAGTTTTGTTTTACGCCTTAAGGAGATTTGATGATTTCAGTTAGCACTTTATATTTACTTGATGTGCTAAGAGCAACTATTTTAGTGATTAAAAACTAAGAGTGGACAGAATCTGATAAAATGCAGGTTCCATCACAATATTGTTTCCATTATCCAAATAAGCAGATACAGTTACCAAGCGATGCTTTGACTCATCGTAGGTCATGGCATTAATTTGAGAATATTCACCTTCAGATTTGTAAATCAAAAACTTGCGCTCTCCAAATTTTATAGTTTCGGTGTGATAATTTTTGAGAACATAAAGGAGCGTTTCTCTATCATGTGCAATAGAAATTTCAATTGAATCCACATAATAACCAGAGGTAATTTTGTTTCTAAAACCACATTGCATATACTTATATGCAGCATCATCAAGCACAGTTAAGGTATTTTTAATGTTGGCTACATGATAGTTGACTGGCAGTTCAAAAGTCATACCATCTGAAGACCTAAAAGTTCTGCTTTGCAGTGAAGACGATTCTGTACTTTTTGGTTGGGGACATAGCTTGTCATAATCAATAGGTTTTGCAATCGCAGCAACAGGACTAAGAAGATTAGTAATTAACAAGGCAGGTGTTAGATATTCCAGTATTAGTTGCATATATCATGTTAAAAATAACTCATTTATGTTATTATTCGTCGGATTTACGCATTAAGGATATTTGATAATTTCAGTTAGGAGAACAATCCCACTCATTTTCTAGAACAAAGACATTTTCGTTTATAAGTCCTCCACGTGGGGAGTATAAATCGCCTTTAAGATAAATAATTGTATTGTTTTTAATTATTTCTTTGATTATTAAACTCCAAGATGTTCCAATATAGCTTTCGCCCCTCCAATTAGGATGAATATCGTTAGGGTTAGGGGTAGAGAGAATACGAGATTGATTATTCTTAGGAACACAACCTATATTTACCTTGGCTGAAGTTTCTGTATTTATTTGTTGCTGAGAGATATCTGCCTCCTCTCCAGGTTCACAGGCATAACCGTTATTATTTTTATCGAATTTCCTAGCTTTGGAGTAAAGTTTAATTGGTATACCGTGATTTAAGATTCCTGGTGTAGAGACAAGTACTTGGCGAATAGATGTGCAATCAGATGAGTTTAATAGTTCATTAATCAATTTATTTCTTTGACTCACTGCTTCTCCACATACATAATCAATCATTTTCTTTTCACTAGTATTATTAGGTGTACGCCAAGTTCCTCTACCATTATTAATAAAACGTTTGCCATAACCTTCAACTAAAGCATAATAAACTCTCGCTGAGTTATTACCACAATCAACAAATGCCATTCCTGAACGTTTAGCAACTTTGTAAGTAAAACCAGCACTTAAATGATTTGGCTCAAATTCAATAGAATTCCAGTTAAGCTCAACTTTTCGATAAGATACATCTTTACTTAAAACAACCCATTTATTTGAATTAGGTTGAATCTGCGATAAGCCAGGACTAGAAGTAATGAGACTAGAGACTACGATGATTCCTACAACTAAATTTCTTTTTAATTGCTTGTAAAACATGAGACTTAACCGTTAAATTCTTCAAGATTTTTGGATATTTGTAGCATTGATGCGGTAAGATTCGGGGTTGCCTTTAAACAGCCAGTAGGTCATTAGTCTTTACCTTGTTGGGGCGATCGCCATTGAATTTTTCCTAAAATGCTATACAAACCCTTCTTCTAACAACTCAATCCCTTGGTCTGTAATTTTGTGCCTTTGCCCTGAACCTCCCACGACTCTGCACCAACTTTCAGTAATAAGTGCAACTTGTTGGTCTTGAACTGCTAACCGATAACTAAACCCACCATACATTCCCGGAATTGGAAACCAATGTGCAGAATCTTGAGAATTTAAAATAGGTGCTAGCTTGGGAAGCTCATTTTTTGAAATAAAGATGCTACGTTTTCTGGATTGTCTATGTGCCTGACATCATCTAGTTGGAGTAGTCGCCCCTTCATTCCCGTATTTCCCTTGACCGTAATTAATCTGAAGAAAGCAGGTTAAATCTGCGATGGGCAAAACCCACCGCTCATACCAAAACTGGGCAAACAACTAATTCGGCAAATACTTAGCCAATAAATCCTGCCCCTCGTCGGCCATTTTTTCCAACATCTCCTCAATCTTCCCCATCGCTAGCGGCGACGGTTTAGAGCGTCCATTTTCCCAACGATTAATCGTGGTATAAGTAACGCCAAGAGTTGCTGCAAATTGTTCTTGCGTTAGCCCAGCCAAAAGCCGCAAATCATGAATGATCTGCCCCACCTCTGGCTGTTTGATAGCCAAGGGTTTTTTGATAGTCATTTACTTTGAAACTTTACCTTTTAGCTTAAGTAGCCGATGCTATATTATTTGTTACATATTAATCATGCCAAAGCAGAGTGTCCCCCGTATATACGCGGAAATTATTTTTTGCTTTAATGAAGGCAAGTTTTTTAAGTGATGTTGAACTTGAAATCAAGCGAGGAAAAGTTTGGATGGGCGATCGCTCTTAAAGCCCAGCATAGGCGATCGCGTTCTTAGAGGAAATGTAGTAGACAGGCGTAGCTTGCCGCCGCAGGCATCGCCCCATCGCACCCCCATCAAGCAAGTATCATAGCTAACCAAAGAAATTCTTAGAGGAAAAATTGCCAAACTGCGATCGCCTCAGCTTGTCCCATAACTGAAGGGCGATCGCATAGTCAATGAATCTGAAAAACCTAATATTTCCCAACAAAATTAGCCTTGGGTAAATTACACATCTTTTAAATACTGCTGCGCTTTTATTTAATGCGATGCCTACGGCGGCAAGCTACGCACCCCTACAGCTGCTCCATCTTAATCCCCGCCACTTCCAACATCACGCCTCAATGTCAGTAGCCCCCTGATTAGCTACCTGCACCCCGTCATCCATGCTGTAGGCGTAGGTCATAGTTTTAGTTCCACCATTAAAATTATTTAGTACAATTGTATTATTAAGTTGATATAGAAAATTGAGTTATGCACCTTCTATGGTTTCGTCGAGACTTGCGTTTAACTGATAACGAAATTGTCACATTAGCGTCTGCCAATAATGCAGGAGTTTTACCATTCTTCATTATTGACCCTTGGTTTTATCAATGGGTTGATGTCGGTAAAGCACGGGTGCGGTTTTTGTTTGAGTCTTTAGAGAATCTAGATAGCAATTTACAAAAATTAGGCAGCAAACTAATATTATTTGAAGGTAATTCTGTAGAGATTATACAAGAATTAACTCAACAATTAACACAGCAGGGACATAGACCAAAACTCTACTTAAATCGTGATGTCCAAGTTGAGTATGGTATTAGCCGAGATAAAAATATAGTTAATTTGTATCAAGCATTAAATCTCGAATATCATCTGGGGCTAAATAACTTTTTACAATCACAAGATAAACGTGAGCAGTGGTTTAACGAGTATTACACATACCAAAGACAATCTATTTATCAAACTCCCACTAATATCAACACTCCATCACTTTCTCTAAACGTACCCCAAATTACATTTTCTGAACTAAAACAAAAGTATTCAGCCTTTTGTCAAACAGAACAGATATATTTTATTGGTGGAGAAACACAGGCACAAGCTACATTAAAATCATTTCTTAAAAGTAGATTCAACGGCTATCATTGGAAACTTTCACGCCCTTGGTTAGCACAGCAAGGTGCAACATCTCACCTATCACCACATCTGACTTTTGGGACTATTTCAACTCGCATTGTTTACCAACGTACTAAGGCAAGGGCAGCAGAACTTACAAATCAACCCAAAGCAGAATTTTCATTAAAAGCATATCGTGACCGCTTACGCTGGCATGATAGTTTTACACAACGCCTTTATTTTTATCCAGAAATAGCTTATCAAAACCGCTACCCGGAATTTGATGAATGGTATACACCCCTAGAGTTACCACCACAAAAGCAAGAACTGTTTCATGCTTGGCAGGAGGGAATGACAGGCTTTCCTCTCCTAGATGCCAGTATGCGACAACTAAAAACTATGGGTTGGATGAACTTTCGCATGAGGGCAATGTGTGCAACGTTTTTAACTATCAACTGTGGTATTTCCTGGCATCACGGCGCTAGACATTATATGAACTATTTAGTAGATGGAGATTTAGCAATTGATAATTGGCAGTGGCAAATGCAATCAGGTGTTACTAATCCCTTAAGTGATACTTTTCGCATATATAACCCAAATAAGAATATTCAGGAAAAAGACCCAGACCTCAAATTTATTTACTATTGGGTAAGTGAACTAAAAGGTTACAGTCTACCAGAAATTATTCAAGGTAAATATATTGGCACTAGTTCTTATCCACAAACTATTTTAGATTGGGCTAAAACCCGCAAAATTAACGGTAAAATCATCTCTGACCTTCGGAAAAAAGTAAGAGAAAGATTAACTCTCCAAGGTGGAGATGAATATGAAAGTGCAGTTGCAGCTAAAGAAACAGTAAATAAATACTGGCAGCACAAAGATAGACAGTACAAAGAATTCAAGGAATTAGAGGCAGAACTAGAGTAGTTAAACAGAATTCTCTGCAACAAAAGTGAAATACCCTGAATTTAATAAACCAATAGCGCTTACCTCTAGTTAGGTGGGCGCTAATATTATTTGCGGCAACGTTTACAAGTTGCCTTTGGTGCGATGCCTACGGCAGGCTATGACGCTCCTGCGTCGCTCTAAGCGTTCGCGCAGCGTCTCGTAGAGAAGCCATGCCGCAGGCTTTACGCTACGCTATCGGTGTCGCCCTTCTGAAAATCAAGCGAGGAAAAGTTGGAAGTGCGATCGCTAACCACAGACTACCCATTGCTACCAACACCAGCACAGATGCAAGCGATTTTTTCGATGACCTCAATCCTTTTATCAGAATGTAATTTTCACATTACAACTAGGATCAGAAGCCCTGCTTTTATCAAAAACGAACCTAGCAGCGACGCTTCCAAAACCTCGTGTATAGCTGCCACCCAAGTAATGCCATTGATTATCTTGGATGCCTGCATCTCCGGTATAGAATTTTTTAATGGGTAGGGTTCCTCCGTCACTATAACCAACATTTGCTTTATTTCCGCCTTTATTACTTCCCTTGTTAATTTTATAGGAGACTTCTATTATTGAGCTTGCATTTCTTCCGATGCCTTGATTGTAATCGACTCGAATTGTGCCTGTAAAACCTCCAGCACTACATGAATAGTTACGAGTAACTGCCTCAGCAGGTGCTGGAATCAAAGCAATGCTACTGCAAGCAACAGCCATTGCAGCAGTACCAATAACAAAACGGTTTGTTGCCTTTCTAATTTGACGAGCAGTCAAACTATTGACCATTAGAGACTTCCTTTTTGTTCTAAATGCTGTTGTGGAATAACAATTTATCTATCCAAACTTAATATTATCCCAAAGGGTACTATTAATATAAGGTAAATAGCAGTATGGTAGGCTGATGGGTTAAAAAAGATAAAGCATCGTTATGGCTAACATTAGCTCCTTTTTCAACCGTCAAAGCAATGTGAGACATTGCAATTCACCTTTAACACCAAATTTTAATTACTGTACCGTATATGCTGTGCTTGATCCACAATCTTTTATGGGCAAGCCTTTTGAGATTTAACAAGAAAAGTTACACCCCTGGAGCGATAACTTTGTTAAGAGGAGCGATGCCAACGTATGTAAACTACGCACCAAAGGCTTCAAGAGCGATCGCCTCAACAAATGGGAACTCTGGTAATAGTTGCGTTTCTCACAGTCATGAAATTCTTAAACTTCCTCAAACCTAAACCAGCCCAGCCAACTATTGATAGCTACGGGCAACAAGCCTGCGGTGTCCCTCAAGAGCAAATTCAATCGCTGATGGAATGGCTGTTTGCTAGTCTGCTAAATGCGGGTTACTTGGGAAAAGCGCACATTATTTGGTACAACAGCGAGAACCCAGACCCCAGTTTAGAGCAAGTGATGAAAAAAGCTATGCACTCCTGTGAGCCAATCTTTTTGTACCGTTGCGGTGGTAGGGTGTCGCCGCCGCCTACTGGATATTACTGGCGGATGATGGACGAACATCCATCGATGCGGATTTATCAGTTAGAGGTTAGGGATGGGGAGTGATAAGATTTTCAGTTCTGGCCCAAGTGGGAGCGATGCCTGCAACGGGCTGTTTGGTGTCGCTTAGGGTTTCCTCTCTTGATTAAGAGCGATCGCTGCGGACGCTTGAGCCATCGCATAAACTAACTGCTGTCGAATACTTATTTTATAGCAGGTGGGGTGTCAACTCGCTCGTTGAGTTCTTGAAGTTGTTGGTTTAATTCCCTAGCTTAATTCTTTAAGTAGATGAGATAAATCATTAAAAATGCATATACTGCAATTATCAAGCAATGAATAAACGAAGCTCCTAGTTCAAGACCAACTAGGCGCTTTTTTATTGATTATCCATTGGATTTAGTGGGTATATCACCAGAAGTAATAGCATTCATCCTCAAGGCTATTAATAATTTGTTCTGTTGATAGATTGAATGTCAATGTTTAGATTGCTATTGTTTATTTGTCAGGAAAAAACGTTTATAAAATTAAAACAATGAATATTCTTGCTTGGATTGTTTTAGGTCTAATTGCTGGTGCGATCGCTAAGGCTATCTACCCCGGTCATCAAGGCGGCGGAATTCTCGGAACAATCTTATTAGGAATTATCGGTGCTTTTGTTGGTGGTAGTTTGGGTGTATTCTTCAGTACGGGAACCTTGACATTAGCCGCCCCCACTTTGAGCATTCCTGGTGTTGCAGTAGCGGTTCTTGGCGCAATTGTCGCTGTTTTCTTGTGGAACTTGCTGAACCGTCGCAGTGCTGTGTAATCAATTAAATTGGAATCAATTAATAACAAAAATCAGGGAATTCATCTCACTATATTTTCTCCCTGATATTGAAATAAAACAGTAGCGCTTACCTATATTTAGGTAGGCGCTAATATTATTTTGTTGGGGTGCGATGCGGTTCAAGTCTGCGATGGGCAACTCTTAGAGACGCTACTCGCGTTCGCCTACGCACGCACCCACAAAGTAAAATTCCCACACTTGAGGCAGGGACTATAGGCTAATGCAAGAGGAATAGACACAAACTAGACTAAATTGCTCCTCGGTCAGTAATGCAGTTCGGATATTCTTAGAAGAAAAATTGCACCCCTAGAGCAAAGCGATCGCTACATATCTGGACATTCAATCATCTGGAAACTGCCAGCACGAGATATGCTCAACATCTTTGCTGCTGCATTGACTACACACCGCATCACTCCTGCGATGGCGTACCCGCCATGAACCGGTGGCATCGCATCCTTAAATTCGTCAATGTAGAGCTTTGTTTATTGTGATTTATTTTTCTCATGCAAATTTAACCCTAACTTACCTGAATGCAACCTATACTTTAGCTGTATTTTCTAACAAAGAATTTTATGCTGAAGTTACATTCTTTCGCTAAGTTTTCTTTATTGACAGCATTATCAACAATCCTGATTTGGCAGTACCCAGCTTTTGCTTGGAATAAAGCTGGCCACATGGTTTCAGGAGCGATCGCTTACAGTGAACTCAAGCAGAATCATCAACAAGTAATTGATAAAATGGTTGCCATTTTGAAGCAACACCCTGAATACTCTAAATTTGAGCAGCAGTGGAATTCCCTCAAACAATCTAATATTTCTGCTGAAAATAAAAACTTGTACTTGTTTATGTGGGCTGCAAAATGGCCAGATGAAGCTCGTGGCAATCAAACATTTGATCGCCCAACTTGGCACTATATCAATTTTCCTTATCAACCAGGCAGTTCTTCAAACTCTATTCCTCGTCAAATTCCCGGTGAAGAAAATATTATATTTGCTTTCCAAAAAAATCTTGATATTGTTCAAAGTAATGCCACCAACAGCGAAAAAGCAGTTGCAATATGCTGGTTATTCCATCTAGTAGGAGATGTGCATCAGCCATTGCATACTACCAAATTAATTACTAATCAGTATAAAGAACCAGAAGGTGATAGAGGCGGTACACGTTTTTATATTAGAGTTAACCCAGATAGTCAAACAATCAGTTTGCATAAATTCTGGGATGACCTCATACTAGGCTCAGAAAATTTTCAAACTGTTCGCAACACCGCAACCAAGATAAGAGCCGACTATCAACGCAGTAAATTGCCAGAATTAAGAGAAACTCAATTTAATAATTGGGCAAAAGTAGAGAGTTTTAATATCGCTAAACAAAAAGCATATCTCAATGGTAAACTTTCTGGCAGTAGTGATAAAAGTGATGGAAAGCCGTTACCGCCAAATTATGCTGCTACCGCCAAACCAATAGCAGAACGTCGAATTAGTTTGGCAGGCTACCGTCTAGCTGATGTGCTTAATAAACTGTTCGGCAAGTGATAAAAGATATACAATCTCTTTTGCTCTCCACCTACATGATGTGGGTGGTTTTTGATTTTATTAGAGCGTAGAGCGATCGCTTAGGTTTTGGGATAATTGGAGTGAAGGTGTCAACAAGTTCTAAAATAACTATAATTTCGTGTATAGTACATAAATACTATTAAACTTTACCCCATTACTTCTAAAACAGTGAGCATCGAGTATAATGGCTGCGCCGTTTCCTGAAAGCGATGTCCACCACACCCCTGTCAAACCAGCAGCAAGTCAACGCTACTCCCAAGCACGAATCAATTACGGGAGTAGTGGAACGCTTGACATATTACAGTCAAGAATCAGGTTACACGGTGGCACGTTTGCAACGCCCCAGTGCCAAGGAACTAACTACAATTACTGGCAGCTTTGCAGATATTCAACCCGGACAAACGCTGCAATTAACGGGGTTTTGGCGCGAACATCCCCAGTATGGTTTGCAATTTCAAGTTGTTAACTACAAGGAAACCAAACCTGCAACTCTTACAGGAATTGAGAAGTATTTAGGTAGTGGTCTAATTAAAGGTGTGGGGCCTGTTACAGCTAAACGGATTGTTGCCCATTTTGGGATAGAGACTCTAGATATTATTGAAAACCAAATCGAGCGCTTGAGCGAAGTCAACGGTATCGCCAAAAAGCGTATTGCCATGATTCAAAGAGCCTGGAACGAGCAAAAAGCCATTAAAGAAGTGATGGTATTTCTGCAAGGTCACGGCGTTAGCACCACTTACGCAGTCAAAATTTACAAGCAATATGGGGATAAATCCATAGATACAGTTACCCATAATCCCTACCAGCTAGCGACTGATATCTATGGCATTGGTTTTTTAACTGCTGATAAAATTGCCCGTAACTTGGGAGTTCCTTCCGATTCCCAGTTTCGCTACTGTGCAGGACTTGTTCATGCTTTGAGTGAAGCAGCAGAAGACGGACATTGCTACTTACCTCAAACAGAACTAATTGAATCGGTGACTAAACTCCTCACTACCCAGGAGCATCAACCAACAGAAGATGCCATCGCTCAAACTATCAAAGATATGGCTTTGAAAGATGAGCTAATTAGAGAACGTAATGCCGATAAAACGGTCAATTGCTACAAACCTACTTACTTCTACACCGAACAAAACTTAGCCCAATTGGTACGCCATCGCCTCTCCTATCCCATCAGTTCTGATATTCCTCGCGTCCGTGCCTGGTTGGAGCGTTTTAGCAGTAGCCGCCAAGTTTCATTATCACCCGAACAGCAACAAGCAGTAGAGACGGCTGCTTACTCTCGATTCACCGTAATTACAGGTGGCCCTGGTGTGGGAAAAACATTCTGCACTAGCACAATAGTCAGTTTATGGAAGGCAATGGGTAAATCAATTGCCCTGGCTGCACCAACTGGACGGGCTGCCCAAAGGTTAGGCGAGATGACAGGGTTGGAGGCAAAAACGATACATCGCCTTTTGGAATTTGACCCCAGAACTCGCAGTTTTAAACGCGATGCCTGCGGCGGGCGTAGCCATCGCACTAACCCCTTACCTCATAGTGCAATTATTGTAGACGAAGCTAGTATGCTGGATTTATTTCTAGCGTATTCTTTGGTTCAAGCAGTTGCAGACAATGCCCAACTGCTGTTGGTGGGAGATATTGACCAATTGCCATCGGTGGGTGCGGGTAACGTGCTGGCTGATTTAATTAATTCGCGTCAAGTACCTGTGGTGCGCCTCACTCAAGTATTTCGCCAAGCTGCTACTAGCAAAATCATTACTGCATCGCATCTAATTAACCGGGGGCAATATCCCAATATTGAATCAATTTCAGACACACCTGAATCTGATTGTCTTTGGCACGGTGGAGGATTACAACCAGAACATGGGGTACAGGCAATTAGCGAATTGATTACTGATTTGGTTCCTCGGCTTGGTTTTAACCCGGCGACTGATGTACAAGTGCTTTGCCCAATGTCACGGGGATTAGTCGGTACGCGCAATCTTAATAATGTACTGCAACAATTGATTAATCCACCTAGCCCTGAAAAAATTGAAGTAACCAGGGGTGGGACTATTTTTAGAGTTGGTGACAGAGTAATTCAATTAACCAACGATTACCAACGCGAAGTTTTTAACGGTGATGTGGGATTTATTACTACTATTGATACTGAGGAACAGGAAGTAATCGTCCAGTACCAAGAGCGCGATGTTACTTATGATTATGCTGACATGAATGAGCTTGCTTTAGCCTGGAGCGTTAGTATACATAAGTCGCAAGGCTCAGAATACCCAGTAGTGATTTTGCCTTTGTACACGCAACATTACATGATGCTGACTCGGAATTTACTTTATACAGGGTTAACCCGTGCCAAGAAACTGGCGATTATTATTGGCAGCAAGAAGGCAATCAGTATGTGCGTTCGTTCTACAAAGTCCCAAGAGCGATATACCAGATTGCAAGAGAGGTTACAAGCAGCGTTACAATCTGGCTAGTTAATGAGCATTCTGCGATCGCCTCCATAAAATTCTTAGAGGAAAAGCCAGCTTCAAGAGCGTAGTTTACCGCCGCAGGCATCGCTTGTGACAAAGCAGTACACTGGTACTATGAAAATTCCAGAGTGCGATCGCAATGCACCCGCGCAATTCTCTGCCACTTTAACTCAAATTACTGCTGCCACCGACTTGGGCTGCTCCCTCTAGTGCTTTTAATATTGCGATCGACTGACATAACTTTAGCCAAAGTGCGATCGCTTGTTGAGACGCGGCGATAGCCACCGTCGCTAGCCAACGCAGTTGGCAGTCCAGTTCCCTGTAGAAAATTGGTACGCCATCTCGGAAATACTGAAGCCAGTGTAATACAGTCTTAATCCCTACAGTACGGGTATTTAAGCCCAATGTCGGGAAACCCTTTTTCCCGACATTCTCGCCAACAGCCTTTTGTCACAATCATTCGCTCTTATTTATTCTTAAAGAGAGAATAAAAACTGGGAAGCTCCCTGTGATATATCTACTTATGCTTTCTCTTATCCAAGGAAAAAAGAAAATGGTAGAATTTCATATTTTTAAGAAAAAGTACACAATCGGGGGGTTAGTAGCATCTTTTGTACTTCTAACGACACCGATGGCATTTGCAAGCGTCAATACGGGCACGATCAAGCAATTACGGCTCGACAACGTTTCAACTGGTACGCCACGCGTTAGTATTCAACTGATACCTAATCAGAACACAAGTTGTTCTGCACAGGGAGTTTATGCCTATAACAATGCCGTTACTGGTATCGGAAGCTTGCTGACTCAAGGTCTATTGGCGGCTTACCAAAGTGGGCAACAGGTCACGATCACAGGTACTGGTACTTGTGATCAGTTTGGTATTGAAAAGGTTCAGTATATAGATATCCTTCAACAGTAAAAGGTTAAGGAACTTCCAGAAAATAAACTATTTCATCAGCAATAACGCCAAGTCTAACTAACTCCCACACACCACAAAACCCCGTCCTAATCCCATCACACCCAATCAATCACCCATTTCCCCACAATCCCAGTTCGCACCCCGTAGCATCTCACACAACACGGGGTTTTGCTTTGGTGGTTGAATGCGATCGCTCTACATCATCTATTTAATTTTTGTTCATGTGCATAAATCAAAAAATACATCGTAATGAGGGTTAGTAACAGATTTTTGTCACAATCATTCGCTCTTATTTATTCTTAAAGGAAGAATAAAAACTGGGAAACTTCCTGTGATATATCTACTTATGTTTTCTCTTATCCAAGGAAAAAATCATGAATTTTCGGAAATTTTATATTCCTACTGTTAACGTAAGTAGACGGAACTTTGCAAAAATATTTACAGCCGGTACCGTAAGTTTTTTATCTGCAATTTATACAAAACCTACACTTTCTTCTCCTAAACCGCCATCTCTTAAATATTTATACAATTTCAGCGTTGACTCGTTCACAATCACCAACACTCGTTCGCGCCATGAGGATACTGATTTCATTGCGGCAAGCGTCGCAGTCGCAGGCCGTCCGACTCGTTCGGCCTCGCAGTCGCTTGGCGACCTCAACAACGGCACCTACCCGACAGCGATCATGTTCAAGGACGTAGAAGTGGGCGAAAACGAGACGGCTGTCTTTACCTATAACATCGTTAATAATGGCCATTCTGATCCTAGTACTGTCGAGAAGACACTTCTCGAAGCGACTGAAACCCTCGCCACTAAAGGAGCAGAGCTTGCGGTAAAGGCAGCAGGACCGGCCATTGGTGCCGCACTCGGGGCCTCGATTGGTACCGGCGTTGTGCCGATCATTGGTACCGCGCTCGGCGCTTTGGCTGGTTGGGTCGTGTCCTACGGAGGAGGCTTACTATTCGCCAACTGTGATGGGGCCGTGGCGTCTGCCGTACACACCTTCTCCGGAAAGCAACTGCGTGAGGGAACTAGGCTAGTAGGTCAACTTAGTAACAGTGATTATCAGCCAGGTACTGATTCACCAGCAGGCTGCGGCAGCAACTCCCAATATAATGTCAATTGGACTATCAAGCTGGGACGTGTCATCGCCTTCAATGAGGGTGTTGTACCGCCTTCTACTGCTCAAGGTCTATTACAAGCGTTACAAGCAATTAACATCGACTACAGTGTTACCGAGTCTCAAATACTTGATTGGTTAGGCAACTCTTACTCCCTATATCCACAATTTGCTAAAGGTATCCTCAAACTTTTTGATGGACTACGACTTAAAAACAAAGTTTATCTTGATGTAATTTTTTATAATTACGAAGAATTGGGAGGTAAAGTGGTTTTTAACTCCCTTGATGGTAGCCTTGATTTGAATATACTAAAAAAAGCTATAGTTGAGGGGTATGAAATACGTAATGGCATTAGTGTTTCGTCATTTGAAGATATTGTGGAACTTCGCCCGTGAGTAGCTTTGGAACAGGAATGTACGTTAAGCCCAAGATACTTACTGTAATTGAGTTTGACCCGCATTTTTCACAATCGGTGCGATGGCTATGACCAAACCTTTATCAGGCTTAGATTTTGAGCGTTTTTGACCCTGCGTGAATCACAGCAGTATGTCAATGGGGTGTTTTTTCTCAAGTCTAAATGGCATAAGTGTTTTGGGCTATTCGTTTATTTTGGGAAAATGAATATGTTGTAACAACTTTAATAAGGCCAAAGACCCCACCGGAATGTTACGAAAATCTTCCAAAAGATTTGATGAATAAGTCTAATGATGAATAAGCCTATAACCCAATATGGTTCAGTTAAGGCTATGCAGTGCTTGAAACAACAAACACAGGAGGATTGGTTATTGTTCCAGTGCCTCGGTGTTTAAATTTTTTAGAGCGAAATTTTGATACAGGCTTTTTCACAACCCTTGGATTGTTTCTATGAACCCTTTCAGGTAAAACTTGGTCGAGAATTTCCACAGTTAACCAACTCAAAAAAAGGGGAGTTCTTGTGATTGTAAACGCTGAAATTTTGAGAGAGCCGCGCACTTTCAAATCGCAAAACAGGAGACGCGGCTATCACTATACAAATAGTTATAAATAGGGATAATTTCTAACTGTTAATTCTCTATAGCACCATCCTAAAGGGCTTCTAGGCTATTTTCTGCGACCACTGGCAAATGTTGCGATCGCCGCCGTTTTGAACAGGAGAGCAGGGGAGCCGGGAAGAGGTTATGCCTTAGAATTTGTTAACCGACACCCTCAAACACAGAAAGAAAAGTCTGCACTCTTTCAATAATTTCAGCTTTCTGTTCTTCTAATTTAAATTTAACTTATGCTTCAGTTGAATTTAACCATATAAAGAATTATGTAAACTTCTATTTATTTTTTTTTACAAATAAATACGAATGATAATCTGCTATCAAAGGCTGCAATCTATTTTGTTTGATTTGTTTTTCAATACCAAAAAAGTATATATCGGTCAACCAAAAACTATCCAAATACATATTGAGAATGAAATAGTCTTATTGACATGATGCGGTCGCCCTGTATTGTCTCCCCGCCTGAGTGCTAACACCATTAGAACAACTAATCTCCATGAAAAAATTTTTTGGTTTGCTTATTGTTAGTTCCAGTTTGGTCTTAGGTTATTTTGCTCCCATGCAAGAATCTGCAATCGCTCAACAAACTTGCCCCAACGTCAGCGGTTCGTGGAAAAGAGCAGATAATATTATTTGGAATTTTACCCAAAACCGTTGCACTTTAGTGGGTACGATAACCGATGCCCCTGCTTATATTCATACAATCAGTGGTGTGTTCTTTGATAATCGCACTGCTGACGCTGTTATAAGTCGTACCAATCTTTCAACTGGTTGTCAGACAAAACTGTATAGTACAATTACTGTTCTTAGTGTGCCAAATCTTATCAGAATTAACATATATTCAACAGACGGTAAATGCGATCTGCCCCAGACCTTTACAGAAGACTATGTTTATACAAAACTTTGATTAATTATGAGAAACTGGTACTAATTGTAATTTAACCCTCTTCCAAGAATGATAATAATTCTGAAGCGAAGGAGATGCTCGTCACGCCTGGATTATATCAATTAACTTGACGATAAAATTGATTTGACTTTTTTGGAACAGTATTATTACAACAATTCTCACTCTCACAATTCACTTTCAAAACTTATGAGCAGTATATAGCAATCCTATTTCAGATCCGAACAGGGTTCATACTGATGCAGCCTAGAAAAATAAAATTCTTGGTGATTAGTAAATAATTTCAAGTTAGTATAAATGTACCATTAGTTTCTGTTTCATTTAGGATTGCTATATGATGTGGTACGTTATCCTATCAAAACTTAAAAAGCACGATAAGCAATCGATAGAAAGTTATTTTTTAAATCAATGCTCCGGACAAAATTAGGCAGCAATAACCCCGTAAGAACGTAGGTTTTGATAGTTAGGATGGGATTTAATTAAAGTCGGCGAGAGTCCTAACTTTGAAATAAAGTTTAACAATTCTGACTTTAGTCCGTATGGGACTCCTTATCTTGAACTCACTGCAAGCGGTGGGGATTGGGTTAATGACTACATAATATATAATGGCAGCGCGCATTATATTGATAATTTTATTCGTTTCGACGTTGACCAACTTCCTGAAAACGTTGGTTTTTTCCTAAGATATAGTCCAGCTCCGATTATACGTTAAAAACGGTTTGAAGCTTTAATTTTTCAGGACTTACGCAACTGACACTATTAACTTCAATGCAACGATGAGAGGTAAAGAGAAACCAAAAAACATCTCACTATCTCACCCGTCCCTAGCGACCTACCACAAGCTACAGGAGACGCTAAAAGAGGCGGGAATGCCTGACGACTTCGATTAATGTCCCATTCCCCCGTTATCCCAATTCTCACCCCGTCTTACTCGCGTAGCACGGGGTTTGTTTTTGGGTTGGGTGAGTGCGATCGCAAAAGGAGGTTGAGAAAGTCTAGTTTACATATAAACACTTAGGTTTTAATTAATTAGTAAAAAATATCACACCTAAAAAAATCTTACATCCAATCAAAAAACCGTACTACACGGCATAACGTGAGCATATTACAAATTGCTGAAACCCTTGCAAAAAGCCAAAAAAAATCGGGGGAATGTAAGGGGGTATGGCCTCAAGTATTTCCCGACATTTCAACAAAAACACAAAACCCGAAACAACTAGGAATTAATAAAATGACTCACAATGAATACCAAAATGAAATTATCAAAATTAGTCAAAACTAACCTATTTTTTCGCTCTTATTTATTCTTAAAGAGAGAATAAAAACTGACAAGCTATCTGTGATATATCTACTTATGCTTTCTCTTATCAAAAAAAAATAATCATGAATTTTAGCACTTTTTGCATTAAGAGTACTTTAGCAAGTTTGGCAATAGTTGCTGGTACTATTATTCCAGCATCTTCTACTTTCGCTCAAAACATACCCGCCAATGCTGTATTTGGTGGTAATGACTTTGACGGTACACCTATGTATGTATGTGCAGTTATATGGAATAACGGAGTTTACCCAGGTAAAAGCCGTTTAAATAGCGGTACTTGTGATATAAGTTACGGAGGGCTTGAACATTGGTTGCCTTTATCTAACTCTGTTGTGTTAACACAGCCTCTTAAATCTGACCCCAACAAGGAATTTGATTACTATTGGCAAGCATCATCAAGCCAACAAATAATACCAGGAAACGCTCTGCCTATTGGCTTTGAAAATGGTCATAGTCTCTATTCCTGTCGAGCTTCATACAATGGTGGAACTGCAATAGGAAAATTAACACCTGACGGCTTGTGTTACTTCGGTATTAACATCGAAATTTTCGCTAGCTCGTATGATGTGTTAGCAATAGGAACGGTTCCGGTTCCGGATCCGGTTCCGGTTGATCCTAGCTGTAGGTTGCGGCCGTCAAAGTATACATGTCTATAGCGGTTCCCAGTTGGGTGCAATATAGTAACAACAGTGAGTAAACCATCCAATAATGTCTTTTTTAGTCACTGTATCTAGGGCATTTGTGATGGGAGCATCCCATTTTTGCAAAGACATTAGATAGCAAGTTGACCATTGAGGTAGGCACAGCGAAGTTGTAGTATGGACGGCACATTGGCAGGA
>NZ_JBALBZ010000216.1:0-12753 GCF_036919495.1 Nostoc sp.
AAACTGGGGTTTGAGAAAGCAAAAGCTTCTTTTACTTGCGGAAAACACTCAAATGAGTAAGCAAACTGGGGTTTGAGAAAGCAAAAGCTTCTTTTGAGAAAGCATTTAAGTATTTTGAGAAAGTAAACAGGTTTTTTGATAAAGCAATTAGCCTTTTTGATAAAGTAATTAGTAAATATACGTAAGGATTAAAAATTAGGGTTGCACATAGCTTGCGTCCCATAGAGAATGGTACATCAATTTTTGAATGAAAATATAAAACCAAACAAATTGTGCAAGTGTGAAATTTTATATGACACAGCAATAGCGATCGCTCTCGTATTGCAAAATTAATATTAGTCAAAGACTCGATACAATTACAGGCTTGAGTACTGTATGATTTCATTGAATAAGAATATAAAACCAAACAAATTTTACAACTTTAAAATTTGTTTATATAACATCCAGCAGCGATCGCCACTAATCACCATAGTTATCATACTTGCGATCGCTACTCATGAATTCTTCTAAAGGTGCTAATCCATCAAGCCCTATCCATTGGAGTATTATTACTCAAAAATTCTGTTAAATTTGTACCCTCTGAATGAATCTCTTCAACCTATAGCAGGAGTATCATGTTCGATTAAGGCCCTACTATGAAGAACTAGGTAATCAAATTGCAGTATATCTGCCTTTCAAATTATGGACTTGAAGTACAAGTGGAAAAATGGCTATAAACCAAGCCGAGATGAAGCGGCAAAAAATCCTCATTTGTTATTAGATGAGAGTCAGTTCGAGAACGAGCAAGACCGAAAACTAGCTGAAGAATCTGCAAGGAAGCATTTGGGTATACCTGCACCAACCCTAGATGAAGATAAATCAATACTACCTCATTAGCTTCGCCTAACGAAAAGGCTTAATAACACCATTTCC
Organism: Nostoc sp.; assembly: GCF_036919495.1. Classification (GTDB taxonomy): domain Bacteria; phylum Cyanobacteriota; class Cyanobacteriia; order Cyanobacteriales; family Nostocaceae; genus Nostoc. Next base: position 913 of record NZ_JBALBZ010000216.1, read on the forward strand.
AAAAATCTTTACAACGAAGAAATTGCCTGTAGTGACGTATAGCTGTACGTCCCTAACATCTATCTGTAGCAGGAATTTGGTGAAATAATATAACGCTTGGGCATTTTGTGCATATCTACGCTCCGCACCATTATAAAATTAGAAAAATGCAGATTTATCAACTTTTCAACCGATTAAACAATAGGAAATTTACTAAGTTACTTACTCAAACAGTAGCTTTAGGCGTAGGTGCTATTGTTCTACTTTCAAGTACTAATGCTAATGCTGCCGAGCAAGTTGTTTTAAAGTATGGTACTTTTCAGGGGCAAATATCTGTTCAAGAATTAACTCAGTTTACAGAAACTGGCACAACTACCCCGACGTTAAGGGCTTATTTACAGGCGGCGCAACAAGACCCCGCAGAAGCTCGTAAGGCACTGAAAGCGGCGATAAAAGCCGATCCTGCCTTTTTAAATAGCTTACTGTCTAGCTGGGCAGGGCCAGTTTTGGTTAACCAAATTGGTGAGGTAGTTCACCCTCCCGGAGGGCAACTAAATCAGGAGGCGCTACGAAGTGCTTTAAGTGCATCTATTCAACAAAATGGTCAAGTTACATTGCTTGGAGCCATTCAGAATTATCCAAATCCTTCTGTTGAACTTCAAGGAGATCGTCTTATATCTGTTTATGAACGCCTAAGTAATCTTGCAAAAGTATTATGAGGGTTACATCATCAGATGATTGGCTTAGTATTTCAATAATCGTGAATTTTAGTAGCGATCGCAATAAAGTTAATACTGATGAGTCTATCTTAGGGTTCATACTCTGTTACTTAGAAATTCCCTAACCTAAATGTAGAGTTTAGTCTAAGAATAGGGAGAAGATTTGTATGACAACTGATGTTTCTAGAGATATTAAGAAGGATGTTAATGGGTCACTCATAAGTGGTGTTATCCTGAGTATTTTAGGGGTTATTGCGATCGCAGCGCCTAGTCTCTCGACCTTATTTGCTGAGACTTGGATTGCGGTAATTTTGATTTTCGCCGGATTTACAAAACTAGTTTATGCCACTCAAACCTGCCACCAAGGGGGTTTTCTTTGGAAACTTCTATTGAGCGGACTTTATATTGCAACCGGCATAATGCTGTTTGTTTATCCTTCTACAGGTATTCTCACACTAACTCTGTTGCTTGGCAGCTTTTTGCTAGCTGAAGGTACATTTGAGTTAATTCTGGCATTCCAGTTACGTCCGCAAGAGAACTGGACTTGGATATTAGGTGATGGGATTATTACGCTGGTCTTAGGCGCAATGATTTGGTTCCAGTGGCCCTTTAATGCGCCCTGGCTTCTTGGCACACTAGTTGGTGTTAGCATTATTTTCACTGGCGTTTCCCGCGTAATGCTGTCATTGAATGCGCGTTCTACCTCGAATCCTACTTAGTAGTAGATAGGGAATGGGGAATAGGGAATGGGGATTGGGGGAGCAGAGGAGAATAACTCCTAACTCCTAACTTAGGACTCAGCACTCAGCACTGTTTTGCCCAATGCCCAATTTTGAGTAGTGACAGTTTACTAAGACATTGCAGCAGCGATCGCTATGATATTGCTAAATTAGCTAAGGAAATCAAAATCAAGGCCAGCTAGCTGCTTTTCAACAATGGTATCTATTGCTACTCCCTTCTCGGATATTCAAAACCATTGGGCACGCTTATTTATTACAGCCTTAGCCCAACGTCGTATTGTCAATGGATTGCCTAACGGTACTTATCGCCCCGATAACTCTGTTACCCGCGCTGAATTTGCCGCCATTATCGCCAACGCATTTGGGACAGTTTCCAAGAAGCGACAGTATGTCCCCTTTGTTGATGTACCCACTAATTATTGGGCAGCAGCCGCCATTCAAGCAGCTTACGAAAAAGCATTTCTTAGCGGGTTTCCTGATAAAACTTTCCGTTCCGCTAACCGAATTACTAGGGTGGAAGTTTTAGTTGCTTTGGTAGGAGGCTTAGAAATTGCCACCAAAGTAAAAGCTGACCTTCTCTTACAACTCCCACAAATTTATCAAGATTCTGTTCAGATTCCTGAGTATGGTAGAAATCAAGTAGCTATTGCCACCAGCGCCGGATTGGTGGTTAGTTTCCCAAATATCAAATTACTCAATCCCAATCTCGCAGCCACCCGTGCAGATGTGGCAGTGATTATTTATCAAGCTTTAGTGTATTTAGGTCAAGCAGAAAAAATTGTCTCTAGTTACCTAGTGCAGCCGCCAGCACCAACACCAGCACCAACGCCAGCACCAACGCCAATACCCACACCCATACCAACACCTGCACCTATCGGTAGCGTTAGGGTAAGTCATAGCCGGGAATTTCGGGGAGCGTGGGTAGCATCTGTGTGGAATAGTAATTGGCCTTCTAAGGCAGGACTTTCTGTTGCCCAACAAAAAGCTGAACTCAGTGAGATTATTAGTAAATTACAAGCGCTAAACTTTAATGCCCTTATCTTTCAGGTGCGGCCGGAGGGAGACGCTTTATATGAATCTAAATTAGAGCCTTGGAGTGCCTGGATTACAGGAACTCAGGGTCAAGCACCAGAACCATTTTATGATCCTTTAGCGTTTGCGATCGCAGAATGTCATAAGCGCAATATTGAACTCCATGCTTGGTTCAACCCCTACCGCGCCAGTACTTCCACCAACCCAGCTAAAACAGTCCGTCCCCACATAGCAGCTACCAACCCAGAAAGCGTTTATTTGTGGAAAACTCAACGCTGGATGGACCCAGGACTGAAAATAGTTCAGGATAGAGCTTATAACGTAATTCTTGATGTAGTGAAGCGCTACGATGTTGATGGCATTCACTTAGATGATTATTTTTATCCATATCCCATTGACGGTCAACCTTTCCCCGATGAGAAAACCTACGCCGTATATAAGGCAGGCGGTGGTACACTTAGCCTTGGCGACTGGCGACGGGACAATGTTAACAGAATGGTACAGCGCCTCTATCAGGGTATTAAATCAACTAAATCCGACGTTAAATTTGGTATTAGTCCCTTTGGGATTTATCGCCCCGGACAACCTACTGGTATTACTGGGTTAGATGCTTACAACGTGCTGTATGCTGACTCGAAGAAATGGTTAGCAGAAGGCTGGATTGATTATATCGCGCCTCAACTTTACTGGCGCACAGACCAACCACAACAAAGTTATTCGGCGTTGCTAAAGTGGTGGACAGAAGTAAATACAAAGCAAAGACACGTTTACGCTGGCAATAATCTGACAGAACCAAGCAACAAGAGTCGCGAGAGTGATGAGATTGAAAAGCAGGTGAAAATTAGTCGTAGCCAAGCTGGACATTTGTCACTGGGGAATATCTTCTTTAATGTTGGTGTTTTGACAGAAAATAGTCAAGGCATTGCTGATAAATTCCAAAGTCTGCTTTATAACAAACCTGCGCTACCGCCAACTTTGTCTTGGCAGGATACAACACCGCCCCCTCCACCTATTCAACTACAAGTCAATAACCGCAAACTGAGTTGGCAGCCTGGTGATAATCAGCCAGTTCGTTCCTGGACACTTTATCGGCAAACTGGCGATACTTGGACAATTCAACGAATTTTGTCTGCTGGCACAACCTTCGCCACCGTCCAACAAGCGGGAACCTATGCCGTATGTGCGGTGGATAGATTGGCAAATGAGAGTGTGGGAACACTAATTACAGTTAGTTAACAAAAAGTACTGCTCCTGAGTGCGATTGATTCCTAATGCCTTTCTACACAAATAATTTCAGAAATCAAATCGGATTGCTATATTAACGAAAACTGAATTTGTTACAATTCATGATATCCATTGGGGAATTGAAAGTTTTCACAGAGCCATCAAGCAAGCAATAAGGTTCGGTTAAGATCCCCCCGCCTGCGGCGACCCCCGATTGGGGGTAAAAGAAGGTTATAAGCTCCCCAATTTATCGGGGGGTTGGGGGGATCTTCATGGACAAAATATCACTAACCGAACCGTATTGATCAAGCAAGTATGTGGTATTTGTAGATTCATGGTGAGAGATAGCCAGGCAATTAGAACATATATATTTTGTTAATTTCAAGCATTTGTTCCTTTGCAGTTAATGCGCTCTCAAAACATAATTTTTAATTAATATAAATTGCAAAGAAACTTATTCACTTTTAGTAGGTCGGCGTTAAAAAATCAAGCTATGTGACGAAATGTAAAATTAGCGAATAGCTTAGAAATTGGTCATTCTACAGTACAAAACTAAGCAGACATGGCTTTTATCGCGCCGACTTATTTAGTTGTGCATGAGTAGATTGTGGAAAATCTCAGCAATACTTGTGCCGCCTACACATGGATAAAATTTTTGGTCAATGTGTAAGTCCTAAGTTCCTTTCATCTAAACGGAAAATATAAATTTATCGTAAAGGTATCTTGACAACTTGTACGTAATTCTACTAAATAAAATAGAAGCTAATACATGAATAATTGAGGAGTATTTACTTTGTCTAGATAAACTAAGCGCTCTAGCTGTGCTGAATGTCAGCTTTTAACAGTTAGGTATTAACTTTTATATATAGGACTATGATTTGATTTCTGAAAAAAGCCCTCAACTCGAAAAGCGTGATTCCATATTCCCTACTTTGTACAGACGCGATTAATCGCGTTACCTACTCCCCACTCCCCACCTACATAGATAATTTCAAAAATCAAATATGATTCCTATACATTATGTCAGACAGTATCTAAAGATCCTGCTGCTCTTGTTTGCGAATTCTCTACCCACCAGAGTTTAGTTTTCATTTGTCTTTTAATAGTTTCCGGTTCAGTTCAAAAACTAATACTTTGTGTGGAGATGAGGTAATGCCATCAGTATTTTCCCAACAACTGCTAGATCAGCAGATTACCCTTATTTTGGGCGAGAAACTTTCAGAGCAAGAAATTGCTAGCTGCTTAAAATTGGCAGAAATCTTTGAGCCACCAGTGGCAAAGCAGTTTTGGCTGACAACAGCAGCGAACCCAGGCATTTACATCGTTCTGGCTGGAAAAGCTAGAGTGCTGGATAATCAGGAAAACTTAATCACGACCTTGAGTGCAGGGTCATCTTTTGGAGAAGCGACGCTGTTTGCACAAGAAGCTTTCCAGCCATATGCCGTTAGAGCCTCAACTAATCTCAAGCTTTGTTATCTCAAACAAGAGATATTGCAAGGGTTAATTGACCACAATCCTGGGATTGGCGATCGCCTATTTAAACGCGCAGAACTATGGGATTTGGTGATGTTATATCGTCAAAACTCGCAACTACCAAGCAACCCATTGGATGTACCAGGAATACTCAAAGCCTTATCCTTATTTGAGCGGCACGATCTATCTTTAAAGCAACAAATTATACCAAAAGATTGTAAGTTGTTGCTGTTGCAAAAAGGAGAACTGCAAAATTCTGAAGGTCACGTTTTAACAGCAGGCAAAATTTATTCAGAGGTAAAACCTGGTGCTTGGCAAGTCACGCAACCAGTAGTAGCCTACATTCTCCGAGATTCAAATTGGCAAACAGCTAAAGAGGACTGGCAACAACTGTCAGAATTTGTTGAACTTGAAGAGAAAAAAGCTGTTGTTGAGAACCAAAAGACACCTTACAGCAAGCCAAAACCAGAGCAAAGAACTTCTTCTGATAACATCATTTCTTTTCCCCAGCGAGAACCATCGCCAAAACAAAAGCAAAAGAAATCTCTGCCTTACTTCCCCAGCCCTAAAGTCAAGGTAAGGCAGCTGTGGGGAAGCCTCACTAAAACCTATCCCTTCTATGCCCAACAAAGTTCCGCAGATTGTGGCGCAGCCTGCTTGGTAATGATTGGTCGCTATTGGGGTAAGCAATTTAGCGTCAATCGCCTACGAGAGCAAGCTAATGTCAATCGCAGTGGTTCTTCTCTAAGAGCTTTAGCCGCAGCAGCAGAAAGCCTTGGTTTTTCAACTCGACCTGTGAAAGCTAGTTTAGATAAATTTGCACAGCAACCTCTACCAGCGATCGCCCATTGGAAAGGGAAGCATTACATTGTTGTCTATAAAATCACCAAGAAACAGGTGATTATCGCTGATCCAGCCATTGGTCAACTGAGCCTGACCCATGCTCAGTTCAAGGAAGGGTGGACTGGTTATGCATTGCTTATGCAACCCACAGCACTTTTTAAACAAGCCGAAGAAGGCGAGGCATCATTGTGGCAGTTTTTTGAGCTAGTCAAACCTTACTCAAAAGTACTGCTAGAAGTTTTCTTGGCTTCGTTACTAATTCAAGTATTTGGACTAGTAACGCCCTTATTCACGCAGCTGTTGTTAGACAAAGTGATTGTGCAAGGTAGCACAATCACTCTCAACGCTGTCGGGTTTGGGTTGCTGATTTTTGGTCTGTTCCGCATCATTATTAACGGCGTGCGGCAATATCTGTTAGACCATACAGCCAACCGTGTTTCAGTAGCAATGTTGGTAGGTTTTATCAAACATACCTTCGACTTGCCTCTTTCCTTTTTTGAGTCGCGCTACGTGGGGGATATTGTTTCTCGCATCCAAGAAAATCAGAAAATTCAGCGTTTTCTTACAGGCGAAGCACTGTCAATTTGCTTGGACTTGATGACAGTGTTTATTTATGTCGGATTAATGTTTTGGTACAGTTGGCAGATGGCATTGCTCGTGCTATTGATTGTGCCGCCATTTTTCCTGCTAGCCCTGTTTTCCACTAGCATTTTGCGTCGTCTTTCCCGAGAGATTTTTACGGCTAGTGCAGAAGAAAATAGCTATTTGATTCAATCCCTAACAGGAATTCGTTCTGTACGGTCAATGGCAATTGAGCAAACAGTGCGTTGGCACTGGGAAGAACTGTTAAATAAACTCATCAAAAAAGGGTTTAGAGCACAAGTTGTTGCCAATCGCCTGCAAATTATTAGTGCAACGATTGAAACATTAATAACTACAGGATTACTTTGGTATGGAGCATCGCTGGTGATTCAAAACCAACTCACCATTGGGCAATTAGTCGCCTTCAATATGCTGCTAGGCAATGTCATCCATCCTTTTCAGCGCCTAAGTGTCCTGTGGAATCAGTTGCAGGAAGTCATGATTTCTGCCGAACGCATTAACGACGTGTTGGAAGCAGAACCGGAGGAAGACTTGTTTGCCTCACCCCGTCAGGCTTTGATAAAATTTTGTGGTCGCATTCGCTTTGAAAGTGTGACCTTTCGCTATCACGGAGAAAGCGAGACGAACGTACTGGAAAATCTTAGTTTTGAAATCGAACCTGAGCAGACTGTTGCGGTGGTAGGAAGGAGTGGTTCTGGGAAAACCACCCTATCTAAGTTAATATTGGGGTTATATCCTCCCACCGAAGGTAAAATTTTAATCGACGATCGTGATGTGACGAGTATTTCTCTCAAGTCGCTGCGTTCTCAAATCGGTGTTGTTGATCAAGATACTTTCTTGTTTGGTGGTACGATCCGGGAAAACTTAAGTATTGCTCATCCAGAAGCTTCTTTAGAAGAGATTATTGAGGCGGCGACTCTGGCTGGTGCTAATGAATTTATTCATAAATTACCGATGGGTTACGAAACCCAAATTGGTGAAGGCGGCGGAATGCTGTCCGGTGGTCAACGGCAACGTTTAGCCATTGCCCGCGCCCTGTTGGGAAATCCTCGTTTCCTCATTTTCGATGAAGCTACCAGCAATCTTGATGCAGAGTCAGAACGGATTATTCAGAACAACTTGAATACTATTCTCAAAAGGCGTACCAGCCTGATAATAGCTCATCGCCTCTCTACGGTACGTAATGCTGACCTCATCCTAGTGTTAGACAGAGGCATTTTAATCGAAAGCGGTACACACGATGAGTTAATTACCAAAAAAGGTCATTACTACTACCTCAACCAACAACAACTTGCTCAAGCAGATTGAGTTGAAGCAAAATATGCCACACCCATCTCTCAATTCATCATCTGGGTTTTCCAAACAGGAACCAAATGAGTATAGAAAATACACCCAGCCAGAAGATAATGCAGAATCATTTGATCTTCAGAACAAAATAGAGACGCCCAATAAGGCTCAGGATTGGCATTATGGCACTGAAGAACTGCTAGATGCTTTACCACGCCTATGGACGCGCTCTTTGCTGTATGTGCTATTCGGCTTTATTGCGATCGCCCTACCTTGGTCAATGCTCTCCAAAGTCGATGAAACAGGTAACGCTCGCGGGCGCATAGAACCAAAAGGCGCTACCCAAAAATTAGATACTCCAGCTAGTGGGAGTATTACTTTTGTTAGGGTTAAAGAGGGCGAAACCGTAAAAGCAGGACAGGTTCTACTAGAGTTGGATTCAGATGTTCTAAAAACTCAACTCGAACAAGCAAACTTAAAGCTTGAAGGGCTGCAAAATCGGCAAAGTTCTTTAGAAATACTCAAAAACCAATTGATAATTTCTGTGCAGACCCAAAAGCAACAAAACCAAGCTCAACAATTGGCAAAACTTTCTCAAATTGAGCAGGTACAACAGAATCTGAATACTCTCAAAGCTACTTATAACTTTCAGAAAGCACAACAATTGGCTAAAGTTGACCAGACGCAGCAAGCTCTCGGTTCTGGTAAAGCAGTATATAAAGTAGCCGAGATTAGTTTCCGAGGTGCTCAAGAAAAAGTTCCACGCTATAAAAAAGCCTATGAGCAAGGTGTCATTTCACAAGACCGCTTCAGTGAAATAAAACAGTTGGAAAAAGAAAATTATGAACTTCTTCTCAAAGCTAAAACCGAGATTTCTCAAGCTCAGTCCAGCCTTCAAGAACAACAGAACATCTATCAGAAAACTCTTCTTCAGGCTCAGTCTGAGATCCAACAAGCTTCTCTGCGCTTGCAACAAGAACAACGCAATTATCAAAGCCTGATCCATGCAGGTAAGCTGGCAGAACTTCAAATAGAGGCACAACTCAAAGAACTACAAACACAAATAAACTCCCTAAAATCAGAAATTGCTCAAACCAGAAGCGAGATAATATCCATCAAGATTCAATTGCGCCAACGAGTGGTGCGATCGCCTATTGATGGTGTGATTTTTGAATTGCCTATCACCAAGGCAGGAGCTGTAGTACAAATAGGCCAGAGAATTGCTCAAATAGCACCTGAGTATGCTGGCTTAGTACTCAAAGCTAATATGCCCAACACCAAAAGCGGCTTCATGAAAGTGGGAATGCCAGTCAAAATTAAGTTTGATGCCTATCCATTTCAGGAGTATGGCATCGTGGAGGGAAAACTCAATTGGATTTCTCCCGACTCTAAAGTTAGGGAAACACCTCAAGGCAATATAGAAACCTATGAATTAGAAATTACCTTAAAGCAGCCCTATATCAAAAATGGTGACAAGCATATCCCATTAACTGCTGGACAAACAGCCACTGCTGAAGTCATTGTCCGCCAACGCCGCATGATTGACTACATGTTAGACCCATTTAAGAAATTTCAAAAAAGTGGTTTAGAGCTTTAGTTTACAATCATCAGTGCTTCCTCATCATGTCAAACATTTTGAATATTTCTCAAGAAGATATAATTCATAAGCTTAAACTTTCCTGCCAAATCTCTGGTGTATTGGAAGCTGTTGCTACCGACAAAATTATCGCCAAAGCAGCCCTAGAAGCAGAAATTACAGTCACACCAGAAGAAATACAGGAGGAAGCAGATAAAATCCGGTTTGAGCAAAGACTTGTTAAAGCTGCTGACACCTGGGCATGGCTGAAAAAATATCATCTCTCTCTAGACGATTTTGAAACCTCAATCCAGACCAACATCCTCTCTCGAAAGTTGGCAAATTTTCTATTTGCAAATAAGGTCGAACACTTCTTTTACCAACACCAACTCGATTATGTTGCTGCTGTTACATATGAAGTCATCCTAGAAGATAGAGATTTAGCTTTGGAACTATTTTATGCTCTCCAAGAAGGCGAAATCAGCTTTCCAGAAATAGCTCGCTCTTACATCCAAAATCCAGAACTTCGTCGTGCGGGAGGATATCAAGGTATTCGACACCGTAGAGATTTTCGACCCGAAATTGCTACTACGGTATTTGCTGCAAATCCACCACAGGTTATCAAACCCATCAGTACACAGAAAGGGATCTATTTGGTTTGGGTGGAGGAAATCATTCAACCGCAATTAGACGAACAGATGCGCTTTCAAATACAGCAAGAATTATTTTTTGGTTGGTTAAAGCAACAAATCGAGCAATTAGAAATTGTGGTTCAGCTAGGTTCAGATAGCAATTTACCAACTATTAGCAATTTACCAACTATCCCAAGAACCTCTGCCGTCAGCTTAAGCCCATACGAATTTTGAATTAACTCTTCGGCCCCCATTAAATCTAACTGTGTAAACGCACGAAGTGTATACCTCTATCAATAATCCGACACCATTGATAATCAGTAAGATTTAACTCAAAACCTTGCCCATCTCGGCTTGTATCTCCCCAGGCAAGGATTTTAGTACTTGTGTATACCTGACTTTTCACGTTATGTGGAAAAGCCAACGATTGACCTAACCCCCTAACCCCTTTCCCGAGTCGGGAAGGGGGAAAATTCAAAGTCTCTCTCCTTAAAGGAAGAGAGAAATAGAAGTGAGGTTTTCCAGATACCGTGAAAAGTCAGGTGTATACACCGTAGCTTTTTAAGGGGGGGTTGGGGGGATCAAAAGCCTGTGGAGCAACTCTAGAAGACTTGTGTCATACCATAGCCCCGTGAGAGAGGAATGGAACCGGGGTAAAAAGCCATGCCACAAAATGGGAAATCAAGACTTTATATATTTTTCTTTTTTCGTATGAAACCACCCTGCCTGTGGACTAGCGTAGGCATCACGTATTCTTTTTCTGCTTCCACTTATACACTTTTGGTCTAATTTGTCAATGCTTAATTTCTGATAAAATCTACAGTTTATTGAATATAAAAAGATAGCTTGCTAATATAAGGTTCTTTGATTTTCGTAACCAAAAAAATAAAATTTATGTAAAACTACCACAATTTTAGTCTAATTTGTCAATGCTTAATTTCTGATAAAATCTATAGTTTATTGAATATAAAAAGATAGCTTGCTAATATAAGGTTCTTTGATTTTCGTAACCAAAAAATAAAATTTATGTAAAACTACTATTTATTAATTTCTAATAGTGTTATTATTCTTTCGTCACAAAAAATACTTTGTAGTGACACAAAAGCAAACAAGTTAATTTTACTAATTACTAGGAAAGTCAAATCATGGTTATCAATGATCTTTCTCATTTAGAAAGCGTTCTTGAAAATGAGAACATTCAAGGTGGATTAGCAATTGCAGAAGCTTTCTCTGGTGCATCTGCTTTTGGTAAGTTATTGGCTATCACATCAACTTCCACTGTTACTTCTGCTTATTCAACTAGCTTCCGCTCCAGAACGTTTAACTCAGCCAGTTCTAGCTCTATCTCTCAATCAGTTTCTGCGTAAATATGCTTTAGTTCTACAGTGCATTACAATGCATTTGAGATAGACAAATTGCTGAAAGTTGTGAAAAACTTTCAGCAATATATCTTTTTTCCAACAATATCTTTATTTATGGAACGATTAAAAATTTTCGATCTCAGCTTTTGTGAAAATGAAGTTTCCGATCTTAGTCAATAGTGACGATCGCAGGTATTGGTTATCTATTTTGGAGATTACAGCCGCAACCGAGAGCAGACATACTCAAGGTAAGTGGACGCATTGAAGGTTATGAAACTAGCTAGCAGGTTGTCGGAGAACTGGCAGAAGCATTTCCTAGCAAAACCTGCAAACGTCTTAAATTGAATGCTAAACATACCAAGCACCATTCTC
>NZ_JBALBZ010000217.1:0-14890 GCF_036919495.1 Nostoc sp.
TTATTTATTCCTGAAATCGGTGTGGGAGAGCATTACAAATATGAAATCAAAAATTTTGAAGGACACATTTACGAAAAATCTGATCCCTACGGTTTTCAGCAGGAACCCCGCCCGAAAACCGCATCCATTGTCACTGATTTAGATGCTTACAGTTGGAACGACGAAAGCTGGATGGAAAAGCGGCGTCACACTGACCCCCTCACCCAGCCTGTCTCAGTCTATGAAGTGCATTTAGGCTCTTGGTTACACGCTTCGAGTGCCGAACCTGCTAAACTGCCAAATGGTGAAACTGAACCTGTAGTTATCGTTTCTGGACTGAAGCCGGGCGCACGCTTCCTTACCTACCGGGAACTGGCTGACCGACTCATTCCTTATGTCAAAGAATTAGGATACACCCACATAGAAATGCTGCCGATTGCGGAGCATCCCTTTGATGGTTCTTGGGGTTATCAAGTCACTGGGTACTATGCCCCCACCTCCCGTTTTGGCAGCCCCGAAGATTTCATGTATTTTGTTGACAAATGTCACCAAAATGATATAGGGGTAATTGTGGATTGGGTTCCTGGTCACTTTCCCAAAGATGGGCATGGTTTAGCTTTCTTTGATGGTAGTCACCTATATGAACATGCTGACCCCCGCAAAGGCGAACACAAAGGATGGGGTACTTTGGTGTTCAACTATGGTCGCCATGAAGTCAGTAATTTCTTAGCAGCAAATGCCCTCTTCTGGTTTGATAAATACCATATTGACGGGATTCGTGTCGATGCTGTTGCCTCGATGCTCTACAATGATTATTGCCGCGAGCCAGGCGAATGGCTGCCCAATCAGTACGGCGGCAGAGAAAACCTAGAAGCAGCAGATTTTTTGCGTCAGGTAAATAACATTATCTTTAGCTATTTTCCCGGCATTCTTTCAATTGCGGAAGAATCTACTTCCTGGCCAATGGTGTCTTGGCCCACCTATACAGGCGGACTTGGCTTTAACTTGAAGTGGGATATGGGCTGGATGCACGATATGCTGGATTACTTCAGCATGGACCCTTGGTTCCGCCAGTTCCACCAAAACAATATTACCTTTAGTATGTGGTACAACCACAGTGAGAACTTCATGCTGGCTCTGTCTCACGATGAAGTGGTGCATGGCAAGAGCAATATCATCGGCAAAATGCCGGGGGATGCATGGCAGAAGTTAGCTAACGTGCGTTGTTTATTTACTTACATGTTTGCTCACCCTGGCAAGAAAACCATGTTTATGAGCATGGAGTTTGGGCAGTGGAGTGAGTGGAATGATTGGACAGATTTGGAATGGCATTTATTGCAGCATGAAGCCCACCAACAGTTAAAAACATTTTTCCGGGAATTGAACCATCTCTACCGTTCTGAACCAGTTTTGTACACCCAGGATTTTGCTGAACCTGGGTTTGAGTGGATTGATTGTAGCGACAACCGCCATAGTGTAGTTTCTTTCATGCGTCGTGACAAGGATTCTGATGATTTTGCGATCGTCGTTTGCAATTTTACACCGCAACCCCATTCTCACTACCGTATCGGTGTACCGCAAAAGGGATTTTATACTGAGTTGTTCAATAGCGATGCGCGTCAGTATGGCGGCAGCAATATGGGCAACTTAGGCGGTAAGTGGACAAATGATTGGTCTTTGCACAGTCGTCCCTATTCGCTGGATTTGTGTTTACCACCTTTGGGTGTGTTAATTCTCAAGTTGGATAAGAAGAAAACTGCTGAGGCATTGCAATAACAATTAAGGGTGGGCATCTAGCCCGCCCAGGAGTAATCAAAACTTTACCCACATATCGACAGCAATGCTAGCATTGCTGCACCCTTAGAGTGTGGCCTATTTAAAGCGTGAATGACTATCGCGCAACATCTATTTTTAAACAGGATTTACCCAACTGGCACAATGCGATCGCTTAAAATGCCAGTATCAATCATGCGGTGATATTCGTCAATCGTCCACTTAGCAACAATAACAGTCATGACGATTGATTCCTCCCAATGATTATTAATATTTTCCCATCTTAAACGTATTTTAAAGGAAGCCGCTAGCGCGTATGTACCCGTGTAGCCAAGACTTCCAATCTAAAACCAACTTTTTAGTAATTTACCTTTTCAAATATTACATTAACAATACAAAAACTCCACTTTCTCAAAGTAAGTGGAGTAATTAATGTTAAACTATGATTAAGGAATCATCGCTAATCTAGTATTTCTATTTCCAGTCCAAAAACGTAAATTAATCTAAAGCTTTCTTTAGTTCGTCTTTAATGTTTTCTACAGTGTGAGCAACTTGAGCTTCAGCTTGCTTTGTTTGTCCTTCAGCTTTATCTTGGGGATTACCGGTTATTTCACCCACAACCTCTTGAACTTTCCCTTCAATATTTTTTGCAATAGCTTCTACTCTTTTTTCGGCACTCATGGTTTTTATTTTCAGCTTGTAGTTGATTGACCTATTACATAAACTAACAACAGTGTATTATTTTGGACTTCCATCAACGGAGAGAAGAATTCTTTAGATTATGTATCTTAAGATAGATACGGGCTGTTACAGAACACCCAACTAAAAAAATATGAAGATATCATAAATTCGCTGTGTTCAGATCCCTGGTTTCTTTGAGAAGCCGGGGATCTAACTTTTCACGAAGAATTTAGGGCTGCTATATGCACCTTCATAGAAAATTAGTATAAGTCAAAGCAAATTTTCAACAAAAGGAAAGTAAAGGAGTGACAACAAAACGTCAAAAAAATGTATGGAAGAGTGAGATTAATGACATCATTCGGGGTGCTTGCGGAGGTTTTTTATTTGGTATACCTTTACTGTACACAATGGAGGTTTGGTGGATTGGATCATTAGTAAAACCACAACTGATGATGATGGCGATCGCATTTATGTTTATTGTGGTTTACTTGCTTAATCAGACAGAAGGCTTTCGGAAACGTACATATAGCTGGCTAACTCCTCAAGCCGCAATGGATACCGTAGAAGCGATCGCGATCGGACTAGCTTGCTCTGCCTTTGTGTTGCTACTATTGCAAGAATTGACCCCAGAAACTTCCCTAAAGGAATCTTTAGGTAAAATTATCTTTGAAAGTGTGCCTTTCGCTCTCGGTGTAGCATTAGCCAACCAACTTTTGGGAGATACTAGAAATGGGAATGCAGAAGCACAAGGAAGCAATCGGGTAAACAGCACAACCAAGAACAAAGAGGATGAGTTACAAGCCACCTTTGCCGATGTCGGTGGAACCTTGATTGGTGCAACCATAATCGCATTTAACATTGCTCCAACAGATGAAATACCTATGCTTGCAGCCGCAGCCTCGCCACCTTGGCAGTTGGCAATGATCGCCACATCTTTGCTGATTTCTTATGGCATTGTATTTCAGGCTGGCTTTTCTGACCAGCAAAAGCGGAAACAGCAAAAGGGAATTTTCCAACGACCATCGAGCGAAACCATTATGTCCTACCTAGTATCACTGCTAGCAAGCGCTTTTATGCTGTGGTTCTTTCAAAAGTTAACTTTTAGCGACCCTTGGACAATGTGGTTAGATCACACCTTGATGCTGGGCTTACCTGCAACTATTGGCGGTGCAGCCGGAAGGTTAGCAATATGACTAAAACAGAACAACCATCACGTTCAATAGCTGAATGGGTAACATTCAGCGTTGCCTCACTTATCCTAGCAATCATTGTGAGTCTGGTGGGCTACACTTGGCTGAACGAAAAAAATCAACCTCCCATCCTTTCTGTTAGCAAAAAACAAACAATTCGGGAAATTAATGGGCAATTTTATGTTCCCTTTGAAGTTGTCAATAGTGGAGGAGACACAGCCGAGTCAGTTCAAATTATGGCTGAGTTACTCATTAACGGTAAAGTTACAGAAACAGGAGAGCAACAGATCGATTTTTTATCTAGTGGGGAAAGTGAAGAAGGCGCATTTATATTCAGCCAAAACCCGCGCCAAGGTCAGTTAAATCTGCGTGTTGGTAGCTATAAATTGCCCTAATGAAGATTTAAAACCGCAGATATAGCGATTTTCACGGGTAGGGACACGGCATTGCTCATACGGTCTTTGCACTGAGCGACTTGTGCCAAGCGAAGTCGAGGTAAGCCAAAGTGTCACCCCGAAGTCTTGCCCGCCCTTAACTAAAGAAAACCTGGTAGGATTACCCACCCGATAAAATTGGATAATTTATTTTTTGGAAATCTTTAAGCTTTAACCTTAGCTTTTGACCAAACACCGTTTTCATCTTCATCATATTGTTGATGAACAGACTCCCAAGCAGCTTGTTCAGCAGTGAACTCGTCATTTTTCTCATTGAAGACAGTGTTATAGCGCTCAATGAAGGTGCGTTGAGCTTCATCAGAAAGATGAGCGCGAACTTCAGGAGACAAGTCTTCTGGGCTGTTGCACTGTCCAGGACAAGGGCGAGCAAAGGTTTTTTCAATTGTGTGAATTTCTTCGCCACCAGCACTTTCGAGCAACAATTGAAATTCGCCAGTGCGATCGCTCGGAACTTCTGCCATCACCAAGAACTCACCAGCTTGTAAGCGGGTTTGGTAGATAGCCGCTTTATCTTCTGGCATCCCCAAAGTAGTTAAAACCGATACTAGACCGGCACCTGCACTACCTGCGATCGCTCCACTAGCAGCTCCCAACAGCACTGCACCAATAGGCCCTGCTGCCACGATTGAACCGACAAAAGGAATAAACAGTACGCCTACACCCGTGAGCAAGCTGAGAAAGGAACCAAACAAGGAACCAAAAACTGCCCCTGTTCTCAAACCTCCCACTATAACATCTTTTTTACTAATAAAGCCAGCGATTCTAGTTTCGGACTGGAAATTTCTACCCATGACCGAAATATGATCTCTAGGCACATCCCTGGCTAATAACCGCCGAATCACATCATCAATTTGCTTCTGTTCTTTAAATACAGCAGAGATAGTCCGTTCTGCTTTATATACTTCTGACACTTAAAACCCCCTGTTTGGTTTGTATTATCTTGTTTTTGCAATGAATATGGTGAATAGGTAGATGCAGGCAGATTAATTCCTTCACACCAATTAGAAGGAGAAATCAATCCTCCTTCTAACTGGTTTTACAGAGAACCATCCTCTACTCAGACGTTTTGAGCTACACACCTACAGGAGTCTTGGCCCCTTCTGCTGGCTGTCTACCATCTGGCCCCAGTGCTTCGCCTTCAATGAATGAACGCAACATCCAAGCCATTTCCTCATGCTGTTCCATTAGTCCAGTCAGAAAGTCAGCAGTTCCTTGATCGTGGAACTGTTCACCAGACTGATCTACATGGTCTCTTAAGTTCCGAATAACCTGCTCGTGATCGTTCACTAGATTAGATACCATCCCCGTTGCTGTGGGAACATTACCAGCATGTTCCTTGAGGCTAGCAATCTTGAGAAATCCTTCCAATGTGCCAACTGGATAACCGCCCAAAGCACGAGTCCGCTCTGCCAAAGCATCAATATTTAGAGTCAGCGTTTGGTAGTGTTCTTCCCAAAGCTGGTGCAAAGAGCGGAACTGAGGGCCAACCACATCCCAGTGATACTTTTTGGTTTTCACCAACAGTAGATAAGCGTCTGCCAAATCTTGATTTAACAGATTAATTACACCTTGACGCTGTTCTTCAGTCAAACCAATGTTTATCGAACGCATTGTTTTCCATCCCTAAGCAAACTTATCTACTAACTTCTCAAATTTTCAACATAATCCACATCAACCAAAGGAAACATTGTCAGCTTGAATTAATCAACCCATTGATAATTGTTCCTATGCCTTAATAGGTAGTATTAAGCCAATATTCTAGTAATTAGCGAACTTTATTGATTTTTTCGGCTATAACAATAAAATATACTAAATATAATGATCAATTAAAATATTTTTAATCAAAACTATGCAAACCCAGTTTAACCATAGATGCTCAAGATGAACATATTTTTATAATTAAATTGTAGTCTCCATAACAGTACTAATTAGTAATGGGTGACTGCTTTTACGCAATCACCCATTACTACCGGAAAATTACCAAGACTATTAATTTATTTCTTACCTGTAACTTTCTCCAACACATTCTTTATATTTTCTTCCACAGATGTTGCGGCCTGTGAATTTTCTGGACGCTTCTGCTTGTCAATATCAGCAGCTCCCTGAACCTCATTAAGTCCTTCGTTAGTCTCTTTTTGAGTCTTTTTCAATCCTATTGGTGGTGCTTTCCCAGCTTCGTCAGTTTTGGCCTGAATGTCAAGCAGTTGTGTAGTAGCTTCCTCAGGGTCACTTTGGTAGCTATCGATCGCAAAAGCAGGAAAAGCACTAGATAACAATAGTAAGGCGCAAGTAAAAGCCACAACTAGGAAGCGTACTGGACTTAAGACAGAAGCAATAATTTTCATTTGAAATCCTCGATAACAGCTTTAACAACGCATAACTTTGATTGAAATAGCGGCAGATCACATTTTACTTGGTAAAGAGCAATAATAAAAATAGCCAGCTACCCTTCAATCTGAAAGTTCTTTAAAAACGAACCTGACGAAGAAATTGTCTTAAGATTTCTGCATCGAACTAGTTAAGGGATAAGAAGCAAATATCACCTTAATTCTTTAGCAAAATCATTACGTTTTTATATTGACAATCTTCTTTCAAGGTTCTCTATTTCTACTTTTACTTTGAAAATGCTAATGCCTGCATCAATCTCTAGAATGAAATTTACTATATCTTTAGTTATAAATAAAATCAGTCTCCAGGTATATCGACTTATTAATATAGTTTGGTTTCTGCACCCAACTTGGTAGAAGTTGACCTTTTGAGACAAGGAGAGTCAATGCCTGTTCTAGGAAGCCATAGATTATAGTATCTTGCGTTAGTCGCAGCGACAACAGACCTGATGCAGATTTATATACTTTCGACTTAAAAAACCCAATTCCTGTTTTTCCAGTAACTTTGGGTGAGGGAGAACCTGAGCCAATAGTTTACTTACAAAGATTACTAATGCGCCTACTTGCACTATTTTCCGTATAGACCGTCATTAGTCAAAAGTGTTTACTAAGGACAAATGACAACCTCACTAGTGGATGTGCAATGTTTATTTGCGTAATATTTTAGCACAGGTATAGCCCACCGTAGGCATCATATTTTGCTTACAAGTGAGGTTTTGGAAAAATTGCCACTGCGCTTGACGCACTTTTAGCAATTGCAGATAACCTGAATAACTTTTCAAATATCCCTTAAGAGTCCTCATTCCCATTTTATTCTAAACTTGATAAGTCTGTCTTATTACCTCTTGTATCGAACTTACACGATGGAACATTTCTATTAATTCATGGGATCTTGTTTTTCGCTTCGCCAACATTATTTTTAACGGCATTAAATAATGAACATCTGGATCATCTCCTAAAGCAACTTCGGCTGCTTGCAATACTTTTGCCGCATTCCCAAAAATATCCTCGTTGTCAAACCCTTCTTTTGCAGAAACTTGGTGTAATATTGCATTGGGTACAGTTGCTCTACCCAGCAAACTTTTATCTAACACCAAACCTTTCAATAATGTTAGCAAAGCTGCATATATATAAAAGTCATCACAGCTATCACAAGCTTTAAATTCAATGCGTCCAACTTCCGCCGGAATGCGGGCAATTTTTGTTAATGAAGGTATGCTATTAATCAGTTGTTCTTGTTTCTGAATAAAAACCAGAACTGCTGATCTTTTTCCGGTTCTGATAAATGTTCGTACCGATAAACCATCCCATAAACCTCCCTTATAAAAAGGGGAACTATAACTAAAAGGGACGATATAAGGACTATAATAAGTTAACTTTTTGCCAATATCAATCACATCTTCAGTAGACAAATTTGCTACTGAAATATTTAAATCTGGCCCGTATGACACCATGTGAATATTAGCAGTTTGTTCATCAGGATAAGTCTGTAGCTCTTTAATTTCGTAATCGTTTAATGGGGGATGAGGTTCAAAAACCGGATTGTATGGATTAAAACTGACTAAAACTGGTGAGAAACCAAAGTTCGCAGCAACCTCACGTAGCAAGTGAAAACTTTCTGATAATTCAGTAATAGCACCTTGAATATTAGAATGTATAGTCGTTCTAATTTCGATACCTTTAGCATGACAGTCTATTACCTTATCGGAATCTGCAAATCTTTCAAATCCCTCAATATACCATCTCTTCATTTTAATACCCGCATCCCCTACGCGCAGTTGAGGATAGTCGCTGGGGTATGTAGGTAGCTTTTCAATAATTTGATTGAAATCAGCAAATTTGGTGTGGGAAAAATCAGCAAACTTTCCTTCTTTATTTAGAAAAGCGACTTCATGCTCAATGCCAAATAAAAACATTATGTATACCTTTATTGTGTAGGTGCGTAACCAGTTGTGGACGATAATCCCTCATAAACAACAGCCTATTTGAGAAGACTTTGCAGTAGCAGGTTAATCAAATTGGTAAGCCATCGCTGCAATAATTTCAGATGATTTAGGATCTACTATAATTGGATATGCTGCCTGAAGCCCATAAACTCTAGCCCAGAGGGAATTAGTAGTCTTTCTTGAATGATGCTGAGGTGAACTTTGCTTTTATTCATTAATATCTCCACAACAAAGATCAAATCTTCCTTTTTAGTTTAAGTAGAAAAAATTCTCAAGATTATCTCAGATGGATTTTACCCCAAGACCGACTGTTGCGATTTGAAAACTTCTCTGGTTTATTTCTGAAGGCAGCGATGCTTACGAACTTTCTTGATTATTCTGTATTGCCCCCACTATCTTCCTAGTCACTGGGTAGGGTAGCTTAGTAGTGACTGAGGAAAGCTTGAGACGTGAGTTTATGACAAGTACCGTTCAATCCCCCTACAGCAGCGAACAGATTGCCGCTTGGTTGCGTGGACTGCTCACCATTGCTTGGGCAGATGGTAATTTTGATGCCCAAGAACAGGAATTAATTGCCAGCATCACCAAAAATGAATTAGCTCCTAAGATTCAATGCGATTCACTAGAGGTAATTACACCAGAAGAATTAGCCGCAGTCTTGGGTAAAGGTACGCCAGCATCGGAAAATTTCTTAAGAACTGCGATCATGGTAGCGATCGCAGATGGTACTTATTCTCCCAGCGAAGATCAGATTCTGCACCAGTTCTGCCAAGCCTTAGAACAGCCAGAAAATTTACTAGAAGCCCTTCGCTACACCCTAGAACACCCACAGCTTACCCCCAGTATTGCCAGGACTGGGCTTACAAAGCGTCAAATTGATGCACTACACCCCCTGCGCGACTGGCTGAATCGGCTAGATATCCAAGACCCAAGAGTAGCCCGCTTTTTGTGTAAAATGATTCCCTCCCAGTGTCCCTTTGAGCGGGATGTCACCTTATTTGGACGAAAGATTGTCCACATACCGCCGATGTGTAAAATCAACCCCTTGTACGAGCAATTGGTGGGCTTACGTTTCCGCGCCCTCTCTTATTTGGCAGATAAATGTGGTGAAGATGTTTCACCATATATTTAGTTAAAGTGGAGAGTGAGGAGCTATAATCTTTAACTCCTAACTCCTCACTTCTCACTATTACTTAAATATGCAATTTATCGACCAAGCAAAAATTGAAGTTGAAGCTGGTAAAGGCGGCGATGGTATTGTCGCCTTCCGGCGAGAAAAATACGTGCCGACTGGTGGCCCCTCTGGTGGTAATGGGGGAAGAGGCGGTTCAGTATTTTTCCTTGCCGACGAAAACCTGCAAACCTTGCTGGACTTCAGATATAACCATCGCTTTCAGGCAGAAAAAGGGACTCGTGGTGGGCCGAATAACTGCACTGGAGCAGGAGGAAAGGATTTAATCATCGAAGTTCCCTGTGGTACAACCATTTATGATGCTGAAACTGGCGAATTGCTAGGGGATTTAACTGAGCCTAAGCAGACTTTGCTGATTGCCCAAGGTGGTAAAGGTGGACTGGGAAATCAGCATTTCTTGAGTAACCGTAACCGCGCCCCAGAATACGCCCTCCCAGGATTACCAGGGGAAATAAAGCAGCTGCGCCTAGAGTTGAAGCTTTTGGCAGAAGTCGGGATTATTGGCTTACCAAATGCTGGTAAATCCACTCTAATTTCATCTTTATCAGCAGCACGTCCAAAAATCGCAGACTACCCTTTTACTACCCTTATCCCAAATTTGGGTGTAGTGCGTAAACCTACTGGCGATGGTACTGTTTTCGCCGACATTCCCGGACTAATTGAGGGAGCATCTCATGGTGCAGGACTGGGACACGATTTCTTGCGCCATATTGAGCGCACGCGAGTGCTACTTCACTTAATTGATGCCACTAGTGATGATGTGGTTGGAGATTACAACACAATTAAAGAAGAATTAAAAGCTTATGGACGAGGTTTAGCAGAACGCCCGCAAATTTTAGCGCTAAACAAAATTGATGCAGTTGATCGGGAAACTGTCGATTTGGAGGCGTTAGCCACCCAACTTAATCATCTCTCCTACGCCCCCGTTTTTGTGATTTCAGCAGTTACCCGCACCGGGTTAGAGCCGATGTTACAAGAAATTTGGGGAATTCTCGACCAAATGAAGGTTCCTCAAGAAGTGGAGGTATTTAGCTGATAAAATAATTACAAATTATGTTGACGTATCCTGGATCAGGGGAATCTTAATCACAAACTTAGCCCCTTGTCCTGGCTGCGAAATACATTCTAAACAGATTTGGGCAAAGGCTACGGTACAAGAATGATGTAGCTTGCCCTAGACTCAATGTTTTGCCGACTCGCGTGTGACGGCTGTCCTCATCGATCCACTTGCCAGTAATACTCGCGCTCACCGCTTCTATGAACGTCTTGGCTTTCAATTTGTTGAACCACGAAGGTTTGGCGACGATGACTGTTTTGTTTATTGCCTGAACCGAGCAGATTGGCATCCTGAAAACACGATCGCATCGCGGTAGCGGCAGCTAGTGAACGATCGCGCAGAGTCGCCCAGCATAGCTGACCGCCGCATAACAACGCCCATGCACACATGCACACCGACTGTTGAGAGTCGATCGGTTATGATGCAGTCAAAATTACCAAAGCATGAATTGCCAAAGGAGGGAAACTAATGAGTTCATTTGTGCTTTGTTTTCAAGATATTGACAAAACACAACTCAAGGTTGTTGGAGGTAAAGGCGCAAACCTGGGGGAACTTTCCAAGATTGAAGGAATCCACGTACCGGATGGCTTCTGTGTTTCTACTGAAGCTTTTAAAAGAATCATTGGGGAAACGTCGTCGATTAACGAATTACTCGCTCGGTTATCACATCTATTGGTGGAAGACAGACATAAAATCGGTGAACTTAGCGGTGAGATTCGCTCTTTCATCGAAGGAATACCCATTCCTCAAGACATTAATCAAGAGATCGCCAGCCTCCTCTCCAGGCTTGATGAAAAAAATGCCTGACAGAGAATTCGGGTTAATGGAACGGAAGGCTATGTAGAAATCCTATATTAAAAACTGTGACACGGCTTTATTGAGTAGCAAGATTGATACGAAACCTTAAAGTGCTTACGGGATCATCAAATTCGTACACTAGACTAGAACTACAGGGTAATAATCAGAGGAAAATTATGATGAGCGATCGCGACTACACATTAATAATTGACAAAAGCGGTAGTATGTCCACACCCGATCAAGTGGGTGGTAGAAGTAGATGGGACATAGCCCAAGAATCTACTCTGGCTTTAGCAAGAAAGGCTGAACAGTTTGACCCCGATGGCATTACGGTGTACGTGTTTTCCGGTAGATTTAAACGCTACGATGATGTCACTTCAGCCAAAGTCGCACAAATATTTCTCGAAAATGACCCTTCTGGGACGACAAACTTAGCAGCTGTACTTCAGGATGCCCTCAATAACTACTTTCAACGCAAAGCTGCCGGTAAAAGTAAGCCAAACGGAGAGACAATTTTAGTCATTACCGATGGTGAACCAGACGATCGCAAAGCTGTGTTTGAAGTGATTATTCATGCAACTCGTCAGATGGAACGTGATGAAGAATTAGGAATTTCAATGATTCAAGTGGGTTCAGATGCCCAAGCAACTAAGTTCCTCAAAGCTTTGGACGATCAGTTGCAAAGTGTCGGTGCTAAATTTGATATTTGTGACACGGTTACTTTAGACGACTTAGAAGAAATGAGCCTTGTAGATGTATTGACAAACGCAATAACTGACTAATATGTTGATTATGCATAGTCCAGTAACCAATTTTAGATTTTAAATTTTAAATCCTTCAATTTTAAATTGAAATCTGGTTTCACGACTAGTTTCAACGATGAAAATTAAAATCTTAAATTTCTTTTCAATACCCTATTTTTAGGTTAACGGTTAATCCCAAATCCAAAATTAATTGACTCTTAATTGGAGAATTGAATAATGCTAGAAAATCGTGACTATACCTTGATTATCGACAAAAGTGGCAGCATGGCAACCAAAGATCAAAAGGGTGGTAGAACTAGATGGGTTGCAGCACAGGAATCTACTTTAGCTTTAGCTAGTAAATGTGAACAATTTGACCCAGACGGCATTACTATTTATGTATTTTCTGGTAAATTTAAGCGATACGAAAATGTGACATCCGGCAAGGTAGCGCAAATTTTCCAAGAAAATGACCCCTCTGGTACAACTGACTTGGCAGGTGTGTTAAAACATGCAACTGATGATTACCTTCAACGCAAAGCAGCCGGTCAAACCAAGCCAAATGGTGAAACAATTTTAGTGGTTACTGATGGTGAACCGGACGATCGCAAAGCAGTAATGAAGGTAATTATTGAAGCTTCTCGCCGCATCGATCGAGATGAAGAATTAGCTATTTCCTTCATTCAAGTTGGTACAGATCAGCAAGCTACCCGCTTTCTCAAAGTCTTAGACGATGAACTTCAAAGTGCCGGTGCTAAGTTTGATATCTGTGACACCATTACTATGGAAGATATGGAAGATATGAGTTTATCAGAAGTGCTACTCAATGCGATTAATGACTAACTATACCATTTATTAGGAATTGCCAAAATGGATTCCATTGATAAGCTATTAGCTGAACTCCAAACCGAATATAAAGAAGTACAACCACAACAGCAGCAGTCAAAATCAGCCACAGCCAAATCGTTTATTCCATCATCGCCAAAGTCGGCATCTTTCATAGATAACCTTTTGGCAGAAGTTCAGGCTGATTTTGCCGAAGAGGATGCTGCTATTAAGTTAAAGAGACAGCAAGAATTAGAACAAGAACGAATTCGACAAGAACAACTCAAAGCCAAACATCTAGAAGCTTTGAAAGCGGAAGCAAAAGAATGGTTAGCCAAAGTAGATCCATTTTCATCAGAAGGACTTTGGTTTGAAAGGTTTGCTGAAAGTTACTCCTCAAAATTAGAGGCAGCGATTGAATATTTAAGAAACAACGAATAAAATAATTCGTGATTCTTAGAAATCTGCTAGTTAAAATTATAAGTTAGCAATTATTAGTTATTAACTATGCTCAATATTGATGGTGATTTTTTAGAGCCAACCGTTGCACAGCCCATTCATGCATAGCATAGAGAATTGGTTGTAAAGTTTCTCCTAAAGGCGTCAGAGAATATTCCACCTTGGGCGGAATTTGGGGATACACTTCTCGATGAATAATACCGTCTTCTTCCATTTCTCTGAGTTGCTGAGTCAGCATCTTTTGCGTAACTCCAGGTAAAGCCCGTTGCAACTCACCAAATCGTTTGACGCCAGTCATTAATTCTCTAATAATCAAAACTTTCCAGCGTCCACCAATCACCTTTAAAGTAGTTTCTACTTCACAAGTCAGCCTGCGATTATTTTCTGCTTCAGCTTTCATAATTAGTTTTTAAGAAGAACCTTACTTAGGTTTGCTGGGTAGTACTGATATTTCCAAGTATGGGTAGATCCACAACATAATATCAAGGAAAAAAGTGGAAATTAGCTTGAAAGGCAAAAGACAAACCTCGCGCCTTTCAAGCTAAATGTTGAATTTTCACAAACTTTTGAGCATTAGATATTCAAGATATCTATTAGAAATTATGTAGCTACCAACTCAGAATCGATTTCCGACGGCGCACTATCTTGGACTAGCGATCGCGTTTCACCATTACGCTGGAGAATACCACCAACCATTGCCAACAAGGCGTTTACCTTGCGGGTTCGCCACATATCTACAAGTTTTTGCACTTCAGTCGCAGACATCCGTCGCATCATCGCTTCGTAGAGATAAGTAGCATGTCCAGTTTCATCTTGGGCAATACAAAGCATTCCTAACTTCAAGTTCCGAGCGGTTGATTCGTAATCAGGTAATACTTTCGCCATTCGCGCAAAGTCTTTACTAGCATCTAACTCCAGAATGTATGTGCTAGCCATAAACACATCCCAGTCAATGACAGCCGGTTTTAGCTGTTCTTGGGTGTAGCCTTCAAAGAATGCTGCGAAAAAGGGACTACGCTGTTGTGATTTTTTTGTGGTTGTAGTTTGGGGCTGACGCTTGAAATCTATTACTTGTTTATTCAGCTGTTGTAAGGCGTGGGCAAAAATTTTACCATGCCTAGTTTCATCTGATGCATGTTTTGCTAGTTTTTCGGCTAGCCATGTATCGCCTTCGGCTGCGGCGCGATCGCTAAGTGCAGATAAAAACGGCACAGAGCCAGATTCGGCCAACTGAAACCCCGCAAGGATGTTAGGGCGGGTTTTAGAATCACGAATTTGAGCAGCAGAGTAATAGGCAAAAGCACTTGAACCAGCTGTGCGATTCGTTGTTTGGTGAATCACGGTATCCAGCCCGTACATAACTAAACCAGCCAGACAGCAGATTACTGTCATTAAAGGCTGAACT
>NZ_JBALBZ010000218.1:0-70298 GCF_036919495.1 Nostoc sp.
CTGCCAATGTGCCGTCCATACTACAACTTCGCTGTGCCTACCTCAATGGTCAACTTGCTATCTAATGTCTTTGCAAAAATGGGATGCTCCCCAACTAAAGCTGTAAAGGGTGGCAGTTTCTTCATAGGCTTCTAACATCCCGGCTAGTGCGAACCAGCGACAAATATCTTCCCCGTTCGGAGTCACCTCAAGTAAGCTGACACCTGCTGATTCTGCTTGACACAGTTGAGCAATTATTTTTACAAGCTTTTTGAGCAGAATTTGAGGCTGCTCAACTAGTTGTCCTATCAGGGTATGAAGTGCATCGTTTTCTTGCTTGAGGTCAGTGGTTCTGGGTATTCTACAGGACAACTCTTCAGTGATGAGAATATCGTCTAAACATATTTGCTCCACTTCCTCATTCCTCATTACACTACTCCGCTTCTAAGAAATATTGCCTTAGCAGTTCCTGTCCAGGTTCACCCAATTTTCGTAACATTTCTTCAATTTTTATCATGAAAAAATCAAAATTCAGATTCAGAATTTATTCTGAATAAAAGGGTTTTATACACCCGCCTAATAAGGGCATTTTACAATCAGGTGGTAGTACAAAACCCTTTCATTCTTACTCCTGGATTTTGGCCAAGCTCTCTTAGCAAGGCAGGAAGCAGGAGGAAAGAAAAAGTTTTTGGAAAAGCCTTTTGCCAAAACCTAATTAGCTACAGGCCACCATACCGGAGGTATGGTGGCCTCCAATACGTTTAGGAAGTCACTACCCTACGCTATCAGTTGTGGTTATAAGCCCCCATTGCTTGTTCGCTTTAGCATAGATGCCTCCTGCGTTCTTTTTTGGCTTTCTTTGTATTCGCATAATAATAAAGAGTACGACAAAATCATTTGCCGTTGGGACTTCTTGAGGGAAGAGTTTGGAAGTTCCTTCTAATACTAGCAAGGGTTTTTCAGATGAAAACCAATGTTGAAATTAATTTGTGATTGATAGTGCTAAGGGAAGCGATGCCTGCGGCGAGCTACGCTAACGCTAAAATTTAAAAAGTGACTAATACTTTTGGCTGTAATGTTAACTTTGTTTAGTATTAATCAACACATTTGATTTACTTTAGCCGCAAGTTCTGCGATATTCATCTGCTCGTAATGTTCAAAAGGTTGATGAATCCAGGGGTTATCAGACAAATAATCAACATAATAATTGGGTGCTATAACTGAACAAGCTTTATACCAAAGAACGGCGGTGCGAATTTCCTCAATAGGTAAATCAGTATTTTGCTTGAGCCAAGGTATAGTCTGCTGGAGTGTGATGCCAGAGTCTACCAAATCATCTACTAGGAGAATGCGGGAACCTAACTTTTCGGCAGTCATCGTTAAATGGCGGGAGAAAATTAAATTATTTCTTTCTTGCTTACCAGCGCCACTGTAAGATGAGGTTGCTAAAATTGCCAACGGCTGCTGGTATATACGCGAAAGAATATCTCCAATTCGTAGTCCTCCTCTGGCAAGACAGATAATCTGGTTAAATTCCCAACCGGATTCATAAATCTGAATAGCCAGTTGTTCAATTTTTTGGTGATAATCTGACCAAGAAACATAAAGGTCTGGCATAAGTCTAACGGGAGTGGTAGATAGCTAGTATTGAAAAAGAGGCAGGGGGGCAGGGAGCAGGGGAGATAGAACAGAAAGGGGATTCGACCCCAACTGTAGCTTGCTTCCCCGTAGGGGTACGAGAACCACTTAGTAGAAGTGGGGGAATCAGACCCATGTTCCGCAACGCTTGTCGGCTCTTGGTTGGGGTCATTTCCCCCTGCTCCTTTTCCCCCTGCCCCCTGCCTCTTGTTGAAGGCGATTGCAGACTTTTTATTTTAGTATGAGTGCAAAGTTTTATGAATGATTCTACTGCTGATGGTGATAGCCAACGAAATCCTCTTACTGAAAAACTCGACTTGAAAACCAAGTTGGCTTACGGTGCAGGGGATTTAGGACCGGCAATTACTGCAAATATCTCTGTCTTTTATCTGCTGATTTTCTTTACCAGTATCGCTGGTATCCCTGCGGGTTTAGCTGGCACTATTTTGATGATTGGCAAAATCTGGGATGGGGTAAACGATCCGCTTGTCGGGTTCCTGACTGATAAAACGAAATCTCGTCGTTGGGGCCGTCGTCTTCCTTGGATGTTTTATGGAGCAATCCCCTTTGGAATTTTTTTCTTCTTGCAGTGGACTGTACCGCAATTTAGTGCAAATCATAGTGAGAATATCTGGCCGCTGTTCTGGTATTACGTAGCAATTGGGATTATATCTCAGTCCTTTTATACGGTTGTGAATTTGCCTTATACGGCGATGACTCCAGAACTAACTCAAGATTACGACGAACGCACCAGCCTTAACAGCTTTCGCTTTACATTTTCTATTGGTGGCAGCATTCTGTCATTGATTTTAGCGCTAATTATTTTTATCAAAATTGCCGATCGCCAACAAGCATATCTAGTTTTAGCAGCGGTTTGTACTGTAATTTCGATTTTAGGATTATATTGGTGCGTTTTTGGAGTCCGCGATCGCATCTTGGCTTTTGAGGCTAAACGCATCCTAGCTGAGGAACCTGCATCTCTCCCCTTCGGCGAACAGCTAAAAATAGTCTTCAGCAACCGACCTTTTTTATTTGTTATTGGTATATATCTTTTTTCTTGGCTAGGTGTGCAGATTACAGCCAGCACTATTCCTTATTTTGTAGTCAATTGTATGGCCCTTAAAGAATCAGATGTGCCCACAGTGCTGATTGCAGTCCAAGCAACTGCCTTGTTGATGCTATTTGTCTGGGGTGAGTTGAGTAAAAAAGTCGGGAAAAAAGTTGTTTATTTTCTGGGAATGAGTTTGTGGATAATAGCCGCCGCCGGACTATTTTTCTTAAAACCTGGTCAAATAGTTTTGATGTATGTGATGGCTGTCATGGCTGGTATTGGTGTCTCCACAGCTTATCTAATTCCCTGGTCGATGATGCCAGATGTGATTGAATTAGATGAACTACAAACTGGACAACGCAGAGAAGGCATTTTTTATGGCTTCATGGTTTTGCTACAAAAATTTGGTTTAGCTTTGGGGCTATTTTTGGTAGGAAATGCTTTGCAAGTATCTGGTTTCAAAGAATCTGTGGCCGGAAGTCCACTACCCATCCAACCTGAATCTGCACTGTTTGCGATTCGTATTGCTGTTGGGCCTATACCTACAGTTTGTTTGCTTTGTGGCTTATTTTTAACGTATTTTTACCCAATTACCCGCGAGATGCACGCAGAGATCATGCTGAAACTCAAAGAACGGCAAGAGAAGAGGGGGAGTTGAGGGAGTGGGGCAGGGGAGGCAGGGGAGGCAGGGGAGGCAGGGGAGGCAGGGGGCAGGGGGCAGGGGGCAGGGAGCAGGGGGAAATTTTGGAAGTTGCTAGATCATCCCGCAAATATGCAACCCCAAAACTCATTAATGGAGTTCAAAGGCTCTACCAGATGAATGCCCAACGCCCAATGACTAATCTTTTGTATTTGCGATCGCAAACTGACTTAACCTATATATATGCCTTTGATAGAGGTAAATTCAAAGGCTCTGTTCCATACTTAATCAAAGAGCAAGTATCAGAGACAACTGAACTCAGTCTCAACTACATTTGCATTGCCTTGTAAATTGGATAGTTGCTGATTGTTGCAACACATGCAGGTTACAAGTTTGATAGTAAATCCTCTTAAATAAACCATCAAAAATTTTCTGTCTCCGCTTAAATAAAATACCTTTGCCTCATTTCCATTCTTGGAAATGAGGCAAATTTCTATGCAGCGCACACCGCACAGTTAATATTGTCATAGAGGATGTGGGTAAACCGAAGACTCTTACATAAGGCAATCTCTTAAAGCTTTTTCTACTTCATCTAGTCAAACTCTTTACCGACACGATTTTTTCGGTTTCATTTACCCTAATCTGCGCCAACCCAAATTGTTCAATTACAGCTGCATTCGTCGTCAAATGTCTACTTACCTCAGCTACCCGGTAATGACTTTCCTGTGACGCTAAAGCAGCTGGTAATAATAACTGATCTGCTAAGTGTTCATCCACAGCTGCGCCAGTGTGATGAAACTCAAGGAGTTGCTGACAAGCAATCTCTGCAACTGTCTCTGCCGATAACCGTAATCGCCCAAATGCACCAAAGCCAGTCAAGCTGTTCTCATACTCAGCAGTTAAAAAAATACCTGCCCCAGGTGCTATACCTCTTTCTCGCAAAGCGTGTACAGCAACTTTCAAATGGGCTTCTCGTAACATATTCTCGGCCCGATTCGCCATCCGTTGGGGAATATGCGAAGGCAATTCTGTCACCACTGCTAGCCCTCGCACCTGTTGTAAATTTCCCCGTTCCAACAAGTTAATCCCGTTGAGTTTACCACCGCCATCCACCTGCAACTGTACCTCTCCGCCACCTTTGGGAAACCACCCCCAAGCGCCTAACTTGACTTGGGCTTCTACACCCATGCGTTGCAATATCGGCAAATAAACTTGCTCAATATACGTCACTGTCGGGCTAAAGTTTACATGAGTTCCACCCTTTAGTGTGACTTGAGAATTGCCCGATGCTAGTGCCAAAGGTAAAAGAATTGTTTGTAAAACTAGAGCGATCGCACCCGCAGAACCACCAACTTGTGCTTTACTAACATCAAAGGTATAAGTTCCAGCTTGCACAGCACTACCTGGGATGAATTCTAGCAGCATTGAACCCAAAGCATCACCCCGTAGTTGGGCATTACAAATTCTCGCCGCAGCCTGAACTGCTGTTAAGTGTTGTGCTGCTAATCCTGGCTTTTTGCGTCCAGCGCGAATGCCTGAAATTCGTATGGGTTCGCCAGTGATGGCCGCTAGACTTAAGGAAGTGCGAAGAACTTGTCCGCCTCCCTCTCCGTAGGAACCGTCAATTTCAATCATGAGCGATTTTGGAATGGTGGATTTTGGGTTATCCCCACGGCTCTTAAAATCAAACCACAAATTATAAACGTCTAACAGCTAGTTTTTTGAAGACAAGTTACACAAATATACAGAAAAAGTTCTGATATATGTTTTTGTAGTTTGCTAATTTTGAATTTGCAATTGCAGAACCTTGCTTTTGCCGGGATTCATCAACTTATATGGATCAACTATTTCCTTAAATTTTAACTGCTCAGGATCAATAACTTTTCTGCTGCCGTCTTCAATAATATACGTATGAGGATTGGCAATACTCACACCGTGTTCTTCGTGATAGCGGATAATCTCATTAAGGCGTTCTTCGGTGGTGTAGCGCACAAGTTGCAATGCACCAGGAACTACTGCACCGTTCACGCGAAAGAATTCTAAATGCATCATTACCTCATCGCCAAAGTGATGATACATGTGCTGTACTAGTTGCAAACTGCGTAGGCGCAGCCCGCCGGAGGTATCGCTAGGAAACATACTTTGTAAATAGGTAATACCAGTATCTACACTCCGGGCGTGTAAGGTAGTGTGGTTCCAGCTAAATTCTGCTAAATGTATACCTTTACCCGCTTCCTCGTCCGGTTTTTCATAAGTAATTTTGCCGCCATATTGCTGCACCAAACCTGGTAAGAATTCCAAACTCGATTCAGCAACTATCAAAAATACTGGATGAGTCTCTTCAGGAATATACTCTTGTAGGGCATGAAAGTATTGAGGAATTGGGGATGCAAATACAGAAATCAACTTCTTAATCATGCCATCAGCATTGCCAAGAGCTTGACCAAACTTTGCTGCTGTCATAAAGTCGTCAAAGGTGACAATCACTTCAGCCCAAGGATAAGCTGGCCCCAATGGGATTTCTACTTCGGTGATGATGCCGTTAATTCCCCAAGCATGATTCACCTTTTGCACATCATCGCCGCGTAATTCGATCGCACGGGGTTCATCTTCTACAGTCACCACTCGCAATGCTAGGATATTACCGCGATCGCCTAATAACCCATATTGTATCGAACCAATGCCCCCACTCCCCCCAGCAATAAATCCGCCAATTGTGGCTGTGCGGTACGTGGAGGGCGCCATGCGGATTTCCCAGCCGATTTCTCTGGCTTTTTTATCTATAGCCGCCAATTTCATCCCAACTTCTACCCGCGCCACCCCCGGTTTCACCCAAAGAATCTCTTGCATCCGTGTCATATCTAAAATTACGCCACCATGCAACGGTACGCATTGCCCATAATTCCCAGTTCCCGCACCTCGTACAGTTATGGGTACACGGTGTTTCGCGCAGGCGGCGGCAACTTTTAAAACCTCTGCTTCATTGGCGGGACGCACTACGATATCCCCGACTTTTCCCTCTAGTTTCGGTATCAACACTGGGCTAAAGGTATGATAATCCTGGGATAATTTTGCGACTTGGGCGGAGTCGGTGATGGTTTCTATACCTTCTAGAGAATTAATAAGGGCATCCAATGTTGTCATAGCTTATATCCTTTTTTTAACGCAGAGGGACGCTGAGGGAAGCGCAAAGGTTCGCAGAGAATTAATCCCTCTGCGTTCCTCTGCGTAAACCTTTGCGTTCCTTTGCGTTTTAAAATCCTAGTTTTCTTGTTTCACAGCACTTTCATGCCACTTACTTAATATAAGGTCAGATAAGGCGCTCAAGCAGTCAATACTACCAGAACTCGTGTGCCCCAATCCGGCAATCACTCGCAGAACTGTACTTTTACCGCACCCGGAGGGGCCAACCAAACTAACAAATTGCGACTCTGGAATTGCTAAATTTAGGTCTTGCAGGGCAACAGTGCCATTGGTGTAGACCTTGCTAATCTGATTGAGTGTGATAACAGGATGGTTACTCATTCTAAAAATCTGGAGAATAGCAAGCGGCTTACTTCTTGTAATAGCCTACCCCTTTATTCACAAATTGCAAGGTGTATGCTTCCTTATAGTTAACGTTGGATTTAGAAATATTAGTATCAACCATGCTGTTAAAGAGTGATTTCCACCTTGGGTCACTCATCGCCCCAATACCTTGTTTTCTGCGGCATCAGACAGGATAATCTCATATTGTTTTAGCTTTTGAATGCTATAGACAAGTTGCTCATCCGTCATTTCTGGATTATCTTTTTTAATTAACTAATTCCCTGGTTGGGGATTTTCTAGGTAGCTATACCAACCTTTAATTGAGGCATCAACAAATCGCTGCACTAATTCTGGATTTTTTTCTACTAGTTCTTTTTTTGTTTCAATAGTGGTTGCATAGGGTTGATAACCATAATCTGCTAATAAAAATACCACTGGCTGATAAACCACCCTGCTTCTCAATAGCAAAGGGTTCAGATGTAATATAACCTTGCTGGGCTGAGTTTTTTTCAATCAGAAAAGGAGCTTGATTAAAGTTGTAAGGGCGCTTTTGATCTTCGTAAAACCATACTTTGCTTCGAGTAAAGGCCAATAGGTAATATTAGCAGAAGTAGAGACATAAATTGGTTTGCCTTTAAGGTCGCCAAGGGTTTTAATTGCTGTGTTGGGATGTGCAATAAGACACCAGAGGTCTATTCTGGAAAATTGCTGTGACTGTGATTTTGGGAATATTTTGTGCTATGGCATTCACGGCATCTATGCCAGAACTCATGAAGAAATCTACCGCACCCCCCATCAACAATTGAGTACCACTGGGAACCTGCGGGCTACCCATTTTGATACTTACATCTAAACCATAGTCTTTATAAATACGAGTGGCGTAGGCGCAGCCCGTTGTAGACATCGCCTGGTAAAATCCGCCGTGTTCTGCTTGTGCTATCCAGTTTGTGCCAAATGTAACTTTATTCACCTGAGAATTGCTAGTTGATGGTTGGTTGGTGTTACTACAAGCAGCAATGAAGCTACTATCAATCCAGATAGAACCGTATTGAATAAAATTGCGGCGACTAAGGCGATGAACTGCTGTTAATAAGGGTGATGGCGGATACATAAAACAGGATGATATTCTCTTCTATTTGCCGTTGTAACTGAATCTAAATGTACATTCTAGAATCAACTTTTGATTCACTAGCGAATAGGGCTGAATTTCTAAAGCAGCTTTAAAAGCTTTGATGGCTTCACTATACTCTCCTAGTGCTGCATAACACAAACCCATACCGTGAAGCGCCCCAAAATGTATTGGATTTATCTGCACGACTATCTGACAATCTGCCAGAGATTTTTGATAATCCCCAATACTGTAATAGAGAAAAGCACGGCGATTCCAAGCTTCGGCAAAATCTGGCTGGTCTTTGATTAGTGCTGTCAGCGCTGTTTCGGCTTCAGCAATTTCACCCGCATCAAGTAACTTTTGACTGCGATCAATTATTTCCAGCCCATAAATTCCCTTTTGCTGAAACCAAATCCGCCAGATTTTTCTGGTTGCTTTTTCGCGGACTGTGGCATCTGGGTTTTTCAACTCTTCAAGTAAGGAATTAATAGGTAAAGAATCCATGAATTTGAAATCATTGAATATACGTTTGTATTAACTTTCTCACAAAATATATCTATTAAATGATTTTTAAAGCTATCTTTAAAATTGCGGTATTTTATTGCTAAGTTATGAATTTTCTGTGTTATTTATTGTATTCAGCATACGACTAATACCATACTCGATATTTAAAATTCTAAAAATAAAAACTGACTATAGGTAGTTGACAAATATTTAGTAACTAATACTAATTTAATGTGAAGCTGCACTAAATGAGTAAGTCTCTATTCTTAGCACTCTTCTCTAACGAGACGCTACGCGAAGGCGTACTTGGCAGTTCGTTTAATATTCTGTGCATCTTCATACACAATTGGTATAACAGCTTATAAAAATATCCCCAAAAAAATAATGACTATGCCAAAGCAAAATGACGT
Organism: Nostoc sp.; assembly: GCF_036919495.1. GTDB lineage: Bacteria > Cyanobacteriota > Cyanobacteriia > Cyanobacteriales > Nostocaceae > Nostoc. Next base: position 8,862 of record NZ_JBALBZ010000218.1, read on the forward strand.
TTCCAGGCATAGGGACTTCCAAGAAATAAATTATTCCAAGAAACGAACCACACAGACAAGGCAGCGCGGTCTTGGGGGTTTCCCCCATGAGCGACTGCCGCGCAGAGAACGCAGAGAGAAGAAATAGAGAGAGTTTTTGCCTCAGTTTTGGAACATTTTTTTATTTGGAAGTCCCATATTGTTCTTACTTCCCATCCTAGTAACTTTGGCTCTAAACCAATCCCATTCAATGGGGAGCAGCCAACCCTATGGAACGCGGGCCGATTATTGCCACGCTAACTAAGCAGGCACATCGCAATGTCATTTGGCACTCATTCTGGCAAGTTATGCGATTTATCGCGCTCTAGCAGTGGCTAGCAGTGCTTTGCAGTCGAATCATTGAGCGGATCTGACAGAATACATCCCCAGTAGAGCATATCGGGCCTCATCCTAGTTGGGCTGACCCTGATAAAATAGTATCCCTCGACCCCTTTGGAACGATCGCATCTGAGGTTTTTGCATCCTATTGCCAACAGGGAGGTGATTTGGCTGCGATCGCAGATCCCAATAAACCTGTAGCGGTGCGTGTTCATGATGAATGCAACGGTTCTAATGTGTTTGGCTCAGATATCTGCACCTATCGCTTTTATTATGCCGATGTTATGGTTACTTGCGACCAACGAGATCAAGAAACGCCAGCTTATAAAAGATTTCCCTGTTTAATTGTCGAAGTTTTATCTAATTCTACTGAAGCCTTTGACCGGGGCGACAAATTCGCCGATTATCAAACGCCGGAAAGTCTGCAAGAGTATGTTTTAATTAATACAAAACGTCAGCGAGTCGAGTGTTTTCGACACAATGAGCAGAGGCTCTGGGTTTTACAATCTTACACAGCAGAAGATAAATCATTTCGACTCAACAGCGTGGATTTTGAGGAAATAATAGCAGCACTTTACGAAGATGTAGTTTTTGAATAATCAACTTATGATTGGGTATGCTACACAATCTTTAGTAAACTAAATATCTATTAATATCTTCAAGGCTTCCTAACCCGGCGGAGGCATTGAGCAAAACAGACACAATTGATTGCATAAAAGTTATGGCGCTCATAGTTCAGAAATACGGTGGTACATCTGTCGGTTCAGTCGAACGTATTCAAGCTGTTGCACAACGCGTTTACAAAACTGTTAAAGCTGGAAACTCGCTTGTAGTAGTGGTTTCGGCAATGGGCAAAACCACCGATGGACTCGTCAAACTCGCTAATGAAATTTCTTCAAATCCTAACCGCCGGGAAATGGATATGCTGCTTTCCACTGGGGAACAAGTCACCATTGCCTTACTTAGTATGGCTTTGCAGGAACTCGGACAACCCGCAATTTCCATGACTGGCGCTCAGGTAGGAATTGTTACCGAAGCCGAACACAGCCGCGCTCGGATTTTACATATTGAAACTACTCGCCTAACTCGGCACATAAATGCAGGTAAAGTAGTTGTAGTAGCCGGCTTTCAAGGGACATTCAACGCCGGAGAAATGGAAATTACAACTTTGGGGCGTGGTGGTTCTGACACGTCGGCGGTGGCGATCGCAGCCGCATTACAAGCAAATTTTTGTGAAATTTATACAGACGTTCCAGGGATTTTAACTACAGACCCCCGCTTAGTTGCCAAAGCCCAGTTGATGGATGATATCACCTGCGATGAAATGTTGGAACTAGCTAGCTTGGGAGCAAAAGTGCTGCATCCCCGCGCTGTGGAAATCGCTCGTAACTATGGTGTCCCCTTAGTAGTTAGGTCTAGCTGGACGGATGCCCCCGGTACTTGGGTAACGTCAGCCAAACCCCAAGGGCGATCGCTAATCAATCTAGAAATTGCCCTCCCGGTGGATGCTGTAGAATTTGACACTAACCAAGCAAAGGTGGCTTTGTTGCGCGTACCCGATAAACCAGGCATAGCAGCTAGGTTATTTGGCGAAATTTCTCGGCAAAAAGTAGATGTAGATTTAATTATTCAGTCAGTTCATGAAGGTAATAGTAATGACATAGCATTTACTGTCACCACACCAATATTAAAACGGGCAGAAGCAGTAACAGCAGCGATCGCCCCAGCACTGAGAAGTCAATCTAACCCCAAATCTGACGAAGCCGAGGTAATGGTAGAACATAATATTGCCAAAGTCAGCATCGCCGGCGCGGGAATGATTGGACGTCCTGGTGTAGCTGCAAAGATGTTTGCCACCTTAGCTGAAGCAGGCGTGAACATCCAGATGATTTCCACCAGCGAAGTAAAAGTAAGCTGCGTAGTCAATGCAACAGAATGCGATCGCGCTGTCAACGCACTCCGCAGCGCCTTTGAGATAGAGGGAGGGGAGCAGGGAGCAAAGGAGGCAGGGGGAGCAGGGGGAGACAAATTAATTCTTTTATCCTCCTCATCTCCCTCATCCCCCTCATCCCCCCATCACTCTCCCGTTCGTGGTGTCGCCCTCGATTTGAACCAAGCGCGTCTTGCTATTCGCCAATTACCAGATCGGCCAGGGATGGCGGCGAAGTTGTTTGGATTATTAGCGCAGCATAATATTAGCGTTGATATGATTATCCAATCTCAGCGTTGTCGAGTGATTGATGGTATTCCTAGACGAGATATTGCCTTTACAGTCTCGCGGATAGATGGAGAAAATGCAAAAAAAATGCTTACCCAAGTAGCAGCAGAATTAGGATGGGGTGAAGTTGTTTTAGATAATGCGATCGCTAAGGTGAGTATTGTAGGTGCAGGTATGGTGGGACAACCAGGTGTAGCCGCTAAAATGTTTGAAGCACTAGCCGAACACCAAATTAATATTCAAATGATTGCCACCTCAGAAATAAAAATTAGCTGTGTCGTGGCACAAGAGCAAGGGGTTAAAGCTTTGCAAGTCATTCATGCTGCTTTTGGACTAGCTGGTAGTGAGAAATTTGTCGTGCCAGCGTAGAATTAAATTTTGAATTTTTAATTGCTGATTATCTATTTCTGAAATTCCATTTTTCCATCATGGCTCGCAGCTTGGGAATTACTCAGTATCTGCATCTGTTGGATAGCAATGTCAGTCAAATTGCTAAAAAATGCACACCCTAACTACTGTTCGATGGTAGTAACTGGATCTGAGACTGAAAAAGTTTCTAACTGTGTCTCAAATGATGCTTGATGCTTCTGTGGTACTTGGGTAAGTAAGATTTGCTGGGCGCGATCGCTAATCAAGCTCTTAATGGCAGCTATATCACGGCAATTCAGCACCTTGAGTAATTGACGCTTCGCAGTAGCTCGCACGTCTTTTTTCCTGCCCAAATATGTTGATTTTCAATCTTCTATATGGGGTCATAGATAATTCAAACTTCTATTTTTTATCTCATTAGAGAATTAGATATCATGAGTGGGATTGCTGAAGAATCAAGATCAAAATATCTCCATTACCTACTCACCTCCTTCTCTACATCTGGTTTAATGTACAAATTTTACTCAAGTCTGGTAATATGTAACCGTATTAAGTCTATAATATTTTTTTCATCGAGAACAGAACAATACTTGTACGAATATGTAATATTAGCTAATAATTAATACTTTTACCTGCCATAATGGCATTAATATTTTTTTAAAGAATAATCTTAAATAAAATTACCAGCAAAATACGTAAGTTATAATCAAACAATTTATTAGATTATATTTATATTGATGAATAGTCATTTATTAAATGGACATTATCGAATACTAAAAATTCTCAATGATGGTGAAAAGGGAAAAACCTATCTAGTTGAAGATGTTAATCTTGCTAACAGCCAATTTATAGTAAAGCAGTTACTTTCTCCTGGTAAGAGTCCTCAAGCTTTAACAATCTTACGGCGCTTATTTGATAGTAAGGCAGCAACTTTAGAAAAACTAGGGCAAGAACACGATAAAATTCAAAAGCTTATTACTTCTTTTGAAGAAAATGAAGAATTCTATATAGTCCAAGAATTTATAGTCGGTAATCCTTTAACTGACGAAATTATCCAGGGACAACCTTTGAATGAAGAGCAAGTAATTAGTCTTTTATCAGATATATTAGAAATTTTGGTAATTGTACATAGCTATGGTGTGATTCATCGGGATATTAAACCAGCTAATATCATTCGCCGGGAATCAGACAAAAAGTTAGTCTTGGTTAATTTTGGTACTGTTAATGAAGCCATCACTAATACCGTTAACAATCTCGAATATATGCCAATAGAACAAGTTAACGGCAATCTCAAATACAACAGCGATATATATGCTTTAGGTATGGTTGCGATCGCAGCACTTTTAGGTTTATCTGAAAACGAAATATCTAATTTGCGAACTCAGAAAAATCGGCTGACAGGTGAAATAGTTTGGCAGAACAAAAATATAAAAGTTAATAAAAAATTATCCAAAATTATTAATAAAATGGTACGTTTTGACTATCGTAAACGTTACCAGTATGCGACTGAAGTTTTAGACGATCTGAAAAAGATCGCAAATGTTGAGCGGAATCGGGAAAAACAGCATCAGAAAAAATTATTACTAGTTATGACGGGGGTAGCTGGCTGCATCATACTTGGTGTTGGAGCGTGGCAATTGAGGTTGCTAAAACCTCTAACAAATGCTCAACAGACATTATACAAAGAGGGAGTCAATAAATATGAGGCGGGAAACTATGAAGGAGCAATTGAAGATTTTAATCAGGCGATTGAATTAGATCCAAAAAACGCTCTGGCGTATAATAAGCGAGGTGATGCTTATTATCGATTAGGAGATTACGAGCAAGCACAAGCAGATTCTAGCCAAGCTATTTTGCTTAATCCTCAAGATGCAAATGCCTATTTTGATCGAGGATTTGCTTTTTCTGAATTAGGCAAGTACAAAGAAGCGATCGCAGACTATACGCAAGCAATTAAGTTAAATTCTAAAGATGCTTATGCTTACTATGGCCGCGGGTTAGCCCGTACTCAACTGAAGGATAATAAAGGGGCAATTGGAGATTTTAGCAAAGCGATCGCTCTCAAGCCTCAGTATACCGAAGCCTACTTACAGCGAGGGATTATTCACCGTCGCCTCAGACAAAGACTTGAAGCAATCCAAGATTTTGATACAGTAATTAAGATTAATCCTACCGATGCTAAAGCTTATTATCAAAGGGCTTTAACTCAATCTATTAATAAGCAAAAATATGCAGCGCTGAAAGATTATACAGACGCAATTAACATCAATCCTAAATACATCGAAGCTTATCTTAATCGTGGTGATGTTTATAGCGATCTGGGAGATAACCTCGAAGCTACTGAAGATTACAACGCTATTTTACAGATTGATCCTAAATTTACTGCGGCTTATATCCACAGAGGTATTCACCGCTTTTCTTTCGGAGATTATAAAGGCGCTATTGAAGATTACACCGAAGCGCTGAAACTAGATTCTAATAATTTAGCAGCTTATAATAACCGTGGTAACGCCTATCTCGAACTGGGAAATAAAAAAGCTGCAAATCAAGATTATTCACGAGCGATCGCAATTAATCCTAACAATGCCTTAGCCTACTATAACCGGGGCGTGATTCGCACTAAGCAGAAAAATAAACAGGGAGCGATCGCAGATTTCAAGCAAGCTGCAAAACTATTCCAACAGCAAGGAGAAAAAGATAGTTATCAAGATGCACAAAGAGAAATTGCAATTTTGCAAAATAATTCAGCATCCGCGCCCACTACTCGCCCTAAATCTGGAAAAAGAGAAAAAAATTGAGCTATGACTCAATACAGTAATACCATTTTAACAGTTATCAGTTATCAGTCATAGTATTTTTTCACGACTCAACTAGGATGGCTATATGCTAACTCTCCTGACTTTTTATCCAGACAACCTGGAATTATTTACCAGTAATCATGTCGATGTTGTACTGAAACAAATTGATAGTTCTCGCAATATTTGGTTGCGCTGTATTCACTTTCGCGATCGCACTGGAACGGCCAAAATTATTAAGCACTTTGGTCTTAATCCATCGCGTGTTAATATGATTTTCAACCATTCTCCTGTAGGAATTGATGAAGACATAGAAGATTGTTTATTTGATAGCTATGAAATATTAACTTCTCAAATAAAAAATCACGAGTTTGAGGTTGCTCGTGGCAATATTGTGCTGGGTAATAATTTTATTATTACCTTTGAAATTACCGAATTAAAAGTTTTAAGTATTCTAGCTAATAATCTGCAAAAACGAACTCAAGATATTGAAAAGTTAGGAGTTGATTATGTTTTTTATCTCATTTTTAAAGAGGTTCTGAATAATTACCATACTGTATTTGAGTATATTTCTAGAAAGCTTGATGATTTAGAAGATGAAGTTTTAGATAATTCTGGTGATGAATTAACATACCAAAAAATTGCCACGATGAGGCAATCGACTCGTTCAGGACGCCGTAATTTTCAAAGCATCAAGTCACTGATGGCTATTATGGATTACGAAGATTTCCATTGGATTGCTCAACCAGTAAAGGAACTATTCAATCAAGAATTAGTTCATCACGTTGATAAACTTTGGCAAGAATATCAAGCGTTGAGAGCCTGGATGTCAGAATTAATGGAAATTCAACGCGATAATATTGCTAGTAAAACCGGTGAACGAATTAATCGTTTAACTATCCTCTCAACCATATTTTTACCAATTACTTTTATATCTGGTTTCTATGGCATGAACTTCAAATATATGCCTGAATTAGAACAACCTTGGTTTTATCCTGCTGTGATCTGCGTGATGACATTAATTGTAATTGGTAGTATTACTTATGCTAAAAAACAACGTTGGTTGTAAGGTATTTCAGGTTAAAAACTATTGGTGGAATAGTAAAATTTACATCTAATTTAGAATTCCTATATGCTTTCTTTAAGTAGACTGAATCAACCCTAAATTGGTAAATAAACGTGAATCTCCCATTGATTATTCGTGCTGAAAAACACAACGAGAAAATAGCAATTGCTACAACGGATAGAGCATTTACCTATCGAGATTTGCTGCACACTTCCAGTCAAATAGCAACAGGTCTTCTTAATAATAATTCAGAAGATTTACAGGAGGAACGAGTTGCCTTTCTCATCCCACCTGGGTTTGAGTATGTAGCCACTCAATGGGGAATTTGGCGTGCTGGTGGTATAGCTGTACCTCTGTGTATTTACCATCCGCGACCAGAATTAGAGTATGTAATTACCAATTCTGGAGCATCGATTATTGTTGCTCATCCTAATTTTGAGGGTATACTGCGTAGTTTACCGCCGCAGGCATCGCTCGCCGAAGAACACAATTTGCGATTTATCCTCACCTCAGAAACCTACTAAGAGTCCGGTATTAATATTTTTAAGTACATTTTATGTCTGATTTACCTTAACCAAAGCTATCAGCAGTCAAGCTTTAACTCAAGCTAATTAAAATATTAAGCTATAGCTTTTATAAGTTTGAAAATTTTAAATCATAAAAGCCCTTGTTCACTTTCGGTTACAGCAGAGGGGTTGATGCAGTATACATAGCTACCTTCTGCCTTTCTTCATAAGGGAGTGGCAAAAGCGATATATTTACTTAACTATTACAAATAGTTTCAAAATGAAATTCATGATTACATGAATAAAACATTACGTAGTACTATAGAAATCAGTGCAGATTTATTTTTACTTAACTGTAGGAGAAAATTATGTCTAAAAACAAACCAGAAGAACTAAATTCACAAGCAGTACCCTTCTTTGCCAGATTTTTAGAAGGGCAAAGCTTTGAAGACCTATCTGATGAAGAATCAGAAGGGATTGGCGGCGGAAATTGTGGTGTAACCAAGAAGGAGAAAGATGAACTTGTCCAAACTCTAAAGTTTCCATCCGATCAAGAAGATGGAGTAACGAAAAAGTATCCCTCTGATAGTGATGAACAGATGTTTGTTACTCAAAAGTACCCTTCAGACGGCGATGAACATGTAGAGGCATTAGTAAGTCAAAAATAAAATAACTGCATACTTTTAAGTACATCAGAGATGCAGTTTTAAAATATTCTGAGAAGAAAAAGACTGTTAGCTTTGCCAACTCCATTTAGGGGTTGGTTTCCCATTAAAAAAGTTTATTTTTTTATAGTTGACAGTAGGGACAACACAAAAACCTAATGAAAATATTTTATGTACGTTGACCGTAATGTGGTTTTATTAATCACCCATAGTGGTGATTACTTCACAATAGATAGAGTTGCAGAAGCTGTATCAAAACGAGGCGCACAGCCATTTCGCTTTGACACTGATAAATTTCCAATGACAGTACAAATCGAGGCGAATTTCAGTAACTCTGGGAGCAATCATAAACTGGAATATGGCACTCGCTCCCTGAACACCGAGCAAGTGCAAGCAGTATGGATGCGACGGATCTGGCAACCCGATCTAGGTGAAGAATTAGCTCCACAATTCCAAGCAGCCTGCTCTAGTGAATCCCTTGCAGTCTTAGATGGCTTTTGGGACAGTTTGAGGGGTGCTACCTGGGTGGATGATTTACAACGGATCAGTGCAGCTGAAAATAAGCTACGCCAACTGAGAATTGCATCGGAAGTTGGTCTTGTCATACCTCGGACTATCGTCACCAACAATCCTCAACAAACACGAGAGTTTTTTGGGGAAGTTAAAGGAAAAATGGTTGCCAAGCTACTCAGACCTCTTTCTTATGGGATGCAAGCCTCCTCTTTTTTCATGTATACCAGCGCCGTTAAAGAAGAAGACTTACTTGATGCTGAAACACTGCGCTATTGTCCAGTTGTGTTTCAAGAACAAATCCCCAAACAGCTAGAACTACGCGCAGTGTATGTGAATGGTAATCTGTTTGTCGGCGCACTGGATGCCTCTGAGTATGCAGCATCCACCCAAGATTGGCGACGGGGAACAAAAGAGGCTCTTACCTGGCAACCATATCAATTACCTGATCAATTAATTCGTTGCCTGGATGCTTTTATGGCAAGGTTTGGACTGATTTTTGGAGCATTTGATTTCATCAAAACGCCATCAGGGGAATATGTTTTTTTAGAAATTAATCCTACAGGAGAGTGGGGGATGCTGGAGAGAGATTTGGACTACCCGATCGCAGATGCACTACTTTCAACAAGTCCTAAGCAAAATGCTCTTACTTAAAAATTCCCAACCAACTGACAGCCGTTATAAGTTTAGGAACTTATTAATTTTTAATTTTTAATTCGGAGCAAAGCAACGTGACTGTTTTAATCATTACTCACAGCCAAGACAACGAAAGTATTCCTCTAGTTATTCAGGCAATTGAAGCCCAAGGAGGAAAAGCATTTCGTTTTGACACAGACCGATTTCCCACAGAAATAACCTTAGATGTTTACTATGCTAAAAGTGAGCGAGTTACTCTAAGCGTTGAAGACCAGACATTAGATTTGAATGAAGTGTCAGCAGTTTGGTATCGCCGCATCGCAATTGGATCAAGAATTCCCGACTCGATGGACAAGCAACTCAGACAAGCTTCACTCAAAGAATCTCGCGTTACCATTGACGGAATGATTGCCAGTATTAAGGGCTTCCATCTCGACCCTCTGCCAAATATTCGTCGAGCCGAAAATAAGCAACTGCAATTACGAATAGCACGAGAAATCGGTCTAGATACACCACGGACTCTGACTACAAACAATTCAGTGGCAGTAAAGCAATTTGCCCAAGAGTGTAAGGAGGGAATGATTACAAAGATGCTCTCTTCCTTCGCTATTTACGATGAACAAGGACAAGAAAAAGTTGTGTTTACGAATCCAATTTCATCTGAGGATCTCGATAACCTCGATGGATTACGTTTCTGCCCAATGACATTTCAGGAAAAAATTCCTAAAGCATTAGAATTGCGGACAATTATTGTAGGCAAACGTGTGTTGACGGCTGCGGTTGATTCTCAAGCTTTGGATAAGGCGCGTTACGATTGGCGCAAACAAGGAATTGCTTTACTCGACGCTTGGGAACCATACACTCTGCCTGAAGATGTTGAAGAGAAACTGCTCAAACTCATGGCAGAATTTGGTTTGAACTACGGAGCTATCGATATTATTTTGACTCCTGATGGTCGTCATGTATTTCTTGAGGTTAACCCAGTTGGCGAGTTTTTCTGGTTAGAACGCTGTCCTGGCTTACCGGTTTCTCAGGCGATCGCACAGGTTCTACAGAATTAAAGGGAGCAGAAGCTGTCTACTCAAAATTTAGAGAGAATTAGTATTAAATTCGAGTGAAGAGATTCCCAAATAAGACTTGTAGATTCAGTTAATGTATGCAGTTACTAGTTAATGAACTGTCCCTCTCAATGATTCAGCATCGACGGGTTTGATTAGGTAAGTCTGCAATAGATGCCCAACAATGGAAGCGATCAAGGGTAATTTTTGGCAGAATTTGACAATTGGTGAACGATTGCTCTTGTTAATTTCTGCTAGTTTCAAATTAAGGTCAGAACACTTCTCCAACCGCCGGAAGAACTCTGGATGATTTGTATTCAAAATCAGAGGAAATGCCCGTGCAGCAGTGTTATTCGTCTCTTGAACTACTCTGGTATTATATTCGCGCGGATCTATCCCAATGGATTGATAAAATGTGGCGCGTTCAAATACTGTCAATGTGTGAGTAGCAAAAACACTTAGCAAAAAGAAACGCACCCATAATCTAGCCCTCCAATTGTTCCATAGTTGAGGCTGCGATCGCAGCAGTGCTTTGAAAAAATCTCCATGTCGATTTTCATCCTGACACCAACTTTCAAACTTACGGAATAGTGGATAAATTTGGTGTTCTGGATGTTTCTCCATGTGGCGATACACCAGGATGTAGCGCCAGTAGCCAATTTTCTCAGACAGGTAGACTGTGTAAATAATCCACTCTGGCGGAAAGAAGGTATAAGTGCGATTTTTGGTTAAATAACTTAAGTCGAGGGAAAGATTAAAATCTGCCATTGACTTATTTAAAAATCCCGCATGGCGTGCTTCATCCCGCGCCATAAAATTAAAAGCATCCGCCAAAATCGGATTGCGGTTTTTCAGACGGCGTGATAATTCTTTGAACAACAGAAACCCAGAAAACTCTGAGGTACAGGAACGTTCCAGAAAGTCAATAAAGGCGACGCGTGTTTCCCCATCAATGTGATCCCAACACTGCTGAAATTCTTCATCACGGATAAAGTGATGACGGTTATAGTCAGCTCGTAACTCCTCTACAATTGCCAGTAACTCAGCTTCCTGAGACGAAATATCCAACTGCGCCGCAGCTTCAAAGTCAGTGGTATAAAACCGGGGTGTTAATAATGTTTCTTGAACAGGCGCTTTTACACCTGCTTTTAGCAACTCAGGTTGGGAGGTTTCCAGAGACTTAACCATAAGAATCCTTTGATTATTTCATCCTTTAAAAGTTATCTAAGCATAAATAGTTGTTTGTAGGCATCAGTTAAATTATTGAGAGTAGATTGTGAGAAATAAACTTATTACCCATTGTTTTAGGAGAGCTTAAATGCCTATTGCACAAGCAGTTTTATTACTACTTAACTAGGATGTGTCTAAGGGTGAAAATCAGAAAAATATAAATAAATACTAATATCTTTATCGTTATATATAAATTAATAGTTAAATAATCTTAGAAGAAATAAAAATGGCTGGGATCTACATCGGCAATGGTACTTGCCAGATAGAGTGATGCAGATCCTCTCTAAACCTAGAATAACGATCTTTTAGCTGGCACTGGCAGGCATCCTGAGTCGGTGGCTGTCCAGAAGCCTTGCCCTTGAACATAAAGGAAGCAACAATGAGTAGTAATCTAGCCATCAAACTGCGCTCTGGAACTCAACAAGCCCACACCTCAGCAGAAAATGTGGGATTTATGAAATGTTTTCTGAAAGGAGTTGTGGATAGAGACTGCAACGCCCAAGTTCTTAAGCAACTTGTATTACGTTTACAGCGAACTAGAAGCAGCATTAAAGAGCCATTTAGAGCATCCTGTGATTAGTGCGGTTTACTTCCCCGAACTTAATCGCCAATCCTCGCTCGAAAAAGATATGGTGTTTTATTATGGGGATAATTGGAGAGAGCAAGTTACACCTTCACCTGCTGCCCAAAAGTATATTGAGCGCATTCGTAAAATTTCTATTAGTGAACCAGTCTTATTGCTAGGTCATGCCTACACTCGCTACATGGGCGATCTTTCTGGGGGTCAAATGCTACAAAAAGTTGCTCAGTCAGCCCTGAAGCTTTCTGGTTATGAAGGCACATCCTTTTACAATTTTGAGCAAATTCCTGACAAAAAGGCATTTAAGGATAAGTATCGTCAGGCATTAAATGAATTACCAGTTGATGATATAACAGCAGAACGGATTGTTGCAGAAGCTAATAATGCCTTTGGGTTCAATTTACAAATGGCTCAAGAGTTAGAAGGAAATTTAATTAAAGCACTCGGTCAAGTTATGTTTAATAGCCTAACTCATTAGTCATTAGTCATTCTCCCCCTGCCTCCTCTGCTTCCCCTGCTTCCCCTGCTTCCCCTGCGTCCCCCACTCCCCACTCCCTTCATTCACTGGAGAGCAACTCTATGGTTTTTCTATTACCTGGTGTCAAGTTTGATCTGGATTTGATTCAAAAGTACGACACTCGCGCACCTAGATACACCAGTTACCCGCCTGCTACAGAGTTAAGCGAAACATTTACTGAAACTGATTTTAAGGCCGCGATCGCAGCCTCGAATCAACGCAAAACTCCTATGAGTTTATATTTCCACATCCCCTTTTGTCAAAGTGCTTGCTACTTCTGCGGCTGTAACACGGTAATTTCCAACAACAAGAATATTGCCAAACCTTACGTAGAATCTTTAGCTCAAGACATTAAAAATACCGCAGCTTTAATCGATCCAGATAGAAAAGTGCTGCAAATCCACTGGGGAGGCGGTACTCCTAATTACTTGGATCGTAACCAAATAGAATTTTTATGGAAAAACATCAATAACCATTTCAACATCGATCCACAAGCAGAAATCTCAATTGAGATTAATCCTCGCTATATTGATAAAAATTACATTTTCTTTTTGAGAGAAATTGGATTTAACCGGATTAGTTTTGGCATTCAAGATTTTAATAGCCAAGTTCAAGTAGCTATAAATCGTGTCCAGCCAGAAGAAATGCTATTTGATGTTATGAGTTGGGTTAAAGAAGCTAAGTTTGAAAGTGTGAATGTAGACCTTATTTATGGTTTACCTTATCAAACCCGCGAAACATTTCGGGAAACATTGAAAAAAACTGTTGAGTTAGATCCTGACCGAATTGTTGTCTTTAACTTTGCATATATACCGTGGATCAAACCTACACAAAAAAATATTCCTCAAGAGGCGCTACCCGCAGCAGAGGAAAAGCTGGAAATTTTGAAAATGACCATTGAAGAATTGACGAATAACCAATATCTATTTATTGGGATGGATCATTTTGCTAAAACTAATGATGAACTAGCGATCGCTCAACGCAATGGCACTCTCAAACGCAATTTCCAGGGCTACACTACCCACGCTGAGACAGAACTGTTTGGTTTTGGTTCTACATCCATAAGTATGCTAGAAGATGCTTATGCTCAAAACCACAAGGAATTAAAGGATTATTATAACACAATTACAGCAGGTGCTTTACCTATTAGCAAAGGTATCAAGCTTACTCAAAATGACATCATCAGACGGGATGTGATTATGGGTATTATGTCTCACTTTCAGTTACATAAACATGACATTGAAAATAAATATGATCTCAAATTTGATGAATATTTTTCTGACGAACTAGAGGCGTTAAAACCACTAGAAGCCGATGGTCTAGTTAGTTTATCAAAAAATCAGATCCAGATTACAGATATCGGTAGATTACTAGTCAGAAATATTGCCGTTATCTTTGATACTCATACAAGAACACGAGAGACAAAATTTTCTCGTGCTATTTGATACTATTTATATAAATGTCCGCTACATATTATCCCCTTAATCTATCTTGAGAATCACAATTGAGGGGATTTAACTAATTGGACATCTCCAGAAATTAATTATGCGTTACCTGAAACCCTTGTAGAGACATTGCAATGCAACGTCAAAACAATTCATTTTCACTCCTATGTCTATTAGAACTTACGCATCAGGTATCTATTGCTCACTTCCGCAGCAGCTAACTTAATTGGAAGATCGCTTGCAGTAATGATGAGCAGGCGATCGCCATTCTTAAGTTGGTATAAGTTCTGCTAATTACAAATTACCAATTATTTTAATTCATCTCCAAAAAGTTAGATTATTTTTTACATCTTCAGGTAGATACAAAAAAATAATAATTTTAATGTCTAGACTGGTGTATTCAATAATTCCTGATTTATCCGATCAACTTTTATTTATAGAATAAAAATGCCAATTTCCATCAGAATCTTGATTGTAAAGTTTTTTGTCTAACTTTTGGATTTAGCATTTATCCCATCTGGTAGAAAGAATTGTGAATCAGAGTTGATAACCTAAATACAAGTGAGATTGTTGAGGCAGTTATGAGTATTCTTGTTTGGGTAGTTTTAGGTCTTTTGGCAGGTGCCATCGCTAAAGCTGTTTATCCTGATTATCAAGGTGGTGGAATTCTCTCCACAATGATTTTGGGTATCATTGGGGCTTTTGTCGGTGGAAGTCTGTTTACCTTACTACGAACAGGAACTCTGCAAATTACTGCGGCTGGCGCTGGTTTAACTATTCCAGGTATTTTAGTAGCTGTGATCGGCGCAATTGTCGCTATTTATCTATGGGGATTAATCAGAAGAAGCAGCAATGCTTAATTGCTGATTGGCAGTTATCAACACTAACATGACTACTGTATTTTATTGGTCTTCTAGTGAACCAGTTTGAGAAGCTATTAAATCTCAAATTAGGTAGATGTTGAAAGATGCTAGGAGACAATAAAATAGTTTGTTAATTCTGTAAAATCATAATTTTTGGAAGTGTAAATCTATGTTTTTTCACAAAAAAGAGCCTATTCATGCGGTTAACGTTACTGAACCAAACCCTCGTTTTGCTCAGTTGCTTTTAGAGCAGTTTGGCGGAGCTACTGGAGAACTTAGCGCAGCACTTCAATATTGGGTTCAATCGTTCCATGTCGAGAATGCTGGAATTAAAGACATGCTTCAAGACATTGCGATCGAGGAATTCAGCCATTTAGAAATGGTTGGTAAACTCATTGAAGCTCATACTAAAAATACGGATCAAACAGAGGCTTATAAGAGTACTCTCTTTGCAGTCCGAGGGATTGGGCCTCATTTTCTAGATAGTCAGGGTAATGCTTGGACTGCAACTTACTTGAATGAAGGCGGAGATGTAGTCCGTGATTTGAGAGCTAACGTTGCAGCTGAAGCTGGCGCTCGTCAAACTTACGAAGAATTGATTAAGTTGGCAACTGACAAAGGAACCCAAGAGACTTTAGTCCATCTGTTAACAAGAGAAATTTCTCATACCCAGATGTTTATGAAAGCTCTAGATTCGCTGGGTAAGTTGACAGATCCGTTCTTTGGTAATATTAAGCCAGATGAAACTGTTGCTCTTTATTACAACTTATCTACAGACGGCAGTGGTAAAGATGAGCGTGGCCCTTGGAATTCTGAGCCAACATTCAAATACATTGCGAATCCGTTAGAAAGTCACTCTTAATTTCATAGATTGCAGTTAGAGCTTCTTAAAAACTCTCAATTATTAGGTGGGCAAACAGCCCACCTTCTTTAGGAATGGTTAAACTGTTTGTCTACGTTAGGGATTTTTGAAGGAGAATTTAGCTTTTTCCAACCTAAAGCAATTTTAAATTATTCGTGAACAATAAGATTCCCGATTTCTTAGAGAAGTCGGGAATCTAAGTGGATAAGTATTTGTTGATATTGATTTGGATACATATCTCTGCGCGATATTGAAATTAAGCTACACTGAAAGAAATCAGAGCGATCGCCTCTTCAAATCTACCCCGACGTTTCTGAATTCAGAAATTAATTCAACTCAAAATCAAAATTAAGAATCAGGAGTATTGATTTGTGATTGTCAACGCTACCCCAAATGGTTGGGAAGTCATTTATCACCGCGCCCATGCTTTATTAGCAGCTCAACTTGCAGGACAATGGCGGCGTAAAAATGCTCCAGTAAGGTTATATGAAACGATAGCTGCAATTTCCCATCACGATGACCTAGAAAAAGAGTGGGAAGAGGATATTCTTACTGAAGCAGGTGCGCCACTAGACTTCATGCTCTCTTCAAATACCAATGTAGATGCTGGTGTCCAGAAATTGGCTGATCTGGCAAAGAATGCCCTTTACCGTGGACGATGGGTGGCTTTATTAATTTCCATGCACATCAGTCGTTTAAATGAGCCAAGGCGGGGTAAGAGTTCCAAGCTAGACAAACTTTTAGATGAGCAACTGCAAAACCAACAACGTTGGCGTAAAGAATTAGGCATCGAAAAGGAAGAAGTTGATGCAGCCTATGCATTTATGCAATGGTGCGATCGCCTTTCTCTCATTTTATGTCAGCAAGAACTACCCGATGATGAACGGTTTTTAGAAATTAGCAAGGGCCCTGACGATCAGCGTTATGACATCATGCAACGCAGCGATAACTTGGTTGTTGTCAAACCTTGGCCCTTCGAGAACGAAAAATTTATAGTCAACGTTGAAGCCTGCGATCTTTCCCAAGTGAAATTTGAGAGCAGCGCCGAACTAACTCAAGCACTACAAGAAGCTCCCATCAAGGTACTAGAGTGGACATTCGTTAAGAGTTAGATAGTTGTCGTCGTTATATTAAAGAGCCAGAGAACTAACTCTCTGGCTCAAGCTTGGAGACAAAAATCATCGAATAAAGGCTAATTTGCCTAAAAAACTAAATTCTTCCCAGGTTATGCAGTCCTAAGATAACGCCCGCTCCTAAGATATGACCAAAGGCAGTAGTTGCTAAAAGGGCTGGTAAACCAAAACCACCAAATAAATTGGCTGAGGGTAGTCCTGGTTCTGCGTTGGGATATTTGATTGTAGATTTACCAAAGGCAATGGCAACGATATTAACGATAATCATAATCAGTGCAACTGTCGGACTCCATTGCAGAGGTGTGGTTGCGGCAGCGAGTAAGGTTGAAGTAAACACCTGATTTGCTCCTGAAATTTATTAATGATTGCAAATATAATCTGAGACTTTCCGAAGCAAATTCAAGAAATTACCCGATTTTGCATCAATATTTAACAGTTATTCTTACTACTTAATACAACGTGAGTTCAACGGCATTAATTCCGGACTTAGGCAAAAATTGCCAAAAAGCTTAATTTATGCGACATGCTTTCTTTACAAGAGGCTGTGCGTGCGGCTGTTTTTTCACTTCGTCAAACTCAGGTTAATGCATCTATCTATGGGATTATATCTGCACAAACAAGACGAGAACATATAATATTTATCTATCAAAAGCATTAGAGATTTTGAATTATATAGCAATCCGAATTGAAATAAGGGAAAGTACCCAAGCTCAAAGTAAGTATTTATAAGCTTTTCAGCAATTTTGATTTTTACAAAGAATTTATAATTTATATAACAAAAATATAATTTTCATCTATCAAAAGGATGAAATCTAAAGATAAAATTTTTCTATATCTAAAGAAATTAAATACAAATATTGAATCTAATAGTATACTTCTGGCAGAAGATGTAAAAAAATATTAGGCATAGTAAATTAAAGTCAATATTAATCAAGGTTCCTAAACAATTCAGGCAAGTGTGCTATACACGAGTTTGGAACAGCTTAAAACTTTGTTAAAATCAGCAACACACAAACTATGAACTCTACCACCGAAAAACGTATCGCCTTGATTTCCGTCCACGGAGACCCGGCGATTGAAATAGGGAAAGAAGAAGCTGGGGGACAAAATGTTTATGTGCGTAATGTGGGTGAAGCACTAGCGCGACTGGGATGGCAAGTTGATATGTTTACTCGCAAAGTGAGTCTGGAGCAAGACTCGATTGTTGAACACAGCGACAATTGTCGAACCATTCGTTTAAAAGCTGGCCCTCTTGAGTTTGTGCCGCGAGATGAGATTTTTGAATTTCTGCCAGAATTTGTAGATAATTTCCTTAAATTTCAAGTAAAAAATGACATTACATACCAGTTAGTTCACACTAACTACTGGCTCTCTAGTTGGGTGGGGATGCAGTTAAATAAAATCCAAGAGAGTAAACAGGTTCACACCTACCACTCATTAGGAGCGGTTAAGTATAACACTATAGATAATATTCCTCTGATTGCTAGTGTGCGATTAGCAGTAGAAAAAGAGGTGTTGGAAAAAGCAGAGCGAATTGTAGCGACAAGTCCGCAAGAACAGCAACACATGCGATCGCTAGTTTCCACTAAGGGCAATATCGACATCATTCCCTGCGGTACAGATATTCAGCGCTTTGGCTCGATTGCACGAGAAGCAGCCAGGGCTGAATTGGGAATTGCGAAAGAAGCCAAAGTTGTATTATATGTAGGACGTTTTGACCAACGCAAAGGGATAGAAACCTTGGTGCGTGCAGTAAACCAGTCTTCGCTACGTGACTCCAACAATCTCCAGCTAATTATTGGTGGTGGCAGCACTCCAGGTAACAGCGACGGCATTGAGCGCGATCGCATTGAGCAAATCGTCAACGAATTGGGGATGAGCGACTTTACCAAGTTTGCTGGTCGTCTGAGTCAAGATATTTTGCCAACTTATTACGCATCTGCCGATGTTTGCGTTGTTCCCAGTCACTACGAACCCTTTGGACTGGTAGCGATCGAAGCGATGGCAAGCGGTACACCAGTGGTAGCAAGTGATGTCGGCGGGCTTCAGTTTACTGTAGTTAATGAAGAAACTGGTTTATTGGCAGCACCACAAAATGTAGATGCCTTTGCATCTGCTATTGACCGAATTCTCTTAAATCCAGAATGGCGAGACGAATTGGGTAAAGCTGGAAGAGTGCGCGTCGAAACTAAGTTTAGCTGGGATGGTGTAGCACATCAACTGAGTGAACTTTACACCCAACTGTTGCAGCCACAACCAGTGGCGTCAGCAGCAAGAGAACTAGTGGAGTCAACAGCCGAATTAGTGCAGTCAACAGCAAAAGAACTAGTGGAGTCAACAGTCGAATTAGTGCAGTCAGCAGCAAAACAGCCAGTTTTGGTTGCTAAATAATTCTTTTGCGTAACAGATAATGGTGAATGAGTAACTCGGAAGTAAGCAATAATTTTATTTTCCTAGTCGTCACTCACCATTACTCAATCATTTATTCTAAATATTTCTCTAGGCTGAGTGATTTCCATTATTAGTTTAGAACTTGCGCCATTCCCAACAACCGCCTCAGAATTCATTCTGAGGCTAATAGCTAAAGTCTTCTGAAGAAGACTCAATAAAGATCAGAAAGAAGACTCAATAAAGATTAGAGTCCACTTAAGTGGACTTGCGCTATTAGCCAGAGAATTTATTCTCTGGCGGGAAAGTGGGCAGGTGCAAGATATAACTTAACCTATTTATTTAGCTTGAGCTTACAAAACTCGATACTAATAAAAAATGTATAAAAAGGGAAGCTATTATCTAAGTGCTGAGAGTCTGTCTGAATAATAGATTTCTGCGTTAGCTATCACCAAACCAAGTAACCGCTATGATAGTTGAGGTCTGCTATGCTTTGACTAAACGAAGATAAAAGCATAGCGATCGCTACCATTTGAATGTTAATAACTAATCGCTTTGCAACCAGTTGACTTTACCACTCTCACAGCTGCTTGTAGCGAAATCCGCGCTAACTGGCTACCATCACGCTTAGAACAGGTTTACCAGCGCGATCGCTACACTATTGCGATGGCATTACGCACCCTGAAACAGCGAGATTGGCTACAAATTTCTTGGCATCCCCAAGCTGCACATATTTGCATCGGCGATCCACCACCGCGATCGCCAGATACCTTTACCTTTAGCCAACAACTTATACATCAATTGAATGGTTTAGCACTGGTGGCTATTGAAGCGATCGCCCCTTGGGAACGGGTTATTGATTTGCAATTTGCCCGTCGTCCCGGAGAAACCGCCCTGTATCATGTATATGCAGAAATCATGGGCAAGTATAGCAACGTCATTCTCACGGACGCCAACAATATAATTATCACTGCTGCTCATCAAGTCAGTCAGCAACAATCTAGTGTCCGTCCCATCCAAACCGGACAACCTTATGAAACACCGCCAAAGCTGACTGGAACTGTCCCCAGTTTGAACGAATCACAAGAACGTTGGCAAGAACGGGTAAGTTTAGTCCCAGGAGCAATCAAGCGGCAATTGCTGAAAAGTTATAGTGGCTTGAGTGCTGCACTACTAGAGTTAATGCTGTTAGAAGCAAATATCGCACCAGAAACATCCACCGATACTCTCAACCCTGACGATTGGCGACGGCTATTTGAACGCTGGCAAGAATGGCTACAAGCCTTGGATTCCAGTAAATTTCAACCCGCTTGGACAAAAGATGGCTACACCGTAATGGGTTGGGGTGCAGTTGAAAAGGTCAAAAATATCCAGGAGTTACTTAACCAGTACTACAGTAACCAAATTGACCAACAATTATTTTCTCAATTGCGCCATCAGTTGAGTCAGAAATTGAATAATATTCTGGCGAAATTACGAAATAAGGCTCAAACCTTTAAAACGCGCTTGCAGCAATCAGATCAAGCTGATGAGTATCGACAGAAAGCTGATTTATTGATGGCTCATTTGCAAAACTGGGAACCGGGGATGAAAGAAATTATCCTTGCTGATTTTGAGACAAATTTGCCAGTAGCGATCGCTCTGTTGCCAGATAAAAATGCCGTCCAAAATGCCCAAAGTCTTTACAAACAGCACCAAAAGCTCAAACGCGCTCGTGCTGCCGTCGAACCGCTACTATTAGAAGTGCAGACAGAAATTGAGTATTTAGAACAAGTAGAAGCTGCGATCGGCCAAATAGACACCTACCAAACAGCAGAAGATTTGCGAGCTTTAGAAGAAATCCGCGAAGAGTTGATTGGACAAAAGTATTTAGAAGATCCAGAATATCGCAGCCGCAGTGCCAATGAACCCCCTAGCACTAACTTTCATCGTTACCTTACCCCTAACGGCTTTGAAGTATTAATCGGTCGCAACAATCGCCAAAATGACCAATTGACCTTTCGTGTAGCTGGGGATTATGACATCTGGTTCCACGCTCAAGAAATTCCGGGGAGCCATGTGCTACTACGTCTAGAACCCGGTGCTGTTGCTGAAGTTGCTGATTTGCAATTTGTAGCTAATCTTGCCGCCTACTACAGTCGCGCCCGTCAGAGTGAGCAAGTGCCAGTAGTTTACACTCAGCTAAAACACGTCTACAAACCCAAAGGAGCAAAACCAGGAATTGCAATTTACAAACAGGAAAGCATCCTCTGGGGAAAACCACAAATGGTCATTAGTCATTAGTCAAAAATTAAGAATTCTTCCCCTGCTCCCCCTACTCCTTTACTTATTTTCTACCTTGCGATTTGCTGAATTATCCTTATAGATAGAAGCTTTTAAGCTTTGTTCGGATATTTTTTGATGAAGTTTCACGAAAAATCTGTGTTGACTGTTACAATATTGTTAAGAAAAGTTGCCCGTTGCATTTTGGGAACGCGCAATTGGGTTTTAACTCTCTTGAGAAGACAACGCAAAAAAACATTTTATAGACCGGCTGTGGGAGGCTGGTCTTTTTGTTTTTTAATCAGTGCGTTCTGATTTATCCCAACTTTACCCGTATAGATATAACCAAAGATGTCCAAAAATAGTCAACGTGGCCTAAAATCACCATCTTTACACCAATAACAAGCACTGAAATAGAGTTTTTGGATAAACAAGAAACCCCTGAAGGCTAAGGCTTTCAGAGGTTTTAATGTTATGCCAGGAACCGGACTTGAACCGGTGACACGAGGATTTTCAGTCCTCTGCTCTACCAACTGAGCTATCCCGGCTGGGGCTTTTGTGAGCCACGATTAATAAATTTAGCAAACATCCAATAAAATAGCAAGCCCTTGGAGAAAAAAGATTTATGCGGCTTTCAAATTCAACTTAAACCAGATAAAAACGGCTACAAATAGCAGAAATTGAACAAGAACAATACTTGGCCCAGAAGCAAAGTTAAAAATACCTGACACAATGATGCCAGCAATGCTGCTGATGGAACCAACTATTACCGACATGATTAGAAAGCGGCTAAAGTGATGACTCATCAGTTTGGCGGTAGAGGCGGGAATCACCAAAAACGCATTCACCAGTAAAACGCCGACAGCTTTAATCGCTACAGCAACGGCGAGTGAAAGCAAGACCACAAAGACATATCGGTACAACTGGACGGGAATACCTTGAACTTGGGCTACATCGGGGTTAAGAGTTAATAAAATTTGCTGGCGCAGGGTTGATAATAAAAATATGCTGCCTCCCACAAGTACTAGCAGCGTCAAAATCAAATCGGTGGTATCGATCGCTAGAATATCGCCGAACAGCACAGCCATCAAGTTGCCACGATATCCTTTAATTAAGCTAGTGAGAATCACACCGATCGCTAATGCCCCAGATAGCACTATGCTAAGAACGCTATCGCTACCTAAGTCGGTTTTGTCGATGAAGTAGAGGACAATAACCCCAAAAACCAACGTGAAAGGTAACAGCATCCAAGTCGGATTTATTTGTAGCAGCACCCCTAATGCCACACCTACCAATGCTGCATGACCAACCGCGTGGCTGAAAAAAGATAACTGGCGTAAGGTGACAAAACTACCCAACATCCCGCCAAGTATTCCCATTAACACAGCACCGACGATCGCACGCTGCATAAAAGGGAATGTTAACAAGCTTATCAAGTCATTGCTACTGGCGATCGCTAGCCTTGCTATCTGACAATCATTGAAGAAATTCATACTTGTGGGTATTAATGTTGATGCTGGTAACGGCTGAAACCTGGGCCGTAGGTTGCTAACAAGTTTTGCGGTGAGAGAGCAATTTCTGGCTTACCAGTACAAACAATACTTTGGTTCAGGCAAAGCACGCGATCGCAATGGCGATTTACCATATCAATATCATGAGAGACTTGCAATACCGTCCAACCTTCCTGCCGCTTTAATTCATTTAGCAAAGCGTAAAAATCTGCTGAACCTTGCACATCAACACCAGCAAAGGCTTCATCGAGCACCAGGAGTTTGCGAGGCATTACCAAACAATAAGCTAATAAAACCCGCTTGAGTTGACCACCGCTAAGAGTACCAATAGCTTGGTGCTGTAAATGATAAGCATCGGTTCGCCGTAAAGCTTCTCCTACGGCTGCCGATTTTTCTCGGTCTTGTCTCCACAGCCGAGAGAAAAATAAATCCCCTTTTTTCGTTTCCTTGTCCCATCCAAGTCCTACTAATTCGCTGACAGAAATGGGAAAGCTGCGGTCAAAAATGAAGTTTTGCGGCATATAGCCCAACAAGTTACGTAAACGCCCCAGTCTTGCAATTGGACGACCGAAAATTTGAATCGTACCAGAACTTCGAGGTATTAAATCTAAAACTGCTTTCACTAAAGTACTTTTACCAGCACCATTAGGGCCGACGATAGCTGTATCTGTTCCTGGCAATAATTCAAAAGAAACATCTCGAACAGCTAGATAGCTGCCTTGATAGACAGTTAATCCTTCTACTTTTAAAATAGCAATGTCATTAGTCATTGGTCATTGGTCATTAGTCATTGGTCATTAGTCATTAATCATTGGTCATTGGTCATTTGCAAACGACTGCTGAACCCGCAGGGTAGGACAACTGACAAATGACAAACCTATTTACATGCCGTTTGCAGAGTTTGCAAGTTAGCTTTCATAGCCTTGAAATAATGCTGTGGATCTGTTTCGCCAGTTTCTAGTGAATCCAGAGGACGCAAAGTTAATTTTAAATCTTTGGAAAGGCTGGATAGAAGTTTGTTATCTACTCCTGGTTCGCTAAATAAAGCTTTAACCTTGTACTTTTTCACCGCATTGACTGCATTTTGCACATCCGTTGGTGAAAGCTGATCTTCGGGAATTTGTACCACAGCAACTTGCTTGAGGTTATAACGTTTAGCTAAATATGGAAACGCATCATGAAAGGTAATAAAGGTACAACTAGGAGTTTTCTGCAAAGTCTGTTTAAATTCGCTATTTAAACTTTCTAATTCTTTAATATAAGTCGCAGCATTCGCCTCATAAGTTGCTTTGTTCGCTGGGTCAGCAGCGATTAATCCATCTCGAATATTAGTTACCTGCTGTTTTGCCAAAACTGGATCTAACCAAACGTGAGGATTACCTTGGGCATGTTCCTCATCTTTTTCCTCTTGGGCCGTTTTTACGACGGGTGAAATTTCATTTAAGGGCTTAATACCAATACTTGCATCAATTTCAACTAATTTGCTATTTTGGGCATTTTTAACAGTATTTTCTAGAAATCCCTCCAAACCTAAACCATTTTTTATTAACACATTCGCAGTTGCGATCGCTTTGACATTTTCGGGTGTCGCTTGATATTCATGCACCTCCGTACCAGGTGGCACTAGAATTTCTACATCTGCCACATTAAGAGCTACTGCCTTAGTAAACAAATATATCGGCAAAAATGTTGTCACTATTTTAGTTTTTCCCAACTGCACCGATGGGGTAGAAGCAGCTTCCTGTGCTTGCGGCGACTGTTCGGAAGTTGTTCCCTGATTCGGATTCGATTGGCTACAGCCAGCAGTCATTGACAACATCAGCAAAGCAATTATGGGCAAGATGCCGCTTCTTTGCTTGCTTGTTCTAATTCTTCTAGAATTCACAATCACGTATTTTCTCCCCAAAACGGATGCTGACTCTGCCTCTGCCAAAATTCCTATTGACAAGTTTACACTATAATAATTCTCATTCTCATTTTAAGCACATAATATTATTCTGGGTTTCCTGTGTAATGAATAACAACAAGACTTTTTCAGACGGTACAACCCTCTGCAATTTAGTTTTGCCTGAATAATTAGGATTTCTTGACTTTTTTTGTTAAAAAGGTTACTTAATTCTGATAAGATTGCCGAGAAATATTCTCATAAAATACGCGTTTAAAAAACGTGGTTTGGGTGTGAGTTGGATACCAGTGTGAGGAGAGAAATGCAAAAATTCTGGAAATATCTGCTAGTTAGTCCAGCAGTCTGCGGT
The DNA here is from genome assembly GCF_036919495.1 of Nostoc sp. Classification (GTDB taxonomy): domain Bacteria; phylum Cyanobacteriota; class Cyanobacteriia; order Cyanobacteriales; family Nostocaceae; genus Nostoc. Next base: position 34,088 of record NZ_JBALBZ010000218.1, read on the forward strand.
GTCATACTATTTTTTAATACTGCTACATTTGCAGGTGAAACATCGGGAAAGTCTGAAATCAATCAACCGCAAGTTTTGGCTAATCCAGATGCAAGAGCTACGAACATCGCGCCAGATCAGCCAATGGCGCAAGTTACCTCCGTGTCTCAATTTTCCGATGTACAACCTACCGACTGGGCATTTCAAGCATTGCAATCGCTGGTTGAGCGCTATGGGTGTATTGCAGGATACCCAAATAGCACTTATCGCGGTAATCGAGCATTAACGCGATATGAGTTTGCGGCTGGTTTGAATGCTTGTCTCGATCGGGTTAACGAACTTATTGCTACAGCCACAGGCGATTTAGTTAAGAAACAAGATTTAGCCACATTACAAAAGCTGCAAGAAGATTTTGCAGCCGAACTGGCGATACTCCGAGGTCGTGTGGATGCAGTTGAAGCTAAAACTGCTGAATTGGAGGCGAATCAGTTCTCAACCACAACCAAGCTGAATGGAGAAGTGGTAATAGCGATCGCGAGTGTCATAAGTGGAAATACAGTTAATGGTCAAAAAGTAAATCAAAATACTGTCCTTGGAGATCGCGTGCGTCTGAATTTCGACACCAGTTTCACTGGTCAAGATTTACTCAGAACACGACTTCAAGCAACAAACCTAGACTTCTTTTCTAACACTGCGACCTTTACACCAGAAGGTGACTTCCGATTTGCTATCCCCGGTGACAACAGAAATAATGTTGGAATTGATGCGTTGTTATATCAGTTTCCTCTCGGTAAGAAAACAAACGTTACCCTGGAAGCAAACGCAGGTGCAATTGATGATTTTACTAACACAGTCAACCCCTACCTAGATGGTGATGGTGGTAGCGGCGCCCTTTCCCAATTTGGGACTCGCAACCCAATTTATTATCTAGTCAATGGTACTGGTATAGGAATCAAACACGAGTTCAGCGATCATCTAGAACTAAGCTTGGGGTATTTAGCTAATGATGCTGCTAGCCCTCAGCCTAGCTCTGGACTGTTCAACGGTGCTTATGGTGCTATGGCGCAGTTAACTGTTAAGCCTAGCAATCAAATTACCCTTGGTTTAACCTACATTAACGCTTACAACAATAATTTTTTTGCTAATGGTAGTGGTGGTAGCAATAACGCTAATAACATATTGGAAAATGCTTCTAGCAACTCCTACGGTATAGAAGCATCCTTCCAACCTAGCTCAAAATTCGTGATTGGCGGTTGGGCTGGCTTGACCAAAGCTCGCATCCTTTCAGTTACTCCTGGCGATGCTGACATCTGGAACTATGCCGTCACACTGGCTTTCCCGGATCTTGGTAAAAAAGGTAATATTGCAGGCATTATTGTGGGTATGGAACCTAAAGTTACCAGTGTGAGCAGTTCTCTCAGCAATGCAGGTATCAACAAAGATCCAGACACTTCGTATCACATTGAAGGTTTCTATCAATATAGCCTGAGTGACAATATCAGCATTACCCCAGGAATTATCTGGCTAACAGCGCCAGATCATAACAATGACAACAATGATGTTGTTATTGGCACGCTGAGAACCACATTCAGTTTCTAATTTTCAAAATTTCTAAAGAAGACGCAAAAGATAAATTTGCGTCTTTTATTTTTTGTGTAATATTATGTTCGCATAATTAGTTATGATTTCCACAAAGTCATTGCACCACACCCCTTAACCCCTCCCCAGCAAGTAAGTGTGGAGCATCAGCTTTGCTTTAATTCTCAAACAATGTTAGCGCACCACTCTAACCCGAAAACTACTTAGGTAAAACTTGCCGTAATGCTGCTAAAAGTTGATCAACACTTTCCTTACGACTATTAAAACCCATCAATCCGACGCGCCAAACAAGACCCGCTAGTTCGCCAAGACCACCGCCAATTTCAATATTATGCTCATTGAGTAACTGCCGAGCGATCGCTTTCCCATCTACCCCTGTTGGAATGCAGACAGTAGTCAGCGTTGGTAGTCTATACTGCTTCTCAACGTGCATACTCAGTCCTAAATTCTCCAACCCTTCCCAGAGATATTCTACGTTTTTCTGATGACGCTGCCAGGAATTTGCTAATCCCTCTTCTGCAAGCAAACGTAATGCTTCCCGCAATGCATAATATAAATTAATCGGTGCTGTATGGTGATAGGTGCGTTCAGCGCCCCAATACTTACCCAGTAACAACATATCCAAATACCAGTTTGCAACCTTTGTTTGACGCTGTTGTAATTTCTCAACGGCACGCGGACTCATTGTAAAAGGCGAAGCACCAGGCGGGCAACCTAACCCTTTTTGGCTACAACTATAGGCTAAGTCAACTCCCCAAGCATCCAAAAACAAGGGGACACCACCTAAACTTGTGACTGAATCCACTAGCAACAAAGTGCCAAATTCATCACACAAATCAGCGACACCTTCCAATGGTTGACATGCGCCGGTGGAAGTTTCGGCATGAACTAGAGCTAAAATAGTTGGACGATGAGTTTTTAATGCTGTTTGGAGTTCATCTAGATTAAAAACTTGTCCCCAAGGTTTGGTAATGGTTCGCACATCCGCGCCATAACGTCCAGCCATATCCACAAGGCGATTACCAAAGTAACCAGCTACACCAATCAAAACCACATCACCAGGTTCTACAGCATTGGCGATGGTTGCTTCCATTGCGGCTGTTCCCGTACCACTGACTGCAATGGTGAGTGGGTTTTCTGTTTGCCATACGTAGCGTAGCAACGATTGAATTTCATCCATGAGTGCGAGAAAAGCTGGGTCAAGATGCCCAATTGGTGAGGTATTCATCGCCTGGAGAACTGCGGGATGAGCATTGGAGGGCCCAGGCCCCAACAGCAGACGGGATGGAATTTCTAACGGTGTGAGTTGCAAGCGCCCAGAGTCGTTTATTGAAATTGTTTGCGTCATAATCTGTTTTCGCTTAGATGATACTTACGAATCATAGAGCGATGGCTTCGCCAACGCCAGAGGCGAACGCATCACCGATATTTTAGTTAATCTGTCATTTGTCAGAAGATGCAATTAGCCAAAGTATTACAGTGATTCAACTAAATGTGCGAGAGTATACTTATTCACTTACCTGGATACATAATTATGGTTTTTGCTAGTAAACGACCAAATAATTTGGGTATTAGCAACGGTAAATTAGCACCCTGCCCTAATTCTCCTAACTGTGTTTCTAGTCAGAGTACTGATGCAACCCACAAAATTGCACCACTGACTTTTACATCGACCTCAGAAGAAGCGATTAGTAATCTTAAACAGATTATTGAGTCTTTACCAAGAACTAAAATCATTACCGAAAACCAAGATTATTTATATGCAGAATTTAAAAGCGCTTTACTGGGATTTGTGGATGATGTAGAATTCTATCTAGACCGGAATGCTAATGTTATTCAAGTACGTTCAGCCTCACGCTTAGGTCAAAGCGATTTGGGTGTTAATCGTCAACGAATAGAGACGATTAGAGCGAAGTTAAAGTAAGTATTATTTTCTTAGAGGGTTAAATTGGGAGTGCTGTCGCAAATTCCGTTCCCTTTCCCAGTTGAGAATTACAACTAATTTGATTAAATCGGGTTTGCTGACTAAATCATCTAATCCCGTGATTAATATAAAGCGATCGCGCTAGTTATGTAAAATGCTTTCATTAACTAATAAGCGGCAATTATAAGTTGCATAGATTTTTGTCAAACGTTTTAAATCTAAACCAGGAAACCACGAACTTTTGGAAAAAAGGTGAAAATAAGGGTTCGGGTTGTCTAAAGGATAGCAACTAGAGTACGATTTCTAATCTATACGGCTTGGTGCAAGATATTTGTGAAACTTAATTTGTTTAAAAACTTTGACCCCCGCCCCAGACTGATCGTTGCTGTCGGACTCGCTGTATTAGTTTCAATAATTCTTCCGTCTTGGCTGCACTTACCCACTCGCATTCTCTGCGCTTGGAACTCTTGTGCTGACTTTTTCTTAGCCGTAACCTGGTGGAAAATGATCAAAGCTACGCCAGAAAAAATTCGCCGTTATGCTGAGAATGAATATGAAGGACATTTAGCTATATTTCTGTTGGTGATAGCTGCGGCTTGTGCTAGTGTTTTAGCGATCGGGTTTTTGCTAACGAATAAAAAAGGGTTGTCAACAATTCTGCTCAACCTACATGTCATACTTTCAATTATGACCATTGTTGGTTCCTGGTTACTAGTGCATACGATGTTTGCAGTGCAATATGCACACAGCTATTACAAATCTATTAGTCGTAATAATAAAGAAGAAATCACCAAAGGTTTAGATTTTCCTCATAACGACTATCCAGACTATTGGGAATTTTTATATTATTCATTTGTAGTTGGCATGACTAGCCAAGTTTCAGATGTGCAGACGACATCACGCGATATGAGACGCTTGACTCTGCTACATGGCATATTATCTTTCTTTTTCAACACCACAATTTTAGCGATGAGCATCAATATTATTGCATCGCTGATTTAAAAATCGCTTAACTCAGCCAAAAGTATGATTATTTGCTTCTCTACTTTCAGAAAGAGGAAATTGTCTTGCAAGTTTTTTAACATGAACCTAACTTGAGATAATCGGAGTAAGTTTATGGCTGATCAAACAATAAATGAATTGCCTGGTGAAATTAGAGAACAGTTGCCCGAACACGCACAGCAGATTTTTCTAGCTGCATTTAATGCTGCTCAAAGTAATGGTTCAAATGAACAAAGTGCGCGTGAAATTGCTTGGAATAGTGTAAAGAATGAATACGAACCAGGCAGCGATGGCAAATGGCAGAGAAAGCCTGAAGACACTGCTATACATGATAAAGCTGTTGTGTCTGGTGGCAATTGATTAAATTTAAGCTCTGCATAGGGATATTTTGTTAGAGGTAAGGCAAAATTTAAAGGGAATTCCATGTTTACGAAGCGGGTATGGAATTCCCTTTTGCTTTTTCATAATTTTTGCAAAATAATAGACATTTTGAACAAACTATATTTATTTAAATATATTTAAATATTGGCTAGAAAAATCTATATAAGGAGATGCTAATTGAACAAGAAGAAATTGCTATTCGTCTAATGAAAGATGAAATATAGGACTCCGATTTGATTTCTGAAAACATACTGAGGCTGAAAAGCCCGTTTTATCAAGGTTTTATTTGCAATTTTGTTCAAAAATCAGATATGAGTCCTATATATAATTATCAGTTGATGGCAAAATAGTTAACTGATGCACAAGTTTTGGAATTTTATGAAGGAAGAGATAATCCTTTTGATTTAGAAAGAATTATATAAACGGTTGAAACTGTAGGCGGTCATTTCCCTACCAATGCTTCGATTGCAATAGGTAGTACGCTCTTGTTAACCATGCTGTCTGCTGGTTGCATCTTCGCAGATGGAACGATATGAGATGTAAGCTGTTACGTATATAACTTGCATTATCAGGGCGGGCAGGATGCCCACCCCACAATCATCTTGAAAAAATATTAGTGCAAATTAAAGGTGCAACAGCTTAGTACACAACCTTCAATATTTAGATGCGTTCCCCTGATTAATGTCCGACACGATACCGGGAATCGCATAAATGCCGACACCATAGTGTAAGTTGGTATAAAAGTATGTTACTAAATTAACTCGCGTGTTCCCAGTCACTGAGTAACTCATGCTGTTGTACAGTTTTCTTGGATTGGCAAAATGGTACTTTAGGAGTACCAATACTAATAGCAGGAAAAGACTGTTTTTTTGTCTTGCTGGGTTTATTTTCTTGTGTCGTTGTCAATTGTTGGGTTTTCATTGGTAAATCAATTTCTGATTAAAATCTCAGCACCAATTTATAACACCAATTTTCAAATGGCAAATTTCACTTTAGATAGCTTATTTTATACAAATATTCACAATCCGATCGCTAATAACTGGGTATTCCAATCAATTTCTGAAAAATTTTAATCGCACTTATTTAGCCATTACCGCTAAATTCGCCACACATTCAGGAAATTGGCGCTTTAATGCCGGAAAAACCGGACAAGGTGCTTGTTCTTGTAAATTATCCGGCTTACTCCAAGTAAAGGGGGCTTTCTGCGCTGCTGACATCCACACCAGACGCTTTGCTCGTGTCATCGCAACATACAGTAAACGGTACTCCTCAGATATTTTCAAATGCTTTGCTTGTTCCCATGCTTGTGTAACATCTGGTATGGTAGATTCTCCGTGGAGAGCAGCACGAATTTGGGCGCGGGCTACTTCTGATAAGGTAAAATCTCCTAAAAACTGGCTTTGGGGAGGAACCCAAAATCTACCAGGAATCAAGTTTTCGTGGAGGAAGGGAAGAAATACATAATCCCAATCTAGCCCTTTGGCTTTGTGCATGGTAATAATGGTTAGTTGACCGCGACGAGTGTAACGTTCTTCCGAATCTTCGGTTTCCACTGGTTCAAACCGTTCGGAACTGACGATTTCACTTAAAGCTGACAGCATTCCCCCCATCGAACTATTGCCGGCTATCTGCTGATTTACCCTTTCTGCAAGTTTGTCAGCAGTTGCCAATTCTGCTTGGTCGTAATTTAACGTCAAGGCGAGAAAGGAAATTAGCTGGTATAGAGGCAATTCCAAGCGGGCGCGAAGTAAATTGCGACACAACCGAGCAGCTTTTTGGACTGTTTCTGGCTGGGGTGCTGCTAGGGGGCCAGGATACAAAAATTCTTCTGGTAGACTAGCAAGGGCGTTGAGGTCTTGAGTAGGAATTAACTGGCGCTGTACTAATGCTTCTAAAGCGGCTTTGAGGTAATCGGGGGAGTGGGGGCGATCGCAAAATTGTAGTAATGCTAAAATCTCTTGGGGAACATGGGAACGGCGATCGCGTTCTCCCACATCGTACAGTGTAATATTATGCTCTTTGCATATTGGTGCTAAAGCCTCTCCTAACCATCGTCCTTGACGATTTTCTCGCACTAAAATTGCTGCACTATGTTGTGTTGGGTCTTCGCCAAATAACTCAATCACCCTTTGAGATAACAATTCAACGGTGTGATGAATGTCACGCGGAGTATAAAGTTCTAATCCCCGTCCTACTGGTGCTGGGTTGGCATTATTTTGCGGATCGCCAACTTCAACAGGGCGAATTGTCTGTAAGCGAAATGGTACTTGTCGATTGTCAGGAATCTGTTGTCCGTTATTCGTTTTTGCTAAGGATTGATTATTGATCCATTTGAGGGCAAAGTTCGCCGCTTCAATGATAATTCTAGTACTGCGACCAGCTTGATCCATCGTTGCCAATCGTTTGATGCGATCGCACTCTTCGCAAAATTGCCGGAAATAAATCGGATCGGCTGGGGTAAAGGTAGAGTTAATCGCTTGGTTCGGGTCGCCAACTCGTACCAAATTGAGTGGGGAGTGGGGAATTAGGAGTGAGGAGTTATCTTTATTATCACTATCACTCGCCAAAATTTCTAACAACTGCGTCTGTAGGGGGCTAGAATCTTGGGCTTCGTCTTCAAATACGGCGAATACTTGGTTTTGCTCAATGCGACGGGCGCTGTCGTTTTCTAAAACGCGCAGTGCGGCTAAAATCATATCGTCGTAGTCAATGAAATCACGCGATCGCATTAAGTTTTGATATTGCTCATACAATCCCGCCGCTACGCTCAAAATTGTATATTCGTCTGTGGTTTGTTTACTCCACTCTTGCAATAATTCTTGCGATATCCCAGAACTTTTTGCTTCATGAATTACCGTATTAGCCAATTCCGGTAATACTTCTGTTCGCAGCACCGATTGGCGACGCAATCTTTCTGTTTCTTCTCCGTCAAATTGATGACCTTCTAATAACCGCAAATATCCTCCTGGATTATTTGCAATCCATTGCTCTACAGCTGTTCTGATAAAACGGTGACTTTGGGTTGGTGTAATTAATGTGACATTTTCTAACTGCAAACCCGATAAATCAGGATGGCGACTGGCAATGTTTAACGCTAGACCATGTAGGGTATAAACAAAAAATCCAGTCTGAGGGAGAGATAAATCATCTCGTAAAAATTTGCGAATCTTCGCTTTAATATTGGCAGCAGCTGAACGAGTAAAGGTGACAACTACCAACTGACGGCGCGAGGATGAACGTTCATACTGGCGTGCGATCGCGATCGCTGCCGCTGCCGCCATACCAGTAGATTTGCCTGCACCAGGAACGGCAGAAATAGCCAAAGGGCCAGATTGCCAATCAGCCATTTGTTGCTGTCCAGGACGTAGACCGTTGCGGATTGCGAGAATCTTCTCCCGCAGAGAAGAAACAGGCAATCGTTCAGACAATTCTGAGTGCAGTAATTCTTGAGGCACAGTAGCGATAAATTTAGAGTCTGACATATCAGATTTTATATTTTGAAGAAGAATTCTCCAAGGCAGAATTCACAATTCAGCAATTTTTTAGTGGGGGATTCAAACCCGTAACTTTTTTTGACCACTAAATATACATCTTAATGTTAGATTATATTATCCTAATTTTATATTTTTATTAGTGCCAACTAACCAGAAAAACTTAAGATAAAAGTCATGTTCCACAGGGTACTGAAGTTTCTTGCTAATAGCAAAAGTCATCTTCAGATGACTAAATATAGTCAAAAATCTTTAGTCTACTTTAGTAGACTTTAGCTATTAGCCTGGAACTAAAATTAAACGCGGGTGAAGAAGCCAACAGGTAAGCTATTTCTAGGCTTTTGTTGAGACTTCTTCAATCCAAAATCCAAAATCTAAAATTGAATTATTCGTCAATCTGCCAGGAATCCTTAGTTAATTCTTCATCCAGAATTTTCTTAGGACGCACGATGATAATAATTTGTCCTAGTAAGGAAATTTCTGGCTCAGTTTCAAACCACTGAAAATCTAATTCACCACCATTTTCGACAACAAAGTAGCTGGAGGCATCCCATTCTCGTTGGGCACGATCTATCACTACTACCACTGGCCCTATTTGGCTTTGGGTTTGGATGGGGAAGCGATCGCTATTTGCTAAAATCACTACTGGATCAACTGCTGCCAATAACACTTGCCAACCTGGTAATGGTATCCAAGCTTGCTCTCCAGAAAACTTGACCAACCGAAATGGTTCAATTTCTGTCAGTATGGGTACAGCTTGCAAGTCTTGTCGTGATAATGGCAACTCGCCTACCACGGGCAAGATTCGGGGTAATTGTTCTTCAAATTCCAGACGGTAAAAGGGTAAAATTGGCGCTGGACGCTGGGGAGTAGTAGTAAAATCAGTCAGTAGCTGTTCAATTTTTTGCCTTGCTGCTGGCGTGTGAGCAAAGCGTAAACCTTTGGCGATTAGGCGCGATCGCTGTTGTAAATCTGCATTTTGGCGTGCCAGTTTCCAAACTTGATGAGCAACAGCATCCCCAGGATGGGCAGAAAACCCTTCTGGTAAAGTGCGGTAATAAGAGAATTCTTTAAGTGCTTTTGCTATTTCCCGTGCCTCATCGGCATCAACATTGTGGACAAAGATTAGTTCGGCGGCGGCGGCGCGTTCTTCTTGAGTAAGCAAACGCAGTTCATATAAAACATCACTGCCGCGTGTAGAATAGTGCGATCGCGTTTCTTCCGATACTCCAAACTTTTCCAAAGAATTGTAAACTTGAGAACCAACAACTACCTGATTTTGTTGAATCGGCTCAAATCCAGTCGCCTCAAAAATGTCTTGGGGGTTGTAACCGGTTTTTAGCAACGAGGCGATCGCCGTTCCCCATTCCACCCAGTTACCTTGTTTTTGCCTCAGCCTTCGCAGTAATTCTTGTGCTACATCGTTGGTAGCATTTTCTTCGGGATTCTGAGCGTTGGGTGGTAGATCAGTCATAATCGGAGTGCGAGCTTCAACTTGAGAGGTTGATTAATACCTCATGAGCAAGTCTTATTCTAATCTATGAACTACCCATAGTTATATATTGCACCTGCCTAGTTCTTGCCAAGAAATTTATTTCACAGGCTTTTAGCGCAAGTCCACTTAAATGGACTCTAATCCTTATAGAGCGATCTTTTAGAAGAATGCAAGCTAATAGCCTCAGAATTCATTCTGATGCGGTTGTTGGGACTAGTGCAAGTTTTAAGTATAACTACTGCTTTGAGTTGATCTGTAGAAACTTATCTAGTTAATTCTGCTTGTGCAATTTTTTCTTACCTCAGATATTTAAGCAGGCAAATATCCTCTGTGACACTCACTTTGCCGTATTTAAATATGCTAGCTAACTCCGTAAAAACCCTTGATAAATTTCAGCTATTCTCAACTAAGCTTGGTATGGAATATAACAAGATAATGAATTATTTAAAGGAAATATCTTAATGGATAAGCCCAATCTCGAAATTGATAAACTCCAATATCAAGTAATGACTCTCCAACAACCAAAAAAGCTGAAAATCCTGGTAGTTGACGATGAGCCAGATAATCTCGATCTGCTTTATCGTACCTTTCGACGCGACTTTAATGTTCTAAAAGCTGATAGTGGGGTGAACGCTCTAGAAGTTTTGGCAACAGAGGGGGAGGTAGCGGTGATTATCTCCGATCAACGGATGCCAGAAATGAAAGGAACTGAGTTTCTCAGCAAGACTGTACCTCAGTTTCCCGATACGGTTAGGATAATTCTCACCGGATTTACTGATATTGAAGACTTGGTAGAGGCGATTAATGCAGGGCAAGTCTACAAATATATTACTAAGCCTTGGGACCCAGGCGAACTGAAGGCAGTGGTGCAAAGAGCAGCAGAAACCTACGACTTGCTCAAGCAACGTACAGAAGAATTACGCCGTTCTCATGCTCAAATAGCCCTGCTGAGTGTTTTGGTACAGATAACTCAAGCAGCTTCTAGCTTAGAAGAAACTCTCGCTCCAATTGCTAGGGCTGTGAGTGATACTTTTGGAACAGATGGGTGTATTCTACAACTTACAGATGGAAATACTCTGATTGCGACTCAAGGAACTTACACCGATACAGTTACAATTGAGAATTGGCTATATCTTGACCCACTCACAAAGGAAGCGATCGCCACCGGGCAAATGCAAGTTTCCTTAAATATACTTAAAGACACTAAATTAGTTGATGCTATTCACTACAAAAATACGGGTGTGCAAGCACATTTAGTTATCCCAATTAGCTACCGTAATCAACTTTTGGGCGTATTATCCCTACAGTGGAAACAACCCTGCACTTTACGGGAAGATGAATTAATGCTAATTAATTTATCAGCCCAACTGATAGCGATCGCTCTTACTAGTTGTCATTAGTCATTAGTCAAAAACCAATGCCCAATGCCCCATACCCAATGACTAACGAAATTCAATCCATTTTTAACCGTATTGCTCCGGTTTATGACCAGTTGAACGATTGGTTGAGTCTGGGACAGCATCGAATATGGAAGGAAATGGCAGTGAAATGGAGTGCAGCTAAATCGGGTGATACTGCATTAGATTTGTGTTGCGGTAGTGGTGATTTAGCCTTACGTCTGGCACGGCGTGTAGGGGCAACAGGACAGGTCTACGGAGTAGATTTTTCCTCCAACCTGCTAGAAAAAGCTTCATTACGCTCACAGTGGCAGTATCCCCAACCTGCGATCGCCTGGATAGAAGCCGACGTGCTAAATTTACCCTTTGAGGATAACCAATTTGATGCCGCAACAATGGGCTATGGTTTAAGAAATGTTAAAGATATTTCCCGCAGTCTCCAAGAGTTATATCGGGTTTTGAAGCCGGGTGCTAAAGCCGCAATTTTGGACTTTCATCGACCGAATAATCCTCAGCTACGTGCCTTTCAGCAGTTGTATCTGGACAGTTTTGTAGTGCCAGTTGCCAGTTATTTAGGGTTAAAAGAAGAATATGCTTACATCAGCCCTAGCTTAGACCGCTTTCCCATAGGGAGAGAGCAAATAGAGTTAGCGCGTCAAGTTGGTTTTGCTGTTGCCACACACTACCCCATTGCGAACGGTATGATGGGAGTGCTAGTGCTTAGTAAATTAGGAGTTATTAGTTAAAAGTTATGAATTATGAGTAGTGATAAATTCTCATTTAAAATTTATCATTCCTAACTCCTAACTCTTGTACAGACGCGATTAATCGCGTCTCTCCTAACTCCTAACTCTTGTACAGACGCGATTAATCGCGTCTCTCCTAACTCCTAACTCTTGTACAGACGCGATTAATCGCGTCTCTCCTAACTCCTAACTTTTTTAATTCTTCCCTTGGACTGGTCTCATCTTTGGCTTTATGTGTCTCCCCCGGTACTGGGTGGAATTATCGGCTATTTCACAAATGATATAGCCATCAAAATGTTGTTCCGTCCTTACCGAGCAATTTACATTGCTGGACGAAGAGTACCCTTCACTCCTGGATTGATTCCCCGCAACCAGGAACGTTTAGCTCTGAACATTTCTAAGACAATCATGGGGTCACTGTTGACACCACAAGAATTGCAAAATCTGGCGCGGCGTTTGTTGCAAACAGAACGCGTACAAGGAGCAATTCTCTGGTTGTTGCGCCTGGCGATTGAACAAATTAAAACAGATAAAAACGAGAAAAGTGCCAAAATTGTGGCGGGGATTTTGCGGGATTTAATAGGAGAATCCTTGCCACGATTACTCAAGGTTTTAGCGCGACGTGAAGACTTTTTGGAAGCGCAGATCAATCAAATTTTTGACCAGATATTGCTAGAATTTCAATTGAGTGAAGAACAAGCCACGCGGCTTGCTGATTGGTTGTTGCAAGCAGTTTTACCGCCAGATGTGCTGCGGCAGACGATAGTTGATTTTTTGACCGATCGCACAATTCAAATTATTGATGAAGGCTTCCGCGAAAAAACCAGTGGGACTTATTGGGTAGTAGCAAATTTGTTTGGCTTACGTAATACTCTCACGCGACTACGAACTTTTTGTTTGGATGAAAAAGAGGCTGCTAATACTCGTTTGGAAGAATTGACTAAAGATTTGCAAATCCGCGATCGCATTCGGAAATTATTGCAAAATTTATCATTACAAAACTTGCCAATGGGGACGGTGCGACAACTCCGAAAGACTACCCGCGAAAGTGTCCGCCATTACCTACAAAACAGTGGCAGCGATTTTTTACAAGGATTAACTGATTCTGTTGATTGGGAAAATATTGCTGTAGTCCTGCTGAATCGTCTGAGTACTTCACCTGTTGTCAGTACTTCTTTAGAAGTGATGAGTCAAGAGTTGGCTTTAATATTAGATAAGTATTTGGAAAAAGATTTAGAAGTAATTGTGGCGCAAGCAATTCCAATTTTGTCGATAGATCAAGTGATAGTTGATCGGGTAAAATCTACTTCACCGGCTGATTTAGAAGCTGCAATCGAAGGAATTGTGAAAAATGAATTGCAAGCGATTGTAACTTTAGGTGGTGTTTTGGGTTTTGTCATCGGGTTATTGCAGACAGGGTTTTTAATATTTAGTCAATATTGATTTTGTGTTTTTGACTGTAAATTTTTATCAAATTAGAGTCGCAAGTTGCCCAGATTGTGAAATGAGTGAAATTGAGCGATCGCCTAACTCAAAATCTGCGTCAAATCAAGCACAAACCCAGGCAATACATCCTCTCCTGATAAGCTAGTTGGCGAGCGCAAAACCTCAATATCCTGTCCTGGGCGGTAAATTTCCACCTGTTGATTCTGGGGGTCAATCAGCCAGCCTAAACGTACACCGTTGTCAATATACTCCTGCATTTTTTGTTGCACAGTCTTTAAGCTGTCTGAAGCAGAGCGTAATTCTACCGCAAAATCTGGAGCGATCGGTAGGAATCTGTCGGGGTCTGGATTCAGGGCTTCTAATCGCTTTCGGATCACCCAAGATGCATCTGGAGAGCGATTTGCACCATTAGGGAGTTTGAAACCTGTGGAAGAGTCAAAAGCCAAACCTGTACCATCAGCGTCAGCCCAATTACCTAAGCGCTGTGTCAGTCTACTATTACGATTTCCGCTTTCCCATCCAGTTGGTGGCATGATAATTAATTCTCCCTCTGCCGTGCGCTCAAGTCGCAAATCTCGATTATTCTGACACAGTTGGAAGAACTGCTCATCTGTTAATTCAATGGTGGGGCTGAGGTTCAGAATCAGGGCAGTCATAGTTGCCTCTTAATCTTGCTAACTGTAGCCTAGCACTGGGTTGACATATATGCTTCTAGAGTATCTTTAACTTTAGAAGGCTGACGAATTGGAGCGATCGCAGAATAATCTGGTTTTACTGTCCAATCATAATGGCGAAGCAGTGTAGAAAGCACAATTTTCATTTCCATTTGGGCAAATTCCATGCCTAAACATCGGTGCGAACCATAACCAAAACCCATTAGTGCTAAAGGATGTTTCTTATCTTCTTCACGAGGTGCTGCAAAGCGATCCGGGTCAAAGCGATCGGGATCGGTATACAGTTCTGGTAGACGGTGAGTCAACATCGGCGAGATAGTCACAAACCAACCAGCAGGAATGCGATAACCTGCATACTCAATATCTTTAAGAACTCCACGATTATAGGCATACACTGGCGGATAAAGCCTTTCTACTTCTTTTAAGACGTTGGTTAAATCTGGAAGTTGTTTGAGATGAGACAGGTTAAGGGGATTATTTCCCACAACTGCTAATTGTTCTTGGCGCAGTCGCTCTCGCCATTCTGGGTGATTACCTAATTCAAATATTACCCAACTCAGCAAAGAGGCTGTTGTCTCATGTCCAGCAAATAGCAGTAGCAATGCCTCGTTGATTATCTGTGCTTCGCTCAATTTATTGCCGTCTTCATCAACAGCTGCTAGCAACAATCCCAAAACATCTTTTGATTCCTCTAAGTTACCTTGCTCGATACGCTGTGCAATGGCTTGACGCAAGAAAGCTACTAACTTACCTCTAGCATTTTGACCGCGGCCATATAAAGTAAAAGGGACATTCAATTTGAATATTGCCATACTGCTATTTAGCAGTTGTTTAAACCACTGACTAGTTTGCTCAACTTCGCTCTTGTTCTGACTTCCCAAGAACAGGCGAGTAGCAACCATCAGGGTAAGCTGGCGGAAACTAGAATTTAAGGGAATCGTTCTCTGTCCCCAATCTTTGAGGAAGTCTTGCACAATATTTTCGATGGTGTCAAAATATGTAGCGATCGCTTTTCCGTGAAATGCTGGATACATTAAGCGACGAGTTAGGCGATGTTCTTCCCCATCTTGTAATAAAATATTGTTGCCAAATGTTGATTCTAAGAAATACCACCCTATCCGTGACGACATGTGTTCTGCCTGTTCTACAAGCACCAGCCGATTAGCATCAGGGCCGAATGGCACTAAGTTAAGCTGAAGGGTAGGCGGCGTAAGGATTGCAGAGGAGCAGGGGGGCAGAGGGGCAGAGGAGAATTTCTCTTGCTTTTTTCCGTATGCTTCTTCCTTCTTCTTTCTCCCCTGCTCCTTTGCTCCTCTGCACCCCTGCTGCCTCAACGATTTTCCCTTTTCTTAGTGCCATTCGCATCAGGGCCAATTAAATAAGCACGTTTACGTCCCATGACGCTCGTCTTAAAAACTGAACCATACTGCTGGAATCTTCGCCATAAATACAACTCTGAACTCCGAAATATTTCCAAAGTCTCCCCCAAGATGGGCAAGCCATAGCTACCAGGTATTTCTTCGGCGGATTTTAGCTGTCGCATATTTGAGTACCTCCAGCAGTAATTAGCTACAGTTTAATTGTAAAACGCAGTTAGGTTTTGCAAATCTAAATTACCACTCGCGGTAGAGTCTTTCTGCATAGAACATAATCTCTTCATTTGGCAATCTAATTTTTGGTTTTTGCCGAGGATACAAACTTTCAACTGCACCTGTATCCTGTTCGATAACTGTGGCTGCTGCTTGTAAAACTAAGTTTTGAAACAGAAATTTCATCAAAGGATTAACAACTTTGGCATACATCAAAATAAACGTCTTGGTGATTTTATCTGTTTCCGGGTAGAGAATATGAATTTGAGCAATATCACCAATAGGCGTTTTCGCAAAAAAAGCTGTAGTTGAAGGAAATGCGTATTCGAGTCTATTATTAAGAGTTTTAGGGAAGATTCCCAAAATAGGATTTTTGATAATTTCTCCTAGCGTATTATTGGCTCTCTTCAGTTCTTGCTTGACTGTGGCATAGTATCCTTTTTCTTCAAAAGAGCTTACATTACAAGATGTAATTTTAAATAGTTCTTTATGAGTCCCATTTTGGTGGTTATAGTCATAGTTAACCATCAAATTAGTCAAAAAATCACCGTGAATACTTTTGTCCCCAGTTACTCCCATGAACTCGTATTCATCGACAATTTTTTGATGCAAGTCTGGGATGGGCAATCTTGGCTCAAATTCGGCATACGTCCAGATACAATCATTGCTAATAATTAGCTCTAATGGTTTGGTAATTGGCTGAGTGTCCTTACTTTCTCTTTGCTGTAGTCTGCCTTGTCCATCAAATTCTAGTGCATGAAAAGGGCAAGTAATAGTATCTCTCTCTTGACAAACCCAGCCGTCTGATAATGGTGCTTGCATGTGTGGACAAATGTTATCAAGGGCAAACACTTCGCCTTTTTGGTTTTGCCAAATGACATAATCCTGTCCATTTAATGTGATTTTATTCGGGTTATTCACTCCTAATGTAGATTTATGCGCGATTAACCAAGGTGCACCTGGTAAAATTGGTTCCATTTTTCCTCCAAAATATTGATAATTTATTGAAAAATCTCTAGATGAGTTGGTAAAACGTCACGCAATATTAAAACTTGGTGTCGCCCGTCCTACATCACTCTTTTGAATACAAATTGGGATAATTAAAGTCTTATCTGCAATGGACGAACTAATACAACCGCGCATTTGATCGGCTAATTTTGGCTACTGCATTGCTGAATTATGCAATCAACTAACTAATTTTTTAGTTAGTAATAATTTAATAAATTTCATCTTCTATGTCAACTACTAACCAATTTTTTAGTTAATATATTTTCGTTATGATGATGGAGGAACGTGGGTCGTTCAACGCAGTCAAAATTCTCAGCTAAAAAGCCGCGTCAGGTGCGCGATGCAGAAGCGACGAAAAAGCAGATTCTCGATGCAGCAGAAGCGGAGTTTGCCAGAAATGGACTTAGTGGGGCGCGGACAGAAGCGATCGCTAGAGGTGCAGGTGTCACCACAGCGATGATTTACTACTACTTCCAGAGCAAGGAAGGACTATATGAAGCTGTTCTGCAACGTCCTGCGGTGGAGATGCACGAAGGGTTTGAGCAGCTAAATCTGGATCAGTTCCCACCACAGGAGGCGTTGAAGGTGCTTGTCAAAGAAGCGATCGCTTATGAAGCTACTCACCCGCACCGGGGAATGCTTTGGTTTCAAGAAGCAAACCAAAATCAGGGAAAGTATTTCAAACAAGGGAATTGGCAAGAAAATTTTAGCTATCTCATCAAGATTTTAGAGCGGGGGATGGCAGAAGGTTGTTTCCGTCAGATCGATCCATTTCTCACCACTCTTCATATTATTGGGGTTTGTAATTTATATTTCAACGCTTACGAAAACATCAAGCATACTAGACCCGATTTGCAACTGCTGAGTCCAGAAATGATTGAGCAGCATACTCAAGCAGCAGTTAATTTTATTTTGGCTGGTGTGCGACGTACTGAAGATTAAAGATTGAATATTGGGAAACTGCGTAGGCGTGCCAAAGCGTCATAATAAAAAACTAGCGGAAGTAGCTGGCACGCAGAATATTATTTAGCACTGCTAAAGCTTGTTCAGTCGAAACATCTTTAAGCGATCGCTTCTCTCCCAAAGGTTTAGCCGATGCTTCGAGCGATCGCAGCGCCGCTTCACAAGTATCTGCTAACACGACAATTGCACAGAGGGACGCTTTGGTTTCAAGAAGCGAACCAAAATCAAGAAAAGTATTTCAAAAAAGACAATTAGCAAGAAAATTTTGGGTATCCGATCAAGATTTTAGAGCAAGGCAGCGTCAACTTGATCCATTACTCACCACCCTTCATAATTAGTGGGGTTTGTAATTTATACTTCAACGATTACGAAAACATCAAGCATACTAGACTCGAATGGCACTAAGTTAAACCGTCTAGTAGGCAGCGTAAGGGTTGCAAAGGGCAAGGATTTTTGGGCTTTCTGCATTTTTCCGCCTAATTATAACTAAACTAATGAGCCGGAGTCAATATTATATCAAAAAAGAGCAGCGCCAATAGCAGCGTTTGGCAAAAATTCAGGTAGTCGGTCAAATTAACTCACTCAAGCTACGCCTACGCATCAGCGTAATCAGCTTGGAACACCAAACTTCCAGAACAGAACATTAAACTTCGAGTTCCAAACACCAAAATTTTAGTTTTCAAAACAAAAAGACGAACTCATGGCAAATTCAGCTTTCAACTTATCTAACCTCAACGGCACAAATGGCTTTGCCATCAACGGCATCAATCCAGATGACCGTTTAGGCAACTCTATTAGCAGTGCCGGAGACATCAACGGCGACGGTATTGACGACCTGATTATCGGGGCAAATGGTGCCAAGCCTAATGGCACCTCTTCAGGACAAAGCTACGTGGTGTTTGGCAGCAAAGAAAGTTTTGCTGCCCAATTCTACCTCTCCACCCTCAACGGCAGGTCGGGCTTTGCCATTAACGGCATCAATCCAGATGACCATTTAGGCAACTCTGTTAGCAGTGCCGGAGACATCAACGGCGACGGCATTGACGACGTGATTATCGGGGCAGATGGTGCCTCCCCCAACGGCATCACCTCAGGGCAAAGCTACGTGGTGTTTGGCAGCAAGGGGGGTTTTGATGCCCAATTCAACCTCTCTACCCTCAACGGCACTAATGGTTTTACCATCAACGGCATCAATCAATATGACTCCTCAGGCAACTCTGTTAGCAGTGCCGGAGACATCAACGGCGACGGCATTGACGACCTGATTATCGGGGCACCCTTTGCTTCCCCCAACGGTACCTCTTCAGGGCAAAGCTATGTGGTATTTGGCAGCAAGGGGGGTTTTACTGCCCAACTCAACCTCTCCACCCTCAATGGCACTAATGGTTTCACCATCAACGGCATCAATGAAGATGACTCCTTAGGCAACTCTGTTAGTAGTGCCGGAGACATTAACGGCGACGGCATTGACGACTTGATTATTGGGGCACCTTTTGCTGACCCCAACGACATCAGCTCAGGGCAAAGCTACGTGGTGTTTGGCAGCAAGGGGGGTTTTGATGCCCAACTCAACCTCTCCACCCTCAACGGTACAAATGGCTTTGCCATCAACGGTATCAATCCAGATGACCATTTAGGCAACTCTGTTAGCAGTGCTGGAGACATCAACGGCGACGGTATTGACGATCTGATTATTCAGGCACCCTTTGCCGACGGCAACGGCGACAATTCAGGGCAAAGCTATGTGGTGTTTGGCAGCAAGGGGGGTTTTGCTGCCCAATTCAACCTTTCCACCCTCAACGGCACTAACGGCTTCGTCATCAACGGCTTCAATAAAGGTGACGGCTTCTTCAGCAGTTTTGTCAGCAGTGCCGGAGATATCAACGGCGACGGGATTGATGACCTGATTATCGCGGCACCCTTTGCCGACCCCAACGGCAACAATTCAGGGCAAAGCTACGTGGTGTTTGGCAGAAAGGAGGGTTTTAATGCCCAACTTAACCTCTCCATCCTCAACGGCACAAATGGCTTTGCCATCAACGGTATCAATTCAGATGACCGTTCAGGCTACTCTCTTGCCAGTGCCGGAGATATCAATGGCGACGGTATTGACGATCTGATTATCGCAGCACCCTTTGCCTCCCCCAACGACATCAGCTCAGGGCAAACCTATCTGGTGTTTGGCAACCGCGCCCCCGTTCTCGACCTCAACGGCAACTCACAGGGTATTGATTTTAGCACTACCTTTAGCGGTACTCCCGTCTCCATCATCGATAGCAACTTCACCCTAGACGACAATGGCACTACCCTAGCTGGTGCCACCATCACCATTACCAATCTCTTGAATGGCACAACCGAAAGTCTTAATGCTACTGCCATCGGCAACATCACCTCTATTTACAACCCCACCACAGGCACTCTCACTCTTAGTGGCACAGATACCATTGCCAATTATCGACAAGTTCTCAGCAGCGTTACCTACAACAGCACAGCTACCACTGTTAACACCACAATTGAGTTTGTCGTCGATGACGGCCAAGATGTGAGTAACACCAGTGCAGTAGCAACCACCACTTTGGGTTTTGTCCAGAAATTGATTACGGGCACCCCTGATGCAGATATCCTCATCGGCACATTCAACAACAACATCATCGAGGGCAAAGCTGGTAACGACACGCTCACTGGTAATGGTGGTCAAGACACATTCATCTTCTCAAGAGGCGATGGCATTGACACCATAACCGACTTTGGCGGCGTAGGGAGCGTAGGTAGCGTAGATATTGATTCAAATCCATCAACGGCGGCAATTCCTGAAGTTGATACTTCAAATCCATCAACGGCGGCAATTCCTGAAGTTGATACTTTAAATCCATCAGCGGCGGTAATTGCTGAAGTTGATACCTTGGATTTTACTAGATTAGGATTGACTGCTAAAAATCTGCAATTAAATCAAAATGGCAACAATCTAGAACTCACTTTTGAAAATACAAGCAATACCAAAATCATTCTAGAAAACTTCTTGTTAGAAAACCTGAATAATTTACCAGCATCTGATACCAGCCCAGCTATTGGCAATATCCTGTTTGATAACCAGAGAGGTATCGTTGACAGTTTTGATGTCTTCGATGCCAACTCCACTCAAACTGACTTATTTAACCCGAACACCGTTACATTCCTCAATGATCTTAACAATAACATTACGGGTTTTAAAGACTCCGGCGATGTGATTAATGGTCAGGGAGGTGATGACATCATCAACGGCAATAGTGGCAATGATTTGCTACGGGGTGGAACTGGTAATGATACCCTCATCGGTGGTGCTGGCGATGATACTCTGGTTGGCGGTGCTGGCAATGACGTACTCACAGGTGGTGAGGGTGTTGACAGATTCCTTTACAATACCGATGCTCCTTTTAACAGTGCTGATGTTGGGCTAGATAGCATTAGTGGGTTCTACAGTGGATTTTTTGCAGTCACTACACAAAGTGACAAGATTGTACTGGATAAGGCTACCTTTAATACAATTACTTCTGTTGCGGGAATAGGTTTTAGTAACGAGAGTGATTTTGAAATCACTTCTTCTGCGGGGACTAGCACGGCGAAAATTGTTTACGATCCTGTGAGTGGGCAGTTGTTCTACAACGAAAATGGCAGCACGGCTGGTTTCGGCAGTGGTGGTTTATTTGTGACTCTAACTGGTGCGCCAATTCTCAAGGCATCTGATTTTATTATCCAAGCGTAGTTTGCTTGGTAACCGCTCAATAATCCGGGGTAAATCGCTCAGTGACAAGCCTCAAATGGCGTAAAATCGTTACTTATTTGGTAGTTCGCCCCGATTTATTGAGCGGATACTTTAATATTTAGATGCGTTCGCCCTAAACCTATTTATAAGGCTTACAGCTTATTTGCAAAGAATAATGAATGACTTCCGGCTCATTTCTTTCCTTAAAGTTATACAAAATTCCCGATATATTCTCACTTTTTTCACTCTTATATCGAAATCAAACGTTAGTAAGGATTCAGGTCGCCAGTTTGCTTTCCTTCCCAAAACTTTTTGACAATATCTGAATTCAAACACTTATATAAATAATGCTTAAATACATGGTTAGTATGTTATTTAACTTTTACTTGCTTTATTCTATCTTTATAGATATACTTCACACATCACATCAATATATTTTCTGCTATTGAAAATTTTGGTCAGATAAATAACTAAAATTAGTACATTTTTAAATCTGGATTTTTTCAGGGAGTTTACTATTCTCTGGTGGCTTATTTTTTGAGTTTATCCTAATAACAAATAATTCCGTTGTTCCAGGGAGATGCAGTTGAAGTTTTACCTATTTAAAAAATTAAAATTAGCTATTGAAATTGCCCTTGACAAACATCGGACGCAAAAAAACTTCAAACAGAATAAGCAATGGCTGACTACCGTACTTAAAAGTATTGGTGATGGTGTAATTACTACAAGAATTTAAAGCACTAGTTGAAAATGCACCTAATATAATTTCCAGATTTAACACTCAATTGCGCTACGTTTACGTTAATCCAGCTATTGAAAAGGTTATAGGAATATCAGCCGAAACTTTTATCGGCAAAACAAACCCAGAGTTAAATCTGCCCGAACAATTTTGCCTCCTATGTGATCATAGGCTCCAGCAAGTTTTCCAAACTAAGGAAGAAACTCAGTTTGAATGCAGTTTAACGATCGCTTCCCAAACAAAACATTACCATACCCGCCTTGTCCCTGAACTGGCTAGCGACGGCTCAGTACAAAGTGTATTGAGTATTTCTCACGATATTACTGCTCTAAAACTTGCACAGGCGCAATTAATTCATGATGCCTTTCACGATGTGCTAACCAGGCTGCCAAACCGCGCCTTATTTATGAACCGGCTAGAACAGGCGCTCGTGCTAACAAAACGACGTCCCAACTATATATTTGCTGTTCTCTTCCTAGACCTAGATCGCTTCAAAGTAGTCAACGATAGTCTCGGCCATACAATTGGGGATCAACTATTAGCTGCCCTGGCTCGCAGATTGGAGAATTGTCTGCGTGTTGGAGACACAATTGCCCGTCTAGGAGGAGATGAATTTACAATTTTGCTTGATGATCTCAAAAACGCCGATGAAGCAACAAGCATAGTGGAGCGAATACACGAAGCTCTCACATCTGCGTTTCAACTCAACGGGTACGAGGTATTTACTACCGTCAGCATTGGCATCGCCCTAAGTAAGGGTAATTACAACCTACCGGAGGAGCTTTTACGCGACGCTGATATTGCAATGTATCGGGCTAAGACATTGGGTAAGGCACGCCATGAGATATTTGACTCAACCATGTACACCCAAGTTACGAAACTATTAGAGTTAGAGATGGGTCTACGATGGGCTGTTGAACGCCAAGAGTTTGAGATTTACTATCAGCCAATTGTTTTATTAGAAACTGACAAGATTATTGGCTTTGAGGCTCTCCTTCGTTGGCAGCACCCGCAACACGGATTAGTTTTTCCAGACAGCTTTATTCCACTAGCGGAAGAAACTGGGCTGATTATCCCTATTGGTTATTGGGTACTGCGTGAGGCTTGTCGTCAGATGCGTGCTTGGCAAATACAATTTCCTGCTGACCCACCTTTGACAATTAGTGTAAATCTTTCCACTAAACAGTTTTCGCAACCTGGGCTAATTGAACAAATTAACCAAATTATGCAAGAGACTGATCTGGAAGGCAGCAATTTAAAACTGGAGATTACCGAAAGCGTACTTATGGATAATATTAAATCAGCAACTTTTATGCTTTTGCAACTGAAACAGATGAATATCCAATTACACTTAGATGATTTTGGCATCGGGTATTCATCCTTGAGTTACCTGCACCGCTTTCCAACTAATGCTTTGAAGATTGATCGTTCTTTTATTGCCAAGATTGGTGCTAACGGCGAAAACTCGGAGATTATTCAGGCGATCATCACCCTAGCCCAGAGTCTAAATATAGATGTAGTAGCGGAGGGCGTAGAAACAGTGGAACAGCTAGCACAACTTAGAGCGACGAAATGCAAATATGCACAGGGATATTTTTTCTCCCAACCCCTGGATAGCAATTCAGTAGAGACATTAATTGCATCTCAATACGGTTCTGATAAGAAATAGGGCGGGCAGAGGAGCAAAGGAGCGCGGGAGCATGAGAGTAACCTCTCCCCTACCCCTCTGCGGTCTGAATGAAGAGATATCTTAACCGAACGGTATTGAAATCACTCTGACTTTTCACGGGATCTGGAAAACCTCTCTCTTTGCAGGAGAGAGGCTTTGAATTCTCCCCCTTGCTTACCCTACGATGTACACACAGGTCAAAAAAAGATCGATGCAATAAAGGTGCAGGTTAAGAGACTTATGTGTACACCGTAGCTTTTTTACCAGGGAAGAGGGTTGGGGGGTTAGGTTTCGCGTTAGTTTTTCCACATAGAGTGAAAAGTCAGAAACTAGATTAAAGCTAAGTACAGCATTTCATTAATTCGTTACGAATTAAATCTGACAATGCCAATGCATCGGGTGACAATGCCAATGCATCGGCTAACAATGGCAATGCATCGACTGACAACGGCAACGCATCGACTGACAACGGCAACGCATCGGCTGACAATGGCAATGCATCGGGTGACAATGGCAATGCATCGGGTGACAATGCCAATGCATCGGGTGACAATGCCAATGCATCGGCTGACAATGCCAATGCATCGGGTGACAATGCCAATGCATCGGGTGACAATGCCAATGCATCGGCTGACAATGGCAACGCATCGGGTGACAATGGCAACGCGTCCCTTTGCATTAAAAACGCTACAATAATTTTACGCAAAGCTGTACTAAGTTTCTTAATTACGAATTCCGCACAGCGCTACTAGCCTTCAACTTCGGATAAGCAATGCGTTTGTGATGAAATTGCTGCCAAACATCTACAAATATCTGGGCAATTTTTGACATTTCTTCTCGTGTTAATCCTGAATCTACGAGTTGATTGTCTTGCCATTTAGCACGCAGAATATTATTAAGCATTGCTAAAGCTTGTTCAGTCGAAACATCTTTAAGCGATCGCTTTTCTCCCAGAGGTTTAGCCGATGCTTCGAGCGATCGCAGCGCCGCTTCGCAAGAATCTGCTAACATGACAATTCCTGTTTCCCGTGATTGGGGAATCGGCCCATCATAACGAAAATCTGCGTCGTCTACTGTTAAACTTGGATCTTCTTGAGCCATTTGCTGGGCTTGATGATGGAAATAGGCAATCAGCATCGTTCCCTGATGCTCTGGAATAAAAGCTTGAATTGCTGTCGGTAAAAGGTGTTTACGCGCCATCACCAACCCTTCAGTTACGTGCTTTTTAATAATTTCTGCACTCTTCCAAGGATCTTTAATCTCTGTATCATGTTTATTCGGCCCCCCCATTTGATTTTCAATAAAGCCAAGGGGGTCGTGCATTTTGCCAATATCGTGATATAGTGTGCCAGCCCTGACTAGTTCAACATTGCATCCTAGTTCTTTGGCAGCAGCTTCAGCAAGGGTAGCCACAAGCAACGTATGCTGAAAAGTTCCGGGAGTCTCTGTAGCAAGTCGTTTTAATAAAGGGCGGTTAGGGTTCGCCAACTCCGCTAAACGGATTGGGGTAACTAAATCGAAAACTTTTTCTAGATAAGGACTCAAGCCTAAAGCTACAACACTCCAGCCTAAACCGGATAAAGCAAACAATCCGGCTTCTTGGAGGACAAGATACCAAGTTGAACCAAATGCTTGACCAATTAAAATTTTAACAACCAGATAAATACCGCCCTGAGTTAAAGCGATCGCAACCCCCAATAATGCCAATTCTTCACGCGAGCGCAATCGTTGCGCTATGTAACTACCTAATATTCCCCCTCCTACACCAGCTAAAAGCGCAGCCTTGCTTATATCCAAGCTAATAGCTAATATTGGCAACAGCAGTCCGACAACTGTCAACCCCAAAGTGGGGCCGTAGAAGCTTCCCAACAATAAACCAAGGGCACTCCAGGTGGTATAAGGCAATCCCATCGTTACCAATCCTGGCACACTCAAAGTCAGCAATAACACTAATAAGCGATCGCGTTGTCGCAATTCGTAATCGACATGCCGTTCTACCCAGACAAAAATGGCAATGGCGATCGCAATAACGCCTGCTAACTCCACTAACTCGTGCCATTTTACCTCCCGGCGAACCAGGTGATAATGATCCAGCACCTTAAAGTTCCATGCAGTAATCGGCGCTCCTTTTCTGACAATCACCTGGCCATACCGTACCTTCATCATCACGGGTGACACCCCAGCAGCAGCCTTTTCAGCATTTTCTCTGGTTTGTTCTTCATCTTTTTGCAGATTCGGCTTGAGTACAACTAACAACAGGTTCTTTGCCAAAGATTCGGCGGATTCTGGTACAAAGGATTGCAATTGTAAACTCACCGCATCCTGTAAGATATTTTTTGGCAGTCCTTGTGGGATGCCTTGGGTGAGAATCCGCTCTGCACTCTGATGGATTCCCATTTGTGTTTTTTCCCACTCCTCATCTGACAAATCCAAAAGTAGGGATTCCTCATATACTGCTTCTGGGGTAACAGTCTCTAACTGTAAAAGTTTGGCAGTGGCTTGGGTGTATCTTTGCCGTGCTTGGGAAATTTGGGAAATCACTAAAGACAAGTTTTTACCAGAAGTGACGCGGTAAGATTCTAGTTCTGCTACTGCTTGAGTAAAGTCAGTGTTTTGAGAAAAATCAACAGGCTTTGTCTTCTGTGGCGTTGGTGTTGTGCGCCGTTGGTGTTCCTGATTGGGTGCGGATGAGGCGGCGGTTTGTCCTGTTCCTTTATTATGCTGATTTTTAGTATTTTCTACAGCTATTAGCACTGCTTGCCATTCTGAATCAGGACAAGAGCGGAGGTAACGCTGGGTAGAGATGGACAAAATTACAGGATCAAAAAAAGGAAAAGCTCCAGCAACGGCGCGAATTTCGTTGCCATTATCTAGAAGTTGTTGCAAATTTTCGTTGATTTGTTCGTTCATTCGCACATTAATCATCAACACCTGTAAGGATGTTTGACTAACGGCTTGGCGCTGTGATTCTGTTTCTTTCTGATCTTCGATGCTAGCTGTGTAAGGCGCTGTAATTGTTTGGGGCGCGGGATTCCCTACTTGAATTTGAGTCTGGTTGTATAATTTATGCCCAATAACACCAGTCAGGGACACTATAGCGATCGCTAAAATTACCAAGGAACGCTGTTTATGTACCCAATCTAAAGCAACTGTATAAATAGTACTCTTAGTTTTGACCGATTTTGTTTTTGAATGGAGCGCTCTTTCTTGTTTTCGGCGCTCGCTTTTATCGTTGGTTTTTGATAAAAATAGAATTATATTCTTAAGCACAGTCCTTAGAAGTTCCCTTCTATGGGTTTTGCTTTTGGGACTTCTCATTAACTTTCCCTTACGGCGTAGTCCTTTGTACTGTCGCCGCCAGTTAGTTAATTGCTGGGTTAAGAACTGCAAAAATTGCTTTATTTTCATTATTTCTGCCTGCAATTGCTGACTTTGATGGCTCAAAATAAGACAATCATCAGGGAAGTTTGATTAGCTGCTATCGCAACTCCAGTGACCAGAAGAGGCAGGGGAGCAGGGAGCAGGGAGCAAAGGGGAAAGATTCTAAGTTCACCCTGCCAAGAGGGATTCAGAGCAAGCAAATAAATTTATTTATGCGTAGGATAGAAACATTTATTTCGGGGCGCGCAAGCGTGAGAAATAATACGTCCTTGTTCCAGCAGCCCTACATTTAAGGGAACTCCAAAAAATAAATTATCCCAATTTCTGGACTCAACACTACTGTTTTTCCCCCTGCTCCCTGCCCCCTGCTCCCTTGCCCTAAATGCGATGGGATATTTTTTCAGTTGGAAGTCCCTAATGTATGGGGTTCTCCCCTCTGCCCCCTGTCCTCTTCATTGACGGAGCCTAATTAAAGCTGATTTGCCACAATAGCTACCTACAGAATCAGTCCAAAGTTTTTCTGAAAAATTCTAGTATATAAGTTTTTTAGTTTTTGGCTAGATTTAGTAGTCTTCAGTGTTTAGTACCCGCACCGTTGCGTTGTTCGGTGAATAATAGGATTAACGCGACCGAATAACGCGAGGAGCTGCGTAAACGGAAAGCAAATTCACCTCACATTCCTCCTCAGTTAACTCCCTTGGATTTAAGGTAAGATCATACACTCCCGACCACACCGCCACAAATGCATCGGCCAATTTTAACATTTGGGAAAGGCTAGTTAGTCCCCATGTTGGACAATTCTTCTGCAAGAGCAAGACTTGCCAATTTATGGGAATTCCGCTTATACCGTTATATGCTCCTGATAAAGCACCAGTAATTGCACCTGTAGCCTCTAAGTTTAGAGGGGTAGCATCTTGCATGAAATTGCTATTGTGAGTAGCCCGTAAAACTGACAACCGAAAGTCTTCCAAGGTACTCAAAAAGCAGTAAAATGCCATAGCAATAGTGTTACTGAGTTGTTCTTCCTTAGCAAACTCAGCTTGCGCCCTTGACAATCCTGCCCCTTGCTGTAATAGATTCTGAACTGTTAATAATTTTTTTGGTATTGATGTCGGTGTTTGTCCGAGAAAAGAAATTGTTTGTGGGATGAGGGTTAGGGGGTTGAGTTTTTCAGTTAAGGCAAGAGCGATCGCATATCCTACTGCTAGCGTTCCATCCCTTATTATTGGGTCATCCTCCCAGATTTTTAGGACATGCAGCAAGTTTTGCCGGAGCTTAATCGGATTTTCGTGAAAAAAAAGTGCTACTGGTAGTGTCGCAAGAATTATTTTGATCGATATGTCATCAGTTGCTTCTAAATGAAGAGATTCTTGTTGCTGACGCGCTATCCAATCATCTAAATCTAATCTACCCAACACAATCAAACTCTCAGTACCTAGAACCGCCATTCTGCCCAAATCCAGGTAATTCTGAGACTGTATATCGCCAGTGGCTAAACTTTCCCCCAGCAATGCTCCGAGTAAAGTACCTCTAAACCGACTTATAGGAGAGTAACGCATAAACTATATTGTTAAGAGTGAGGAGTGAGGAGTTAATGAAATATTGCTAATTCCTAACTTTACTACCACCTACAAATTCCTAACTCTTGTACAGACGCGATTAATCGCGTTTCTCTTGTACAGACGCGATTAATCGCGTCTCTCTTAAATGATTCACCAAAGCTTGTAAGCCCAACAAGTAACTTTGTCCGCCAAAACCACTTATTTGCCCGATCGCTACTGGAGCGATGTACGAATGATGGCGAAAATCTTCCCGACGGTAAATATTACTCAGATGTACTTCGACTGTGGGCAAGTTAACAGCCGCGATCGCATCTCGCAATGCCACACTTGTATGCGTATATGCCCCTGCATTAATCAAAATCCCGTGATGTTGTCCTAATGCGGCATGAATAGTATCTACTAAAATTCCTTCATGATTTGACTGCACAGAAAAAACTTTCGCCTGTATCTTGAATCCTTCTTCTTCTAACAGGCGGTTAATTTCAGCTAGAGTCAAGGCACCATAAATTCCTGGTTCTCGCTGTCCTAGCAAATTTAAGTTTGGCCCATGCAGTGCCAGAATGCTTAAGGGTTGCAACGTCGAGTTGAGCACTTTGAGATTAGTGGCGACGACGCGAGCGATCGTTTACAGGAATCGGAATCAGTTCCGGTTCCGGTTCTGCCTCTGGCCCTAAAAGGCTCTCAATTAGCCTCCGTGCTAATTCCTTAACCTTTTCCAGCACCTTTTCTATATAGTCCATGAACTGACGGCTCCTGAGATACTACCTCAATTTTTGATTAACAGGTACGCAGAAATTGGCATATTTTCGCACCTCTGGCTTCCAACCGGGCTGATAAACAATCCCGTGTTTGGGACATAAGCCACTTCTAAAATTTGGCGTTGTGTTTTCCCTTACTTTTTAGAGTATCACACTTGCACCTACTGAACTGCATCCTATCAAGGATGGATATCAAGGGTCAAGAGTTAGGGATCGGACTTTGGACTCTTGACTTGCAATTAACCTTCAGTTGCCTTTTTTTTCGCAGAAGTTGTTGACTTAGCAGTTGACTTAGATTTAGAAGTCGTTGATTTAGTCGTTTTGCGAGTCGATTTCGCTGTCGATGCTTTAGCTGACAACAAGTTCAGCGCCTCAGCCAGCGTTATATTTTCTACCGTTTGACCTTCTGGGATACTCACATTAGTTTTGCCATGCTTAATGTAAGGGCCATAAGGGCCATCGTAGATGTTAATTGTTTCTCCATCATCTGGATGTGTACCCAATTCGCGTAAAGCTGCCTTGGACTTGCTGTTTGTAGAACTGCGTCCTTTTTTGGGTTCAGACAATAATTCCAATGCACGTTCTAAGCTAATTGTCAATACATTATCAGCAGCTTTTAGAGAACGGTAGTCTTTCCCCTCCTTACCTTGGTCATGAACCACATAAGGGCCAAAGCGTCCCAAACTTGCTTGGATTTTGCCGCCAGTGACTGGATGAACTCCCAATGTCCGGGGTAGTGCCAACAGACCAACAGCCATTTCCAGGGTAACGGTTTCTGGGGTAACACCTTTGAGTAAGGAGGCTTGTTTTGGTTTGGGGTTTTCGTCGGTTTTGTCACCCAATTGGACATAAGGCCCATAAGCACCAATTTTCACATAAATCGGTTCGCCAGTTTCGGGATGCCGACCTACCTGATCGGGGCCTGTGATTTTTTGTCGCAGCAATACTTCAACCTGTTTGGGGTCGAGGTCGGCTGGTGTCAGGTCTTTGGGAATTGAGGCGGTGATAACCCCCTCACCGTTTTCGACTTCAATGTAGGGGCCATATTTCCCAATGCGGACTTTAGCATCTAGATTTTCTAGTTCTACAGTCCTAGCTTTGGTGGCATCAATTTGACTTTCCCGTTCTTTTACCAGGGTTTCCAGCCCATTCTCTCCCAGGTAAAATTGCTGCAAGTAGGGTAGCCATTTTGCTTCACCTGTGGCAATGTCATCCAGGGTTTGCTCCATCTTCGAGGTAAAGCTGGGATCAACAACGTCCGGAAAATGTTTTTCCAATAAGTCGGTGACGGCGAAAGCGGTGAAGGTAGGAATAAGAGCGTTACTCACTAAATGGGCATAACCCTTGTCGATGATGGTGCCAATGATGCTGGCGTAGGTACTGGGACGACCGATACCTTCGCTTTCTAAGGTTTTCACCAAAGTCGCTTCGGTGTATCTAGCTGGCGGTTGGGTTTCGTGCCCAACTGCTTCTAGCTCTGTACAATTCGGATGATCTCCGACTTTCAGATTCGGCAAAATCACTTCCTGGTCTTCTAGTGCTGCTTCTGGGTCGTCTGAACCTTCGACGTAGGCACGTAAGTATCCGGGAAATTCAATCCGTTTGCCAGAAGAACGGAATCCAGCATCCTCGACTTGCAATTGCACGGTAATTTGAGTTTGGCGAGAATCAGCCATTTGACAGGCAACAGTCCGCTTCCAAATCAAATCGTAGACAGCAAGTTCTCGACCGCCCAAACCAGTTTCTTGGGGAGTGCGAAAAGTGCTACCTGCTGGACGAATTGCTTCGTGCGCCTCTTGTGCGCCTTTAGATTTGGTGGTGTATTGCCGGGGTTGGGGACTAAGGTATTGTTGACCGTAAAGCTTTTCTACACAACTCCGAGCAGCTGCGATCGCTTGATCTGACAAATGTACCGAATCTGTCCGCATATAGGTAATATACCCCTGCTCGTACAAATTCTGGGCAACCCGCATCGTGTCACGGGCTGAGAGACGCAATTTCCGGTTAGATTCTTGTTGCAACGTCGAGGTGGTGAACGGTGGCGACGGTTTGCGCGTCACTGGGCGTTCCTCCATCTCGGTAACACTCCAGTTTTTACCTGTTAGGCGTTCCTTGAGGGCTACAGCTTGGTCTTCGTTTAGCAACAAGACATTGCGACCTGCGGTAATTTGTCCGGTCGTTGCGTCAAAATCACTGCCGTTAGCGA
This sequence comes from Nostoc sp., assembly GCF_036919495.1. Lineage (GTDB taxonomy): Bacteria > Cyanobacteriota > Cyanobacteriia > Cyanobacteriales > Nostocaceae > Nostoc. The sequence goes on from NZ_JBALBZ010000218.1 coordinate 65,839, forward strand.
TTTTGGTTCCTGCCAATGTTACCAGTTGGGCACCAAAGGGGGTTTTTTCCTTTGACAAACTAGCTTTCAAATCCCAGTATGTACCCTCATGGAAAGCGCGGCGTTGGCGTTCCCTAGTGACTAAAAGTCGCACAGCTACAGATTGCACTCGCCCAGCAGATAATCCCCAGGCGATTTTTTTCCATAGCAGTGGAGACAGAGTATAGCCTACGAGTCGATCTAAGATCCGCCGTGTTTCTTGGGCGCGAACCAACTGCTCATCAATATTGCGGCAGTTCTTCAGAGCTTTTTTGATCGCCTCTTGGGTTATTTCGTGAAACACCATCCGCTTAGTCGGAACTTTCGGCTTTAGCAATTGGTATAAATGCCAACTAATGCTTTCGCCTTCCCGGTCTTCGTCCGTTGCCAGAATCAGTTCATCTACATCTTTGAGGGCTTCTTTGAGCTGGGTAACAATTTTCTTTTTGTCTTTCGGGACAACATACACCGGTTCAAAGTCGGCGTCCACATTTACCCCTAGCTGCGCCCATGATTCCCCTTTGACGGCAGCAGGAATTTCACTAGCCGACTGGGGGAGGTCACGCACATGACCCATAGACGCCTCCACCCGATAGCCTGCTGGCAGGTAGTTGCGAATGGTACGAGCTTTGGTTGGAGATTCGACAATGACGAGAGTTGACATGGAAATTTTAATAAAAAGAAGAGCTACTAAGCTAAACAGTCAAATTGAGGTAATTTTTGCAAATTGTCAAGATAAAAGGTCACGCTTAGGGCAGTGATTTAATCCTCACATAAACTGCCTGCTTGGGATAAAATCTGCTGAACTTATGGCCCAGTCTGTCCCAGAGGTTAGGGGAGGGAAACGCTGGGTGTGAATTTCCAGCTATTTCAATCTTTAACTTATCTAACGCATAATTGGCGACTACAGTTTTCAAAATATCATTAGGGCATAGGGAATGGGGAGTGGGGGATGAGGGAGCAGGGGAGAAGAGAATAACTATTGTATTGCCTAACGCCTAATGTCCAATCCCTAAGAGCTTGTGCCAAAATTAAACCAAACTTGAGAGCAAAAGCGAAGTGGAGTTTGACCCATGCCAGGAAAGCAAAACCATGAAACCGATTCGCCAAGGTGATGTAATCTTACTGCCTGTGCAGCAAATTGAAGGACAAAAAATACCTCACTTAACTTTGGCAGAAGGCGAAGTTACAGGGCATAAGCATCGCATTACTGAGGGGAACGCAGAATTATACGATAAAGATAGCACACTCTATTTGCGTGTCTTTTCCGAGTCGGCATTGCTTGCCCATGAGGAGCATAAAGCTATTTCTATTCCCCAAGGTGACTGGATGGTGAAAATTCAACGGGAATACGAGCCTGAAGGTTGGCGATATGTCGCTGATTGAGAAGTTAACGCCTGAGCAAGAGGCTTTAATTCCAGTTTATCGGGAAAAGTGGAGAGCGATCGCGTTTTCAACTGAGCGAATTGATCGTGAAAAAGCGGCGGAAGCCTTAAAAGTTGCTTATGCTGCCTTTGGCTTTGAAGTACCTGAGATTATTTTTTGTGATAGTCCGTATGCTGCTTTCAGTAAGATATTTCTAGATAAAATTGACCATCAGAATGACCAATTGAGAAAGAAACTTGAATTCTCAATTATTAGTAGATTAAATAAATCATTTATAAGCCGCAAAAAATCATTTATAAGCAGCCGAATAAAACAGCAAAAAGTATTTCAGCCTCTCCCAGAACCGTTTGTTAAACAAATAGACTTTTTTCATGAATTAATAGAGTCGCCAATATTTCAGAGAATAACAGATATGGATGTATACGCGAGTCTTTTCTTAGAATTGGATAGTAACCGTTGGGATAACGGACATAGACTCTTCTATAGGCATCTAAAGCCTGAACTCCTGATCAAAATCAACAAAAGGTTACAAAATCAATATTGGAGAAAATTACCGAGCCGTATTGAAAAGCGATTAAGGGCTTCTCTAAAAACACGTTTGGAAATTGATATAACAGACGCTTATGATAAATGCTGGCAACCAGATGGAAAGGCTACATCAGGTAGTATATATGATTTTTATTTTAAGGTTTTAAATTTTGATTATGATTTGAAAAAATTCCAGCACTATCAATCATTGATTATAAAATGTGGCTGGACTTTTGCTTTTGAAAAATTAGCAATTATCTGCGATCGCCCGCTTCACCTGCGCTTTGACAATGAAAATCGCCTCCACGCTGAAGGCGAACCCGCCATTGAATTTACTGATGGATATAGCCTCTACTCCTACCACGGCGTAACTTTGCCTGAAAAATACGGTAAAATCCACCCGCAGCAATGGGAAGCTATTTGGCTTTTAACAGAAGAAAATGCCGAACTGCGGCGAGTACTAATTCAGGGTATTGGTTACGCCAGAATTTGCCAAGAATTACAAGCAATTGAATTAGATTTTTGGAAAGAATATACTCTATTAAAAATAGATAATGATGTCGATGAAGAACCAATTTACTTGTTAAAAATGACTTGCCCTAGTACAGAGTTTATTCACGTCTTGCGAGTTCCACCGAATATGAACTCAGCGCGTGAAGCAATTCGCTGGGTAAATTGGGGAATAGATCCAGAAGAATTTGCTGTGCAAAGCTGAGTTTATCAAACCGAGCATTTTTACTGCGTTTGATTTTTGCTCTTATATCATGTCCGCTTGATTCCTTATTAAACCTGAAGAACCCCACCCCGCCAAAGCTATGCTTTGTCTCTCCTCCCAAAGAGCCTACAGTGTATACACAAGTCGAAAAATTCTCTACCCACATTTTTGTCAGAGTGAAACTGTCACACAGACAGGCAATCCCGCCTAGAACTGAAGTTCAAGGCTGATAGCCCAAGTCCACTAAGCGTGGACTAAATAATTAATTCAGTCCACTAAGCGTGGACTTTAGCTATGAGACTCGGAATTCATTCCGAGGCGGGAGAGAAACGCAGTGCCAGATTTATTAATAAAGATATGGCTGCGGCAAGACTTGTGTGTACACGGTAGCCCGAAGAGCGGGGAAGAGTTGGGGGTGGGGTGCAATGACTGTGGGAATCATAACTATAGGGACTTCCAAGAAATAAATTATTCCAAGAAACGAACCACAGAGACAAGGCAGCGCGGTCTTGGGGGTTTCCCCCATGAGCGACTGCCGCGCAGAGAACGCAGAGAGAAGAAATAGAGAGAGTTTTTGCCTCAGTTTTGGAACATTTTTTTATTTGGAAGTCCCATATTATCCGGACATTTGATGAAAAACGTCGGGAGAATATATCTATCGAGTATTCCTCACTAGCTCACTGTGATAAAAAACCAACAAACAGTAGAGGCAAGAGTATTAGTAGGGACACAATTAATACGAGGGTTGCTGGCTCAATTTTAATCTGGTTCTTCCGTGGATCGCGCATTTGGCACTCCCTCGAACAATAAGTATATTAACTCAGCCTAAAGGATGTTTATTCCTTTTTCCAAGCCTAATCAGGTTTAAAAATGTAAATTTTTTGAGTAGGCTAAATTTACATTTTTTGATTTTAATAACTGTTAATCCCTTGATTCATCCCCCCATCTGCTTATTTCTTCCAAGGTAGTTTAGTTCCCATTTCAGTCAATGCAGAAAAGATGAGATAGAGGACGAGTAACCCAGCCGCAGCCAAAAAAGTCAGTAAATCGTTATCCATAAGTGCTATTTGCTAAAACTTTGCTAATCATAGTGGAATCACTTTATATTTAGTATTTTTCTACAACCCTATAATCTTTGGTCTTTTGGATGCAAACTGTACCATCCATACCAGTGACGAACTGCTAGCCAAACGGCTGAAAGCAAACCCGCGAGGCTGAGGGTTAGTCCACTGAACGGTATTAATAATCCAAAGATGGGTAATATCGCTCCAGCAATAGTGCAGATAATAGCAGCAAGGGAAGCACTGCGACTTGCCCCCAATCCCCATGTCAAAAACAGTAAGATAATAGAAATTAAAGTCCAAGCTAACTGAGCATTCATGACGCGAGCTAGATAGGTCAACATCAATAGACAAGCAAAGAAAATACTAGCAGCGATCGCAATATTTTTAAAACTCATTGGCAGTGACAAATATAACAACAATATCCACCACAAAAATATTGCTGGTGTTAGCAATAAAAGACGCGGAATTACGCCAGTGTGACGAATAGGTTCGGTGTTGGTAAACACTCCAAATGGATTTTTGACTGAAACATTATCGTCAAATTTCCAAGTAAATTGCGTACTGCGTCCGTTAACTTTAATCTCATTCGGTACAATACCACTAGCAAAATCAGCCGGAGCAAAGTTAGCAATTGCTATGAGGCTAAAATTAGAAGGATTCCCAACTGTCCATTGGTACTAATGAGAGCTATTCCTCTGTTCCTAATTATTTGACCACTGGCAACATCACGAAGAGTTATGTATCCGCAA
>NZ_JBALBZ010000219.1:0-12258 GCF_036919495.1 Nostoc sp.
CTAATATTGACATTTTTGGGCAAAGGCGGCACCGCTCGTACCAAAATTGCGATCGCCGCCGCCAAATTATTGGCAAGTCAAGGCAAGCGCGTACTCCTCGCAGGACAAGCAGAACCAACATTGTCAATTCTGCTCGGTACTCCCATTGCAGCCGATCCCCAAGAAATCGCTCCCAAATTGCAAGTAGTCCAGTTTCAAGCATCTGTACTACTAGAACGCAATTGGGACGAAATAAAGAAACTTGAAGCGCAATATCTCCGCACGCCCATATTCAAAGATGTTTTTGGTCAAGAACTGGTAGTATTGCCGGGGATGGACAATGCCCTAGCCCTGAATGCTATCCGCGAATATGATGCCAGTGGCAAATATGATGCGATCGTCTATGATGGCACGGGTGACTCTTTAACATTGCGGATGTTGGGTTTGCCAGAATCTCTCAGTTGGTATATCCGGCGATTTCGGCAATTGTTTGTCAACTCCGATTTGGGTAAGACGATTACTGAATCACCCTTAATTCAGCCGCTCATTAGCAGCTTTTTCAATATCAACTGGACAGCAGATAACTTTGCAGCACCCACTAACCAAGTTAATAATTTCTTAGAAAAAGGGAGAGCCGCTCTTGCTGATCCTAAGCGTCTCACTGCTTTCTTAGTTACCACAGAAGATCCGATTGAGATAGCAAATGCTCGTTATTTATGGGGTAGTGCTCAACAAATTGGTTTAACTGTTGGTGGTGTTCTGCTTGTGTCTACTGAGACTAATGCCAACCTGTCACAGGAATTTATCCCTTTACCTGTGAGCGTTGTTCCCGACTCGTCAACAGGTGACTGGCAACCACTAATAGACGCCCTACCCAATTTTGAAGCACAAGCTCTACAGGCTCCCAAACCAATTGAAATAGACATCCACAATCGTCAAGTACGCTTATTCTTGCCAGGTTTTGACAAAAAGCAAGTCAAGCTTACCCAATATGGCCCAGAAGTCACGGTAGAAGCAGGAGATCAGCGACGAAATATTCCCTTACCTCCGGCTCTCAGTGGCAGACCCGTTGCTGGAGCAAAGTTTCAAAATAATTATTTGATAATTTCGTTTTAATTTAGTTAGGAGTTAGGAGTCAGGAGTTAGGAATAAAACAATAATTTATAACTTCTAACTCCTTACTCTAAAAAAAATACGCTTTATGTCAGAATCAACTCCCATTACCCCAGACCCTAACCCAGCTGAGGCATTAGACTCAGTGGTAAATAATTCCAGCGAAAAAGCAATGGCATCTGCCGATCGCAGTGCGAAAACTAGGCAACTGCTGGGGATGAAAGGTGCAGCGTCTGGGGAAACTTCAATTTGGAAAATTCGTTTGCAGCTAATGAAGCCGATTACCTGGATTCCCCTAATTTGGGGCGTAGTCTGTGGTGCGGCTTCTTCTGGTAACTATACTTGGACACTAGAAAATGTGTTGAAGGTAGCAACCTGTATGCTGCTGGCTGGGCCATTAATGACAGGTTACACCCAAATCCTCAATGATTACTACGATCGCGAAATCGATGCCATTAATGAACCCTATCGCCCGATTCCCTCTGGGGCAATTCCCCTACCCCAGGTAATTATTCAGATTTGGGTATTACTAATTGCTGGTATTGCTTTGGCATTTGCGCTGGATGTGTGGTCTGGTCATGAATTTCCGACAATTACAGCGATCGCGATCATAGGTTCTTTCATCGCCTACATTTATTCTGCACCTCCTCTGAAACTAAAGCAAAACGGTTGGCTAGGTAGCTACGCCTTGGGTGCAAGCTATATCACCCTACCTTGGTCTACAGGACACGCTTTATTTGGCGATCTCAATTCCACAATCGTAATTTTGACAATGTTCTACAGCTTGGCTGGATTGGGTATTGCTATCGTCAATGATTTCAAGAGTGTAGAAGGCGATCGCCAGCTAGGATTAAATTCACTACCCGTAATGTTTGGTATCACTACTGCGGCATGGATTTGTGTAGTAACTATTGATGTATTTCAAGGATTAATAGCTGCTTATCTCGTCAGCATCCATGAGAATTTGTATGCAACAATACTAATACTCTTAATTATTCCGCAAATCACATTACAGGATATGTATTTCCTGCGTGACCCCGTGAAAAATGATGTTAAGTACCAAGCGAGCGCCCAACCGTTCCTTGTTCTAGGAATGCTTGTCACTGGTTTAGCGCTGGGTCATGCTGGCATTTAAATGATACTTCCATAGTAAGAAGTTAGGAAGTAGGAGTTAGGAGTTAATATACTTCTAGCTCCTAATTTGTATCAGGAAATGCTGTGTTGGAACTGATATCTTTCCTTATTCATGGGATTCAACCTTTTTTAGTCCCCATTTGCTTTGTCGTTGCTTGGACTGTAACAATTCTCGCTGTTTTGAGTCTCTGGACGGCGGCGCGAGATAGTGTAACTACAGCCAAACAAATGCATCAAATCCCCTGTAGTGGTTGCCAATTTTTTACCGACAATTACCGTCTTAAATGTACTGTACGCCCATCTATTGCCAATACAGAAGAAGCAATCCATTGTTTGGACTATCAACCGAAGACGAATCCTTATTTATATTAGGGATTCGCTACTGGGGGAAGCAGAGGAGTAGAGAAGAATAACTATGCCCAATGCCTAATGCCCAATGCCCAATCACAATTGACCAATCTCTAACAATATCTTTAAAACACCACGACTCTGAGCATGTTCAAAAGCTGCAAGCCCTTCAATGAGGGGGTAACTGGCATGAATGAGAGGTTGCACATCAACTTGTCCTGTAGCTAGTAGCTGGAGGGCTGGGGGAAAGGGGCCACACCGAGAGCCAATGAGGGTAATTTCATCCACTACTAAGGATGAAACATCCAGGCTGAGGTTGCCAGCATAAGTACTTTTAAGCACTAATGTACCACGGGGACGTAGAGCGCGACGGGCGATCGCAAATCCTTCCGGGTTGCCAGTACATTCTACTGAGATATCAAAATATCCATCTGTAACAGTGTCGACTAGACTCGTTTTAATCCCTCGTACCTCTAAATTAGCCAGTTTGTCTCGATGACGCCCCACAGCTAAAAGTTCACAGCCAGTTAAGGCAAGTGTCTGGGCTACTAACTGCCCTAGTTTGCCATCTCCAACCACTAGCACCCGATCATTTGGATGCAATGCCACTTGCTGCTGAATTTCTAAAGCTGCTGCTATAGGTTCAGTAAATGTTGCTACTTCTGTTGGCACATTATCAGGTACTAAATGTAAGTTCTCTATCGGCAAACAGAGATATTCACCAAAGGCTCCATTTCGGTTGACAATACCAAGAACTGTGCGATTTTCGCAGTGAGTTGGTTGTCCAGTAAGACAAAACCGACAATGCCCACAAACAGCATTGATTTCTCCAACTACACGTTGGTTAACTAAGTGTTCTGGCCCTTGTTCAACAACACCGACAAATTCATGCCCTAAAATACCAGTGTAGGGATAGTAGCCTTTAAGTAGTTCCAGGTCAGTGTTACAGATACTCGCATGCAAGACGCGCACTAAAGCTTCTCCTTGTGGTGGTTCAGGAATAGGAATATCGGTGCGTAATTGCAATTGGTTGTTTTCGAGCCAAAGTCCTTTCATTTCTCTTCACGTCCTTTGCCGAATTATTTTGTCATACGACTTTCAAAAATTTTTACAAAATAATCAATTGGTTGTATGGGAGTACAAAAGTATGCCTCTACCCATGCCTATGTCTCTGTAGTAGGTATTTCTTTAATAATATTGGTTGTATCAACTTTGCTTAACCAAGTAACCAGATCGTCTGAGTCAAGTGCTATCTCACTTCCTAAAGTTTTGATATAAAGAAGTCCGTCGCTAATAATTAAATCTCTAATTGGATACCATGAATCTCGTTTTCTAATCAGAAGCTCCAACGGAATCCCTAGTCTTGAAGTATACTTGCGATATTTCCACCAAGCTCGCCATAAAAGTACACATTTAGTACAGTGCATCTCATAACCTTTGGGAACTTCGCAGTATTGATACTGATAGAAACCCCGACTATCCACTTCTCCTTTAAGGAGATAACTAGATTCTGCTAATGCCTGATTTATCAATTCCCACTGGGATGATTTTGGAGAAATCGAGAATTCAGATAGTGTCTTAGATAGCTGGACGGTGGCAATCACACCTTCGGCTTTTGCTATCAGTTGGTTAGTGTTATAGACTGTTTGGGCTGTCAAAGCAGGATTTGACAACAAAACTTCTTTTTTATGAATAGAGTTTTGCACAAACTCTCGAATTAAATCTAGATTAGACAACATAAAATTATTTATACTAAGTTAAGCAGTGTGATGGAAGCCACAACTGTACTTAAATTAGTTGCTACACTGTTATTGCACTAAAAGCAGGATTATTACCAGCTTTATTTCTCTGTCTGACTAGGACTTTCTTTACTTTAATTTCGGCTATGTCGCCGCTCACTAGGCTAGTTAACAAAATTAGTGTGTTAGATACACAATAAATTATTATATTAAATTTTTACGCTTTCGAGAAAAGGTTGAAATACCGGAATTAATTCGGGGCGACTAACTACAAGGGTGGGAAAAGAGCGATCGCTATAATCTTCTCCCGGTGACAAGGGAAATGGTTCTGACTTCAGCGAGAACCATACCCCACCAGCAGCCTGGACAATTACCCAAGCCCCGGCTAAGTCCCAAACTTTTGGTGTCGCTTCAATACCACCGAGAGTAGCCCCAGTGGCAACTGTCAAAAAGTTATAGCTAGCCACACCCAACATCCGAATTTTGCAAGGAAAGCCGTTTTTGATAGCTGCGGTGCTACGGGAACAGAGGTTAAAAAAGTGATTGTTGCTGGGACTATCTATACTAGTATGGATGGGGTGGTTGTTGAGAAATGCTCCTGTTGGTGTTGCTAAACCAGATGAACCTGCCCAGAAACCATGAAAAGCTTGATTCAAGGTTGGTGCGTAAACATAACCAAAAATGGGTGTGCCTCGATACAGTAAACCCAGAGATATTGTCCAGATGGGAATACCGCGTGTGAAGTTGGTTGTGCCATCTAGAGGGTCAATTACCCAGCACCACTCAGTACCAGGAAATGACTGATCGCTCTCTTCGGTCAAAATGCCGTAACCAGAGAAATTAGAAGCGATACCTTCGGTAAGCTTCGCTAACGCATCCCGAATTTCCTGATCCGCCCATTTATCTGCTTGCGTCACCAAACTACCATCAGCTTTTTGGTCAGCCTGTACTTTCCCAAAATCTTGCATTAGCTGCTTGCCGACTCTGGTAGTGGTAGTTTGAGCAAAATCTAGAATTGTTGTCCAAAAATCATTCATTGGTTATTAGTCATTTGTCATTTGTCATTGGTCATTGGTCATTGGTCATTGGTTATTTGTCTCATGCCCAATGCCCCATGCCCTATACAGTTTAGTCTAAATCGCTTTCTAAAACTGAGGCGATCGCTTGCTTGGTACTTGTTTGAAATTCTGTGATGTTCACCCGATTCAAAAACCAAATCGATAGCACCATTCCCACAGCTTCTAGAACAAATACAAGTCCATAAGCTAACTCTAGGCTTGGTAAAAACTTGCGTCCAATATCCAAAACTGTACCTCCGATGACTACCGCCACACCTCTAGAAAGGGACTGCGCTAATCCCCATGCCCCAATAAACGTACCTGCCGCTTCTGCTGCGGTAAGATCCAACATCAAGCTAATTGCTGCTGTAGTTAAGAAACCTGCGGCTAAACCGAACAAGAACAAACCTAGTTTGAGAACTGCTGCATTAGCTGTGAATCCTGATATACCCAGCAATATTGTACAGAATGCTACCAACATACAGCCTAGACGTGCAGTTCTGCGCTTACCCAAACGCGGGACAATGTAAAACCCTGTAACGCCATAGGCAATTAGTAGACCTGTTCCATAGAAAATATTTAATTTGGTACTTTCCGCTAGGGGCATTTTAAACACTTGACCCGCATAAGGTTCCAAAATTGGGTCTTGCATAAACAAACTGATAGTCATGACCAGTAAAAAGGTGAAAAATATACCTGTTTGTGGGCTAGCTGTCAATATTTTCCAAGCATTGCCTAGAGTAATACTGTCTTCCCGGTTCACCAGAGTGGAACGGGTTGAGTATTGGGAGTACTTTTTTTCTACACCGAATGTGGCTGCGATCGCTAAACCAAATACAATTGCTGGGACGATAGTAAACAATCTGTTGATTGCTGACTGCAAGGTTTCTACGGTTGCTTCTGGCGTTAACTGTTTCAGCAAGCTGGCACTAATAATTGCCCCAACAATAATCCCCACCATTAGCATCGACCAAACCACACCGACTACTTTAGAACGGTTATCTTCTTCAGATATATCCACTAATAAAGCAGCAAAAGCAGTACCGCTAGCACAAATTCCTAGACCGTATACAGCAAAAACTAAAGCCAAAAGTGCTGTCCAACCGATTGTTTGGGTTGTCCATACCCAAGCACCTGCACTATTTCCAGCAAGATTCATCTGCCACATTACTTGTATAGCTAAAAAGGCTGCGATCGCAAATATTGCCGCGCCCACCCAAACATAAGCTGTGCGGTGGTATCCCCATAACGGCTTGGCATCGGAAATCTGACCGAACCAGACACGCGAAGGAGCAACAAATAAGGGTAGTGCTAGAACTACTGAAACTAGCGTCGCCGGAATTGCTATTTCTTGAATCATGACTCTGTTGAGTACCCCCAGAGTCAAAATTGACATCATGCTCAACCCCATCTGAAATAAACCTAGCCGGAACATGGTCAGCAGATTTACCCTTGGCACAGATAGGGATTTTGTTTTGGTATCAAATACTTCACCACTTGCCATAGCTACTTTTTCGTATGATTTATTAGGATTTAATCTCTCTCTTTAAATAAAGATAAACCCTACCCGCTCTAAATCAGCGAATGAAAAGTGGAAGTTGCGATGGCTTCTCTTCGAGACGCTACGCGAACGCCCGCCACAGGCATCGCAGTTATTTGGCAAGCAGTTATACGCCTCGATTAGCGCCAAGTTAGGATTAATCTTTATGGCTTGGTTGTAATCCGCGATGTCTACGACGGGCTAGGCCTACGCATAACGAGAGAATTTTAGGATGAAGTAGTGAAACGAGACTCTATTTACTATCAAATTTTTAAGCGTTTTCCTGGTTTACTTTTTGAACTGGTTGATAATCCTCCTCTGCAAGGGCAAAACTATCGATTTGAATCAGTTGAAGTTAAAGAAACCGCTTTTCGCATCGATGGTGTGTTTTTACCTCCAGAGGATGCAACATCCAAAGCGATCTTTTTTGCTGAAGTTCAATTCCAAAGAGATGAAGCTCTTTACCATCGGTTCTTTACCGAATCGCTGATGTACCTGAACCGGAATCGTTTTCAGTACGATGACTGGTTCTGTGTGGTAATTTTTCCATCACGCTCTTTGGAACCAAGCGATCAAAAAACTCATCGAATATTTCTCAACAGCGACCAAGTGCAGCGAATCTATTTAGATGAGTTAGGCGCGACTAATCAGCAGCCAATAGGCATCAACTTAATGCAATTGACTCTAGCATCGGATGAAGTGATGGCAGAGCAAGCAAAGCAATTGATTGAGCGGGTAAAATTAGAGGAAACGGACACACTGCCGAAAAACGAAATACTAGACATCATCACCACAATTGCCGTTTATAAGTTTTCGACCTTGAGTAGAGAGGAAGTTGAAGCTATGCTAGGACTCACTTTGGAGCAAACAAGAGTTTATCAGGAAGCGAAAGCCGAGGGTCGGGAAGAAGGTCGAGAAGAGGGTCGAGAAGAACGGGAAGCTGAAATGTTGAAACTTACCGTCCCTCTGTTACTAAAAACAGGGATGAGTGTGGAACAGATTGCTCAACACCTCAATGTTGATATAGAAGCTGTCCAGATCGCCGCACAGCAAAACACATAGAATGGACATTTCATGTCTGTTGTCATATTTTTGCAAAATGAGGAGAGCTTGATTAAAATCCTCAATTGCATTTTTATGGTTTCCAGAGCGATCGCGCCAAAATATGACAGATTAAGATGTTCATAACTTCATCGGGGTTGGAACTTGGTAGGATGGGACTCAAGTCTCTAAAGTTTGCATAACACTTCTACACTTACTACCTTGAAAAATTGTTATGCTGCGTCCTGGACAACTAAATTTTCGCTTGAGTTGGGGAATACTAAAACTATGTATTACTTTTTATATTTTCTAGCTGTGTTTGTTTATAACGTAAATCATTAGTAGTATTGAGCTTTGGATAAACTCTGACTATAAGTGCAGATTGTCCAGGGTTAACCCCTTAATAAATCACGCTATTAAATCTCCATTTATTAACTAGATACAACAGCTTAAGAGCATTGCCAATACGACACTTCTGACCGATTTCCCACTTTTGAACTGTTGATAGACTTGTATTCAAAATAGCAGTAAATACTGCCTGACTGATAAAAGATTTTGAAGTAAACCTAATCGTAACTTTTATTAAATTTCTGGTATTGTGCTGTAACTTTATCGGATACAATCAAGCCAGATAAAAATATCAATGTGAAAATGTGGTTTTAACTACGCTATTCCATTGAATTAGTAAGATAAACTTGCCGTATGTATGTCATCAAACTACTTAGCTTCATCTAGTAATCAAAAAGGCATAAGCAATGACTAAAGAACCAGTCAAAGTAATATTATGGGAAGAAAATCAAAAAGATTTTCTAAAAAAATTCTACGATCTCCAATTTACTCCCAGAGTAGGAGAGGAAGTTTACCTAAAAAAGGAAAGATGGAAAGTAACTAGAGTTGAGCATGACGTAGAAATTAGTGAGATTAATGTCTACATGGAATTAATCAAAAAAGCCAAGCAGGATAAATCATCTAATTCATAAATACAAGTAAATACACTCAACTATTATAAAAGGGAGGCTAAGAACCTCCCTTAATTCTGAGAATAGATATATTGTCAGGTGTAATTTGTAAATTTTTATGCAAACTGCGATATCTATGACGGGCTACGCCTACCCACTACCCACAATCAATAGTTGTGGGTAATTGATAGCGATCGCACTCTCTTAAATACCACATCAACTTCCCCATACCCAACCTTAATCTGTAACGATAGACTATAAAAGTAAAGAAATGTAAATAAACTAAATTTTGCAGCCGTGGAAACCATCACATTGGGGCAAAATGGCCCATCTGTTACACCCTTGTGCATAGGCACTTGGGCTTGGGGTGATAAACTATTTTGGAATTATGGCGATCGCTATGGTCCAGAACAGTTACAAGAAGCCTTTACAGCAGCCTTAGAGGCTGGTGTTACCTTCTTTGATACTGCTGAAATCTACGGAATGGGAAAGAGCGAGAAATTTTTGGGACAATTTCTGCAACAGACACAACAACCTGTGCAAATAGCCACAAAATTTGGCCCTGTACCGTGGCGATTTACAGCCCAATCCGTCTCTGATGCTTTAACAGAGAGTCTCAAACGCCTACAACTTGATCGAATAGCCCTGTACCAAGTGCATTGGCCTTTTGCTTTCTTTTTAAGCCAAGAAACTTTGATGAATGCTCTAGCGGATGAAGTGAAGCGGGGTAGAATTGCTACAGTCGGTGTGAGCAATTACTCAGCAGAGCAAATGCGGGACGCGCATCAAATATTGGCGGCCCGGGGAGTGCCTTTGGCTGTAAACCAAGTGCGCTATTCTTTACTCACTCGTCAAGTTGAAAGCAAAGGTATTATCGCAACTGCCCGTGAGTTGGGTGTGACTATTTTAGCTTACAGTCCTCTAGCACAGGGATTACTTACTGGGAAGTATAGTATTGATAGTACTGAAATCCCCACTGGTGCAAGGAAAATAGACCCGCGATTTAAGAAAGAAGGGCTGCAAAAAATTGCCCCAGTTATATCTTTGCTACGCAACTTCGCAGAAAAATACGATCGCACTCCTGCCCAAGTTGCTCTCAACTGGTTAATTGCTCAAGGTAACGTTATTCCGATAGCTGGGGTGAAGACAGCCGAACAGGTACGGCAGAATGTTGGTGCTTTGGGCTGGAAATTGAGCGACGATGAAATTGGAGAATTAGAACAAGTTAGTCGTCCTTGGCTGTAGTATTTTTAAACCGTCTAAAAAAGCCAAAAAGTCAAGAGTATAAAGTCAAAATCTTAACTCTTGACTCTTAACTCTCAACTCTCAACTCTCAACTTTGCTAATTTTTAGATTTGGATTTTGGATTAAAGGAAAAATCTAAAATCCAAAATTAATTAACTCTAGACTAAGAAGCTGATTCCCTAGCTGTAGGTGAACCTATCTTTTTACTAGGAGATGCAGAAGAATCCTGTCCACTTGTCCGCAGTTTGGGCTTGGGAGAAGAATGTCTTTCTTCTCCATTGCTGCTATCTGATTTCCATGCAGAACGGGGACGATCGCTCGAAGATTCACGGCGCTTACCGAGTCTTGGTTTGGGAGCGGAGGATTCCTCTTGGGGAATTTCCACGTCTGAACTCAACCAAGCGGGACGAGTTTGATCGTAAGCGATTTGCAGTGCAGCTGCGGCGATCGCTTGAGCATCGTATTCTTCAATCAGTTCGCTGACAATTGGCAAGAATGAAGCCAAACGCTCACCTGTCAAAGCTTCTCGCACCTGTTCTTGCAATTTCAGAATGTGTCGCGCTTCAATCTGGGCGCGTGTGGGAATGGTCAGCAATTGCCAACTTTGGCGGTTATGGCGTTCAAATGTTTGCTGCTTGCGCCGCTCAAATGGCTGTACTAAAGAAATTGCTGTTCCTTCTTTACCAGCACGACCAGTACGACCAATGCGATGGACGTAGGTTTCTACGCTATCGGGTAAGTCGTAGTTGATCACATGGGAGAGTTGATCGACATCTAAGCCTCGTGCTGCAATATCAGTTGCTACCACCCAGCGAACTTGACGGTTACGGAATCTGATCAATAACCGTTCCCGCGCTTGTTGCGACAAGTCCCCGTGGTATTCATCGACACTGTGACCAGCAGATTGTAACTGACTGGTGAGTTCTGCGGCTGTGCGTCTGGTGCGGACAAAGATTAAAGCTGTTTCTGGATCTTCCATTTCCAGAATTGGCTGTAAAGCCTTGGCTTTTGTCCAGTGGCGGGGGATCAGGTAAGCTACTTGATTGATTTTGTTGGGAGCAGCTTTTGGCTGTTCAACGGTGACAGTTGCAGGCGATCGCAAGAACTTGTTCACCAGCATCCGAATCGATGGTGGCATTGTTGCGGAGAATAAAGCTGTTTGGCGATCTACAGGCGCTTGAGAGAGAATTTTTATCACATCATCAATAAAGCCCATGCTCAACATTTCATCGGCTTCATCCAACACAAACCACTTCACTTGATCCAGCTTTAAACAGCCGCGATCGAGCAAATCAATTACCCGTCCTGGAGTGCCCACAACCATGTGAACGCCACGTTTTAGTTGTAACATTTGGCGATCAATTGATTGACCACCGTAGATTGCTAACACCCGCAATCCTTCATTACCGATGAACTGGGCGATCGCATCGTGAACTTGCATCGCTAATTCACGAGTTGGCGTTAAAACTATGGCTTGCACGGCTTTTTGATTAATATCTAGCCGCTCTAAAATAGGCAGTGAAAATGCTGCCGTTTTGCCTGTTCCTGTTTGAGATTGACCTACTACATCACGACCGCCTAGCAATTGGGGAATTGCTTGCACTTGAATGTTAGTGGGTTCGGTAAAACCGATTTTTTCTAGTTGTTCGACACGTTCTTGGGAAATGCCTAATTCTTGAAATGAAAGAGTCATTAATTCGTCCTAAATTTTATCTAAGGATTTTGGATTAGTCATTAGTCATTAGTGATTAGTCATTAGTCATTAGTCATTGGCTATTAGTGAGCCAAGGGCGGGCTAAATCCGCCAAAGTTTCAGGTAAACCCTCATGAAAACTGCTATTAATGCAGCATTGACCTTAGTAGAAGGATGAATCTGTAAGGGTCATTTAATAAAGCACAAAGAACAAAAGACAAATGACAATTTAGTTATTGACTACTTGACCATAGAGGTCGTATGTATCAGCGTGGTGAATCGCTATTGGCACGATGGTTCCTAATTTTGCCTGGCCTTTGACATACACCAGGCCATCAACCTCTGGGGAAAATCTACCTGAACGACCGATTAATTCACCACTTTCAGGATTTTCTTGCTCAATCAGGAC
>NZ_JBALBZ010000220.1:0-21059 GCF_036919495.1 Nostoc sp.
ATGTTGAAAGTGTCAACCAAATTCTTTCTGTTCGTTGTGCTTATCTAAATGGTTTACTTGCTATTTGAGTCTTTCTGCCAAAACTGGATGCTCCCTTCAAGTTTCTTAACTAATTGATTCAGTTCACGCCGTCCAGAGGGATAATTTACAATCTGTTGGGCTGACTCAGCAGGAAGTGAATACTTTTGTAAGCCAGTCAACCAACTTAAAGACTGTTCAATTGCTTTTAATTCTTCTTCACTAGAAACTTCCGGGTTAAATAAAGATCCAAAAATCTGGCGGGCTGGGTAATTGCTTTGATATAGCTTGTTTCGTGCGGCTTGTATTTGAACGGCTTGTGCCAAATCACGTTTTAATTCGTTGTGAGAAATCTGTCCCTCTTTAGTGCTTAGTTTCTTCAGAAACTTGATATCGCGCCTATATTGGGGATTAAAAATTCTAATCAACCAAAAACGACTATATTTTTGATATCTGTTAGCTAAAGCAGGTAATTCTGAAGAGAATAATTCAGGATTATATTTTTGTTTTAAAATTGGCTCAGTTTCTTCTAGTAACTTAATATCGCCTTTCAACTTACTGAAGGCATCCTGAGCAGTTGAAATATCCAATTCATGCCAATTTTCGGGTAACTTATCTGGAACTTTCAGTATATGTTTAAGAGCAGGAAAGCAAGCTTCTACATTTTCCAAATTTAATAAGGGTTGAATCCTCATAATCATTTGAAGCTGTTGGCTAGCTGTCTGAATCCAAGAAATTGCTTGTTTCAATTTATTGATGTTATTCTTAATTTCTAGCTCTAGAGTTTCAGAGCAGGAGTTTAAAGTACTTTGCGCCCAAATAGTTGTTTTTTGCCCTCTTAAAAATGGTAGAAATGAAGAAAGCCGAGCCAGCAAATTTTGCGCTTCTTGCGAAAGCTTATTTTTTTCAATATCTCGAACGTCTGTTTGCAGAATAGTGAAAGCATCCTGAGCAATTGCAATATCTATTCCAGTCCAGTTTTCTGGCAGATTTAATGGAGCTTTTCGTATGTAGTCGATAGCTGGATAACACTTATCTAAAGACTCTAAATTCAATAAAGGTTGAATTTGGAGAGTCTCTTGCAATTCTTGATTAATCTTTTGGACTAGAAAAATAGCTTGCTGAAATTGCTCTATTTTCTCCGTAATTTCCAATTCCATCTCATAAGAATTTAGAGAACTTTTGGCCCAAATAGTTGTTTTCTCTCCTTTAAAGAAAGGTAAAAATTGCGCCAATTGATTTAATAAATCTTTTGCTTCTTTTAATCTAATCTCATTCCATTGGCTGAAGTTGGAAAAGATGACATTAATATTGGGAATTGCTTCGCGCTCTTTTTTCAAAAGCTCACCAAATATCTCAAACGGTGATTTATCTAGAGGTTTTTCTTTAGTGTGTAAACTTGTTAGATATAATTTTAGCAATTGACGACTAGAAACAAGCCGCTCAAAAAATATATGATTATTTTCTTCACCGTAAATTTTTTTAAGATATTCAATAGTTTTCGATAAATTATTTACAAGCTCCCGCTTATCTGTTGTACCACTGTGATGGAGATTAAGACATATATGGTCTAAACCACATTCAGCCATACGCTTATAAACTACACTCAGCGCTGTTTCTTTTTCTGCAACTAATAAAACTGATTTGCCATCCCCAATCAGTTCTGCAATCATATTTACAATAGTTTGACTTTTGCCTGTTCCTGGTGGCCCTTGAACAACAAAGCTAGAACCAGCTTTTGCTGCTTCAATTACGACTTGCTGGCTAGAGTCAGCATCAAGAATTTGAAATATTCGCTCAGGTTTAACTTGTGAATCTAGAGCAGATGCAGGTAGGGGTTCTCTATCGTTAGACTTATAAGTAGTTAAATCGCCACTAATAGCTTGCAGAATTGGGTGATCAAAAATTAGAGCTTCATTTTCGATAATGTCCCGAACCATTGCAGCCTTTGCATAAGAAAATAGCGAGATAAATACATTCTCTTTAATTTGCCATGTTTTTTGTGCTAACAGTTGACGAATCTGGGTAATTAATTCATTGTAAGTTTTTCCTTGTACTGCTTCTCCCTCTGGAAGCTCAATCCCAAAAGTTTGCTTTAACTTTTGTGTCAGAGTTGGATTTAATACAACATCTTCATCTAATAGAGATATTTTATAAACATCTCGTCTAGGTTCTTTAATTAATTCTACAGGTACTAAAATTAGTGGTGAGAACAGAGCATCATCTGGCTTATCTTTGTCATACCAAGTCAAAGTTCCAAAGGCGAGAAATAGGCTGTTTACCCCTCTTTCTTCAAATGAGCGTCGCGCCTCAAGACGCAATTTATTTATCCGCTTTAGTTGCTCATCTCCTCTTTGACGAGTAATTAATTCGAGAAGATTTTTTTCTCCTGATAATGCTTTAGGTTTTTTCTGCTGAGTAATATCTTGAGGTTCGCTATCAATCATTAGAAAAGGAAGCGATTTTTTCTCTTCTGTTAGCTTTGTAAAGATAAAATCTGGTTCTTCTGTCAGAATTTCTAAAGTTCGAGGACTATCTTGCCGAAACTTGATGAGAGGATTTCGTCGTCCCAAGTCAGCCAGGCCAGCTTTCCACTTTGCAATTTTTTGAGCAAGGTTTTGTTGAGAGTCTGAAGCTGACTGTTGCATACTCACTTTTATCGTAAATAAACTTACTGTTATTATACTGGCTTTTTCGTGTGTGAGTATTTACCCCGATCGCTACGGATTCATCCGAATCAAGTCTGTCAAAATACTATCCAAGCTGCCCTTAAGTTGAATTCGATCAATCTTGTCTGCAATCCGCTCCAAATTTAGCATAAAGGGATTGGGTATGGAAAAAAGGACAAAGGGAAAGACTCGTTGCAAGTTCTCACTCAAGTCCCCTCATCCCTCTTTAACTGGAAGTGTAATCACAAACTCAGTCCCCTCACCTAAAGTTGAATTGACAGCGATCGCTCCACCATGTTTTTCGACTACAATCTGATGAGCGATCGCTAATCCTAATCCTGTTCCCTTACCAACGGCTTTTGTAGTATACAAATGCTCAAAAATTTTCTGTTTGATATCATCTCTCATGCCGATGCCGTTGTCTTGAACGCGGATGTTGACTAATTGGCTATCATTTGACAGTTCAGTTTTCACTGTAATCCAGTTTGGCTTCACTTTAATATCTGTGAAACTCCGTTCTATATTCGAGTCTTCTAAAGCATCGATCGCATTCGCCAGAATGTTCATGAATACCTGATTAAGTTGTCCCGGAAAGCATTCGATTTGAGGTAAATTAGCGTAGTCCTTGACAATTTCGATCTCTGGACGGTCATCATTGGCTTTCAAGCGGTGTTTGAGAATCATAAGTGTACTATCGATACCCTCATGAATGTTAAATAGTACTTTGTAGTCTCGATCGGCTCTGGAAAAGGTACGTAAACTCGTGCTGATGTGGCAGATGCGTTGAACTCCGAGTTTCATTGAATCAATTAACTTAGGCAAATCTTCTCGTAGATATTCCAAATCAATGTCTGCAATGTCTGGTTCAAGATCGGGCATCTTATTTTGATAAAAGTCAATTAACCTAAACAAGTCGTTAATGTAATCAATTGCAGGCTGTAAATTCCCAGCAATAAAGCCAACAGGGTTGTTGATCTCGTGAGCAATGCCAGCCACAAGATTACCCAACGCAGACATCTTTTCATGCTGCACTAACTGGAGTTGAGTTTCTTTGAGATGATGCAAGGTTTGGGAAAGTTCAGTAGTTCGTTGTTCAACTTGTTGTTCTAGAGTTTGAGTAAAACGTTGTACTGTGAGTTGGGTTTGAATGCGAATCAACATTTCCTCAACTTGGAACGGTTTGGTAATGTAGTCTGCGCCGCCTACCTGAAATGCTTTTACCTTGTCGATCACATCATCAAGCGCACTGAGAAAAATCACAGGAATGGCACGAGTGTTATCAAAGGTTTTGAGTTGGCGACATACTTCATAGCCATCAAGATCGGGCATATTGATATCTAATAAAATCATGTCTGGAGGTTCTGCCTGAGCCGATCGCAACGCCATCGTACCATTTGTAGCTTTACGTACTACGTAACCATGCTCTACTAACACCTTAGATACTAAGCGGAGATTGTCTGGCAGATCGTCAACTACAAGGATTTCAGTTTTGGATAGAGTTTTCATATATTAAGAAATAGATTGGCTAAGTTCGATCAGTGTGTCAAACTCAAAGTTATCGACTAAATGTTTGAGGGCTTGTACTGTCGCCGAGTTTTGGTTGGGAATTTTTTGGATTAGTTCCATTAGTCGTTGATCCCGTCCGACGGTGGCAGCAGCGTGAAATTCACTCAGCCATTCACTAGACATATTATTGAGATCGGATGGTTGCAATTTAGCCGTGGGCAAATGCGCTTGTGGCTGATTTTGAGTTTCCTCATATACGTATAGCACTCCAATGTGCTTTGCCATCGCGTCGAAAATTTCGTAGTCTCGAAACGGCTTTCGCATAAAGTCATCACAACCAACTGCCAAAAATGCGGCGCGTTCTTCTTCCAAACTGCTAGCAGTCAAGGCGATAATTTTTGGGCTGTTGCCGTTGGCTTGAACTTTGATGTATTCTGTGGCCTCAACGCCATTTAGCACTGGCATTCGCATATCCATCCAAATCAAGTGGGGTTGCCATTGTTGCCAAATGTCGATCGCTTCTTGACCATTTTCGGCTTCTTTGACTTCAAAGCCCAAGGGACTGAGCAACTTGACTAGAATCTGGCGATTGATATCTTTATCATCCACAACTAAGATGCGGTAACTGGGTTGATTGGATTCCAAAGCAATAATCTGTCGTTTGAACCACACGGTTTCGTCATCAGCCGCCTCACCAGCCGTCACCTGAATCTTGAATTTAACAAGCGTACCATACCCTACTTGAGAACTGACATTCATCTCGCCACCCATAAGTTGCACAAAATTGCGGCTGATGGGTAATCCTAATCCTGTTCCTTCTTGGGCGTTTTTGCCGCTTTGGGTTTGAGCAAAGGCTTCAAATAACTTATCAAGTTCATCAGCAGCAATGCCGGGGCCAGAATCTTCTACCTCAAAATATAGAGTGTGGCTGGGTGATGTCTCAGAGGAAGCAATCGCCTTGACTCTCAACGATACACCACCCTCATCGGTAAATTTAATTGCATTACTAATTAAGTTAATTAACACTTGGCGCAGTTTTAATTCATCAGTTTCTACATAGCGCGGCACATTTGCTAGATATTCAAATAAAAGTTGTAATCTTTTCTCTTCGACTTTGAGGCGAAACATATCTTCTAAATCACTCAACAAGCGATATAAATCAAAATGCTTGAGATTGAGTGTAGTTTTGCCTGCTTCAATTTTGGACAAATCCAGGATGTTGTTGATTAGCGTCAACAGATGTTCGCCACTGCGAGTGATGATGCTGACATTTTTTTGGTGTTCAGTGGACAGAGTTTTGCTGCGAGTCATTAGTTGGGCGAACCCTAATATGGCGTTGAGGGGGGTACGGAGTTCGTGACTCATGTTGGCAATGAAAGAACTTTTAGCCTGATTTGCCACTTCTGCTTTCTCTTTAGAGTGTTCTAGCTGTTGATTGGATTCAGCTAATGCGGCAGTGCGATCGCTAACTCGCTGTTCCAGTGTCTCGAATGATTCTTTGAGTTGTCCTGCCATCTGGTTAAAGGAGATGGCTAACTCTCCTAGTTCATCGGTGCGATTAAGTTCAACTGTTTGGTTCCAATTTCCTTTGGCAATGTCTTTGGCGGCTTGATTGAGGCGGAGGATGGGTTGAGTCACCCAACGAGCCGTAATAATTCCAAACACTGTGGCAATGAACAAAGCAGCTAAACTTAGTAAAATTGTGGTGCGGGTGTTGGCATTGATTTGTTTCATAAAATCTGATTCGGGAATCACCACGACTACCAACCAATCCAGACCAAATTGATCGCGCCACGGAGTCACTTGTACAAATTGACGTTCACTTTGTGTCAGCAAAGAAGAATTGCCACCGACATTAAAATTAAGTTCTTGTACATTCTTAATTTGTCCAAAACTAACAAATTTACGCTGCAAATGTTGGGCAGTTGCTTGAATTAGCGGATCGGGATCTTCTAAAATATTCAGGCGTTGCTTATCTTTACCAGTTGCTTTGAGAATCGGCTGTTTTACTGAGTGAGCAATTAACATTCCATCCCGCTCAATAATGAAAATTTTTCCAGAGGGACTGACTTTCAAATCTTGAAGGAAGTCACCAATCTGAGACAGCGTGAGATCGGCTGCCATCATGCCGATGAAGTTTTGGTTGCGATCGTAAACTGGATGACCAAATACAAGAGCAACATATCCATCAATTTCTTGCAAAACTTTCACAGGCGACCAATTGGGTTTACGCAATTGTGAGGTTCGCACGAATGGTGGATAAGTTAGCGGATTAAAGTCATAAGAACCAATTTTCTGAGTTCGGTTTCCTTGATTATCCATTTTATAAACAACGTTTTTTCCCTTCGTTCGAGGGGAAACTTCATCGACTGTAATCCCTTCACCCGGCAACCATCGTCCAACTCCTAAATAATTGCTATTAGTTTGGGTAAAGTGCATATAGCTGATTTTTTGATGCAATTTCACTTTCTGCCAAAATTGATAGCTAACCAAATCTAAATCTTGTCGGTTAAGTAACCCTGACTCAACTAGTTCAGCATTGCTGCGGGCAATTTCATAAGAACTTGCTAAGTAAGTATCTAAATGTTGATCGACTCGTAAGCTGGCTTCTCGAATCAACTGATGAGCTAGGTGATTCACTGCCTGCTGACTGTTGCGGAATGATAGATAACCGACTAATCCCACAGCAGCAAAGATTTGCAGCACAAAAGGAATCACTAGAATGGTGCGGAGCGTTGGCGCAGCCCGCCGTAGGCATCGCCGCTGCTTGTGAGGTATATGATTAGCAAGAGGCATAAAACAAACTCCAATCAACACTTTGTATTTGTAGTTGCAGGGCGATAATCAGAAAATCCCCAACTTTCAGATGAAAATGTGACAGATGTCTCCTTTAGAGTACCCAGACTAAGCAGGAAACTCACAGAAATTACTTAAGCTTAGTGGCGCAGAGAACACAGGGTTAAAGTAATTGTTATGTTGAGGCGATCGCTATATATTTAGTCTCAGAAAATCTCAGTGAAAATAGTTTTTTATTTAAAAATGACAACCTAAAAAATGTATTATCTAGTAGCGTGGCAAGATAAATATTGAATCTGACTTATTAAATCGCTGGATTTAGATCCCCGACTTCTTCAAGAAGTCGGGGATCTGAGCAGCAACTTAATTATTCAATAGCCTGAATTGTTTGAATAATTTCTAAATCAGACGCTGGAGCATTATTATCAATTACTTGAACCCCCTTATAACTAACCTGAGCAGCAATTTTAACTTCTCTCCTAAAAGGAGAGAAGCTTTGACTTTTCCCCCCTCCCGCGACGAGTTGGGGGTTAGGGGGTTAGGTCTATTTGCATACCTGTACCTGACCGGATTGAAAATGGCTATAGTAGCTTTGAAAACGTACCTCACCAAGTCGGGAATCGCTATATTTGCCAAAGAAGCTTGAGCAATCATTCTTGGACTTCAATCTGGGAAAGCCAAACCAGTCATCGGGTCACGAATATACAACCCTAGCGTGAGACTACGAATCGCTTCATCCCAAACGGGTATTAATTGTTCTGCTTGATTTACCCAATAATCGAATGTAATCAAGCACTGAATATTCGACCCCAAAGCAATGCAAGTCCGCGAAAAAGCTTCCCGTGGTTCTTCTTGAGTGTCAATGAACTTCATCTCTGTCCAGACAATTTTGGCGGTTTGGCGCTTGACGGTAATAATTTCTCCCTTAGCAATGATGTTGCGGCTGTCGTTTTCCAGGACTTTCTTCAAGGTAGATTTTAGCGGAAACTGGCTCCAATCATTAGGTGGCAGAGGATTGAAAGATACTTCCAAACAGCAATCATCGTTGGGGGGTTTTTTATCGAGGAACTTGAAGGATTTTTCTTGTGGCTCAAAAATCCAATCCTGGGGTACATTGAAGCGAACAGCCCCGCGATTCGCAACAAATATTTTATAGCCTGATGGAGATTCCCAATGATGGTCAGGCTTTAGTTCAAGGGTTTCTTTAATCCACTGGAGATTGCTTTTTTTACGCTTTGCCATAGTGTTTTTGCCAATCTGTTGAAGGTTTGGGTAACCCCCAAGAAGCGGAGGATTTAAGTCAGGATATTTTTTTAACTAGTAAGCGATCGCTAAGAACCTATGTGGCAATTTTAACGGTAAAACTTAATCTTATGATTAAATTTTCAGCTTTCAGTATAAAAATCTTAGCAGCAGTGTTCATGGTTATGGAAGCGATAAGCTAATCGTCATTCATTTTTCCAGACTGATTCGGGCGGGCGAGACGCCCACCCCACAATAAATAGTTGTATATTTTTTTATTTGGAAGTCCCTTAGTGCTAGTAAATACTATTGTATATAACCTTTTCTATACCTCAACAGAGGATTTACGGTTATTAAGATGGGAATGGCGATGTTCCGCTTGCGTTTGGATATTTGGAATGTTTGAGATCATAGGTGCGTTACGACAACGCACCCTAATTGAGAGGTGCGATCATATTTGAAGCTAAAATAATGAACTCATGTTATGCAAAAAGATTGAGCCAGAACTATCACCTAACTAAAGGGCGATCGCAAAAAATTTGTAACTTGCATTTTACTAATAAATGAACCGAAGGTTTGCATTAGACAGACTTCACTTTATTTGGCCCAGCCTATGGCTAAACATAAATCTATTGCAACACATACAGTAATTAAAAAAACTAATTTAAGCAATTACCAAATTCTATTTTTATTGCCAAAAAGCTCAAGAGCTAGATATATTTATTTAAAAAGATAGATGCTATACAGTTAAGTATCCTCCTTTGGAGGGATCTATTTTTTAAAATTACTTTTATTAGACTATAAATTGAAAATAAATAGTAGATATACATTTCATTCAATGATATTCATCAGATAAATCTCTTATAAATCTTAGCCTTTTGTTAATGTTTACCAGTTATGATGCCAGAGTAGTGAATAATAATTCGGATTTAAATATCTAGGGATAATTGTGTTATCCAGGAAAAATGCCCTAGATTTATCCCTTAAACTGCAAAATGTAGCCGAAAGCAACTACTGAATAGATAAATCCTTGAGGTAACAAGCATGAGTTATACTATCGAATCTGCACGGAATATTTTTTCTAGCACTCAAGTGGCAGATGCTGTTCCAGCCACTACAGCAATGTTTGCTCAACTCAACATTGACGATCAATTGGCATTTCTCTGGTATGCCTACGCTGAACTAGGTCGTACAATTACTCCAGCTGCTCCCGGAAAAGCAAATCTCCAATTAATGGAAGGTATATTCAACGATATTAAGCAGATGTCTCATGAACAACAAACGCAGTTAATGAGAGATTTAGCGAGTAATGCTGATACTCCCATCAGCCGTTCTTATGCATACTTTGGAGTCAATGCCAAATTGGGATTTTGGTGGCAGTTAGGAGAGTGGATGAAACAGGGTATTGTCGCTCCTATGCCAGCTGGCTATCAAATGTCAACCCAAGTTAAAGCAGTGCTAGAAGCTGTTCAGAGAATCGATCAGAGTCAGCAAATTACTGTACTACGCAATACTGTAGTAAATATGGGATTTGATCCGTCTCTGGCTGATAATAAACAGGGAGAAGTCATAAACTTTAAGTTCCAGCGTGCATCTCTAAGTCCCCAATTTACTATTGAGGGAGTTACAGAACCAACGGTGCTGAAATACATTGAAGCCATGAATGCAGATAACTTTGAAGCTGCTGTTGCTTTATTTGCTAATAATGGTGCGCTGCAACCACCTTTCCAAAAACCAATTGTTGGCCGAGAAGCAATCACTGCCTACCTAAGAGATGAAGGACAAGGGTTAGTGATGAAGCCAACCAAAGGCGTTTCGGAAACTATAGAAGATGGTTATACCCAGCATAAGGTTACTGGTACCGTCGAAACTCCTTGGTTTGGAGGTAATGTTGGGATGAACATTGCTTGGCGATTTTTACTCGATCCTCAAGGTCAAATTTACTTCGTTGCTATTGACTTACTTGCTTCTCCCAAAGAACTACTTAACCTAACTCGCAAGTAAAATTTCTTTGTTTTTATACAAAAGTAATTGCGCTTGTCTAAGATGATGTTTTAAAAAGGTGTTTTGCTATCATAGTTAGCAAAGCATTGTATCTTAATACATAGCTAAAACCTTAACTTAGCATTGTACTTAACCCAGAGAGAATTGCAAAATTATAACTTTCGGGAGTTTTAAAACATCCTATAAGCGCCATGATGCTCATCAAATGAAATTTCAATCCATGCTCGGTTCACCTAGAACCGAGCTTTAGTCAAATGTAGGCAAACTAGTGTAAATTGGCTGTTCACTCAAATCAAAGTTATATTTTAAGCAGGTAGAAAACAATATTTAAAATAGTAAAATATCAATCAAATTTTAAGTTTGGATAGTTTCAACTAGTTTACATCTATTTATTTAGATGCAAACTTAAACTTGTAAAAGTAAAATCTACAGCTATAAATCATTCAGTTTATTGCCTAAAACCTGATACCCAGATATATTTAAGCGTTATGCTTTGCGATCGCACTACCATTACAACGATCAAAACTAGCCATTGCAGCTTAAAAATATAGATAAAGTCAAATTTAGTTAGCAAAAGCAGCTTTTACTTTCTCAAACCCCAGTTTGCTTTCTCATTTAAGTAGTTCGCGCAATCTGCTGTAATTATTCCTATGTAGCAAAAACTATTGCAGATTTGCTGGAATTCTCTCAGGCTGATCTATACGGAAGCGCTTTAAGGTAAAGAATATTAACCGTACTGTATTCCAAGGTGTAGATCATGGCTCGTAGAAAAAGAACTTCCGTAGTGTTAGAAAGAGCAGTGCGCCGTGCCGCTAGCATAAACTCAATTGATCCAAGTTTAGATTTAGGCAATGGACTTACCTTACCTGCCTTCTCAACCCTGATCGAGACGATGCGATCTAAAGAAAATGCTTACAACAGTGCCCTTTCCAGCTTGGATAAGTTGTATCGTGAAATGCTGGACACAGAAGATAAGTTGGGAGATATGACAGAACACATGTTAATGGCTGTTGGGACTCGATATGGCAAAAGCAGTGTAGAGTATGGCATGGCGGGAGGAGTTCCTAAAAGCCAGCGTCGTAAAGGACTGCGAGGCCAGTCGCCAACTTCTAACGCCGCGGAGCAACCGTCATTTGTTGCCAGCCTGGAAGGCAAGAATGGAAAGACAACGGTAGCGACAAATTAAGATGTGCCGTAGTACTCAAAATTTTGTCAAACCTAAATAATTGCGTAGGCGCAGCCCGTCGTAGACATCGCTGTTTTATCAAAATATTTACCCGTAAGTAGTCGCGCAACATAACGCACCCTACAGTTTGACAAAAAAACGCACCCTACAGTTTGACAAAAAATTTAAACAAAGGTGAGTATGTGAGTATCTTGGGAACTATAGAAGGAAATAAGATAAGTATTAACTTCTAGTTTCCAATGAAAACTCCCTATTTTAGCAAAGGTAAAGGGTTCCCATTACAGATTGTTCTTGTCGTTCCTTTCCTTATCCAAATTTTTGGAGCGGTTAGTTTAGTGGGTTATTTGTCTTTTAAAAATGGACAAAGAGCAGTTAACGACTTGGCAGAGCAGTTGATGGATCGTACTAGCGAGGTAGTGGATGAACATTTGAAGTCTCATCTTTCCATTCCGCAAACGCTTAATCAGATCAATGCAGATGCTATCCATAGGGGAATATTAGATGTGCGCGATCGCCAAACCCTTGGCAAGTATTTCTGGGATCAGATCCGCGTGTATGACGTTACTTATATTGGCATCGGACTAACTACGGGTGAGGGATTGGGTGCTGCTCGTTATGATGGCAAGACAATTACCATTGATGATTGGACTGCCAAGCCTCCAAACAATACTTACACCTACGCTACCGATAATCAAGGTAATCGAACTCAGGTCAATGCTCGGTGGGATTGGCAAAATTCTAGTGAATCTTGGTATACTCAACCCATTGCCGCAGGTAAACCTATTTGGGCAAAGATTGTAACTGGAAATTATCCCACGGGCCCCTACATTGTCGCCTCTGCCAGTCGTCCCATCTATGATTCGCAAAATCGCTTGCTGGGAATGATTGCTACAGATATTCATCTGTTAAAACTCAGCGATTTTTTACGTAGTTTAGATGTTAGTAAGTCTGGACAAGTATTCCTCTTAGAGCGCGATGGCACATTAATTGCCAGTTCTAGTACAGAGAAACCCTTTACCCTCGTTAATCGAAAAGTGCAGAGATTGCAGGCGATTAACAGCCACAATCCAATGATACAGAACATTGCCAAACACCTCCAAACCTTCAACGGGTTTAAGTCCATCGCCAAAGACACAGATTTTAAGCTTGAGGTGGATGGAAAACAGAATTTTGTCGATGTTGCACCTTGGCGTGACAAGTATGGCTTAGATTGGCTAGTAGTTGTAAGTGTGCCAGAAAACACATTCATGGCGCAAATTAACGCCAACACGCAAACCACGATCGCCCTTTGTTTTGGCGCATTGGCTATTGCCTCAGTGATGGGTGTGTTCACCTCTCATTGGATTGTACGCCCGATTCTGCGCTTGAATTGGGCAAGTGAAGCAATGGCATCCGGCAATTTAGATCAGACAGTAGAAACTAGCAGCATTCAAGAACTTAATACTTTGTCTAACTCTTTTAACCACATGGCAGGGCAACTGCACGAATCGTTTACTGCCCTAGAGAAAAGCAAGGAAGAACTAGAAGATCGGGTAGAAGAGCGCACCACTGAACTCAAAAATGCATTAGGAGAATTGCAGCGCACTCAATCTCAAGTGATTCAAAGTGAAAAGATGTCTAGTCTCGGACAACTAGTTGCTGGAGTCGCCCATGAAATTAATAACCCAGTCAACTTTATTCATGCCAACCTTGACCATGTAGAGGAATATACTCAGGATTTATTAACACTTGTGCAGTTGTATCAGCAGTATAATTCTCACCCTGCTTCGGAAATTCAAATTGCTGTTGAAGATATGGATCTAGAGTTTTTGCAAGAAGACTTGCCGAAAATTTTGTCTTCCATGAAAGTCGGTACCGAGCGCATTTGCCAAATTGTACTATCGCTACGAAACTTCTCCCGCATGGACGAAGCAGAATTCAAAAGGGTCGATATTCATGAAGGCATCGATAGCACCCTGATGATTTTGCAAAACCGTCTCAAAGCTAAACCAGAGCAACCTGAAATTGAGGTCATTACAGAGTATGGCAATGTACCCTTAATAGAATGCTATGCCGGACAACTCAACCAGGTATTTATGAATATTTTAGTCAATGCAATTGATGCATTAGAAGAAAGCAATATCAAGCGTACTGATCAGGATATGGAGAAAAATCCCAGTCGAATTAGGATTCGCACATCAGTAGTTAATTCAATGTGGTTAGAAGTAGCGATCGCTGATAATGGAGTTGGTATCTCTAAAGAATTTCAGCAACGAATATTCGATCCCTTTTTCACCACCAAACCCGTAGGCAAAGGAACCGGCATGGGTATGTCTATCAGCTATCAAATTGTCACAGAAAAACATAACGGTAAACTGGAGTGTTTCTCAACTCCTGGAAAAGGAACCGAGTTTATCATTCAAATTCCTCTGCGGCTCACGAATGGTTGAACTATGAATTATGGCTTAGGCTTGGGGGAACAGGAAGATGTAGAGAGTTTTGGATTATACAGCAGATTTGAAGTTGAGGAGGGGTGTACTTCATTGACTTGTAAAGTGTTGTAAGTAACAATACCTTTGCTAATTTCCGAAGCTTGAACAATGATTTGCCGTTTAGGGGGAATCACTCTGCATGATCGTAACACTGCCATTGGTGCGATCGCTATTTTTGATAATACACCAACCGCTCTTGTCACTTCGCTGCTATAGATATTGTTCGGTCAAAGGATAACGGAGAATATATCTATTATGAAGTTTTTTTATTGGTAAGAGAATATACAAATTTTGGGCGCTAACAGATTATACAGTTGAACAGATAGTTAAAGTCAGTAGTTCTGTTTGTTAAAAAATTAATGCAAATACATCAGGTGATTGAAACCTACGATCAGGGATCGGTGGATTATGACGCAATTATGAAGCGTTACTGGCACATCGAGCGCGAACCCTTAATTGCTTCCTTGCAGCTAAAGCCAGGACAAACTGCCCTGGATGCTGCGGTAGGAACTGGTCTTAATCTTCCAGCCTATCCTGAAGATGTACATGTCGTCGGTATCGATCTCTCTGAGAAGATGATGGATGAAGCACGTAAAAAAAGCGTATCCGCAGACATTACCTTCAAGGTATCGGATCTCTGCAATCTTGATTTTCCTGATAATACTTTTGATGCAGCAGCATCGGGATTTACCCTTTGTGTCGTTAGCGATCCAGTCTGTGCCCTTGCAGAGATCCTGCGAGTTACTAAGCCTGGTGCCTTGATTGCTATTCTCGATTACTGTAAATCACAAGATCCAGAGATTCAGAAATGGCAAGAATTAATATCTGATAGTAGTTCACAGCTAGGCTTCCCGACTGGCAAAATCAAGTGGGATGCATTGATGGATTATGACGAATTGATTTATAACAGCAAGCTTCCCATTGAAGTGCTTGTGGACGATCGCATAGAAAGTCCAAACCCGTTTTTATGTGGTTGTCAATTGCTGCTGAAAAACTCAAAAGCTTAAAGCCAACAGTATCGTACTCTTATAATTTTGTTTTGTAGTGAGGACTAAAATCCTCACTACGAGACGCTACGCTGTAAGCACAGCTATGCCTAAAAGGCTTTACAAAATCAGGACTGAAGTCCCGACTACCAACATTTTAAAAGAAGATTGATTAGCTTGTAACCATATCACAAGTTGTTTTGAAACAGTTCTAGAACATGCTGCCAAGCATCAGGAGCAGCTTCAGGGTTGTAACTTGGGTGCTGCTGTAAAAATGGGTACTTATCTTTGAAAAATCCGGCAAAGAATCCATGTCCTGCATCGTATCGGAATATACGATGATTTATTTGATGTTTCTTTAATTCTGCCTCAATTTGCTCGTTTTCTTCCTGGGAAACTAATGTATCCCTTGTACCAAAAAATGCATAGATAGTACCTTTAATTTCTGAAGTACGATTAATGGTTGGAGTCTCTTCACCATAACTAGAAGTAGTAATCCCACCACCATAGAACGAAGCTGTTGCTTTGATATCGGATAAAGTTGCAGCTATATAAGCAACATGACCGCCAAAACAGAAACCAATGACACCAATTGCATTATTTTTGACATTGGGTAAAGTTTTTAGGTAAGTAATGGTAGCTTGAATATCGCTAAATATCTCTTGATATTTTACCTGTTGATAATATTGCAAACCAAGTTGATAGGCTTCTGGGCTATAGCCAACATCTTCAGGACTAAAGTCAGCCTCAAAACCAGGAGCAATACGTTGATACATGGCTGGAGCGATCGCTATATATCCTTGTTTAGCAATTAGTTCAGTAATATCTCGAATATTACTGTTTATTCCAAAGATTTCTGGAAAAACTATAATCGCGCCAAAGGTCCCGTTTTGTGCTGGTTGAGCTAAGTAAGCATCGATTTCTAAGTCATCGTTGGGTACTTTGACATAAGAGGTGTTAATTTCGATGTTTTTTGTTTCTAGCATCTTTGTTTCGGCTCATTTTATACCAACTCATTTATTTTGACTGGTTTTCGACACAGACGGGCACAAACATCAGAAGTATTGCTCTTCTCACCTCAACCATGACTTTACAGCTATGAGCAGATCAGATGAATTTCTAACTTTTGAATAGATACTATCTCAAACTTCTGGAAGATCCCAAGGGTTTTTGATTTGTGCGACCTTACATAAAGTAAGCATAAAGACTCAAAATTAATAACCAGAAGAAAAAACAATGCCAGATCAAAGTTTTAGAACAAACATTCCAGAAGTTGACCCAACAGAGATTGAAGATACTCGAACTGCGATCGCAGACGAACATCGCTCGTTCCTAGAAAAAGTCCAGGTCAAAGCCGGGTTTGCAGATCCCTATGATGCAAGAGACTTTACCGAAGTTGTGTTTCGCGTCATGCGCGACTTAATGACCACAGAAGCCAGCGATCGTGTCGAGGCAGAACTGCATACAGAGGCTATACCTACAGATGAAAAAGCACTCCAGTTTGAAGTGTCTGATCTCTGGAAAGACACCAATCCCATTGTGGGATTTTTAAGCCGGGTTCGTCCACCTTGGCAAGGCCCCGGTATCTTCAAGATCGATTCCGATCGCTTCCTGTTCAGAGTTGCTAATGAAGGCGGAAAGCCGGGAACAGTAGACCGAGAGCAAGCGGTTAAAGCAGTGTTTTCTGCTACCAAAGATGAACTTTCCGAAGAACGAATTCAGGAAATTGCTAGCTGGCTACCTGACTATGTACGTCAGCTTTGGGAACAGGCTTAATTAGAAGTATAAAAAAGTCAAGTCTGTTTGCGATCGCTACTCGCAAACAGACTTTCTATAATCTTTATAATAGATTATTAATTTCCAACCATTAGCGATCGCTCAGATGAAGTCTTGAATCCCATTTTGATTGTTGAAGTCCTATCTCCTTCCACCGCAGATTACGATCGACAAAATAAATTTCGGATCTATCGAGTAATTCCAAGTTTTAGCGAATATTTATTAGTCGAGCAAGATGAACCCTTTGTGGAACGCTACAGTAAACAAGCTGAAGGTTGGTTGCTCAGTGATTTTAGCAGCTTAGAGGTATCTATTTCTTTGGATTCAGTTGCGATCGCATTATCAATGGCAGAAATTTATCGCGGCGTTGTTTTTGAGTAAAGTAACTCTGGCTTTTTGCGACAACGCACCCTAAATTAGGGATGCGATCGCATTACGACTGTGGACACAAATTAAATACAAGTATGGGTAGGGTGTGTTGTCGCGCAGCGCAACGCACCACATCAATCATGGGCATCCTAAATACAAACGCCATTCCCTCATGCCCATGCCCAATTACCGTAGACCTCATATTTCTGGTGGCACCTATTTCATTACCCAAGTTAGCTACCAACGACAACCCTGGCTTTGCTCTGATATCGGGCGTACTGCTCTCCGTACCGCCCTGAATCATGTCCGCAAGAATTACCCTTTTTCCATTGATGCCTTTGTTCTCTTACCAGATCACTTTCACAGTCTATGGACTCTGCCTGAAAGAGATAGCAATATATCGATGCGAATGCTTTTAATCAAACGCTTTGTGACCAAATACTATGGGCATCAGCTAGGACTTGATGTCGGTATTTCGCGTTCACGAGAAAAGCGAAAAGAAGGAAATCTATGGCAACGCCGTTTCTGGGAACATTTAATTCGAGATGATGTTGATTTTGCTAATCATTGTGACTACATACACTATAATTCAGTGCGGCATCAGCTTTGTGAATTCCCGCAGCAATGGACTTTTTCGAGTATTCATCGTTTTATTGGGCAAAAGATTTACCCGTTAGATTGGGGTAGTGATGGTCAGGTTCAGCTTTCGTCGGATATTTGGGATGTTTGATATATGACGGTGCGTTGCGCTTTGCGACAACGCACCCTACAGATATTGGGTTTTTAAGAAAACGATGCGATCGCTTGTTGCTCGTCGTCATAAACCTCAAAGACTGTAATTAATTGGGTTATGGTCATCTCATAGTATTTTAAGATACAATCAAGAGGATAAAAAATATGTTTTTTCAAAGTAGTGTGTATTGTCACGCAGTGCAACGTACCACATCAATTTCTTTAGCAAATTTAACTACGTTTATAAACCATTTCCATTCTCAACTTTTCAACCTCCAATCTCAACTTGTCATTCTCCATCCTCAACTTAGCATTCTCCTCTCTAATCAACTCAACTTCATTCCTCTTACTCAAAGCTTGATTAATCGCTAACTTCCGCATATCTAGCGAAAACCAACGCTGATAAGTTTGGGTATGAACTTGCACACTATGCCCCAAATTATCCGCCGCCGCTTTAATTGGTATCCCTAAAATATGCGCTCGAATTGCCCAAGTGTGGCGTAAATCATAAGGTTTAAAATCCAATCCTATTTTGCGAAACCACCAACTAACTCGCTGTGTTAACGCCGTTATCTCAGCATGATTAGTGTTATCCTTTTTTGCGATCGCACCCCTCAACATCTCTAAATATTTAGGATTTCTCAAATCAAAATCCTCAATCCATTGTCTATATAATGGTAATGCTTCTCTCTCACCAGTCTTACAATCTTTATGGACTTTCCATGTAAAATCTGTATTTTCTGCACTCAACCACCAATCAATATCAGGATTAATAAAAAGTTCCCGTGGACGTAAACCAAAAACTGCTAACATTCCATAAGTCCACCGCCAAAGTTGCCAGCTATTTTGAACATTTTGATTAACTTGATTACCTCTGTTATTTTGATAATCTTCAAACTTGATAATTCCCTCAGATATTTCTGTATCGGTCGGTATATTCCGGGAATTATTCTCAGGCATTTTGGAATATTTAGATAAATCGATTTCGATTTTAAATGTCATGCAAAATGCTGCGATCGCTCTAGCTGCATTATACTTAGCCCATTCTTTATCAATTTGTTCAATTGAACTTATCAGATTTTCAGCAGTTGCCAAATCTTTAGGATTGGTAAATCGCTTTGTGCGGGAAAAGTAATAAAAAAAAGTATGTTCGCTTTTAGTTGTACGCTTGTGAGTTTTAAAATACTCTTCTTCAAATTTTTCGAGTAATTCTCCTATGGTTTTAAATTCTTTTTTAATTGCCTCATTTCCTAAATATTTATCATTCCATTCAAAAGTTTTACGAGCGATTAACTTTCCCAACTCATAAGCTTCTTCCTCAGCCGTCTTGAGTCCATCCAAGTTAGAGGGAATATTCAAGCTGAGATTGTATTGCTTTCTCCCAGTACCGTTGCTGTCTTTGTCTCCCGGTTTAATTGGTAACGTAGCCCGTAATTGCAGACTTCCATTCGATTCTCTAATTGTTACCTTTGCCTTTGCAGATTTTAAACGCAGATTAACTTTCTCTAATTCCAATAGTACTTTCGTTCTCATGTGTTCTTTTTGCTGCTGTGCTTGCAGAGAATGAGCAAAAAAACAGGCAATTTTTTAATCGCCTTGGCTCAGGACAACATTTAGATGATGCGTGAGTCCTGAAGCTAGTTATGCTGTGTTTTTAGCCTATATTTAGCCTAAAAATAAATGTGTTCTCAGCGAACAATGCTTATCGCTGACACTGTTTACTGCAAACATTAGGCTGTTGAAAAGAATTAAACCACAAAAAGGATTACTCCGGCCCTTATCACGGTTATGACGGCTTTGCCATCTTCGCTCGTGATATGGACTTGGCACTCAACAGCCCAACCTGGGGATTAATTGGCGCTCCTTGGAATGAAAAAGCTCAGGCTAAGAAGGCTGAAGCTAAGGCTAAGGCTAAGGCTGCCGTTTAGGGAAATGGGAGAGTGAGATAAGTAAGGATAACCTGGGGCTAAAACCCCAGGGGGGAGTTGGGAATACAAAATTCAAAATTGAAAGATTAAAAATTTATTTTGATTTTTGCATTTTGAATTTTGAGTCATATTCCCACCTCCCACTCCCGCCTCAAATCCTCATTCCTCAATCAGTAAAAGAATTCAGTAACCTTGGAGATCCAGAAATGCCTCAGAATCCAGAAAAAATTCAAGATCACGTCGAGTTATTCCACCAACCTGAGTACCAACAGCTATTTGAAAACAAAAAGCAGTTTGAAAACGGTCACGAAGCCGAAGAAGTACAACGGGTTGCAGAGTGGACAAAAGGTTGGGATTATCGGGAAAAGAACTTCGCTCGTGAAGCTTTAACCGTTAACCCTGCTAAAGGCTGCCAACCACTAGGAGCAATCTTTGCTGCTGTTGGTTTTGAAGGTACTCTACCTTTCGTTCAAGGTTCTCAAGGTTGCGTTGCTTACTTCCGCACCCACTTAACCCGTCACTACAAAGAACCATTCTCTGGTGTATCTTCTTCAATGACTGAAGATGCAGCCGTGTTTGGTGGTCTGCAAAACATGATTGACGGGTTGGCGAACTCTTACCAACTCTACAAGCCCAAGATGATCGCTGTCTGCACCACCTGTATGGCAGAAGTAATTGGTGATGACTTGCAGTCTTTCATCAACAACGCCAAGGAAGCTGGTTCAGTTCCTCAAGATTTCCCAGTACCCTACGCTCATACCCCTAGCTTTGTCGGTTCCCACATCACTGGTTACGACAACATGATGAAGGGAATTCTTTCTAACCTGACAGCAGGTCATAAGAAAGAAACCAGCAATGGTAAAATCAACTTCATCCCAGGTTTTGACACCTACGTAGGCAACAACCGCGAAATCAAGCGGATTGCTTCCTTGTTTGGCTTTGACTACACCATTCTAGCTGACAACAGCGACTACCTGGATTCACCCAACACAGGTGAGTTCGATATGTACCCAGGTGGTACAAAGCTAGAAGATGCAGAAGATTCAATTAATGCGAAAGCTACAATTGCTCTGCAATCACACTCTACCCTCAAAACCCGCGAGTACATCGAAAAAGAGTGGAAGCAACCAACCTCAGTTATCCGTCCTTGGGGTATTAAGGGTACTGATGAGTTGTTGATGAAACTCAGCGAATTGAGTGGTATACCCATTCCCGAAGAATTGGAAATTGAACGCGGTCGGGCAGTTGATGCCATGACTGACTCCCACTCATGGATTCACGGCAAGCGCTTCGCTATCTACGGCGAACCAGATTTAGTATACAGCGTAGTTGGCTTTATGCTAGAAATGGGTGCTGAACCTGTGCATATCTTGGTT